>JBOGCE010000027.1:0-189452 GCA_051656585.1 Sarcina sp. | reverse complement strand
TACCAATTATAATAGGATAATCTTTTAACTCACCATTTTGATCAGTAACAAAAGTACCTAGATTATTTATTACGATCTCTTTGTTTGTTAAGACTTTATTAGTTTTAGCATCTACAAATTTTAAAGTTAGAATTGCAGATTCCTTTTCAGGTTTAACAACAGTTGGCTTAGTTGGTTCAACTGGTTTAGTAGGCTCAGTTGGGTTAACAGGCTTAGTAGGCTCAACTGGTTTAGTAGGTTCAATCGGTGGAGTAACATCTATTTTTTCTAATTCTATTTCTTTTCTAACAAGTTTGTAAGGTTGAAAATTAATTTTAAACACATCTTCTTTATAACCATTAATTTTAATTTTTAGTAAATACTCTCCTGGAAAAATAGTAAGAACATTAGTCAAACCCTCATCACCTGTATAAAAGTCTTTTCTAATACCAGTTGTAGGATCAATGATAAATCCAGTTACATTTTCTAATGGTTTTTTTGTTTTTTTATCTTTTAATAACAATTCAAATGATGAATTTTCTTCTAGCTTTATTGAATCTTCTATTTTTTCTAGTCCTAATGTTACTCCAGTACTAAGGTTAGGGGGAAATTTGATTTCAAATTCATATGGTTTATATCCATTAACTTCAATTTTTAATATATGAGAGCCAGAGGTAAATGGAATATTGTTAGTTGATCCTATTTTATCTGTAGAAAATATTTTTCTAATACCAGTTATAGTATCAGTAATAGATCCATTAACATTTACTAATGGTTTTTTAGTTTCTTTATCTTCTAATAATGCTATAAATGTTGCAGATTCTTTTTCATCTGTAAGCCTCTCTACATATATAGATATATATGATACTTCATCTTTAGCTAAATTAACATATCTATTGATAACTTTGTATCCTTCAACTGAAAATTTAAGATTATCTCCACCAATTTTTACGGATATATCTGAAATTTCTCCATTAGCATCAGTAATAAATTTAGCATCTGATGATAAAGAATCGTCTAATGTTATTTCATGATTTTTTAATGGTAAGTTTGTTTTAGAATCTATAAACATGAAATTTAAAAATGCATATTCTTCTTCTATTGGAGGATTAACAACAGTTGGTTTTGGGGGTTTGATATATTTAGTAGGTTTAGCTAAAAAAACAACTCTTTTAATGTGTTCATCTACTTTAGTATTTATAGATAACTTATATGTGAGATAGTTATTAGCTTTAAATTCTATATAATTTTCACCTGAATCTATAGGAATATCTTTTAATAAACCATTTTTATCAGTTGTAAAAGTCCCTATATTTTTTATATTTATTGTTTTATCTGATAATACATGTCCTGTTTTATCATCTACAAATTCCACTGTTAAATATGAAGTTTGTCTTTCTAGGTAAATAGTTTTGTTAAGATGTTCACCAGATTTAGTAGATTGAATAAAAGGGACAGCATTATAGCCATCTATCTTAAATTCCATATCAACTTTACCAGAATTTATTGGAAAATCTTTTAATAAACCATTTTTATCAGTCGTAAAAGTACCAATATTCTTTATAGTTATTTCTTTATTTGATAATATTTTACCTGTTTTAATATCTACAAATTTTGCGGTTAAGAAGGCTTCTTCATCTTCAGTTTCTGGCTTTTCAATAGGAGGTTCTAATGTATCATCTATTTTATCTAGAGATAAATAGAATTCTCTTTTATGTCCAGCGGCTAAATCGATAGGTATGGTGAGTTTTTTATAACCTTTAATTTCTAAGGTGAATGTTTGCTTGCCAGTAGGAACTAAAACTTCATTTATAACACCATTTTCATTTGTAACTTCTTTTTTTGCTCCCTCAGAATCGTTAATTATATCTATAAATACATTTTTATTTGTTAAATAATCTCTAGTTTTAGAATCTATAAGCTTGAAACTTAGGGAAGCTGTTTCTTTTTTAGTTGGTGTAACATCAGGTTTATTGGTATCTGATAGTTTTTCTAAAGATATAGTTTTATAAGTACTTTCGGTATTTATATTAAAAGTTTGAGTAGCATCTTTATAGCCTTTAATCCTAAAAGTTAAATCTTCGCTTTTTCCGCGTTCAGTAAATATTGTAGTTTCACCATCTGAATTAATATAAAGAACTCCTTTGCCAACAACTTCTAGATTTATGTTTTTTATAGGTTGTCCAGTTTTAGAATCTATAAATTTTAAAGCTACATCTACATATGGACTTACTGTTTCACTAGTCGTATCGTCAGCAATAGCAGCAGTAAAATCAGGTATATTTTCATTTGTTTTTTGTAAGCTAGATTCTGCTACAACAGATTTTTTTGTATTTTTTTCAAGGTCAGTTTTATTAACATCAGCTTTTGCAACCATATTATTTGTTGCCAAGATAGCTCCTGTAGCTGCGATTGCTATAAGTGCACTTAATTTACTCTTTTTCATTAGGTATCCTCCCTGAGTTGATATTTTATAGTTTAGATTTCAGTGTTTTAATAATTAAAATTTAGGTATTACTTGATATTATTAAATTATTAATTGGATTTATTTAGCAATATCGAGTTGGATAGTTTGGCCTGATATCCTTTTCTTAAATATACTTTTAATTTCATAAAAGTGTCAAAATGGTTAATTTTATAATGTATAAAATTTGTATAATGAATGGCAATATTTTCATAAAATATTAAATATTATTTTAACAAATTAACAAAAAAATAATTATTTTAAAAATAATTAAATAATAATATATGTATTTAAATATTAATTATTATTAAAATTGAATAATAGTTTATTAATAAACTAAAATGATTAAGAATATTGATATATGTATAAATATGAAGTATTCATTTTGCTTAATAGTAATATTAAAATCTATTTTTTATTAAATTAATATTTTACTGCCAGTAAAAGGGTATTTAAATATTGATTTATTAAAATAAATATTAATTTTAATAAAATATATAAATTAAGTTTTATAAAAGATAAAATGATTAAATATTATATTTTTAAAAAGGTTAAATAAAACAAAATAGTAACAAAATTATGATGTGAAAAGATTTTAAAGGAAGGAATGATAGTATTAGAAATATTAGTCCATAAAAATGGAGGATATAGTTTGGAATTTTAGAGCGATATAAAAGAAGAAAGAAGGTTAATACTGAAAATAATATAGTACTAACCCTCTTTTGTTATTATTCTTTTTTAGACAATGTTTTATTTTTATAGATATTAGTAAATATTCCAAGCAGTAATAATACGTTGCACATAGACTCTCCGAAGAAAGATAGAAAAGGAATAGGTACAGCGATATAAGGAAATAAATTTAGGTTTATAAGTATTCCTATGATAATTCTCATGGATATTATTATAGATATAGAAAGGGCTATTGATTTTCCATATAGATTATTTATTTTTAGAGAACTTTTAAATATTCTATACACAAAATATAATAAAAAGCTAATGACTATAATTGCTGGGATCCATCCTGCATATCCTATTAATCCTGTGATAGGATAGTCTACATTTATAGGAAAAGTACTTGATGTTTTTCCAAATAATTTTGCTGAAAAAAGAATTTTATTAATCGTAGAAAAACTTGAAGCGTTATTATAAAATATCAAATTAAGAATTACATGATATAAAGTAACTATTAATATTATTACATCTATAATTATAGTAAGAATAAACAGTTTTAGTTTTTTACTGTGCATATATATTAGAATAAGTGATCCTATGAAGTATGATATAAGAAAAATAAGTGGTGTCATACTAATAAGTGAAGAGTTCATATGCTTTTGATATTCTAAAGGTATAAAAGTCATTAATAGCAAAGGAATAATTCCAAAAAGTACTGCTAATATATAGCTTTTATAACTATTAAATTTGAGTTTTTCATATATGCCAGAAAGACCAAAGAGTGCTAGTGCAGGAATCATTATTTGTTTATTTAATAGTATTACTGCAAACAAGTTTGAATAATTATAAAACTGTGGAATACAAAGTAGCAGTGCAATAATATAAAATGGGAGTGAAAGTTTTTTTAGCCATTTAAATTTTATAAAGGTTCCTATAAAGAAAAATATTATAATAATAGGAATGTATATAGCATTTTTAGCTTCAACGAGATACATAGGTGATCCAAAAATTTTAATTGAGGGATTAGCAAATGTGAGTACTCCTATGAATCCTAAAAAAACTAGAAATGCTGTTGTACCAAGTAGTTTGAAGTCAAACGCAGATTTATGTTCAGCATTTAATTCTCTTCCTAGTTTTGTACTATTTCCCATTTCTTCTAAAGCTAAATCAACAGAGTCTTCTGTGGAATATCCAAGCTTTGTGTAATATTCAATTAGATTATTTATATGTGTTAAAAGTTCAGACTTTATTTCAGAATGAACTTTTTTATTTTTTATAAGTGAACAGATTTCATTAAGGTAAGTACTTATTTTTATATTATTTAATTCCATAAAAAATTCTCCTTATATATAAATTCGTTTGGGTGTTTAAGGTAGTCAACAACTTCGTCTTTTTCTTTTATAAAATCTTTACCGAGTTTTGTAATTGTATAGAATTTTTTTGAAGTTGTAGTGGTGTCATTTTTCCAATAAGATTTTATATAATCTTTATTTTCAAGAGAATGGAGAATTGGATATATAAGTCCTTCTTTATTTTTTAACTTTTGTTTTAGTAAAGCATCTAGATTATTAATTAGTTCAAAGCCATAGCTATCTTTTTTGCATACTAATAAAAGTAAAAGGATACTAAGCTTTTCCTTGAGTTTGTCTTCTTCTATTTTTTTTAAAATATTATCAAACATTTTATCTTTATCAAAGATATCTTCATTTAAGGATTTTTTAAACAATTCATCATATTTCAAACTTATCACCTCTAAATATTAAAAGTCTTTTTTAGTTCTTTTATTGTCCTGTACAGTTTATTTTTCACTGTGGACTCACTTATATTTAATGTTTTACTAATATCTTTAATTTTCATGTCACATTTAAAATGAAGAATAAAAATTTTAAAAGTCAAGGTGTTACTTTGTTTTAGGTAGCTATATATTTCATTGCAAATTAAGTTTGCATCAAAATCATCAGTGATTCTAAGAGCATCATCTTTGTTAAATTCTAATTCAGTAGCTCCGAGTGAAAAAATAGGAATATTATTTTTTACTATTCCAAGAATTCCATAAGTTTTATATATTTCATTTTTAGCAATCTTAAATATATATTTGTTGTAATTTTCAATTTTCTTTTTTTCTAATGCTTTATAAAAGTTAAAATAAACATTTTGTAATATATCTTTTGCATCCTCTATATTGTTACATTTAGAAATAATGTACTTTAGAATTTCATCGTAGGTATCATTATAAACTTGATGTAAAATTTCATCTCTTGTTTGATTCAAAATTAAGTCACATCCCTTAAGGTATTGAGCTAGCTTTTATATTAACTAGCAAATGCATTCACCTATAATGATACAAATTTTTGATGTTTTGTTTCAAAGAAATAAAATTTTTTTGATGTTAATTTGAGAAATGGTATAAAATACAGGTAAGACTAATTTGATATTGGAGTGATTACATGGGAAATTTAGAGAAAAAATTGCAATCAGAAGTTCTTAAAAATTGTGAAATTGCAGAAAAAGAATGTGGATGTAGGATGATACGACTTGTTCAAACTATAGAAAGATTTGGAATAGTAAGAACAGCACAAGAGATTATAAGAAAAAGAAGAACTTCAGATTGTTTTGATAAACTTGCAGAAGCTGGTCGTTTGGATTTAACTATGGAAGCTGTTATAGTTAAGGAAAAATATGCAGAATTATTTACAGATGAAGAAATGAATGATTGCTACAATCTTCTTTGTGAAAATGGATATTATTAATTCATAATAAAAAAGAGATATATAATTTTTAAAATTATATATTTCTTTTTTTTTATTTAAATATAAATTTTGTAACTAATTTTAATAAAAAAAGTCTTGAAAGTTTATTAAATGTTATTTTTAAATTAGGTGAAGAATTTAAGTTTAATGGTAAAATAGTATTTAAAATATATTAATTTGGTTATTTGCCAATTATATTTTTAAACTAAAGATTAAGGAGTAAATTATGAGGAAAAAAGATTTAGCAGTTATAGTATCAGGAGTAGCTGTTGGTGTTATAGGTGTTGGTTCAGCACACCATCAATATACTAGGGGACATATAGCTAAAAACAAAGATTTAGGTGTGAAAAATAATGTGCTTTTAGTTAATGCATCACAACATAAAGAACTACAATCGCAGTTTGTGGACTATGTTTCTAAAAGGGGAAATAGAGATAAGGCTTGGGATGAAGCTCTAAATTTACATAATGGTATTAGAACTAATAATTGTGTGTTCTATATGAGTAGTGTTTTAAGAGGGCTTGGATATGATGTGCCAGATTATATCGGATATACAACTTATTTATCAGATTGGTTAGAACAAAATGGATGGCATAAGGAATATAATCTAAACAATATTAAACCAGGAGATATAGCTTTTTCTGGTGAAACTCATGTTGTAATGTTCCTTTCATGGGCTAATAAAGCTAAGGGGATTGCTAATGTTAATGATGAGCAAGTAGTAGCATATAATAGTGGATTATCTTATGAAAGAAATATAGTACACGGAGCTGAAAATAATGGATATATACCAGGAGAAGGAAATGATTCTTCTTATATGAGAACTACATATTATATGACTAGAAATGATGATGATTCAAGTGATAGTTTAATAGGAAAAACAACTATTAATAGTTCTGTAGGATATCTTAATTTTAGAAGGGGAAATGGTTTAGGATATAGTATCATTTCAAAAATTCCAACTGGTACAGAGGTTGAGGTTTTAGGTCAAAAAGGAGATTGGTATAAGGTTAAGTATAAAGGGGAATTTGGGTGGATATATAGTAGCTACACAACTGGAATAAAGAATGGTGAAAATACTGAGGATAACTCACAGTCTGTTTCAACTAATGATAAATATGAAACAACTATAAATAGTTCAATTGGTTGGTTAAACTTTAGAACTGGAAATAGTACAAGCTATAACATTATAGCTAAAATTCCAACAGGTACAACAGTTTCAGTTTTAGGTGAAAAAGATGGTTGGTATAAAGTGAGTTATGATGCAGAGATAGGATGGATATCAGGAAATTATACAACAGGAAAGCAAAAAGTATCTGATAGCAGACAAGATACTATTGGAAAAACAACAATTGATAGTTCTCTTGGATGGTTAAGATTAAGACTAGGGAATGGAACTGGTTTTAGAGAAATAGGAAAGATTCCAACAGGTTCAAGTGTTAATGTACTTTCAAAATTAGGGGGATGGTACAAGGTTATATATAATGGACAAGTTGGTTGGTGTTATTCAGGCTATACAACCGGAATTAGTAATGCTTAAATATTGAAAAACATTACAAATAAAAAGGCTAAATCTAGAGTTTTAGATTTAGTCTTTTAAGCGTTTAATTTTAAAGTTTGAGTAAAAAGCATCTAAGTTAAAAAAGGGGTATTTTGAACTTAGAAAGTTTTTAAAAGGTTTTGTGTTTAATATAAGTAAACGATAACATTATGAAGATTTTAAGAAGATATGATAAATTTGGAAAAGTTTTATGTTATTTGTACTTTAGTCACTCTTAAAGGGTAAAATTATAATTAAGGATGGTGTTTTTTTGATGAAAAGTAAATTTGAAATTCAAAAATATAAAGCTAGTGATGAAAAACAAGTAATAGAAATTGTTAAAAAAACTTGGTTTTATGAAAAAATGTCAGATCAAAAAATTGCAAATGAGATTGCTAAAGTTTATTTAACATCAATTTTATTAGAAGAAACTTTTACACGTGTTGCTAAAGTTGGAGATAAAATTGTAGGAATAATAATGTTAAAAGATAGTAAAAAGGATATTAAAATTAATTTTCAACTTTCAAAAAATATGTTTTTAGGGGGAATTAAAATTTACATAAATAAAGAAGGTAGAAGAATTTTAAAAGCTTTTTCAAAAATGGGAGAGATTGATAAAACGCTTTTTAAAAAGGCAAATAAAAGTTTTGATGGAGAAGTTAGTTTTTTTGTTGTTGATGAGGAATATAGAGGGAAGGGCATAGGTAAACTTCTTTTTGATGCTGGTATAGAGTATTTTAAGCAAAATAATATGAAAAATTTCTATTTATATACTGATAGTTGTTGTAATTTTGGTTTCTATGACCACAGAGGACTAAAGTGCTTAGCTAAAAGAACTTCCGTAAATTTATTAGATAGGAACTCCATTATAGAATCATATTTATATGAGGGAATGTTAAGTGAATTGTAAATACTAAAAGACTATGATATTATATAATCCGATAATCGAATACCTATATGTAAAAAAAGGAGTTTTAAGAATGAGTATACCAAAGTGTCCAAAGTGTAGTTCAGAATATGTTTATGAGGACGGAGCTTTATATATATGCCCAGAATGTGCACATGAATGGGGAAAAGGTGAAACTGTTGTTGATGAGTTTGCTTTAGTAGTTAAAGATTCAAATGGAAACTTACTTCAAGATGGAGATTCAGTTACAGTAATCAAAGATCTTAAAGTAAAAGGGGCTACATCAGCACTAAAGAAAGGTACTAAAGTTAAGAATATAAGACTTGTTGAAGGTGACCATAACATAGATTGTAAAATAGATGGTTTTGGAGCTATGAGCTTAAAGTCAGAGTTCGTTAAAAAATTATAGTTTATAAAAGATTATAAAAGCAATATTTTGATTGAAGATATTTGCTTTATAAATTTAAATATTAATTTATAAGAAAATTATAAAAGACTATATCACTTTTAGAAGTTTAACTTCAATTTGTGATATAGTTCTTTTTTAGTATTTTCCTTAGGGGATATTTAGTTTAATTTCATAACTATTTTATCTGAATTTTAAAATCTTTTTTTTATTTTTTTAAATGCTCTTCTATTTTTTCAAGAGCTATAATAGCTGCACCAATAGCTCCACATATTTGAGGTTCATTAGCTATAAATAGTTTACTGTTTAATTTTTTTTCTATTTCGCTTACAACACCAGCATTTTTAGCAACTCCACCAGTCATCATAAACTTTTCATTTCTTCCAACTCTATCAACAAGTCCAACAGTTTTTGTTGCTATTGATTTGTTAACTCCATGTATTATATCTCTTCTTTCTTTATTATCAGCAACTAAAGATACAACTTCTGATTCAGCAAAAACAGAACAAACACTAGTTATTGTGATATCTTCATTATAAGTCAGACCTTCTGTAGACATTTGTGCTAAATCAATTTCAAGAGTTTTAGCTATCATTTCCAAGAATCTACCAGTACCAGCAGCACACTTATCATTCATTACAAAACTTTTTACATTTCCATTTTCATCAATACTTATAGCTTTACTATCTTGACCACCAATATCTATAATAGTTCTTACATCATTATTAAAGAAATGTGCCCCTTTAGCATGACAAGTTATTTCAGTCACATTTTCTTCTACATAATCAATATTATATCTTCCGTAACCAGTTCCTATAATTAATGTAATATCATCTTTTGTAAGAGATGCCTCTTCAAGTGCCATTTCAAATGCTTTGTTAGCAGAATCCATTGCTCGAGCTCCAGTTCGTACAATTACACTACTTAATAGATTCTTATCCTTATCAAGAATTACTATATTAGTAGAAGTAGAACCACTATCAACTCCCATTGCATATACTTTATCTGTATTTTTAATTTCTTTCATTTTTATACTACCTCCACTAAGTTGTTCATTAAATGCCTCTATACGAGTTTTCATTTGTCCATTACTTTGATTCGTTAAATCTGATTCTATTTTAATCATAGGAATTTTACTATTTTTAAGTGTCATATATTCAAATGAATATTGGTCACAAAACTTAACAGTATGGTAGATAATACCTTTCAAATTTGGATCTTCAATAAGGCTTCTTCTATTAGTTGTATCAGCCATTCTCATACATGGTGTAGAAGTAAGAATTTGATCTGAATACCAAGTAGTTATTTCATCTATAGTAGAAAAGTTTTTTACTTCAGTTACATAATGTTCTTTTGAACAAGTTTCATTAACTAATTTATAATCAAGACAATCTTCTATCTTATGTATTAAATCTTTTGAAGCTTTAGCACCAATCAATGATATATATGCTCCCTCTTTTTCTCTTTTAGGAGATAAATATTTATATAAGCCTTTATTAAATTTATCTATATCAAATTTAATTCCCTTGTATTTTTCATATTCATCTATAAATTTTTCAAGTTCAAGTTTTAGCATATCCTTAGCACAACAACTATTTTTTCTTGGTAAATCCATGATGTGTACAAACTTAATATTAGGTAAAGTCATAAGAGTATCTTTTAATCTTCTTATGGAATCACAGCAATTTATCAGTAAAATTTCACTTATATTTTTATCGATTAAAGTGTCTAAAAGTACTTTGCTATATGAACACATAGTAGGATGTAGAAGAGTTTCAGAATGAGTTAGACCTTCAACCTCACTACTTAATATTTTTCCTTCTTGTCCGAATCCTTCAAAAATAGCAAATGGACTATATTTACACATACAAGCTATCATTATTTATTTCCTCCATCTTTAGCATTCAACATTTCAAAAAATGCTTCTAATCTAGTTTTATTTTGTCCTTCCTGACTATTTCTTCTATCAATACCATCTCCATCAAGATTTATTAGAGGAATATTTTCTTTTTCAAGAAGGTTTTTTAAAATTAATGATCCACCATTAGATTGTTTGCATCCCCAATGACAGAAGTTTACTACACCATCAGCTTCGAGTTTCTTAGCATATTCTAAGATATTATTTCCACGACGTTCATATGGTCCATTATACATATTTAAAATGAGCTTTTTAGCCAATGATTCATATGGTTTTTCTGGATCAAGTTCTACTAAGCTGTCAATATTCATATCAGAAAGTAATAATTGATAATCTTCATTATTATCTAAAAACTCTCCTATAGAATCACTATAAAATGGAAGTAGATGTACCCAAAGAATTTTTTTCTTTGGTTTCTTAACAGGATAGGCTTTAATATCTTCCAAAAGCATTTCATAAAATTTTAAAGCTTCAACTGAACCAGCAGCAGGGTGAGTTATAAAAATTTTAAACATTTCTAATGTTAGTGTGTTTGGAAAATATTTAGTTTTTAAAAGTTCTAGGTATTCCTTATAAAGTTCTAAAGATTTATTTTCTCTTTTTATAATTTCTTTTAGTTTTTCCTCATCTAATTTTTCACCTAAAATATCTTCTACGAAAGAGACAAATTTTCTAAGTTCGTTAGCAACATATTCCACGCTTTCTTCTGTATAGTTGTATGGAACATCTATAACGAAGTTTGGAATGTCATATATACTAGAAACACATCTGAATGTATTGACATTAGCATCACAAGCTGTTGAAGTGGTTACTGAAAACTTAGGCTTTTCAACAAGCTTTGTAATTGCAGCACCTATAAAAGTTTTGTGATAAGAACAAAGACTATCAGCGATACCTTCACTTTCAGCGGCATCTATTAGTGAGTCTTCAAATTGTGTTCCTGCTACATATGAAGAAAAAGCTTCAATTAGTTGAGGATGTATTCCAAAAGCATGTAAAATTTCTGTTGGAGTAAATACATTTACAAAAGCTGTCCTTTTAGGATTTTTAATAGGATCTAATGTGAATTTCATACACACTTCTGATAAATAATTAAGAGAAGGTGGTAAATTTTTATCTTTTAAAAGTTTTAATCTCAAATATTCGAGATTGTAGCCTAACTTTAGCATTTTTCTTGCTTTAAGAGGCTTGTTATTAATATTTTTCTTTAGCATTCCGCTATAAATTTTAATAGCATCCATTTCTTTAAACCTCATTTTTATTATTTTAACGTAGCTTGTTATAATAACAACAAAAGGACTGTATTCTTTAGTACAGTCTGAGTCTATTATCATATAAAGATATATGTAAATCAAATTATGTAAATTATGAAATATACAATCTAGTAATTTAAGTTTATGTAATGTAAAATTATATAATACAATTATGAAACGAAAGAGGTAATAAATTGATGAAACAATATGCTATTTTAGCAAATCCAGGACATAATAGAATATATTTTGATACTGCTATGAGTATAGCTTTTTCAGAGCTAAGTGCTATAACAGGAGCTTATGATATAGAGCTTTTAGAAATCGGAGAAAGTGAAATAGGGCTTCCTGCATGTATCTGTTTTAGAACAGAAAATGAGTTAACACAGGAGGTTATTAAAGCAATAGGAACATCATCTATTTACTATGCTTTATTTGAAATAGTGGAAGGTGGACTTCTAAAACCAATAAAAGTAGAAGATTTTACAACATTCCCAGAAAGTATGACTCAAATTTTAAAGTATAATGGTAAGACAAATGAACAATTTACAAGACTTATGGTTAATCTTGCAATTAGTGCTTGTAAGACAGGCTCAAAACAGCCTAAACTTTTAGATCCTATGTGTGGAAAAGGAACTACATTATATGAAGGACTAATTAGAGGACTTGATGTTGTAGGTGTAGAAATAGATGCTAAATGGGTTAATGAAATCGAGACTTTCATAGTTAGATTCATGAAAACAGGAAAATATAAACATAGAATACAGACATCTAAAATAGCAGGACCTAATGGGAAAAAGATGGCAGATAGCTTTACACTAACTGCTGCCGTAGATAAAAATGACTTTTTAAATGGTGATTTCCAGACAATGCAATTATATTCAGCTGATACTAGAAGTATAAATTTATTTTTAAAGAAAAAATCTTGCGATATGATAGTATCTGACTTGCCTTACGGTGTTCAACATGGAAGTAAAAGTCAAGGAATTAGCAACATGGATAGGAGTCCATTATGGCTATTACAAGTTGCGTTAGTAGGATGGCATAATGCATTAAAAACTAAAGGATCTATAGTTCTTTCATTCAATGAGTTCACTATGAAAAGAGAAGAACTTGCTAAACTTATGGAGGAAAAAGGTTTTAAAGTTCTAGATGAAGAGCCATATATAAATTACTTACATAGAGTAGATCAGTCAATAAATAGAAATATTATAGTAGCTGTAAAAGCTTAGTTTAATAAAGGCGTACAATAAATTGTGCGTCTTTTTATTATGTTCGTTTGTTTCCTTGATTTACCATTAAAATAAGTTTGTTTCATTGATATAATATTAATGGTAACTTCATAATTTACTCATTATAAAGTATTAATGTTATCTTACAAGATTGTAGAAAACTTTGAAGAGAAAAGGAGGAAAATTATGAATAATAAATATACAAAAAAAAATAAAGATGAGTTGAAAAAAGAGCTTACAGATATTCAATACAGGGTAACACAAGAAAATGCAACAGAAAGACCTTTTAGCAATGAATATGATAAAAATTTTGAAGATGGAATTTATGTTGATATAACAACAGGAGAACCTTTGTTTATGTCAGCAGATAAATTTGATTCAGGGTGTGGATGGCCAGCTTTTTCAAAACCTATAGATAGAAAACTAATAAAAGAAAATGTTGATAAATCTCATGGAATGATTAGGACAGAAGTGAGAAGTAATCTAGGTGATAGTCATCTTGGACATGTATTTTGTGATGGACCAGAAGAACTTGGTGGCCTTAGATATTGTATAAATTCAGCGTCTTTAAAATTTATCCCAAAAGATAAACTTGAAAATGAAGGATATGTGGAATATCTAGAGTTATTTAAATAAGGTATCTTAAAACTGTGGATAAAAGCTTAATTTTATCCACAGTTTTACTTTTTTTATATCAATAATATTGGTAGTATTATACTTAGAAATTATTGTATTAGTAGATGTAATTGTTAAAAGAAGAAGGTGAAAAAATGTATTTGTATCATGCTGTAAGATCTGATAGTAAAGACAAAAAAGTAGTAGCTTTAGCTAAACTTTATAAAAGTAGTGAAGAGTTATACAAAGGTGATATGAGTAAATTTCCGAATCAATATAATAGGGAGAATCAAGCAGTAAAAATACTTAATTGTAAAAAAAGAGATGTAGTATTTTTAACAGCGATACTTCCTAGGGTTCTTGGGAGAGAATATCAAAGAAGAACAGGAATAAGTTTTAAGGGAACTCAATTTTATAAAATTCCGCTAAAAAATTTTGATTTAAGTAAAATGTGTTTATATCTGACTTTTGATAAGGATGACAAAGGAGAATTTTATCCCATTGATGACAAAGTTCTTGAAAATTTTAATGAATATAAAAAGTATAGTCAAGACGCTATAGATTATTGGGAAAATTGCAAATTTCATGACCCTAGCACAGGTTCATTATTATTTGCAGGTACATATTTATTTTTATATAATGGTGACATTGATGTAAGCAAATGTGAAATAGTAGAAGTTTAATACTTTTATAACTAAGAGAAAATGTAATTTTATAAATAAAATTAAATCGAAAACTCTAGATAAGTTTTTAAGAAGCTTATCTAGAGTTTTTGTTTTAGTTAATAGTAAGAGTATTTGTATAAGTTTTAGTATTGTATCAACTACTTACCACTTAGCTAAAACTAGAAGTGGGAGTATCCTTGTGATTTTTAGATGAAAAACTCTCTTTGATATTGTTAGTACATAATTAGTAAAAGTATTATATAATAGATAGGGTCAGTATTTTAATGAGGAGTGATAATTTTGGATTTAATTAGTATATATAACGAGTATGTTAAAGTTAATAATGAGTATATGAACTATATATTTGAGCTTTCAAAATGTGATTTAGGGGATTGTAGCGATGAAACTATCCTAGAAAGATTAAAAGCATTTGAGATTAAATTTGAGGATATTAAAATTAAGGCTGATGTTTTAGAGGTTGATGAAGAAAATAAAACTAATCTTCAAGATTTAAAATATTTCGCTATGGATGCTCTTTTTGCAGGATTAGATTTAGCTAATTTTTATTCATTAAAAGAAGTAGAGAGATTTAAGATGAGAGCAGTTAACTATGTTAATAAAAAGAGAAGAGCAGAGATTTTCAATGAATCAAGACATAGTGAATGTAGAGTTGATTTTTAGAGGAGAATAAAATGCAAAATAATTTCAGATCAAGGGGATTATTTTTAGTATGTTTAGGGACGTTACTTTGGGGAGTGTCAGGAACTGTAGCACAGTATTTATTTCAGATAGCTGGATTTAGTACAGAATGGCTAGTTGATATGAGAATGTTGGTTACAGGGTTTTTGCTATTGATAATAGGAATTATAAAAAAAGATTCTAATTTGCTTAAGATATGGAAAGATAAAAGAGATGTAGTTACTTTAGTAGTCTTTTCTATCGTAGGTATGTTAGGAGTACAAATTACATATTTTGAAGCTATAGATTATGGAAATGCGGCTACTGCTACTATACTTCAATACTTAGCACCAATTGTAATACTTGTTTATTTAGCTTTTAAAAGTAGAAAATTGCCTAGTGTAAGACAGCTTATATGTGTTGGGCTTGCCTTATTTGGAACTATTTTGATTATTACAAAAGGGGATTTTGGAACTTTATCAATATCAAAAATTGCTTTGTTCTGGGGGATTTGTTCAGCTTTTGCCTCAGCGGTGTATACATTACAACCAATAAAATTATTAGAAAAGTATGGATCAACAACAGTTATAGCATGGGGAATGTTAATTGGTGGAGGAATATTTGCGTCATTTTATCCACCAACTAGAGGTATTGGACATTGGTCTGTAGAATCTATTTTAGCCATAGTTTTTGTTGTTATATTTGGAACTCTTATAGCATTTTATTGCTACCTTGAGAGTTTAAAATATATATCAGGATACGAGGCTAGTGTTCTAGGGTGTATAGAACCTTTATCAGCAGCAATACTTTCTATATTATTTTTAAATGTTGTATTCACAACTATTCAGTGGATTGGTACCATATTTATTTTAATAACAATAACAGTATTGTCTTTCTCTAAGGAAAAGAAAACAGAAGAGGAAGTCGGAGAAGGAACTGCATAAAACAGTTCCTTTTTTAGTGTGGTCTGAGTAAATTTATACTATTAAAAATGAGATATTTAGAAAAAATAAATACAGGAAATATAAAATACACATATTTTTTTAAGATAATACTAAGCATAGGGTACTAGTGTTTAATATAAAGGAGGCGTTGAAATGAAGAAAAAAGTTGTATTAATAACAGGAGCATCTTCAGGGTTTGGAAAAGCAGCGGCGATAAAGCTGCATAATGAAGGGTATACTGTTTATGCAGTTGCAAGAAGAGTAAGTCTTATGGAAGATTTAGAGAGGCTTGGTATAAGAGTTGAATATATGGATGTTACAGATGAATTATCTATAGAACATGTAATAGATAAAATAATTATAAAAGATAAAACAATAGATGTTCTTATTAATAATGCAGGATATGGTTCATATGGGGCAATTGAAACAGTACCAATGGATTTAGCAAAGAGACAATTTGATGTAAATGTATTTGGACTTGCTTGTGTTAGTAATGCAGTAATTCCATACATGAGACGACAGAAAAGTGGGCTTATAGTAAATATTTCATCAGTAGTTGGAAAGGTAGCACTGCCATTTATGGGATGGTATTCAGCATCTAAGCATGCTGTTGAAGGATTATCAGATGCAATGAGATTAGAACTTGAGCCGTTTGGGATTAAAGTTGTTATAGTTGAGCCAGGAGTTGTTAGAACAGGTTTTGATAGTATAGTTGCAGATAACTTTAATGAAAATGAGAATGAAGCATATCAAGAGGCATCTAATAGCTTTAAAAATAGTTTTATAAAGATGTATGCAAATCCTAAAGCACCAGATTCAGAAGTGGTTGCTGATGAGTTAGTTAAAATAGTTAATTCTCCAAATCCAAAGATTAGATATAGACCAACAAAAGATGCAAAGTTAAACTTGAAGGTTAGAAAGATTGTTAGTGATAAAACATTTGATAAATTATTAAAGTCGCAGACAAAATAGGAGATTGTGTAAAGTGGATGATTATAAGTTAAAAGATATTCAGTATGTAAAAAAAGAAGCAGAAATTTTATATGATTCTATGTTTAAAGAAGATGAAATTTTTGAAAAGAAAAAATATGTATATGCTATGATTTTTAATAGTATTTGTGGGATTTTTGAATGTCAGATAGGTGGTATTCAAAATTTAGAGTTATCTAAAAATGAGATAAAAGAAATTATAAAAGAGATTGTAGATAATAACCCTAGACAATTTCAATATAAAAAATAAAAAATGCTGTGGATAAAAAAAATAAAAAATATCCACAGTTTTTTATTTAAGCTTTTACATCAATTTTATTTCCAAGGTTTGGATCAATAGCTGTTTGTGCTAACATTTGATTCATATTATTTGCGACTTGCTCTTTATTATTCATTGTCATTTTCATTAATGAAATAGAAACTGCACTTTTAAGTGAGTTTTGATTAAGAGTCATAGACATTCTTCCTACATCCATTATATTTTTCTCCTTTCATAAGTTAAAATCTTTATATAAAAAGATTATCGGAGATTCTAATAATTAGTTGATTTTACACTAGTTATCATAAAATGTACTTTTAAAATTCACATTTTTTTAAAAGTTTCTTAGCTAAATAATTATTAATGGAAGCATATTAAATTTAGAGATATTTTTACTAAGGAATAGATTAGGGTTAAAATTCATTCAAAAATCATAACAAAGTTGAGTTTACAATGAAGATTTAAATAACTATAATAGAAAAGGCGAAACACTATATATAGTGTTATATTGTGATACGAAATAAAATAAATACTAGATATTGTATATGGGGAGTTGGAGAATTATGATAAATAAGGCGTGTAGCCAAGCTATGGGCTATATTAAGGGGAATACAGAGAAGTATTCAGAAGACAAATTAAAAGATGCACTAGATAACATATTAACACCAAATATGACTGAGAGAGAAATTAAGAATTCTATTATGAAGACGGCTCTAGAACTGACTACACAATTTGAACCAAATTGGCAGGACATTGCAGCGCATATATATGTTCTAAACCTAAGAGAAGATGTAGCTAAAAATAGAGGCATAGAAGTAGAAGAGATATACAGTAATTTTTATGATCTTATAAAAGAACTTACAGAAAAAGGGTTATATGGAAAGTATATTTTAGAACATTATACAGAAAAAGATATAGCTGAGTTAGAAAGAGAAATCAAGCCAGAAAGAGATTTTATTTTTACATATAGTGGAATAAAACTTTTATCTGAAAGATATTTGGTAGAAAATTTTGATAGAACTAAAACAGAACTTCCACAACAAATGTTTATGGGAATAGCAATGCATCTTGCAATTCCAGAAAAGAAAGAAGAGAGACTTTATTGGGTTAAGAGATTTTATAATTCATTAAGTACTTTAAAAGCAACAATGGCAACACCAACAATGTCAAATGCTAGAAAGCCATTTTATCAATTAAGTTCTTGTTTTATAGATACTGTTGAAGATAGTTTAAATGGTATTTATCAAACTATAGATAATTTTGCTAAAGTATCTAAATTTGGTGGTGGAATGGGAATCTACATTGGTAAGGTTAGAGCTTTAGGATCATCAATAAGAGGATTTAAAGGTGCATCAGGTGGAATTATTCCTTGGGTTAAGCTTATGAATGATACAGCTGTAGCTGTTGACCAACTAGGAGTTAGAAATGGTTCAGTAGCTGTTTGGTTAGATGCTTGGCATAAAGATATGCCAGAGTTCTTACAAATCAGAACTAACAATGGGGATGATAGAAAGAAAGCACATGATGTATTCCCTGGAATATGTTACCCAGATTTATTCTGGAAACTTGCAGAAAAGGATATGTCTTCAGTATGGTATATGATGTGTCCACACCAAATTAAAGAAGTTATGGGTTATTCACTTGAAGATTTTTATGGGGAAGAGTGGGAAAAAAGATACTATGAATGTGTAGCGAATGAAGCTATAGATAAGAGAGAAATGGAAGTAAGAGATGTTGTTAGGCTTATAATTAAGAGTGCAGCAGAAACAGGAACACCTTTTGCTTTTTATAGAGATACAGTAAATAAAATGAATCCAAATAAGCATAAGGGAATGATTTATTCATCAAACTTATGCACAGAAATTATGCAAAATATGAGTGCGGCAGAAATATTAAAAACTGAAATAATTGATGAGAATGGGGACAAAATAATAGTTGAAAGAACTAAAGCTGGAGATTTTGTTGTTTGTAATTTATCATCAATAGTTTTAGGAAATGTTGATGTTAATTCACAAGAAGAGTTAGAAGAAATAGTTGAAACACAAATAAGAGCTATGGATAATGTTATAGATCTTAATTATTATTCAGTTCCTTACGCAGAAGTAACTAATAAAAAATATAGAGCTATAGGACTTGGTACATCAGGTTATCATCATATGTTAACTAATAATAAAGTTATATGGGATACAAAAAAACACTTTGAGTTTGTAGATAAGGTCTATGAAGATATTAACTATTATGCAGTTAAAGCAAGTGCGAAAATAGCTAAAGAAAAAGGAAGATATAGCTTATTTGATGGTTCAGACTGGGATAATGGAGATTATTTCAAATTAAGAGGTTATAACTCAGAGAGATGGAATAATTTAAGAGAAGAAATTTCACAATATGGTATGAGAAATGGTTACCTATTTGCAGTAGCTCCAAATGGTTCAACTGCAACAATAGCAGGAACAACTGAGGGAATAGACCCTGTTATGGAAAAATTCTGGCTAGAAGAGAAGAAGGGAAGCATAACACCTAAAACAGCTCCTGGCTTAACAGAAGATAATGGTTTCTATTATATGTCAGCATATGATGTTGATCAAGAATGGTCAGTAGAAGCAGCAGCAATAAGACAAAGACATATAGACCAATCACAATCATTTAATTTATATATTACAACTGACTTAACAATGAGACAGATTGCAGATTTATATATTCAAGCATGTAATCAAGGTGTTAAGAGTATTTACTATGTGAGAAGTAAGTCACTTGAAGTTGAAGAGTGTGCGATGTGTTCAGCATAAAATCAGATTTTGTAAATTGAAAATCTATGTTTGAAAAATAAGAGTTTTAGATTTCTAGAATAAGGGAGATGACTCCCTTACTCGATCTAAACTATATTTAAGATAATAATTACATCTAAAGAAGGACTGAGTACTATGTTAAATATAGTTTATAGTGTTCAATTTAAATTATTGTAAAAAGTGATTAAAGGAGTGTCATAAAAATGGAAATAAATAAAAAAACCTTATTTAATGAATTTGGGGATGTTGAAGTCTCAAAAAAAAGAATGGTAAATGGTAATACTACAAATCTTAATGATTTTAATAATATGAAATATTCATGGGTTTCAGAATGGTACAGACAGGCTATGAATAACTTCTGGATACCAGAAGAAATAAACCTTTCACAGGATTTAAAGGATTATAAAAAGCTTACAACTGATGAGAAAAAAGCTTATGACAAGATATTATCATTCTTAATATTCCTTGATTCAATACAAACAGCTAACCTTGGAAATATAAATAACTATGTTACAGCATCAGAAGTTAATCTTTGTTTAACAATACAAGCATTCCAAGAAGCTGTTCACTCACAAAGTTATAGTTACATGCTTGATAGTATTTGTTCACCAGAGGAGAGAAATGAAATTCTATACCAATGGAAAGATGATGAAATACTTTTATCTAGAAATAAATTCATAGGTGATTTATATAATAACTTTATAGAAAATCCAACAATGAATAACTTTGTTAAATCATTAATGGCAAACTATATACTAGAGGGAGTATATTTCTATTCAGGATTTATGTTCTTCTATAACTTAGCTAGAATAGGTAAAATGCCAGGTTCTTCACAAGAAATAAGATATATAAATAGAGATGAAAATACACACCTTTGGTTATTTAGAAATATAATAAGAGAACTTACAAGAGAGATGCCAGAAGTCTTTACAGCTGAATTTGTTGAAGAGCTAAGAGATATGGTTAGAACTGGTGTTGAAAATGAAATTTCATGGGGTAAATATGTAATAGGAAATAGAATAGAAGGTATCAATGAAAATCTTATAGAAAACTATATTAAATATATAGGAAATTTAAGACTTAAAGATTTAAACTTTGAAATCTTATATCCAGATCATTTAGAAAACCCTGCTAAATGGGTAGAACAATATTCAGATCCTAATATGGTTAAAACAGATTTCTTTGAAGCTAAATCAACAGCTTATGCTAAAGCTGGTGCATTAGTAGACGATCTATAAGAAAAATATAAAATATCTAGATGCTGAGGTGTCTAGATATTTTTTTTTTAATATCTTCACATAGCTTTATTAAAATTATATTCCAAATTAGTTGACGTATCAACTAATTTGGAATATAATAAATTTTGTTGATAAGTCAACTAATTTTATGTGGAGGTATTTTAAGATGAAAAATTCTGCAAAGATTGCTATATTAGCTTTGGGATTCATAACATTAACAGCTACAGCTGCAATGGCACCTTCTTTAACATCTATACAAATGTATTTTAGTAGTGCAACACCACTTTTAATAAAATTAATAATAACATTGCCAGCACTTGTTTGTATTCCTATAAGCCTTTTAAATAATAAATTTATAAAAATAATATCAAAAAAAAGTTTAATTATCATAGGTTTAATTTTATTTGCTATAGGTGGTTTAACATCACCTTTAACAAACAATATTTATTTATTACTTTTTACTAGACTTATTTTAGGATTTGGGCTTGGTATTACAGCACCTATGTCTTTGGTCTTAATAGGTGATTTTTTTGAAGGTAGTGAAAGAGATAAGTTTATGGGGTATTCAACTGCTCTTAGTAATATAGGATCAATAATAGCTACTCTTTTAGTTGGGACTCTTTCAGTTATTGATTGGAGACTTTCTTTCTTAATTTATATTTTTGTAATAATCGTTTTAGTTATAGTGATATTTTTCTTACCAAAAGATAATCATCAAGAAATTGAAAATTCAGAATTAGAGGTAATGAAACATATTAAAACAGAAGTGAAATTAAATAAGGCAGTATTTAAATATGCAGCGATAGTAGCATTAGGCTTAGTAGCTTTTTATGCATTACCAACTAATATGGCATTTTTAGTTAAAGCTAAAAATTTTGGTGGGGATAAATTGGCAGCTAATTTAGTATCAGTTGCAACAGTTGCATCTTTAGTTTCTTCAATATTTTTTGCTAAAATAATGAAGCTATTAGACAAACACTATTCTATTTTATTGTTTATTTGTTTAGTGATAGGTTTTGCATTGCTTGGATTTAGTGCAAATATATATGTAACTGTCTTAGGGACTTTATTTACTGGATTTGGATTTGGTGGTATAATTCCATATGGTGTTTCATTTGCTTCAAAAGTAGTACATAAAACACATATATCTTTTGCTATTATAATAGTAACAGTAAGTGTATATTTAGGAGAATTTATTTCACCTATAATACTTCAATTTATTTCAAGCGTATTGCATTTAAATCCTACTATGGGTAGTTTTTATGCTGCTTCAATAATTTCATTACTTGCTGTAATTATGTCTATATATGCAAATGTAACTTATAAGAAAGCTATGTAATTTAAAGTTTATGGGAGGTGTATAATTTTGACTACTAATGAAAATCTTAAGCTAAGTAAAAACTTATCTATTTTTAGAAAAAGTTATCATCTTTATCTTAATGAACGATTTAAAAATACAGATTTAACAGTATCAGAATTTAACTATATGAAAGAATTAATAGTTGGAGATGGACTTTTACAAGATAAAATTATTAAAAATCTAGCAATAGATAAAGCTGCTGCAAGTAGAATTGCACAAACTCTTGAGAAAAAAAATTTTATAAAGAGAGTTAAAAATGAAACCGATAAAAGAAATTTTAATATTTTTCTTACGGAAGAAGGTAAGGCTTTTATGCCTTTAATAAAAGAAATTCTAAATGATTGGAACAATATAATAGTTAAAAAATGTGGTGAAGAAAATTTAGAAGAACTTATAAAAATCTTAGAAATAATAAATAGTTAAAATGTTTATGAATAAGAAAGTGTAAAAGCTGTGGATAATTTTTTAAAAAAGTTATCCACAGCTTTTTTATTTAAATATTTTTGTTACTAAGCAGTAACAGCATATTTTCCTTTTTTATGTTTTTTATTATAAAGATTTCTCCAACAAATAAATCCGTAGATAGCACTTGTTAGATATTGAATCCATCCAAGTCCACCTGACATTGTTGACACATTAAATTGTCCATGCATAAGTTGAGGAACTAGGATTTGAAGGAATAAGATAACTCCAATTCCGTTTGAAAGTAGCCAGAAAGTCCATTGTTCGAAGAATCTAGCACCTGTTAACCAAACAGCATAAATTGTTAATACAGCTGTTAATGAGTCAGTTATTATTGTTGTATCAGGAGCAACTTTGATTCCGAATAATCCCATCATGATATCTGGTATGAAGTGTATTAATACTCCATAAGCGAACCAGAATATAGCTAATCCGATTACTGTTAATATCCATTCTTTTGAACCAAATTTTTTAACATCTATTTCTGAATCTTCAGGATTTTCAGCTTTCTTTTTCTTTAAAGCTCTAATCCAAGAAATAACACCGATTACTTCTAGTGGGAAGATAAAGATAATGTTTTGTATAACTTGTCCATATAAGTTGTTTTCGTATGCTACAAAAGCGTAAGTTAATGTGTTGATAATCCAGAAGAAGTAGCACCATACATCAGCTCTAGCAATAAAGATTGAGTTAAATACTCCTGTTACAGCAGAAATAAGACTTATGATTGAAACTAATCCGAATACTTCAGCCCAAGTTGTTGAACCTGTCCATCCTGGAATTAGGAAGACGATTACACTAAGGACACAGAAGAATACTATAAAACCTATTTGAAAAGGTGTGAATTTTTTACTGTTTTCCATATTTATAATACCTGTTCTTTCTATTTAAATTATTAACTTTCAGCTTAAAAGTTAATTTTTTTATTCGATCAATTGACACGAGTATAATTTTAACTTTTTGTGAAAAGCATTTCAAAGTACGTGTATTACTATTATCAGGGTTTTATTAGTATAACACAATTAAAGTACCATCTAAATTTAGAAATAGATACGAATTTTATTTTGATATGTTTATTTATTTAATACATTTGAAAATAATTTAGAGTTTAGCGAAATTTATTATTTTTTAATTAATAAATGGAATTTACTGAAAGATTTTGTATAAGGAATTCGACTATATAGTTAAATGAACTAAAGAAGTAATTGAGTATAAGGGGGACAGTTTTTTGGAGAATAAAAATTATATAAAAGCATTAAAAGCTAGAGATATAAAGGCTTTAGATGAAGTTATAAGTAAATATGCTAACTTAGTTTTTAGAGTTGCTTATAGTGTTTTGAATGATAGAGAGTGTAGTAAAGAATGTGCAAATGAAACTTTTTTAAAAGTATGGATGAATATTGATAAGTTTGTTAGTGATGAAAAGAATTTTAGAAATTGGATTTGTACAATTGCAAAATATACTGCTATAGATCGGTTAAGAAAAGAAAAAAGACATGAAAAAAATTTATATGGTGAGGAATTTTTGAAGGATATTAAGGCTGATGAAATAGATGTAGAGTCACGTTTAGTTTTGCAGGATGCAATTAATAAACTTGATGAATTAGACAGAATAATTTTTATTCGAAAGTTTTACCATGATGATAAAACAGCAGATATAGCTAAGGATTTGAATATGTCAGAGAATGCTATTTATCTTAGAGTTTTACGAGGGAAGAAACTTATAAAAAATATGATAAAGGAGGAAAAATAATAGTATGAAAGATAAAGATTATTTGAATATAATAGAAGAAATTGATGAAAGTGAATTACCAAAGGTTGAACTTGATAGAGAAGAAAAAGAATTTATTAAAAAGGATGTTTTTAGAGTTTTGAAAAAGCTTAAAGAAAGAAATATTGATTTTAATATAAATATAGAAGATGAAAATGCCTTAGAGTGTATGAATGGCGATGAAGAAGAATTAACAAAAGCAATTTATGGTGTTAAAAATTCTAAAATGATGAGATTGTTTATTGAAAGTAGAATAAATGAGGAGCTTAAAAATGATAATATTTTGAAAAGTATAGAATATGAGCTTCCATCTATATTTTATTGGGGACGGTCAGCTATATTTAATTATGCATTTATCACAGATGATGAGTTTATATGGTATGGATTTGATATAGATTATAAACTTGTTTCAAAAGGAAGAGAAAAGCTTAAAGATATTAAATCTGCGGGAAGAATTAGAGATGAGTTTGAAACAGATGGGATAGAATACTGTATCAGAGGAAAGCACTCTTACTTTGTGTTAGTTATTTATAGTAATTCTAAAATTAATGAAATGGATGAGTTTGTAGATTATTTAAATAGTAGAGGAGTTAAATTATTTAATAGGGCGAGGTTTAGTTTATTTGAAAAGATTTTTTATGGTGTTTTGTATGGGATGACAGCCTTAGGACTTATGTATATGTTACAAAAGCTTTTTAGCTGATAGCTAATGCTTTTAGTGATAATTCTTCTGTAAGTGTAAGAGATGAAAATATACATCTCTAAATAATTTAGTATTAACATTTAGAGAGTGTGAAAACTCTGTTTGAATAGAGTTTTATTTTATTAAATGAATATAAAATTAGTTATAGTTTTACTTTATAGTTTAAGGAGTCTATTTTCAGATGAGAAATTTTAATCTTGAAAATAGGCTTCTTTTTTAATATTTTTTAAGCAATATGGGAATTTTATTAGTGTAGAGTGATTTAATTTGCTATAACTTAACGCACAAGTCAATTGATAGTCCTTGCTTATTTTAAGTGAATAGAAAGGAGCGTTTAATTTGTCACATAAGTTTTTGCTGGATTTGGCACTAATACTTCTTAGTACAAAAATATTTAGTATTCTTACTAGTAAGCTTAAGTTGCCACAAGTTGTTGGAGCTTTAATAGCTGGTGTCATTTTAGGTCCTACAGTATTAGGGCTACTAAAAGAGACTGATTTTATAAATCAATTATCTTCACTTGGAGTAATTGTTCTTATGTTCACAGCAGGGCTTGAAACTGATTTATCTGAATTAAAGAAAACAGGAAAAGCATCTTTAGCAGCTGCTATTTTAGGAGTTATAATTCCTCTGATTGGAGGGACTTTAATTGCTATGTTATTTCACGAAGGCACAGGTTCAAATGTTATTCTTAAGGATATATTTGTTGGGATTATACTAACAGCAACATCTGTTAGCATAACAGTTGAAACTCTAAAAGAACTAGGGAAGCTAAGTACTAGAGCAGGTAATACAATATTAGGGGCAGCTTTGATTGATGATATATTAGGAATTATTGGGCTGACAATAGTAATAGGAATGGCAGATTCTACAGTAAGTTTAGGGATAGTACTTGTGAAGATATTGTTATTTTTTATTATTGCAGCAATAATTGGAATAGTGGTAAGAAAAGTATTTCTTATTTGGACAACAAAGCATGGAAAGGATATGAGAAGATTTGTTATTATGTCATTTGTCCTTTGTTTAGGACTAGCATATTTAGCAGAAGACATTTTTGGTGTAACAGATATAACAGGAGCATTTATTGGCGGGATGATTATTTCAAATACAGAAAGAACTAATTTTATAAATAAAAAGTTTGAAACATTATCTTATTTATTATTGTCTCCAATATTTTTTGCTAGTATAGGTATAAAGTTAGAGGTTAAATCTTTAGATTTATATACAATTATTTTTACAATAATACTTATTTTTATAGCTGTAATATCTAAAATAATAGGTGGTGGAGCTGGAGTGAAAATATTTTCTTACTCAAATAGAGAGGCTATACAAGTTGGAGCAGGTATGGTTTCAAGAGGCGAGGTTGCCTTAATAGTTGCTAGTAAAGGTATAGCTGTAGGACTTATGGCAGAAGAGTTTTTAGTTCCTGTTGTTATTATGGTAATAACAACAACCATTTTAGCTCCTATTATTTTAAAAATAGTATTTAAGAATAATAATAAGAAGGATGTCTTATCAAAAGATAATAAACTCATGGAGGACTATGTAGATATAGCAAGTGAAAGAGTTGAATAAATATATGATAGCACACACAAAAAAGTCGGTACTTCACTTTAAATTTACTTCTTGTATAATAAATATTGTAGATAGGCAGTAATTTAGAAATTAGAAATTAGAAATTAAAATTAAAAAGGTATTAGAACATAGGAGGAATTTTTATGATGAAAGTAATAAGTAAATCAATTAATGAAGAAGGACATTTTGAAGACAGATTTGGAAAACATGGTGAAGAGTTTGCAAAAGGTATGCCTTCAAGATCAATAGATTTTGAAATTTTAGATGCACCAGAAGGTACAAAAACTTTTGCATTTATATTAGATGATCATGATGCTATGCCAGTTTGTGGATTTACATGGGTACACTGGGCAGGAGCTAATCTTAAGAAAACTAAAGTAGAAGAAAATGAAAGTTTAACAGCTACAGATTTTATACAAGGAATTAACAGCTGGGGAGCAGCTATAATGGGTGAAAATGCTCTTTCAAGAGAAGATGCATCAGCATATGGTGGAATGGCACCTCCAAACTGTACACACACATATGAGTTAAGAGTTTATGCTTTAGATTGTGAATTAGATTTAGAGAAAAACTTCTTTGTAAATGACTTATATAGTGCTATGAGAGGTCACGTATTAGAAGAGGCTAAGCTTACAGGATTATATAGACACGAATAAAATTTATTTTATTAAAAGAAAGAGTTCTTAAAGCAATTATTGTTGCTCTAAGAACTCTTTTCCTATTTGTTGAAATATTATAAGTCCATCTAAATATCTTTCTCCCCAGTCTGTTAAAAAGTATTCAACTTTTAGAGGATAGCCATCATACACTTTTTTATCAACTATTTTATATTCAACTAATTCTTTAAGATGTTGAATAAGCATTTTTTGGTTTATACCTTCTATAGTTTTTTCTAGATAGGATAATTGAGCTGGACCATGTCTTAATATCCAAATGATTATAGGTTTCCATTTCCCTTTTATTAAATCCAAAGAAAGTTCTAATGGACAAGTAAAAGTATCTCTTACTATCATAGCTTTTATTACCTCTTTTATTTAATATTTGTAGATAGGGTTTATGTACTTCTTTATATATAATTCTAACATATTTTTAAAATCTTTTTAGATTTTCTGTAAATCGTTAGTAAGATTATTTATTCTAGCTACTTAAGACGAAAATTAAAATTGAATTATAGATAAAGTCTTTATGTTTATAGTATTATAAATTTTTTTTAAGATATTATTAAGTTTTGTTGAAATTTAAAAAGGTAAAATTTGGAGTTAAATAGAGATTTAAAGAGAATAGCAGAAATGTAAAGGTAATAAGTAGATTTTATAAGTATAAAAAATTTAAAAAGTTAAGAAACATAGTGTTGAATTTGGATAATTTTAGGAATATAATCTTTATTATACTTTAATTTAAGGGGGAAAATTGTGATGTCACACAAATTTTTATTCGACATTGCAATTATTTTGTTGAGCACAAAATTACTCGGCTTGATTACAAAAAAATTGCATATGCCACAAGTTGTTGGAGCGCTAATAGCAGGGCTTGTTCTGGGGCCAGCAGCCTTGGATCTTTTACATGAAACAGATTTTATTCAACAAATTGCATCACTAGGAGTTATTATTCTTATGTTTACAGCAGGACTTGAGACTGATATTAATGAACTTAAGAAAACAGGTAAAGTATCATTTTTGGTTGCTATACTTGGAGTTTTTCTTCCGCTTATAGGAGGTGTTGCTGTTTCATATTTCTTTAATGATAATGTAGGTTCTAAAGCAATACTGGAAAATATCTTTATAGGGATTATTTTGACTGCAACCTCGGTTAGTATTACAGTAGAGACTCTTAAGGAGATGGGGAAACTTAATACGAGAGCTGGAAATACAATTCTAGGAGCAGCTTTGATAGATGATATCTTAGGAGTTATTGGTCTTACACTTATAACAAGTATGGCCGATTCTTCTGTAAATATAGGAGTAGTTCTTTTAAAGATACTTTTATTTTTTATTTTTGCTGGAATTATGGGGGTAATTTTCCATTATATCTTTATGAAGTGGGTAGGTGGATATAAAAGAGATTTACGAAGATTTGTTATTGTAGCTTTTGCACTATGTTTATTACTTTCATTTGTAGCTGAAGAATTTTTTGGAGTTGCAGATATAACAGGAGCGTTTATAGCAGGGCTTATTATTTCAAATACAGCTAAAACTCATTATATAAACGCTAGATTTGAAACTATGTCATATATGCTTTTATCTCCTATCTTTTTTGCTAGTATTGGTATTAAGGTAGAACTTACAGGGATGAGTTCAGAGATAATATTCTTTACAGTTTTATTATTAGCTGTAGCAATCTTAACTAAGATCATAGGATGTTTCTTTGGAGCAAGAGTATCTAGATATAGTAGCAAGGAATCGTTACAGATAGGAGTTGGAATGGTTTCAAGAGGGGAAGTTGCACTTATAGTAGCAAGTAAGGGGATTGCAATAGGTCTTATGAATGCTAGATTTTTAGCACCCATTGTAATAGTTGTAGTTGTAACTACTATTGTTACACCTGTTTTATTAAAATTAGTTTTCAAAAGTGAAAATAATGATTTGGATAAAGGTAGAAACAGTCTAGTTGATAAGTATGAGCATGTAACACAAGAAAAAGTGTACTAGTTTTTATAAAACGTCTTTGATTAAATGCAAGGGCGTTTTTTGCTTGTTTACATTAGTTTACTTGTAAACTAATGTTTGATATATTGTTTATGAGTACATAAATTATTTAAGTAATTTTGGTAAAAGATAAAATATAAGTAGATGTTTCAATTTTTTAATTTATAAAGTAAAATTTGAAGTATTACTTGTAATATTAAACAAAAGAGGAGGATAAGATGAAAAAGATATTTAGAGTATTTTCAAGAGATATAAAAAGTATATTCACGAATCCTATCGCTATTCTTATAATTGGAGGACTGTGTATTATTCCTTCATTGTATGCTTGGATTAATATCAAAGCAGCTTGGGACCCTTATTCGAATACAGGAACATTACCTGTAGCAGTTGTTAACGAAGATCAAGGGGCAACTATTGCTGGGAAAAATATTAATATAGGAGATGGAGTCATACAGGAATTACATTCTAATGATAAGATTGGATGGAAATTTGTAAATTTACAAGAAGCAAATATGGGGCTTGTAGATGGAAAATACTATGCAATGATAGAAATTCCAAAAGACTTTTCACAAGATTTAGCAAGTATCACAACAGATAATCCGACAAAGGCAGATATTATATATAAAGTAAATACAAAGGAAAATCCTGTTGCGAATAAAATTACAGAAGTTGCAGAGTCAACGCTAGTGGATCAGATAAAAACAAGTTTTGTTAATGCTGTTAATGAAGAAGTTTTTAGTAAGTTAAATCCACTTGGAGATAAACTTAATCAAAATAAAGATGCAATTCTTAATCTTAAAAGTTCAATTATTAATATAAATAATAATATGGATTTGATAGATAATGTTTTGGCAAATGTAGATTCTGGAGCTAAAAATTTAGGTGGATATATAAGTACTATAAAAGGAGCACTTCCAGGTATTACGACAAGTCTTAATAATGTTGAAACAGCAACTGTCAATACAGGACAATTAGTTGATAATACTAATAGTACATTAAATACAGCTTTTAATAATGTTGAATTAAATTTAGAGACTGTAAATGCAAATATTAATAATATTAAAACACAAATACAGGAGCTTAATGGAACCTCTGTTCAAGGTGAACAGGCAAAAGCCATTATTTCTAAAATCAGTACTGGCTTAAAGGGAATTAATAGTGTGTTAGGTAACGTAACTACGTTCTTAGAAAAAGTTAATAGCGTTGTTAAAACTGACGCGGTTTCTAATTTGATTTCTAATATAAATAATATTTCAGGCATAGTTAATAATCAACTTCAAACTTTAGGGCTTGCAACTGATAATATTAATCAAGCTGGAGTTGTTAAACAGGCTACAATAGATACTTTGAATAAAGGAATAAATTCATTGTCATCTGCTGTTTCAGGAGCTATTGATCAATATAATTCAACAACAAAACCTAATTTAACAACTATAGGAAATAATTTATCACAGACAACTAAGACCGCGGCTAATTTAATTAATGAAGCTAATGGGCTAGTTGGAAAGATACAAGGTGTTGTTAATTCTGCTAGTAATAGTACTACTCTTGCTTCTAGCACAGCAGAAGATTTACAAGCTACATTGAAACAGTTTAGTGGAGTTATTTCAGAGCTTGCAAATAATTTATCTAAAATAAATAATAATGATTTAAGTCAAATAATTTCAGTGTTACAAGGAAATCCAGCTATTATGGGTAACTTTATTTCAACACCATTTAATGTACAACAACAGACTGTATTTAAGATAGATAACTATGGGTCAGGGATGGCACCTATTTATACAGTTTTAGCATTATGGGTTGGAGCATTGCTTCTTACATCATTATTAAAAACTAATCCTCCTGAATTTGAGGGAATAGAAGAAATTAGCGTGAGACAAAGACATTTTGGTAAGATGTTTACTTTTATTAGTATTTGTATTATACAAGCGATAATTGTTGCACTAGGGGATAAATATTTATTAGGTGTCCAGACGGCTAATTTACCACTATTTATATTTGCATCCATTTTAACATCAGTAGTTTTCTGTATTATAATTTTCACCTTAGTTGGTCTTTTAGGGAACTTTGGTAAAGCAGCAGCTATTGTTTTAATGGTTATTCAAATTGCTGGAACAGGTGGAACTTATCCAGTTCAAGTTCTTCCTTTATTCTTTAGAATAGTTGAGCCGATAATGCCATTTAGTTATGCGGTTAATCTTTTTAGAGAAGCTATAGCAGGTCCGATATTAGAGCATGTTGTTATAGAAAGTATAGCATTAATAACATTTGGAATAGTTTTTGTCTTGCTAGGATACTTCTTGAAACCTATCCTTTATCCAAGACTTAAGAGTTTTGAAGAAAAGTTTGAAGAATCAGGAATTGGTGAATAGGAGGGGTTAGATGAAGATATTTAGATTTCTAGGAAGAGACTTAAAGAAAATATTTAAAAATAAGGCAGCTCTTATTATTATAATAGGGATTTGTTTTATACCATCTCTATATGCATGGATTACTCTGAAAGCCAACTGGAACCCTTATGTTAATACCGCGAATATACCAATTGGTGTTGTTAACGAAGATTTTGGTACGGTTGTTAAGGGGAATATAGTTAATGTAGGTGATCAAATAGTTGATCAACTTCAAAATAATCATGATATAGGTTGGAAGTTTACTACTATACAACAAGGGGATGAAGGGCTTAAGAATGGGGAATATTATGCACTTATAATTATTCCACCAGATTTTTCTAAGGATTTGGCGACATTAGTGACATCATCACCTATTAAACCAACCATTACTTATAAAGTTAATGATAAAACTAATATTATTGCAACTAAGATTACAGAAGTTGCTAAAAATCAACTTGTAACTCAAATAAATGATAATTTTGTTAAAGTTGTCAATCAAGAAACTATAGAACTTGCAAATGATTTAGGACAAAAATTACAAGAAAATGTTCCAGTTTTAAATCAGCTAAAAACAGTTATGGATCAGGCTGATACTAGGATTGGGCAAATTAAAAATAATGTTAGTCAATCAAGTGAGAGTGCAAGTCAACTTTCAAGTTATCTTGGTATGATGAAAAATGATTTACCTCAAATAACAGGACAAATAAATTCTTTACAAACTGTAATAGAAGCAAGTAAGAATTTAATAAGTTCAACACAAAGTAGTGTTTCTTCTGTTGCTAGTGGAATAAGTTCTAATACACCAGCTCTTACTAATCTTAATGATGAGATGGGTAAACTAGTTTCAGGACTTAAGCAGATGAATGATAGTGCATCTGATAATACAGGACAGATAAAAATAATAGATAATGTGTTAGGGATTTCAAATAAGTTTTTAAATATTGTTAATAACAATATTAAGTTGTTAGAATCTATAAATAGCGTTTTTAATAGTCAAATTATTGAGGCAAATATCAAGCAGTTAACACAGGTTAAAAATTTAGTGTTAAATGAGCAAGAACAGCTTAATAACATGAAATCATTATTAGAACAAGCAAAACCTAATGCTGATCAAATTAATGAACAGCTTAGCAAGTTACAAGGTGTTAGTAATAATGTTGTTTCAAGCACTAATGATTTAGTGAATAATTTATATTCACAAACAATACCAACTATAAATCAAATTGCAGGAAACTTAAATCAAGGTCTTGATAATGCTAATTCTTTACTAGATAGTACAAAGGCTATAGTACCACAACTTCAATCAGTAGCTAATTTTGGAATTAATACTAGTAATAATGCTGTTGAGAAGGCAAGCGAACTTCAAGGTAAAATAAATCAATTTAAAGATACTTTAAATACTTTACAAGAAAAAGCAAATAGTATTAATCAAAAAGATTTAGAAAGTATGATTAATATGATGAGTACAAATCCAGATAAAATAGCAAGTTTCTTGTCATCACCAATTAATGTGCAGCAAGAAGAGGTTTATGGAAATCTTCCATTTGGAGCAGGAATTATGCCATTCTATACTGTTCTAGCTATATGGGTTGGTTCATTACTTCTAACATCATTGTTTGCTGTTGAAGCAAAAGATTTTGAGGATGGTACAAAGTCAAATATACTTCAAAAACATTTTGGAAAAATGTTATTATTCCTTATATTATCGTTCATACAAGCAACGATAGTTACTCTAGGGGATAAGTATGTGTTAGGATTTAGTCCGCAGAATATGTGGCTTATGATGATAATCGCATGGGTTAGTTCAATAACCTTTACTATTATAATCTTTACACTTGTTTCTTTATTTGGTAGTGTAGGAAAAGCTTTATGTGTAGTTATAATGGTATTCCAAGTAGCAGGTTCAGGAGCTATTTATCCTATACAAACAAACCCAGAATTCTTTAGAAGAATAGAATTTTTATGGCCGTTTAAATATGCTTTAGATGGCTTTAGAGAAGCAATAGCGGGTCCTATTTGGCAGTATGTATATAATGATTTGATTGCTCTTGGAATTTTTGTATTAATATTCTTAATTTTAGGATTATTTAAGCCTTTATTCCATAGAACAACAGAATTTATGGAGAATAAATTTAAACAAACAGGACTTTAAGATATAAATATAAAGAGAGTGCTTTTAATGGAGATGATTCCATTAAGGAGCACTCTTTTTTTACATAACAAAAAAATGTCAAACTTAGATGAAATAACTCTTATAATATCAAAAATTAACATTAAGAGTAGTTGGTTTTCATATATTTATATATAAGTTCGTTATGAGGAGAAGTTTGATGAAAATAGGAAATTGTAATGTTGAATTTCTAGGGCGGGAAAATATAAATTTAGAAGGGATAAATAGTCTTTGTAATTTTTATAACATTACTTCTTGCAAGGCAGAGAAAAGGTTTATAAATCATCATATTATTTTAATTGATACTTCAGAAAGTATTAAGGGTAGTTTAGAGCTTTTAAAGAAAAATATAAAAGAAACTCTTAAAGCTTTAAAAAAGGGGACAAATAACTATGTATCTATTTTAGCATATGGTGGACAAGGAGAAACAAATATTATAGCAAAGGCATTAAAGTGTGAAGATGCATCTTATAAAGTTACTAAAATTTATAAAAATATAGATGAAAAGTTGGTAGCTAAGGGGAGTGTTATATTTTCAGAAGTTTTAGCTCATGCTTTTGAAATAGTTAAAAATTTTGAAGATACTAATTTGAAAAATAGTTTAATTCTTTTTTCAGATGGTTATTTAGCAAGTCAAGATAATGAAGAAATGGAACATATCAATGAATATATTGCAAAGTTAAATGAAAAAGAAGTGTATTTTACTAGTATAGGAATGGGTGAATTATATGATAGAAGTTTACTCAGTGAAATAGCTAATAAGTTTGAATTAGGCCGTTTTAAACATATAAGTGAAGTTAAAGATTTTTACAAAGGTATAATGTGTGAAGTGGAAAAAATTAACAATTATGTACCTACAGATATTTGTATCAATAATCACAAATTTTTTATAAGTAATGAGAGTAAGTTTTATGAGAGTCCAAAAATTTTGAAATATTTAAATGTTACACAGAAAAATTTAGTTGTTGTGGTGGATGATTTTTTAAATATCAATGAAAAACAAATAAAGGGTAGAAAGAAAATATTAGAAGAAAACTATCTTGTAGATTTTAGTTATTCTCTTGCTCGATATTATGGAAGACGTGAAAAAATAGAAGAAATGGAGAAAGCTATATTAATTTCTAAAGATGAATATGCTTATAATCAATTAATTAACTGCTATTCTTTTATTGAAAAAGGTAAGGCATTGGAATTTTTAGATGAACTTATTGAGAATAAGACTAAGAGATTTAAGTTTGGCAAGATAATAGATGCGAAGAAATATAATGAGCCTATTTGTCTTTTAGAAGTTCTTAATGAGCTTATCAATGATAATGAGTGTAAACTTCTATGGGATTATTCATCAAGATATAAAAGAATTGGTGTTAAGGAACATTTAATTGAAGATGATTATAAGTTTTTAAGACCTAATATAGGTTTTGGAGAGGTTAAATCGATTAATATAGGAGAAAAAAAACTTAATATAGGTATTAAAGTTAAAATTGATGGAGCAGTCCAAAATACTAGTAATAAGTTAAAATTAGATGCTAGTATTTATAGAGATTATAATTTAGTTTTGAATGGAAACATAAATACAGAAGAAATTTGCTGTCAGTTGTCTAAAAAGGCTAAAAGCTTTTTAAAGAAAGAAAAGCTGATTAAAAAGACTATAAAGGTTTATGATACTGATATTTATGTTTTGAATTTAAGAGATATGAAAATAATTAATAATCGAATGTTGAAAATTCTTAGTCCAAAAGAAGTGGCAAAGAGTCTTTATAGAATAGAAACTTTAAATTGTGAAATATGGGCATTAGATAAGTTTATTAAAGATGTGTTTGTAAGATTAGAAGAAGAAAATTCAAATAAAGAGTCTTTATCAGTAGAGGAAAAGAAAGTTAGAAAAGTTTTTAGAGTTGATTCAAAAGGTATATATCATCCTGTAAAAGTTGAAAGGAAAATTACAGAACGATATGAATTTTATGTAGCTAATATTGCAAAGTGGGGAATAGAAAAATTTCCTAAAGCAAAGGTCAAAAAAGAAGCTGTAGAAAAGTATAAAGGGTTATTAGTAGGCGATATGGCAATTGCTTATAAACGTGTTGTTAAGAAGTGTGAGGAACTTAAGAATGAGAAAAAAGCTTTGCAAAATCAAGTTAATTTGATCCGAATAGCAAGTAAAATTAAAGAAAAGAATATTTTTATGTGGGACGAAATTATAAGTAAGAAAAAGATAGAAACAGATGCTGACCTTAAAGTAAATAAAGTGATTGGAGAAGCAATGAATGTTAGTAAAAAAAATATTGATGGTATTGTTGTAAGAGAGGACAGCTATAAAATATTAAATAAATATAATTAATAAAAGGGAGATTTTAATCTCCCTTTTTATTAAGCTCTTAACTTATTGAGTTATAAACTTATGCTAAGTTTTCCTAGAATGATATTCTAGCATTAATTAAAATTAGTGTAATTTTACTTGTTATTTATGAAGAACACTAAATTAATAAATAAAATTAGCAGCTAGATTTAGCCATAAGTCTAAGAGTTGGGTTTTTAATGTCAAATATTAAAATTTGAGCAGGATTATTTATTACATTTACTATTCTTACAGAATAAGTTGCACAACTAGGGCAAGTAGTACATTCTATTTTGCTAAATACAAAAGTATCAGTTAACTCATCATTAGCTACAGCAGCTTGATCCATGTGAGAATATGTCCATGAACCACATACGCTTTCGCATCCGTTTTCACATTTAACAAGTTCAAATTCGATTCTTGCAGGCATTGTTTGAGGAGCAGCAAATTTGATGAAAATTTGTCCTGAAAATTCAAAATCTACAGCTGGAGCTTTTAAACAACTTGTGTCAAGATTTCCACAAACAATAGATTTAGGATTAACAGTTACGGGGATAGCACCTGCTATATCAAATGAATGAGGAACGTTAGTTGTTGATCCACATGAACTTTCAAATAATACAGGGTAAGCACAAGGACTAAGATGTTTACAGTTTGAATATCTTCTTGGTTCGCAGCATTGTGGCTCTGGTGCACAATTACAAGCTACTTCTTCGTTACAATAATTAAGTTTCATAATAAAAATTTCCCTCCATTTTGGTTTATCTTAAGTTAGTTTAATATTAACTTTTCATAGTATATACTATGTTAGGTGAATTACTTTGACACAATTTTAGAGGAATATTTTAATCTTTAATTATGCGAGCGAGAAGCGAGTTAGTATGGGTTGCCCCTACTTCTATTCTTTTGATTTGCCCTTGATTATCTAAAGTGTTTGAATGAAAAAGTTCACCTATTACAGTTGCTTCGCAACTAGGTTCTGGAATAAATATTTTTTGTGTTTGAAGGATAGAAAGTCCAAGAGTTATAATTAGATTGTTTACATATTCTTTTTGTTCATTACAAGATGGAACATCTTCAAAAGTTTCTTTGAGCTTAGTATATTCGTGTGACCAGTAAAGTTTTTCGGCTGGTGAATAATAGGTTTCTTTAATTTTGCAATTTGGAAATCTTAATTTATATTCACTATCTACTTGTGGTGGATATGAATATTTCAGTTCTATGATTGTCCTAAAAGGGATAGTAACTAAAGTATTTTTAGTTTGACTGTTATCTACAAATGTTATTGTTATTAATTTTTCTACAAAACCTTCTATGAGAAGTTTTTTATTATGGTCTTTAAAAAGACAACGCTTTAAAATTATTTTATTTGAATGAGATTCTATGTTGTTTATTGGTGCTTTATATCTTAATTCACAATAAACATTTGTTTCGAATTCAGAAAGAATAACAGGACATACACCAATTAAATTTCCTGTAGCACCCATAGGAAGTTTAAATTTAGTTGTGTTTTTATTGTTCATATTAAGTTTTGAAGTATAAATAGATTTATCAATATTTTCATTAAAAATTTTTTCTAAAAATTTCAAAAGATTTTCTCCTTTTTTCTAAAATAGTTATATTTTATTTATAATATTCATATTTATAGCTAAAAGTTAAAATTTAAATAAATAACAATTAAAAATTCTTAGTTAATAAAAAATAATTAATAGTTTTTATTAAATTAAATGAAAAAGGTAAAAAAATAGCATTATTAATAAAAATAATATTTTTAATTGAAATTGACGAAAGTATTAATAAAGTTAATAATATACAATAAGAAATTAATAACATAGGAGTGATGTAAAATGAGTAATACTGAATACAAAGAAGCTAAAAATGAGGCAAAAGCTTCAGAAAAAGAAGAACTTTCAAAAGCTAAAGATGAGTATACAGCAAAAAAAGAAGAAGAGAAAAAAGAAATAAAAGAAGCTAAAGAAGCATATAAAGAATATAAAAAAGAAGCTGAAAATAGTTATAAAAAGCATGAAGCTAAAGAAGAGTACAAAAAAGTTAAAGCACAAGATAAAGAGTTAATAAAAGAAGCAAAGATTAACAAAAAAGAAGAAAAATACGAAGCTAAAGAAGAGTATCATAACGCTAAAGAAAAAGCTAAAAATGAATATAAGTAAAAATATAAAAAATAGATAAATTTGATTTATCTATTTTTTTATTGGATAATATTTTGATAGTTACGCTAAATACCCTAATATTAAAAAAGTGTTTGTAAAAATATAACAAATAAAGTATAATATAGAAAAGAAAATAACTTTATCACGAGCGGTGGAGGGACTGGCCCTATGAAACCCAGCAACCAATAGAAGTAGTTTTATAACTTACTATGGGTGCTAATTCCTGCAGAATTTCTGAAAGATAAGGTATAAAGTTTGAGATGTTATAACGTCTAAAGGTTTACCTTTAGACGTTTTTTTGTTTTTTCATTAATAATTAGGGGGTAAAAAATGAATATTAGAGAATTGTTTGAGAAAAAAGAACTTGTAGTATCCTTTGAGGTTTTTCCACCAAAGCCAAGCTTTCCTATAGATGTTATTTATAAAACTTTGGATGAGTTAAAGGGGCTAAGTCCAGATTTTATAAGTGTTACGTATGGTGCGGGAGGAAATAGTAAAGATAATAGAACAGCTGAAATTGCTGGGCTTATAAAAAATAAATATGGTATAGAACCGCTTGCACATTTAACTTGTATTAATTCAACTAAAGATGAAATAATGGAGGTTTTAGAAGGTCTTAAAGAAAAAAATATTGAAAATGTTTTAGCTTTGAGAGGTGATATTCCTAAAGATGAGTTTTTGAGAGGAGATTATAAGTATTCAAGTGACCTCATAAACAGTGTCAAGGAGTTTGGCGGATTTAATATTGCAGGAGCTTGTTACCCAGAAGGTTACACAAAGCAAGAATCAATAGAAACTCATGTGAAAATGCTTTTAAGAAAGAAAGAGGCGGGGGCAAGTCATCTTATTTCACAGTTATTTTTTAATAATGATGATTTTTATAAATTTATAGATTGTGCTAATAAAAATAACTTAGATATTCCTATTCAAGCAGGTATTATGCCAGTTTTAAATAGAAAACAAATAGAACGAATAGTTTCTATGTGTGGGGCTAAATTTCCTAGGAAATTTATGAAAATTGTCGAAAGATATGATCATGATCAGATGGCTTTAAGAGATGCGGGAATAGCTTATGCTGTAGAGCAAATAATAGATTTAGTATCTAGTGATGTTAATGGAATACATTTATATACAATGAATAATGCTTATGTAGCTAAAAGAATTAATGAAAGTGTTAGTTCTATAATTGCATCATTAAATAGAAAAGTAGTTTAAGGAGTGAAAATAATGAAGAAAGTAGAAAGTTTTGAGTTAGACCATAGAGTAGTTAAGGCACCATATGTTAGAAAGTGTTGTACTTTAGAGGGCAAATTAGGAGATAAAGTTAGTAAATATGATTTGAGATTTTTGCAACCTAATAAAGATAGTTTTGGAACAGCGGCTATGCATGGGCTTGAACATCTTTTAGCAACTTATCTTAGAGATGAAATAGAAGATATTATAGATATTTCTCCTATGGGATGTAGAACAGGATTTTATTTGAGTGTATGGGGAGAGAAAGCTACTGATGAAATAAAAAGTGGATTAGAAAATGCTTTAAAAGCTGTTTTAGAATCAACAGAAATTCCAGCAGCAAATGAAATTCAGTGTGGAAATTATAAAGACTTATCTTTATTTGGTGCTAAGGAATATACAAAAAAAGTGTTAGAAGAAGGATTTGCTTTAAATATATATGGAGAAGTTTAGGCTATCATATGATAGCCTAATTTTTTAGGGTGAGTAATATGATTAATAAAGATGAAGTGTTAAGATATCTAGGATATAAAGGACAAAATATAGATGAAGAACTAGATAATCTCATAGATATAAGTATTGAAGAAGTGAAGTCTAAGGTTAAACCAAGATTTGTATATGAGTTATATGATTTAAAAAGAGCGAATGGTGATTTAATAATAGAGGGTACTAATTTAATATTAAAAGGAAATGATATTGCAAAGTGCTTAGAAAATTGTGATAAAGTTATTTTAATGGCAGTCACACTTGGAAATGAAATGGAAAAAATGATCAGACTTGTACAAAGAAATAATTTAACTAAAGCTGTTATTTTAGACTCCATTGCAACTGCATATGTTGAAGATGTTTGTGACAACATAGAAAAAGATATTTACGATGAGTATAAATCTATAAATAAAAGTCTAAGTTTTAGATATAGTCCTGGTTATGGAGATTTAAGTTTGAAAATCCAAAGACAATTTGTAGAAACATTGAATGCAGGAAGAAGAATAGGACTTAATGTATCAGATTCTAATTTGTTAATTCCAAGAAAATCGGTTACTGCTATACTAGGAATTAAGAATGAAGTTGGGCTTAAAAAAAAGAGAACATGTGAAACATGTGCTAATTTTAAAAATTGTAAGTTTAGAAGAGAAGGTGTTAAATGTGGAGATTAGAGAAAAAATAAAAAGTGAATTTTTAGTTTTTGATGGAGCTATGGGAACTATGCTACAGAAAAAAGGATTAAAGCTTGGAGAAAATCCAGAAATTTTTAATATAGAAAAAGCTGATAAAATTTTTGAAGTTCATAAAGAGTATATTGATGCAGGTGCTGATATAATAACAACTAATACATTTGGTGCGAATAGAAAAAAACTTAGCCATATAGGTTTTTCTGTAACTGATATTGTTACTAAATCTATAAACATAGCAAATGAAGCTAGAGGTAATAAGGAGATTTACATAGCTCAGGATATAGGACCTATTGGTGAAATGTTAGAACCTATGGGAACTCTTAGTTTTGATGAAGCTTATGATATTTTTAAAGAGCAGATGATAGCAGGCGAAAATGCAGGAGCAGATCTTTTTATTATTGAGACTATGACAGATTTGTATGAAGCAAAAGCAGCATTATTAGCAGCTAAAGAAAATACTAATCTTCCTGTAATAGTTTCTATGAGCTTTGAAGAAAATGGCAGAACTTTTACTGGTTGTACACCAGCAAGTATGGTTTTAACTTTAGAAGGGCTTGGAGCAGATGGTATAGGAGTTAATTGTTCTCTTGGACCAGAACAACTTTTTAGCGTTGTTGAGGAAATACTTAATTGGACTAATTTACCTGTAATTGTACAAGCTAATGCAGGACTTCCAGAAATTAAGAGTGGAGAAGCTATTTATAATGTAGGTCCTAAAGAGTTTGTAAATGGAGTGGAAAAGTTTGTAGGACTTGGTGCAAGTATAATTGGTGGATGTTGTGGTACTACACCAGAATTTATTTTTGAAATTAAAAATTTTTTGAAGAAAAAAAATCCAGAGAAAAGAGCAAAAGTGATTCAAAATGCCTTATGCTCTCCATCTAAAGTTGTTAAGGTTGATGGAGTGAGAGTTGTTGGGGAAAGAATAAACCCTACAGGGAAAAAACTTTTTAGAGAAGCTTTAATCAATGAGGATATGGATTATATTTTAAATCAAGCTATAGAACAAGTTGAAGCAGGAGCGGATATTTTAGATGTGAATGTTGGGCTTCCTAAAATAGATGAAGAAAAAATAATGATAAGAACTATAAAAGAAATACAAGCTATTTTAGATGTTCCGTTGCAGATTGATTCAACAAGACCAGATGTTATAGATAGAGCGCTAAGATATTATAATGGTAAGGCTATAGTTAACTCGGTTAATGGAGAAGAAGAAGTTATGGAAGCTATTTTACCTATTATTAAAAAATATGGAGCTTCGGTTATTGGACTTACGCTTGATAAGAATGGAATACCGCCAAAGGCTAGAGAAAGAGTTGAAATAGCAAAAAAAATAGTAGATAGAGCTATGAGTTATGGAATTAAAAAAGAAGATATTTATATAGATTGTCTTGTTTTAACAGCTTCAGCTCAGCAAAAAGAAGTTAAGGAAACATTAGAAGCAGTTAGACTTGTTAAAGAAGAATTAGGAGTAAAGACACTTTTAGGAGTTTCGAATATTTCTTTTGGTTTGCCAAATAGAAAGTTAATTAATGAAACTTTTTTAGCTTTAGCATTTGGAGCAGGTCTTGATTTACCAATTATGAACCCTAATATACAAGGGATGATGGATGTTGTTAATTCTTTTAAAGTATTGAGTAATGAGGATAAAGATGCAGAAAATTTTATAAATATATATGGTAACCAAACTAGAAACAATTATGGAGTAGGAAAAGCAGGAAATATAATAAATGAAGTAAAGGACTTAAAGACAATTGTTATTAAAGGATTAAAAGATGAAGCAAAGGGAGCTACTATAAAGTGCTTAGAAAATGGAATGTTAGAACTTGAAATAGTTAATGAAGAGTTGATTCCTGCACTAGATGTTGTTGGAGAAAAATATGAGAAAGGTGAAATTTTTTTACCACAACTTATAAGAGCAGCTGAAACCGTTAAGGGTGCCTTTGAAGTTTTAAAAGAAAATTTAAGTAAAAAAGGTACTGCAAAAATAAGTAAGGGGAAGCTTATTTTAGCTACGGTTAAAGGAGATATTCATGATATTGGGAAAAATATAGTTAAAGTTATTTTAGAAAATTACGGATATGATGTAATAGACTTAGGAAAAGATGTTCCTATTGAAACGGTTGTTGAAAAAGCTAAAAGTGAAAATATAAAACTTGTTGGTCTTAGCGCTCTTATGACAACAACATTAGTTAGTATGGAGGAAACTATTAATGCCATTAGAGAGGCTGGAATAGAAACTACAATATTTGTTGGTGGTGCTGTTTTAACAGCTGATTATGCAAAAATGATAGGTGCAGATTTTTATGCTAGAGATGCAAAAGAATCTGTAGAAATTGCTAAAAAAATATTTGGTGAATAATTGAAAATCTCACAAATAATCTGAAATTGCATATATTAATATGAAATGAAGATTGAAGGGGTGAGATACTTGAATAAAGAAGAGAAAATTGTTAAGTGTCAATATAAAGGTTCTGTAAATAAGTTTGAGCCTATAGCACATAGAAGATATACTTTTTTAGAAAAAGAAAATGCAGATAATTTAGTCGTGGCACTTAGATATGATTCTCGTAACTCTGATAGTTACAGAAATGAAGTTTTAGGTGAATGGGCTATTACAGATGGAAATTATACATTGTATTTTCATATAAATGTACAAGCTGATGCTAATTCTCAATGTGTAGCAGTTAGAAATGCAATGATAAGAAGTTCCTTGCCAGAAAAAATCAAAAAAATCATTAGAGCTGATATTAACCTTATAAATGAACATGAATATTTAAAGGATTCAGCTGTTATAATTTATTTTAAAAGTGCTAATGCGTATTATAACAAGGTTGAACAATGGGGATGTATAAATGATTATTTGTTAGATGTTGATATTAAGATGTATACGGGTAAATTAAAAGAAGTTGAATTTATAAAAGTACTTATGAAGCCTATGATAGTTGAAAAGCTTAAAGAGCTTTTTGGTTTTAGTTATGAAGGAAAAGTATTAAGTTTAGAAATAAAAGAGTTTAAGTTTATTGAGTTTTTAAAAGTTTTTGAAGTTGAAGTTGATGCAGTCGTAAAAGAAGATGATGAAGATATCTTATATAAGGCATCTATAAAAGCTGTCAAAGATAATATTAATTTATTTAGTTTAGAGAGAGTTAATAATTAACTCTCTCTAATTTTGTGTATTTATTTTTAAAAATTATGCACACGTTATGTAAACTTACATACTATAAAGTATGCAATAAATAATGAGGAAAAGGTGGTATTATTTCTTGTTATTTTATACAAAATTAAATACGTGTTTAATTCTAAGGTATAGTTTGTAAAATACAAAAATTTTAAATAAAGAAGGAGTTTGATTTATTATGTTAACACTTTTAAAAAATTTAGAGGGAAAAAGAGTTAAAATGGAGATTGACGGTATTACAGGATCAGTAATAGGATTTTTAATGTCAGTTGATGTAGCAGCTGCTATCATAAAAATAGGATCATGTCCGCATAATAAAATAACAATAATAGATGGAAATCATTTAGTAGCTTTTGAGGAAGCTTAAAATATATAAATATAAATTTATTTTACGTGGAATTTTAATTTCAGATAAATATTAAAATTATAGAATACAGAAAGTTGATATTTTTATTTAAAAATAAGAATATTATAATCATTAACTATTTAATTAAATAACAAAATAAAAAGAAGCATTTTAAAATGCTTATTTTTACGTAATTAACAAAATATTTTTGCTATAATTAAATAAATATTCGTATTTGGGGTTGAATATTGTTAAATTATCATTATATAATGTAAAAAACATAATTTTAAGGGGGACAAATTATGACGGTAAAAAAAGAGGCTGGAAGAGAAAAATTTTCTTCGGGACTAGCTGTTTTTCTTGCTACGTTAAGTTCAGCAGTAGGTCTTGGGAATATATGGCTTTTCCCGTATGTAACAGGAGAAAATGGGGGAGCAGCATTTATTTTAGTTTATTTTGCATGTATTTTATTTATAGGATTACCTATACTTCTTATAGAATTTGCAGTAGGAAGAGGAACTAGAAAGAATATATATGGTGCAATAAAGAAATTTACTAATAAAAAAATATTTAAAAGCATAGGTATTATAGCTTTAATCTCAACTAGTTTTATATTATTTTTCTATACAGCAGTAGCAGGATGGGTATATTCATACATATTTAAAGCTATAGGTGGAGTATTTAATGGAATGGGAGCAAAAGAAGTTGCTGATGTTTTTGTACAAACTAGTGCTAATCCTACAAGTGCTATAATGTGGCAAATTGTTGCTATAGTAGTTGGATGTGGAATACTTGCTTTTGGAGTGAAAAGTGGAATAGAAAGGTTAACAAAAACTCTTATGCCTGTTTTAATAGGTCTTTTAGTATTTTGTGTTGTTAGAAGTCTAATGCTTCCAGGTGCTATGGAAGGAGTGGAGTTCTTATTAAAACCTGATTTTTCAAAGATTAATATGGGGGTTGTAGTTTCAGCTATGGGACTAGCTTTCTTTAAAATTTGTGTAGGTACAGGAACTATGGTTACTTATAGTAGTTATGCTAATGAAGATAATAATTTACCTTCAACAGGGACTAAAGTTTGTTTAGCAGATACAGGAGTATCAATTTTAGCAGGACTTGCTATATTTCCAGCTGTATTTTCTTTTGGCTTAGAGCCAACTAGTGGGCCCGGACTTTTATTTGAGACTATTCCTCTTATTTTTGCTGGAATACCAGGAGGACAAATTTTAACTGTATTATTCTTTGTTTTAACGGCAATGGCTGCAACAATGGCTATGATTTCCTTATTTGAGGTTTTAGTAGCAGCACTTGTAGAAGAATTTGGTTTAAATAGAATTAAAGCATCTATTATTAATTTTATTATAATCCTTGTATTTGGTGTTCTTGCAGCATTGTCAGCACATCCACAAGCTATATTAGCAGATGTTCAAATTTTAGGTAATACTTTCTTTAATTTTTATGATAAAGCAACGCAGTTATTTTTATTACCTTTAAATTCTTTATTTATGTGTATATTTGCGACTTATTTTGTAGGACGAAAATTCTTTATAGAACAATTTACAAATAAAGGAATGTTAAATAATAAATGGATAGCTAATGGTGTCTTGTTTACTGTTAAGTATATTACACCTATTCTCATACTTATAGTTTTTATATCAGCGTTAATTAAATAAATTTATTATATTATTTAACTTTAATTCAGTTGCTATTTATAGTTAATCAAAAAAAGAAGTTGTATATCTGATGAATACACTTCCTTTTTTTAAAACACTTATGTCCTTGTAGAGGATACATATGTATTTATTTTTGTCAAACTAGTGGTAAAATTTTACATTAAAGTATATAATGACTGTATAGAAAACAATTGGGGATTTTTATAAGGGGGTTATTAAAATGAAAAAAATTAAAATTGCATTGCTTGGTCTTGGAAATGTAGGAAGTGGTGTATGGAAAATTTTTGAGGCAAACAAAGATGAAATCAGAAAAAGGTCAGGCTATGATGTTGAGATAGCGAAAATATTAGTTAGAGATATGAATAGGGCAAGAGGGGTCATTGTACCTAGTGATATTTTAACTACAAACTATGCTGACATTATAAATGATGATGAAATTAAAATTGTAGTAGAGCTTATGGGTGGAATAGATCCGGCTAAGGGATATATTTTAGAAGCTATCGATAAGGGAAAACATATAGTTACAGCAAATAAGATGCTTCTTGCTAAAATGGGCGATGAACTTTTTAGTGAAGCAGATAAACTTGGGGTTAAGTTTAATTATGAAGCTAGTGTTGCAGGGGGAATACCTATCATAAGTGGTATCAATGAAAGTCTTACAGCTAATAAAATAGAGAAGATGTATGGGATAGTAAATGGGACTACTAACTATATTTTAAGTAAAATGGAGCTTGAAGGAGTAGGATTTGAGCAAGCTTTAAAGGAAGCACAAGAAAAAGGCTATGCAGAAGCAGATCCAACATCTGATATTGAAGGATATGATGCACAATATAAACTGGCTATTTTAGCATCACTTGCTTTTGGCACAAAGGTGGAAGTTGAAGATGTTTATAGAGAAGGAATTACACATATTAATGCTACAGATATTCAATATGCAAAAGAGTTAGGACTTAAAATAAAGCTTCTAGCAACAGTGAAAGAAGATGAAAAAGGCCTTGATTTAAGAGTTCACCCAACTATGATTCCTGCAACTCATCCTCTTGCAAATGTATATGACGCATTTAATGCTATTTTTATAAAAGGTAACGCAGTTGGTGACCTTATGTTTTATGGAAAAGGTGCAGGAGATTTACCAACAGGTAGTGCAGTAGTTAGTGATATTATCTCAATTTTAAGAAGTAATGTAGAGCATGAGAATGATATTCCTGTTGTGAAAAATAATCTTTGGAAAAAAAATATTAAAGACATTAAAGATGCTGTTTGTCGCTATTATGTTAGAACTACAACTATAGATGAACCAGGAGTTTTAGGTTCTATAACTAAAGCTTTTGGAGATAACAGCGTTAGTATAAGATCAGTTATTCAAAGAGGAAAAAGAAGAAATGGTCAATATGTAACAGTAGTTTTAGAAACACATCATACAACAGAAGGTCATATCTTAGACGCAATTGATGATATTTATGAAATCAAGGAAGTTAAGAAGATAGATAATCTTATAAGAATAGAAGAGTTTAGATAGAAGAAGGCTATCCTTAAAATTTTGTAAGGATAGCTTTTTTATAATTTTCAATTTTAAGACTTAACTCTGTATTGACTGTGTTAAGCAATTCAATCTGATTGAGTATATTTTGCCGGTGTTCTTCTAATATCTTAAGTCTCTGTATGTTTGTATGTTCACCTTCAAGAAAAAGTTTTGTATATTCTTTTATTTTTAAAATAGGCATTTGTGTATTTTTTAAACGTACTACAAAGTTAATCCATCTAATATCATCTTCTGAGTATAATCTATTACCTTGAAGATCACGCTTTGGAAAAAGTATTTCCTCTTTTTCATAGTATCGTAATGTGTATGAACTAACATTTGTGAGTGTTGAAGTTTCTTTTATTGTATACATTATAGTTACCTCATGTTTATTTTTAAACATATTATAGACTAAAAAAATAATTAAAAAAAGTATTGCTTTAGAGTCAACTCTAAGGTGTATATTTAGAACAACAAAAGAAAATAGATATTAGAGATAAGAATTATAACAAAACTAAGGAGGAATTTATAATGAAATATACAGTTATAACAGGAGCTAGTGCAGGAATAGGACGTGAAACTGCTAAGGAGTTTGCTAAAAGAGGAGAAAATTTAGTTGTAGTTGCTAGAAGAGAAGAAGAGCTTAATAGCTTAAAGAATGAAATTAAAGAAATAAATAATAAAATAGATGTTATCATAAAGGTTTTAGACCTTGGGATTTTAGAAAATGTATATAAATTATATGATGATTTAAAGGAGCTAGAAATAGAAACTTGGGTAAATAATGCTGGATTTGGAGATAGATCAAATGTTGCTGATCAAAATTTAGATAAAATACATAGTATGATTGCTTTAAATATAGAAGCTCTTACAGTGTTATCAACTTTATACGTTAGAGATTATCAAAATGTTGAGGGAACTCAACTTTTAAATATCTCATCAGCGGGTGGATATACAATGATAGGTGAGAATGTAACATATTGTGCTACAAAGTTTTATGTAAGTTCATTTACAGAAGGATTAGCAAAAGAACTTGAGTTCAATGGAGCTAAAATGAAAGTTAAAGTTTTAGCTCCGGCTGCAACTGAAACTGAATTTGCTGTAAATGCTTTAGATATTAATGAGTTTAGCTATAAAGAACATATGAGCAAATATCATACAGCTAATGAAATGGCTAAATTTTTAATGGAGTTATATGATAATGAAAAGGTAGTTGGAATAGTAAATGGATTAACATATGAATATAATCTTGTAAATCCAATGTTTAATCATGCTAGAAGGTAGTTAAACTAATATCAACTTTATCATATTATGAGAAAATGACACATTAATACTATAAAAAGGTATTACAATTCTTTTATATAAGTAACTATGAGTTATATAGGAGATGAGTTTTAATGAAAGAACTTTTTAGAAAAATTCCAGGATTCAGATCAGGAACAAGAACTAATCAAATATTTGCATCGGTATATTATTTAATAGTAATAGGATTGTATGGAAGTGTAGCAATTTTTTCATTTAGTATGAGTGCAGTTATAGGAGGAATGATTCTGCTTATGTGTCCTTATATTATATTTAGAGCGGTAGATAAAATGGAAGCTAAGGATAAAGTGGAGATTGAAGCTAAAAAGAAAAAAATTTAAAAATAGGAACAAGATAAAAAAGCCTTAGATGTTGTATCTTCAACATCTAGGGCTTTATATATTTAGAATAATAAGTGTGCAATATATTAAAAGTTTACAATAATGTTGTGTTACCTCAGCTTTATATATTTAGAATAATAAGTGTGCAATTAAAGCTATTATAGGTAGAGTTATTAAAGTTCTTTGTACAAAAATTATGAATAGTTCTTTTATGCTTATTGGTATTGATGAACCAAGAAGTACACTACCTACTTCTGACATATAAATAAGTTGCGTTACTGATACACATGCTACTACAAACTTTGTGATTTCTGCGATTCCATCTTGTGCAATGATTACTGATGGTAGGAACATATCAGCGAAGCCAACTAAGATTGTGCTTGCAGCTTCTTGTGCATGTGGGATTCCAAGTAGCCAGAATATTGGAATGAATGGGATTCCAAGTATACTGAAAATTGGTGTGTATTCAGCAATGATAAGTGCAATTCCACCCATTGCCATGACCACAGGAATAACTCCAAGTAACATATCTAGTGCATTATGAATACCTTCTATAGCGGTACTTTTAAATAAATGTGGTTTATCAACTCTTTTTACTGCAAGGTCAATTCCATATGTAAATGAGTTAAAGCCTTTAGGAATTTCTTCTGTATTCGTATTATTTATATCATTATGATATTTTGTTGATTTCTTTTTTAATGGCCCGATTCTTGGTAAGATTAATGCCGCAGCAATTCCTGCAATTGTTATTGTTATATAAAAAGGTAAGAACATATGCTGAAGTCCAACTTGAGATATGATAACAAAACAGAAAGTTATAGAAACTGCTGAAAATGCTGTACCTATTGTACAAGCTTCTTTTTCATTATAGTATCCTTGCTCATATTGCTTAGATGTAAGAACAACACCTATTGTTCCATCTCCTATCCATGAAGTTATACAATCAACTGAAGCTCGTCCTGGAAGTCCAAAGACAGGTTTCATGATTTTTGTAAGCATGGCTCCAACAAACTCTAAAAGTCCGAAGTTTAAAAGTAGTGGTAAAAATAATCCTGCAAATAGAAAAACTCCAAATAATGTTGGAAGAAGTTCTGTAAGAACAAGACCTCCAGTATTTTCACTAATTATAAATTCAGGTCCTATAGAAAATAAAGTCATGATAGCAAAAATACTACCTATAATTCTTGAAATAAACCATATAGGAGATATATTAAAAAGATTATTCAAAAACTTATTATTCAATATAAGTTTTGGGTTGAAAATTTTAGTTATTATAGATAGAATAGTTGTTACTACTATTAAAGTAGTAATTATAACTGGTAAGTAAGCATCTAAAGAATTAGTTATAAGTTTAGAAACAAGTGCTACTGGTATGGTTAAGCCACTTTCTGTTTTTATAGGAAGCATAAAAATTATAACTCCTAGTAAAGATGGTATTACAAATTTCAATATATTTAAAGTTGAATAAGTAGTTTTCTTTGTTTGTTTTGACATTTCTAACATAAAATTTCCCCCCTGAAAATTAGTCCCCTCTTGTATATAAGTTAATTATACATATGAAATTTTGTATAATCAACACATTTCTTGTATATTTATGCAAAAGTTTATTTGTAATATACAGCTTTTGGGGAATAATAAAGTTAAATTAAAAAATATTTATACAATTTCAAATATGGTAACTTAAGTTACAGACTTTATGAATTTTAATTGTTAAAATTAAGTTAACAAAGAAGTTCAGAAAGTAAAGAAAATTAGATAGATACATAATTTTAACGAAAGAGGAGTTGTTTTAAATGGAGAAAAAAATGTTTTGTTTTCAATGTCAAGAAACAGCAGGTTGTTCAGGCTGTACTATAAAAGGTGTTTGTGGTAAGGAACCAGATCTTGCAGCACTTCAAGATTTATTAGTTTATTTAACTAAAGGATTAAGTGAAGTAGCTATAAAAGCTAAAGAAAATGGAGTTGTGGATGACGTTATTAATAAATATATAGTTGAATCATTATTCACAACAATAACTAATGCTAACTTTGATAATGATGTATTCGTAGAAAGAATAAAAAATACAATAGAACTTAGAGAAGGATTAAAAGCTAAAGCTAATGCAGCTGAGTATTCAGATGCAGCAATGTGGAAAGGTTCTACAAAAGAGGAAATGTTAGAAAAAGCTAAAACTGTTGGAGTTCTTTCAACAGAAAATGAAGATATAAGAAGCTTAAGAGAACTTATAGTTTATGGAGCTAAAGGTCTTTGTGCATATCTTAAACATGCTTCAGCACTTGGATATAATGACAATGAAATTATATATGAAATGCAAAAAATGTTAGTTGCTACTATGGATGATTCTTTATCAGGAGAAGTTTTAACTGGAATGGCACTTGGAATGGGTGAACTTGGAGTTAGAGGAATGGCTATCTTAGATAAAGCTAATACAGAATCATATGGTAATCCAGAAATTACAAAAGTTAATATAGGTGTTAGAAATAACCCAGGAATTTTAGTTTCAGGACATGATTTAAGAGATATAGAGCAACTTCTTAAACAAACAGAAGGTACAGGAATAGATGTTTATACACATAGTGAAATGTTACCAGCTCACTATTATCCAGCATTTAAAAAATATAGTCACTTTGTAGGTAACTATGGAAATGCTTGGTGGAAACAAAAAGAAGAGTTTGAAAGTTTTAATGGACCAGTATTAATGACAACAAACTGTATAGTACCTCCAAAAGATTCATATAAAGATAGAGTATATACAACTGGTGCAGCTGGTTATACTGGAATGAAACATATAGAAGCTGATGCTAATGGAAATAAAGATTTTAGCATGATTATAGAACACGCTAAAAGATGTGCAGCTCCTATTGAAATAGAAACAGGAGAAATCATTGGTGGATTTGCACATGCACAAGTATTTGCTTTAGCTGATAAAGTTGTGGATGCAGTTAAATCAGGAGCTATTAAGAAATTCTTCGTTATGGCAGGATGTGATGGTAGAGCTAAATCAAGAAACTACTATACAGATTTTGCAAAAGCACTTCCACAAGATACAGTTATTTTAACAGCAGGATGTGCTAAATATAAATATAACAAATTAAATCTTGGTGATATTGGTGGAATACCTAGAGTTTTAGATGCAGGACAATGTAACGATTCATATTCATTAGTTCTTATTGCATTAAAACTTAAAGAAATATTTGAGTTAACAGATGTTAATGAGTTACCTATAGCATATAATATTGCTTGGTATGAGCAAAAAGCTGTAATAGTATTATTATCATTATTACACCTTGGAGTTAAAAATATCCACCTTGGACCAACATTACCAGCATTCCTATCACCAAATGTTGCTAAAGTGTTAGTAGATAATTTTGGAATTGCAGGAATCACAGATGTAGAAAATGATATGAAAATATTCTTATAATACAATAAAAAAAGAAATATAAATATTCATAAGAAAATAAGAATTGCGTGAAAGCAGTTCTTATTTTTTTTGTTTTGGAAGCCGTTTTTAAATATAATATAAAATTTATCCAAATATTTTGGTTATTTATTCTTTAAAAACTTTTTAATGGAAAATTTAATCATGTATACCATTAATGTTAAAAAATAAAATAATTATTAACATTTTATAGACTATCTTTACTAAAAATTTATAACGTGGTAACATATTGGTGACGTAAACGTTTTCGTGAAATTAAAGCTTGAAGAGGAGAGTGGTGATATGGTAGGAGTTATTATTGCAAGTCATGGGAGCTTTGCAGAAGGAATTTTAGAATCAGCTTCTATGATTTTTGGTGAACAAGAAAATATCAAAACTGCTATATTAATGCCTAGTGAAGGCCCAGATGATATTAGAAAAAAAGTAGAGCAGGCGATTGCATCATTTAAAGATGTAGATGAAGTTTTATTTTTAGTAGATCTATGGGGAGGGACACCTTTCAATCAAATAAATAGTTTATTTGAAGAAAATCAGGAAAAATGGGCTATATTAACAGGAATGAATTTACCTATGGTACTTGAAGTGCTTGGTGCTCGTTTTTCTATGGATTCAGCACATGAAATTGCTGCTAGCGTTTTAAAATCATCTAGAGATGGTGTAAAAGCTAGACCAGAAAAATTAGATGTTGAAGAAGAAAGTGTGCAAAAGGTTTCAACAAAAATATCAAATGGAGGATCACCAGGAGAATTAGAATATGTTTTAGCACGCATAGATTCAAGGTTATTACATGGACAGGTTGCAACAGCTTGGACTAAGACTACAGGACCTAATAGGATTATCGTAGTTTCAGATGAGGTAACAAAAGATGAATTACGTAAAAAGTTAATTCAACAAGCAGCACCACCAGGAGTTAAAGCTCATGTAATTCCTATAAAACAAATGATAAAAATTGCGAATGATAAAGAACATTTCGGTGGACAAAAAGCATTACTTCTTTTTGAAAATCCACAAGATGTATTAGAAGCTGTGAAGGGGGGAGTCCCATTAAAATCTATAAATGTAGGTTCTATGGCTCATTCAGTAGGAAAAGTTCAACCAAATAAAACGCTTGCATTTAACCAAGAAGATGTTAACACATTTTTAGAACTTGAAAAATTAGGACTTCAATTTGATGTTCGCAAAGTTCCAAATGATGCGAAAGCAAATATGAAAGATATTCTTAAAAAGGCACAAAGTGAATTGAACAAATGATAAAGGGAGGCTCAAGATTAGATTGAGTCGTAACTTGATGAATATACAATCGTAGTTGGTAAAAAATAGACTAGCTGTCAAACGAAAGTATATATTCAGTTTAAGAGGAGGGGAAGTCTATGACTTTAAATATTATACAAATAATATTAGTTATTATAATTGCGTTTTTAGCTGGAGTAGAAGGTATTTTAGATGAATTTCAAATACATCAACCTCTAGTAGCTTGTACTTTAATAGGAATAGTTACAGGGCAGTTAGTCCCATGTTTAATATTAGGTGGAACTCTTCAAATGATTGCTTTAGGTTGGGCAAATATAGGAGCAGCAGTAGCACCTGACGCAGCGTTGGCGTCTGTTGCATCAGCACTTATTTTAGTTTTAGGTGGAGATTTCACACGTAGAGGTATTGATTCAGCGATTGCTATAGCGATTCCATTAGCAGTAGCAGGATTATTACTTACAATAATTGTTCGTACAATAGCAACAGCCTTAGTTCATTTGATGGATGCGGCAGCAAGAGAAGGAAATATAAAGATGGTTGAATTGTGGCATATTGTAGCAATTTGCTTACAAGGTCTTCGTATAGCAATTCCAGCAGTATTAATATTATTAATAGGAGCAGAACCTATTAGAGCATTACTTACTTTAATGCCAGCTTGGTTAACAGGCGGATTAGCAGTTGGTGGTGGTATGGTTGTAGCAGTTGGTTATGCAATGGTAATCAATATGATGGCAACAAGAGAAGTATGGCCATTCTTTGCTATAGGATTTGTTTTAGCAACTATCTCAGAACTTACTCTTATAGGATTAGGTGTAATAGGAGTTTCAATAGCACTTGTTTACTTAGCACTTAGTAAAAAAGGTGGTTCAGGTGGCGGTAGAGGCTCTAATGTAGGCGATCCAGTTGGAGATATTATCGATAATTACTAAAGCAAGGAGGATGATTAATATGGAGAAAAAAATAAAGTTATCAAAAAAAGATCGTATCGCCATCTGGTGGCGTTCAACATTTCTTCAAGGTTCTTGGAATTATGAAAGAATGCAAAATGGTGGATGGGCATTTGCAATGGTTCCTGCTATTAAAAGATTATATAAATCAAAAGAAGAAAGATCAGCAGCATTAGTTAGACATTTAGAATTTTTCAATACACATCCATATGTTGCATCACCTATTATAGGGGTTACCTTAGCATTAGAAGAAGATAGAGCAAATGGTATACCGGTGGATGATGCAGCTATACAAGGGGTTAAAGTTGGTATGATGGGACCGTTAGCAGGAATAGGAGATCCTGTGTTCTGGTTTACTGTAAGACCTATACTTGGAGCATTAGGTGCTTCACTTGCATTAAGTGGTAATATTTTAGGCCCTATTATATTTTTTGTTGGTTGGAATATTATCAGAATGGCATTTATGTGGTATACACAAGAATTTGGATATAAAGCAGGTTCTCGTATAACTGAAGATTTATCTGGTGGACTTTTACAAGATATTACTAAAGGTGCATCTATACTTGGTATGTTTATCTTAGGAGCTCTTGTTAATAGATGGGTATCAATTAAATTTATTTCTGTAGTTTCTTCTGTTAAATTAAGCCCTGGTGCTTATATTGACTGGAGTAGTCTTCCTAGTGGAGCAAATGGAATAAAAGATGCTTTAATGCAACAAGCAGCAGGATTATCACTTACAGCAGATAAAGTTACTACTTTACAAGATAACTTAAATCTATTAATACCTGGACTTGCAGGTCTTTTATTAACAATTCTTTGTATGTGGTTATTAAGAAAGAAAATTTCTCCTATTGTTTTAATTTTTGTAATTTTTGCAGTAGGTATTATAGCTCATGTATTAGGAATCATGTAATTCAAATTAATTTTTAAGAGGAAAAGGAGAAATTAGTATGGTTGAATCATTAAATTCAAAAGTAGATTTAGTTGTAAAAGGAACATCTTTTTCTACAATGTCAAATTACGGAGAAATATTGATTGGGAATAATGGATTTGAATTTTATAATTCACGTAATTATAATAATTTCATCCAAATTCCTTGGGAAGAAGTTGATTGTGTCATGGTTTCAGTGCTACTTAAAGGTAAATGGTTGCCTAGATATGCACTAAAAACTAAAAGGAATGGAACTTATATATTTTCATCAAAGGATACAAAAAAAGTATTACGAGCAATTAGAGAATATATAGGAGCTGAAAATATTGTTAAATCTTTAAGTTTCTTTGACGTTATGAAAAGAAACCTTCAAAATATTTTTGGCTTAGAAAAAAAGAAAGCTTGTTAGTAGTAGAAAGATTTTTATTGAATATTAATAGTTGAATAGAAATTATTATAGGACTATATCATGAGGAAAATAAATTCCAAAGTGATGTAGTCCTATTTCTATATTAGAGTTAATTTTTGAGAAAATTAGTTTTTTATTGAGAATAAAGTGTAGTTATATTTGTGATATAAACTGCTTAATGGACCTTATTTTCTATTTGTCATTAAAAAGAAATAATATGACATATAAATGATGTCTATTATTATTATTTTAAATATTTTTTTGTAAATCAAAAAAACATTTTTTCACTAAAAAAACATTTTTTAATTAATTGTATATTTTTGTATCTGTTTATAACTTTTAGAAGACATATATTAAAAGTTATTTATAAAATATAATTATTCGATGATAAAACACTAATAAGAACAAAAAGTTAAATTTGTTAATTTAATGTTAAAAGACTGATTTTGAGTTTTATTCTATCAAACATATAAGGGATTTTAAATACTACTTTTATAAATTTTCTAAAATAATTAAAAATATATTTTTAGACTTTTACTACTTGAAATATAGGGGGTATTGAACAGATTAAATTTTATGTGATAGAATTAAAACCGGCTTTGAAAATAAGTTCTCAATTAAGCAAAAATATTTTTGAAAATATATTCTCAATTAGAACTTAAGAATTTTAAAATTAAATATACACTAAGGAGGAATTCTTTAATGGCTAAGAAGACGAAGAAGTTCGACCAAGAGCATTTTAAAAAGATTAGTTTGAAGATACATGAAAATAGTGAATTGCCAAACGAAACTTTATTAAAGAAATTTAAAACATCAGTAGATGGTTTAAGTGACTCACAAGTTAAGCAAAATATTGCTGACTATGGTACGAACAATACTAGTTCAAAGAAAGAAACACCAGTAATTATACAATTTTGTAAATCCTTTGTTAACCCATTTGTATTCGTATTATTAATTATTGCGATTATAAGTTATTTAACAGGGGTACTATTTGTACCACCTTCTCAACAAAGTTGGTCACAAATTAATATTATTATATTCCTTATATTACTAGGAGGAATTATTCAGTTTACGCAAGAGTATAGATCAGGTAAGGCTGCTAGAGCTCTAGAAAACTTTGTTAAAACCACCTGTTTAGTAAAAAGAAATAATGGTGATTTTGAACAGATAGAAACAAAAAACCTAGTAGTAGGTGATATTGTTAAGTTAAGAACAGGTGATATAGTACCTGCTGATTTAAAGATTTTAGATTGTAAAGATTTAATGGTTAGTCAATCAGCCTTAACTGGAGAATCAGAACCAGTTGAAAAAATGCCTACAAATGCTTGTAAGAGCACAGAAGCTGGTGATTGTACTAATATTTGTCTATTAGGAACTAGCGTTGTAAGTGGTACAGCTACAGCGGTTGTTATAGGAACAGGACAAAATACATATTTTGGTGCTATGCAATCTTCATTACAAGATGCTGATCCTGAAACAGAATTTGATAAGAGTGTTAGAAATGTTTCAAAAATGCTTTTAAAATTCATGTTCGTAATGGTTCCACTTGTACTTGTTATAGATTGGTATCAAACAGGAAGTTTCTTAGATTCATTAATGTTCGCAGCATCACTTGCAGTTGGATTAACTCCAGAGATGTTACCAGCGATTATATCAGAAAACCTTGCTAAAGGTGCTGTTAAGATGGCTAAGAAGAAAACAGTTATTAAGAAGATTAACTCAATACAAAACTTTGGTTCTATAGAAATTCTTTGTACTGATAAAACTGGTACATTAACAGATGACCATATCAGAGTTGAAGCTTGTATAGATGCTAATGGTAATGATTCAAATGAAGTTCTTAGATATGCTAACATAAATAGTGCTTGTCAAAGTGGATTACAAAATGTAATTGATTTTGCTGTAATGGAAAGAGCAGAAGAAAGAAAAGTTGATGATTTAAAAGGCGTTAAAAAACTTGATGACTTAGCGTTTGACTTCACAAGAAGAAGAATGTCTGTTTTAGTAGAAGAAAATAATACACCTGTGTTAATAACAAAAGGTGCATTTGAAGAAATGCTTAGTATTTCTAAGTATATAGAGATGGATGGAAAATTATTAGAGATAGATTCAAAGATAATTTCTAACTTAAAGAAAAGAATAGATGCTCTTAACTTAGAAGGTATGAGAGTAGTAGCTGTTGCTAAGAGAACAATGGATAAAACAACAGCAAGTTTAGAAGATGAAACAGAAATGACATTAGTAGGATTCTTAGGATTCTTAGATCCACCTAAAGAAACAACTAAAGAAGCTTTAGATGCTCTTGACTACTATGGAGTTCATGTTAAAATCCTAACTGGAGATAACGAGCTTGTTACTAAAAAAGTTTGTAGTCAAGTTGGATTTGAAATTACAGGTATCTTATTAGGATCTGAGATTGCACAAATGTCAGATGAACAATTAGCTAAAGAAGCTTTAAAAGCTAACGTATTTGCTAAATTAAATCCATTACAAAAAGCAAGAATTGTAAGAGTATTAAAAAATGCTGATAAAGTTGTTGCTTTTATGGGAGATGGAATAAACGATGCTATCGCTTTAAAAGAATCAGATGTTGGTATATCAGTTGATACAGCAGTTGAGATTGCAAAAGAGAGTGCAGATGTTATATTATTAGAGAAAGACCTTATGGTTCTTAAAGAAGGTATAGTGGAAGGAAGAAAAGTTTTCGCTAATACTACTAAATACTTAAAAATTACAGCTAGTTCAAACTATGGTAACTCAATAAGTGTTCTTATGGCAAGTATATTCTTACCATTCGTACCAATGCTACCACTTGAATTACTTGTACAAAACTTAGTTTACGATATTACTCAATTATTTATCCCTTGGGATAATGTTGATCCGGAACTTATAGCTAGACCAAGAAAATGGAATTCTAGAGAGATAGGAAAAATGCTTATCGTATTTGGACCTACCAACTCAGCGTTTGACATTATTTGTTTCCTTACTATGTGGTTCTTCTTTGGATGTACAACAGTTGCAACTTCAGCTCTATTCCAAACAGGTTGGTTTATAGAGGGAGTTTCAAACTCAATCTTCGTTCTTTATACATTAAGAACAGAGAAAATACCGTTCCTTCAAAGTAACCCGTCCTGGATATTTAACTTGTCAATTATCGGTGCAGAGATAATTGGATGTGTACTACCGTATACATCCATGGGTAAAGCTATGGGAATGGTATATATCACACCATGGTATATCCTATACATCTTCGGATTAATGATACTATTATGTATCTTAACACAAATAGTTAAGAAGATTTACATCAAGAGATTTGGTGCACTTCTATAATGAATGGAGGGATTTAGAATGGATACTACGTTAATGGTTCTTGGATTTATTGCTGGATTCATTGCTTACTTAGGTCTTCCAGCTCTAATCTTAATTAAGAGAGATCTTTAAAAAGATTAAATGGGTAAAAGGGTAGAGAATTTAAAAAAATAAAAAATATATTCCTAAAATTTTTTAAACATAAAATACAGGACTATATCTTGCTAATAATGGTGATTCATTAGCTTAGATATAGTCCTTTTTATTTTTTAATTTTTATTTGTAAAGCTATTTAGTTTTGATAATAATTGATTCACAATAGCCGAATCTAAAATCTTGTAAATAACAAATGATGCTAGAAGTATAAGCATAAACATATTTGGGTAGCCATATCGTGAGAATGTTACAAATGGCCAATATGTTACTGTTGATATACAAAGCAAAGTTAATAACATAGCAGAATATTTAGTTCTATTTTTCTTAAGGAAATTTAGAATAATTCCTACAATTGCAATAATCACTATTATTGCGTGGCCGGTATACATTAGCGGCTTACCAACTCCTAGGACTGGTCGCCAATAATATGCTTGTCTGTACATATTATAAGTTTTACCAAGCGTATACCAAGTTGCATATTTTAAAGGTTCTTTTTGGAAACCTGTTTTGATAAGGTAGTTACCTAATTTATCTTGTTCTTCTTCACTCATATAAGTTCTAGCAATTCTTCTATCATATAAAGATTGGAATTCTGGGTCTATTTCATTTTTGAATGAAGGCTCTTTATCAAAAATAAAAGCTCCAATTAATTTAGGGTTTGCAGATGATTCTGTGAATAAAACAAAGTGACCTCTAAGGTTATAGTTTCTTATCCACCAAGGTGCAAAACATATTGTAAAAGCTATAAATGCTACAAAAGTATATTTGACCATATCCTTAAACTTATATTTAAATACTATCCAAAAGATAATAATAAATAGTGGGAATGAAGCAACGTTTGGTCTTATCAATGAAGTTAGTGCCCATAAAATTGAAGTGATAATATAAGGCAACATTTTATTTTCTTTAATAGCAATAATTGAAAAATAAAAAAGTGCTATAAATAAAAATTTAAATAAAACCTCAGTTAAAATTAGGTTAGCAGCCATATATTCTGGCAAGTATAAAAATGTTATTATTGAGGCAATTAAAGCAACTTTTTTATTAAATAATTCTCTTCCAAGTAAGTATACAAGATATAGAGATACCCCTTGAAAAATAGCTTGAATTATTTGTATTGCAAGAGTTCCGCTATCTCCAGTTCCGAAAACTGCCATTATAGCACTCAAGAATATAGGAAATAAAGGCATTATAAATGTTGAAGGTTTATTTCCATAATAAATTAATGTACCATCATTAAGCAAAGTTCTTGCTGTGTTTAAATATCTAACGTCATCATTGTTTAGTTTAATAGGATCACCAAGAAAGAAGTAGTCACCCATTGTAATTGCTAAAATAGAAGAAATAGCTATCATAGCGATACTTAAAAATAATACTATTCTACGATATTTTTTATCTTCTTCAAAAAAATATTTTTTTAAATTCATATTAAACCCCTTATATTATTTCATTGAAATTATAGCAACACCAATTAGAATTACTATTGTCCCTATGAAATTATTTGTTGTTATTTTTTCATGAAGTATGAAATAGCCTGATGCTAAGGAAATTATGTAACTCATACTTTGTAACGGATATACTTTAGTTAGGTCATGTGTTTTTAATATGTAAAACCAATAAATAGTAGCAAAAGCATAAATCAAAAGTCCAGCAAAGATATATTTATTAAATAATGCAAAAAATATTTCCTTAACACTTCCAAGTGATACTTGAGCAAGTCCAATCTTCCAAAGTAGTTGTCCACAGACAAGCATAATGCAGTTAACTAACACTAATAAAATTACTTTGATATAGATTCCCCCTTATTTAACTCTTCTTTCAATAATCCTAAGGATTGTGATAAGTTTGTTACCTGAATTTTTAGTTTAGATAAAACTAATGTAAGTGTGAAAATTATCAAAAGAAGAAAAAAGATTATAATTAAAAATAATGCATTCACAGGTGTTTGAATTTGTAGTACATTAGCTACTAAATCAAGAACTTGTGGAAATATGCTTAGTAAAACAAAAGATACTCCTGTTAAAATCCAAAGGATGGAATAACTAAGTTGTAGCTTTTTTCTTTTCACCATCATCATTACATATACCGTAAATAAAGATGAAGTTACAAATAAGATTATTTGAAGATATAAAGTCAATTTAGTACCTCCTTTTTAGTGGAAAATCTTGCGAATAATATAGCTAAGGTAACTTTAATCATATAATAAGCTGATTTACTTAAATTAATAGAAGAGTTACCAAATTCTCTAGTGTTCATGACAACAGGAATTTCTCTAACTCTTAATCCTAGTGAAAGAAGTTTAATAATTGTTTCAGGTTCAGGAAAATCAATAGGATAATCTTTAGCAAAGATGCTTATAACCTTTCTATCAGCTAATCTAAATCCAGAAGTAGGATCAGTTATTTTTTTATTTGTAAGTAGTTTTATTAGATGATAAAAGAAGTTAATACCAAGCCTTCTTGTGAAACTAGACTGAAAGCCTTTATTTTCTATGAATCTTGAGCCGATTATAAGATTAGCTCCTTTTTGTATTTCTTTGTATAAATTATTTATGAATTCTGGATTATGTTGACCATCTCCATCAACTTGTACTGCAAAATCATAATTGTTTTTATATGCGTATTTATAACCTGTTTGAACAGCACCACCTATTCCAAGGTTGCAAGGTAAATTAATTAATTTTATGTTTTCTCTCTGATGAAGCAAGTTTTCTGTATCATCAGTAGAAAAATCATTTATTATCAAAGTATCTACATGTAGTTCGTCACTAAAATTTACTTTGTTTATCTTATCTAAAAGAGTTGGTAGGTTTTGATATTCGTTGAATGCAGGTATAATTATAAGTAATCTTTTCATAAATACCTCCTTGTGGTAATTGAATCAATCTTTAAGATATCAAAATTTTGTGTACTTATAAAAGAAAAAATGTTAAATTTTTCTAAAGCATAAATATAATAATAACAAAATATTTATAATATTTGCGAAAGAAATTATTACAAATTATGGAATTATAATAAAGTATAATTAACTAAATAAATAGGGAGTGGAAAACATGAATAAATATGTCTTTATTACTGGAGCGAGTAGTGGGATAGGAAAGTCTTTTTCATATATTTTTGCAAAGCAAGGTTTTAATTTGATTTTGCTTGGAAGAAATGAGAAGCGTCTAGAAACTATAAAGAGTGATATAGAAAATAAGTTTAAAATTGAAGTTGTAATTTATGCAGTAGATCTTAATGAGGAAGAAAATATTGATTTTATATGGGGTGAGATAGATAAACAATATAATATTGATATTTTTATTAATAATGCAGGACTTGGATTTAACGGAAAATTTTTAGATATTTCATTTGAAAATCATGCTAAGGTTATGGATGTTAATATTATGGCTTTAACAAAACTTACATACTTGGTGGCAAAGCAAATGAAGAAAAATAATGGGGGGAAAATATTAAATGTAGCGTCAACTGGATCATTTCAAGCAGGACCTATGATAGGGGTTTATTATGCAAGTAAGGCGTATGTGCTTTCTTTTTCTGTAGCCCTTCGAGAGGAACTTAAAGAAGAAAATATAGATGTTTGTACTTTATGTCCTGGTGCTACAAAAACGGAGTTTAGTAAAAGAGCTGGTAAAGGAGATTTAAATGTTGCTATGTCTTCAGATGATGTAGCATTAATCGGATATAAAGGACTTATGAAAAGAAAAGCAATAATAGTTCCAGGAACTATGAATAAAATTGCGGTATTATTTTCTAAAGTATTTCCTTATATTTGGAGTGCAAGAGCAGTAAAAAAAATTCAAACTAAAGCTATTAAAAATAATGATTAAGTAAATTTATTGATGAAAAAATATTTATTTTAAAATATTTTCAAGGCTTTAATAGTTAATTATTAGAAATAATAAGTTTGGAGAATTAATTTATTAGTTAAAAGTATTTCTTAAGTACATTTAGGTAGTATAATCAAAGTACTTTAGAATGATTTGCATTAAGAAATTATTTGAACTGAAAAAAGCATTTTTTAGGTGAATTTTCTAAGGGGAGATTTAATTTTAAATAGTTTAAGTTTTGTTTGAAATTGAATCTAAGGTATTAAAGAAAAAGGAGGAATGGATATATAGAAAATTCGCTTAGTTCGTAGGAAATTTAAAAATTGAATACAATATTAAATTTAGAGCATAAGGCTAATTTTCGTATGTTAAGCACCAATAGGTCTTAACCAAGGTATATAGATAGTTTAGATATCTATAAAGAATAAGTTAAGTTTTTTAAACATGATTGGAGGAACTTCATATGAAAAGAAACAAATTAGAAAAAAGGTTTGATAGGGAGAGATTTGATTTAGTCGTTAAAGACTTAGATACAAATAGCAGAATTCCTAGAGAAGACTTGTTAAAAAAGTTTAATACTACTGAGGATGGACTTAGTTCCTTAGAGGTTAGTAAAAATTTAAAAAGGTTTGGTAATAATGAACCCAAGGAGGAAAAAAAGGTCCCGGTAATATTACAGTTTTTTAAATCATTTGCAAACGCCTTTGTACTAGTTCTTTTAATTATAGGAATTATTACATATTTAACGAACGTAGTGTTCGTACCAGAAGGTCAGCAAAGCTGGTCGCAAATAATTATAATAGGTATCCTTATTATATCTAGTGGGCTTATTTCATTTGTTCAAGAATATAAATCAGGTAAAGCTGCCGATTCTTTGAAAGGCTTGATAAAGACTATGTGTGTAGTCAAAAGAGAAAATCAAGAGTTTGGTAAGTTAGATATGAAAAAATTAGTTGTTGGTGATATTGTTAAGCTAACAACAGGAGATATTATTCCTGCTGATTTAAGAATTCTTGAGTGTAAAGACTTTTTTGTAAGTCAATCAGCACTTACAGGAGAATCAGAGCCTATAGAAAAAGGGATTACAAACATAGCAACTAGTAAAGAAGCTGGAGATTTTGATAATATCTGTCTTTTAGGTACTAATGTAGTTAGCGGAAATGCAATTGCTGTTGTAGTAGGAGTTGGAGAAAAAACTTATTTCGGAGCGATGCAGAGTTCTTTAATAGAAGCAGATAGCGAAACAAGCTTTGAAAAGAGTGTAAAAAAGGTATCAAAAATGCTTCTTATATTTATGCTTATAATGGTACCTTTAGTACTTGTAATAGATTGGTATCAAACAGGAAGTTTTCTTAGTGCATTACTATTTTCAGCATCAGTAGCAGTTGGTCTTACACCTATAATGTTACCAACTATTGTGTCAGAAAACCTTGCAAAGGGTGCTGTTAAAATGTCTAAAAAGAAAACTGTTGTCAAAAAAATAAGCTCTATTCAAAACTTTGGTTCTATGGAAATTTTATGTACTGATAAAACAGGAACATTAACTGATGATCACATAAAGGTTGAGTCATATATTAATGTTAATGGAGAAACTTGTAATGAGGTGCTAAAGTACGCATATATGAATAGTTCTCTTCAAAGTGGTCTACAGAATGTTATAGATTATGCAATTATAGAAGAGGCAGAACAACAAAGTTTTGATGATGAAATAAAAGAAAAAATAACTAAAATTGATGATATAGGATTTGATTTTACAAGAAGAAGAATGTCTGTTGTTGTAAAAGAAAATTTAAGTAATAAAATAGAAGTAATCACAAAAGGGGCATATGAAGAAATGCTTAAAGTTTCTAAATATGCAGAAATTAACGGACAAGTTGTGGAAATAGATGCTAAAATACTTTCTAAATTACAAAAAGAGGCTAGAAAACTCAATAATGAAGGTATGAGAGTAATTGGTGTTGCTAGAAAAGACAGTAATAGTGAACAAGAGCGTTATGGTGTGGAAGATGAATTTGACATGATCTTTATAGGATTTATGGGATTCTTAGATCCACCAAAAGCAAGTACAAAAGAGGCATTAAAGGCTTTAGAATCTTATGGTGTAGAGGTTAAAATCCTAACTGGAGATAATGAAGTAGTTACTAAAAAGGTATGTGAACAAGTTGGTTTTAAGATAACAAATGTTGTTACAGGCCCAGAAATTGTAGATTTAAATGATGATGAATTATTTAAATTGGCAATGAGAAGTAATGTTTTTGCAAAACTTAACCCTCTTCAAAAAGCTAGACTTGTAAGAGTTCTAAAAGCTGGTGATAAAGTTGTTGGATTTATGGGTGATGGGATAAATGATGCTATTGCACTTAAAGAATCAGATGTGGGGATTTCTGTTGATACAGCAGTAGATATAGCTAAAGATGCTGCTGATGTTATACTTTTAGAAAAAGATTTAATGGTTTTAAAAGACGGAATAGTAGAAGGTAGAAAAGTGTTTGCTAATACTACAAAATATCTTAAGATTACTGCAAGTTCAAATTATGGTAATGCTATAAGTGTATTAATGGCAAGTATTTTCCTTCCTTTTGTACCAATGCTTCCAATAGAACTTTTGATACAAAATTTAGTGTATGATATAACACAGGTGTTCATTCCTTGGGATAATGTTGATATAGAGCTTATTAAAAGACCTCGTAAATGGGATTCTAAAGATATTAGTAAGATGATGATTGTTTTTGGACCTACAAATTCAATTTTTGATATTGCAACGTTTACTCTTATGTGGTTTGGTTTTGGAGCAACAACTGCGGCAACAGCATCAGTGTTCCAAACAGGTTGGTTTATTGAAGGTTTTACAACACAAGTTTTAGTTCTTTATATGTTAAGGACTGAGAAAATTCCATTTATTCAAAGTAACCCTTCATGGCAATTAAATATATCCATAGTGGTTTCACTTGCAATAGGATGGATATTGCCATACACAGGTTTTGGGCGAGCTATAGGAATGTCATATATAAATCCAATATACTTTGTATTTATAGCGGCTGTTATAGTTTTATATTTCATTCTTACACAATTTGCAAAAAAACTATATTTGAGAAGTTTTGGACAAATTTTATAATGAGAGATTTAATTTTAATATAATTTTAATTTTGAAATAGGCACTTTATAGTGTCTATTTTTTTGTATTATAATCCTTATATTTTAGAGAAATAATAGAAAACACATATTTTTTTAATTTAAAACTAAACTGAAATAAAAATTTAGTTTTTTTTATATAACTATAAAAATTTTTGAAGATATTATTTATAAAAATACTTATTTTAGAATATAAATTTCTATTTATTTTTCTATTTGAGCTTAAATAATTAATAAGTTTACTAATTTTAGAAAGAAAGTGATAATTCATTGCATAACAAGTATTAGAGTTAACTTATTAAATGAGAAAATTCATGGTAATATTTACATGATTACATATTAAATTGGGAGAGTGAACTAATGAGAAAAACTAAAATTTCTATGATACTAGTCGCGACTATGTTGGGGGCGTTGGCTACAGCACCAAGTATTAATAGTCATATAGTGCAAAAAAATAATAAAGTTAAAAACAGTGTTTTATTAGCACAACAAAATTCAGGTATAACTGAAAATAGTGGACAGTGGATCCAACAAGGAACAACTTGGTATTATAAGTTAAACAACGGATCAAATGCTATTGGATGGCAAGATATCAATGGTACATGGTATTACTTTAATAGCAATGGAAGTATGTTTACAGGATGGATTTGCTTAAATAATAAATGGTATTACATGGATAGCTCAGGAGCTATGGTAACAGGATGGGCTTTTGTCAATAATCAATGGTATTATATGGACAATTCGGGAGCGATGTTGAATGGTTGGCAACTGATAAATGGAAAATGGTATTTATTAAGTAATTCAGGAGCAATGCAAACAGGTTGGGCAAAGTCAAATAATAAGTGGTATTACATGACACAAAGTGGAGCAATGGCTACAAGTTGGACAAAGGTTGATGGTTATTGGTATCTTTTAGATAATTCAGGAGCAATGCAGACAGGATGGGTATGTTCAAATAACGTTTGGTATTACTTAACTTCAAGTGGAGCTATGGCTACAGGTTGGGATAATATAAATAATGTATGGTATTACTTCAATAGTAATGGAGGAATGCAAACAGGCTGGCAACAAATAAATAACACTTGGTATTACATGAATAATTCAGGAGCGATGCAAACTGGGTGGTTAAACTTGAATGGAACTAAATATTACCTTAGTTCATCGGGAGCTATGGTAACAGGATGGCAAGAAATTGGTGGCAATAAATATTACTTTAATTCATCAGGGGCTATGCTTACAGGTAAACAACTTATAAATGGTTATATAGCTACATTCAATAAAGATGGAGCATTAATTAGTTATGAATCACAAAAAAAATATACAAATCAGAATTATAATTCTACATTAACGAGTTATGTTGCAGCTCAATTAGCACAATATAATGAAGTTATGGGGGGAGCAAATGGCTTTAGTAAAGAACAATTAGCTAAGTTTAAAGAGCAATTAACAAATGCGATAGATCCAAAAGCGGCTACAGAGGTATATCAATTTTTAAATATAGCAACTTATAGAGATGTCAATGAAGAAGCTTTTGCAAAAGCATTAGATGGTAAAGGTGTATTTTCAGGACAAGCTCAAGCCTTTATTGGAGCGGCTAAAGAATATAATTTAGATCCAGTTTACTTTATGTCACAATCAGCACTTGAAACTGGCTGGGGAACTAGTAATTTTGCTAAAGGGATTACTATTAATGAGGTTCAAAAGTATGAAAATGGTAAGTTTGTAACAGAAAATGGAAAGCCTGTAATGATTAAATTAGCACAACCAGTAACTGTTTATAACTTATTTGGTATAGGAGCATTTGATAATAATCCTACTGTTGGAGCTACAACTTGGGCTTATATGCATGGGTGGACAAGTGTGTCTAAAGCTATTTATGGAGCAGCTCAATTCCTTCATACGCAGTATCTAGATAATCAAATCAAGCAAGATACTCCTTATGAATTAAGATATATAAATGCACCGTTATATGATATATGGCATGAGTATTCAACTGATATACAATATGCTCAAAGTATTGGTCAAATAATAGGTCAATATAGTTATTTATATAGTCCGACAGATACATTTGTATTTAATGTGCCAAGATTTGAAGGTATGTCAACAGATATTCCAAGCAACTTAAAACAAACAGCAGTTACACAACAAGAATTTGCAGTAATCAATAATCAACCTGTAAAAAATACAGTTGAAAGTAGTAAAGTTGATAAAGCAATAAATGTTGTAAAAAAATAGTTTATAAAGACAAATGCTTTAAATTATAAAGTGTTTGTCTTTTTTTATTATAAAATTATTATAAATCTTGATTCGAAGTAAAATATTACCATATAATAATGATTAAAATATAAAGAGGGTGATAAAGTGCAAATTCTAATTTTTTTTATGGCAATAGTAGCAACAATACATATTTTTTATGGTTCTTTAATAAAGAAAAATATATTACTTGAAAAAGGAAATTATAAAATAGTGTCTGATAAGTTTTATAATGTTCAAATGCTGTTTGCGATAATTTTTATTGTTTCAATTTTTATTATTACACTTTCCATAAATGATACAGAAAAAATATTTTATCCAGTAGCATGTTCATTGACATACATTTTTATAAAAATTTTGTTTAAGTATTTTTCTATAAAGTTTTATTTAATTGAAATAGTTTAAAGTTTTTAGCAGTATAATAGTGTAGTGAAAAATCTTAGTTAAATATTTTATATTTTAACTATTTCTGTCGGTGCAATCGTTGGAGGAGCAGATATAAACAAATGAATATGGTCAGGCATAATCTCTTGTTCCAAAACTACAGTTTGAAAAAAATCCATTTATAAAAGTGCTAAACTTTATATAAATGGATAATTAAAAATCGAGTTTTTTTATTTTAAAATTGCACATATTTATCTAGTTGATAATCAATTAGAGGAATAATTTGATTGCCAAGAAATACTACTACTTGTCAAATCAATTTTTAGTGCAGAATTAATTTATATAAGTATAAACTGTTCTACTACTTTGGCAACTCCATCATTGTCGTTAGTATCTGTTATGTGTTGAGAAATTTCTTTGATTTCTGGAACGGCATTTCCCATAGCAACACCTAGTCCAGCATATTCTATCATAGGAAAATCATTCATAGCATCTCCAACAGCTATAATTTCTTCTTGCTTTATTCCAAGGTGCTTAGCAAGTCTACTTAATGCTAAACCTTTGTTTGATTCTTTATTGAAGAATTCTAAAAAGAAAGGTGTACTTTTAGCAACACTATATTTATCCCAAAGTTCTTTAGGTAGTTTAGACATACCTGCATCTAAAATTTCTGGTTCATCTATCATCATAACTTTAACTATAGTTTCTTCAGGGTGAATAGTACTATGTTCAATTACATTTACTTCTATGTCATTTATATCAGCTTCAACCTGTGTATATTTACTATGTTTAGGAGTTATAAGTCCTTTTTCTGGTGAAAAACTGTGTATATTAACACCAACATTTTTACTGTGTTCATATAGATCTAATAAATCTTGTCCACATAAAGTCAAATTAGAAATAACTTCTTTAGTTTTGGCATTTTGAACAAGACAACCATTATAACTTAGAACGTAATCATCATCAGTTACAAGCTCTAATAAATCAAGAGATTTTAACAATCCTTCAAGTGGTCTACCTGAAGCAAGAACAACATATACACCTCTTTTTCTTGCTTCTCTTAAAGCGTCTTGTGTTCTTTTTGAAATTTCTTTATTACTGTTTAAAACAGTACCATCCATATCTAATGCGATTAATTTATACATTTGGAACCCCCAGTTGTTTTTATTTTATATAATAAACATATAGTAATAATATTTATATAGCAAGTTTAATACTTTTATTTATAGATAAGCTAAATCAATTTGGTGTATAATAAATATTAATTATAAGAGAAAAAAGGAGCGTTTTTAGAAATGGCTGTTAGCATAAAAGACTCGAAAAGAGTTGTTGTAAAGGTAGGAACATCTAGTCTTACACATAAGAATGGAAATATAAATCTTGGAAGAATTGAGAAACTTGCTAGAGTTCTATCAGACCTTCAAAATATGGGGAAAGAAATTGTATTAGTGTCATCTGGTGCTATTGGTGTTGGATGTGGAGTATTAGGGCTTAATGAAAGACCAGAATCTATAAAAGGAAAACAGGCAGCAGCAGCTGTTGGGCAATGTCATTTAATGAATATATATAGTAAATTCTTTGGGGAGTATGGTCATATTGTTGCTCAAGTATTATTAACAAGAGATGTTATAGAAGATGATAGAATGAGAAATAATGTATGTAATACTTTTGATACGTTACTTGAAAAAGGAATAATACCTATAGTTAATGAGAATGATACAATATCTATTGATGAAATAGAGAATATTTGTAATTTTGGTGATAATGATAATTTATCAGCTATAGTTTCTTTATTAACTAATGCAGATTTACTTATAATTTTATCTGATATAGACGGATTCTATAATGGCGATCCTAGAAAGGTCAAAGATGCGAAGCTTATAGAGGAAATTGATGATATAACAGAGGAAATAAAAGCTAGTGCAGGTGGAGCAGGGAGTTCATTTGGAACAGGTGGTATGAGAACTAAAATATCTGCTGCTGAAAAGGTTGTAGAGAGTGGAATACACATGATTCTTGCTAATGGTGAAGATCCAAGTATACTTAGGGATATATTAAGTGATGGTGAGAGAAGAGGTACTTTATTTATTGGGAAAAAATAAAGTGTTTTATTATTAGATAAGAAGAATTTAAGAAGGAGTTGAAAAAAATGAGTGAGTTAATTATAAAAGGAAAGCTTGCAAAAAAAGCTGCCTATGAGCTTGGAATAACAAGTACAGTTAAAAAGAATGAAGCTTTATCAGCTATAGCTAATAATTTAGTTAAAAGATGTGATGAAATTTTATGTGAAAATGACAAAGATGTTGCTATAGCTATAGAAAAAGGGACTAAAGAATCATTAGTAGATAGGCTAAAACTTACTAAAGAAAGAGTCGAAGCTATGGCAAATGGTGTGAGAAAAATAATAGCACTTGAGGACCCGGTTGGAGAAGTTACATCAATGAAACAAATGATGAATGGTTTAAAAATAGGAGTTCAAAGAGTTCCTCTTGGTGTTGTAGGAATAATATATGAATCAAGACCAAATGTTACAGCTGATGCAGCAGCGTTATGTCTTAAAACAGGAAATGCAGCATTTTTAAGAGGGGGAAAAGAAGCAATAAATTCAAATCTTAAGATTGTTGAAGTTATAAAAGAAGCTATTTTATCAGTTGGACTTTTAGAAGGATGTGTCCAAATATTAGAAGACACATCAAGAGAAACTGCAACAGAATTTATGAAACTTAATGATTATCTAGATGTTTTGATTCCAAGAGGTGGAGCTGGACTTATAAAGGCTGTAGTAAATAATGCTACAGTGCCTGTTATTGAAACAGGTACTGGGAATTGTCATATTTATGTTGATGCACAAGCTGATATAGATATGGCAAAAAATATTATAATAAATGCTAAAACATCAAGAACAGGGGTTTGTAATGCAGCAGAATCAATGTTAGTTCACAAAGATATAGCAGATGAATTTTTACCTTTGGCTATTAAAGAGCTAAAAGCTAAAGGGGTAGAGATAAGAGGTTGTGAAAGAACGAGAAAATATGATGATTCAATAATTCTTGCTACAGAAGAAGATTATGCAGCAGAGTTTTTAGATTTAATATTATCAGTTAAAGTTGTGGATAGTTTAGAAGAAGCTATAGAACATATCAACAAATATGGAACTAAACATTCAGAGGCTATAGTTACAACAAATTATTTTAATTCAGAAAAATTCCTTCAAAGAGTTGATGCAGCAGCAGTATATGTTAATGCTTCAACAAGATTTACAGATGGTGAGGAGTTTGGCTTTGGAGCAGAAATAGGGATTAGTACTCAAAAGCTTCATGCAAGAGGACCTATGGGACTTAAAGAACTTACAACAAATAAATATATTATTTATGGTAATGGGCAAATAAGATAGTATAGGAATCCTTAAAGAATATTTATCAAATTTTAAATAAAGAAAAATTAAGGTGGAGATTATCTTCACCTTAATTTATTACTTGCTATGTTTTTGAAATAAAAAGAGGACTGTATTTTTAAAATACGGTCCTCTTAATTATTCGTAGTCTAGGGTAATTTGAGTTATTTGACTATGAATTCATATAGTGTGAGTTTATTTACATTTTGCGCTAAAATTTCAATTATCCTAAGTATGCATTAAGCATCCAAAGAGATTTTTGATATTCAGCTAGGTAACCATGCATTAAATCTGATACAGGTATATTACCTTCTTCATCAGCTAAAACAATGATTTCTTTTGTTGAAGCTAACATTTTTTCAAAATCAGCTTTAAGAAAAGAAATTGCTTTTCTTGAATTTATTTTTTCTTCTGGTAATTCAACGATTGTTCCTATTTCTAAGAAATTTTTCATTGAAGCTACTGGTTTAAATCCTGATGATAGTAAAACTTCTGCTACTTCATCCATACCTTCAGCCATTATATTATATAATTCTTCAAATTTTGCGTGTGTTGTAAAGAATCCTTCTCCTGAAACATACCAGTGAAGATTATGTAACTTAATGTTTAAGATACCTTGATTTGCTAAATATACGTTTAAATTCTTTTCTAATTTCATATGACATTCCTCCTAATCTGAATATTTATTTTTGAAATATAAATAGTAATATAGTGTTCGTTCATTTCTTATAATTACTAATGTTTAGTAATTAATAATTGTTATTGTTTATGTTTTTATTATATATATGTTATATATAAAAGTCAATACTAAATAATAATTATTATTGATTAAAATAAAATAAACTGAAAAATAGCAGTTTTAGATATATTTTTATTAGTGAAAAATGAAAAAATTATTTTTAAAAAGAATAAAAAAATGAGATGAAAGTTTATTTTCATCTCATTTATGGTTTATTTTAAAAAATTAAAAAGCTTCTTTTAAAATTTCTCTACTAACTTCTAAAGTTAAATCTCCTGTTTCAGATAAAATAGTCATTCCATGATTTTCTAGTGCCTTAACTATATCATCTATTTGTTCTTCTTTAATATCGTAATCAGAAAGGTGAGTTTTTACTCCTAAACTTTCAAAGAAGTTTCTTGTTTTTTCTATAGCAAGAGTCGCTTTTTCTTCATCTGTACCTTCTGTAATTTTCCATACTCTTTCAGCAAATTGAACAAGTTTTTTAAGTTTCTTATCTTTTCTTATTGTCCAAATAGCAGGTTGCATTATAGCTAAAGTTTTTCCATGGTCTATTCCAAACATAGCTGTTAATTCATGACCGATAACGTGACAAGACCAATCTTGAGGAACACCAGCTCCTATTAATCCATTAAGTCCCATTGTTGCACACCAAACAAGGTTAGCTCTCATATCATAGTTTTCTTTATCAGCTAAAGTTTGAGGACCTACTTCTATTAAAGTTTGAAGAATACCTTCAGCTGTTCTATCTTGGAATCTTCCTTCAGCAGGATATGTTACATATTGCTCACAAACGTGGATGAATGTATCTATTATTCCATTTGCTACTTGAGTGTCAGGTAAAGTCATAGTAAGAGTTGGATCTATGAATGAGAATTTAGGGAAGACTAAAGGATTTCCAAAAGATAATTTAGCATCATCTATACAGATAACTCCACCAGCATTCATTTCTGAACCTGTAGCAGGTAATGTGCAAACAGTACCAAGTGCGATTGCATTAGTAAAGTTTAAACTACGTCTATTAGGACTTAATAATATATCTCTAGCATCTCCATCAAAACAACTAGCAAGAGCGATGAACTTAGTTCCATCCATAACAGAACCTCCACCTACAGCTAAAAGAAAATCTATCTTTTCTTTTTTTACTATTTCTACAGCCTTCATTACTGTAGTAAATTGAGGATTTGGTTCAATTCCACCAAATTCAAATACTTCTCTACCTTTTAAAGCATTTAATACTTTATCTAGTGTTCCAAATTTTTTTACTGATCCACCACCGTAAGTTACTAAAACTTTAGCGTTTTTTGGAACTACGTTGTTAAGTTCAGCTAATCTATCTTTTCCAAAAATTATTCTTGTTGGGTTATAAAAATCAAAATTATTCATATCAAATAATCTCCTTTTCTTTTGTTATTTTTTTAGTGATTTATTAATCATAATATTTATTATAAAGTGTATGCTTGTTTATTTTGTGTAGAAAAATAGAATTTAAAAAATTTTTTATTTTATTTAAACAAAGACTAATTAATAATTGGTATTAATGTAAGGATTTTTAGTAGTGCATATTTTTATAAATGGGAATAGAAATTAATTGAAAATTATTTTCAAAATTGTGTTGACAGTGAATTGATTAAGAATTATTATTAGTACATAATATTTATTAGTTGAATTTGAATTTCAATTAGTTAATAAATTAACGGTTAATTTAAAAAATAGAACACAGATACTAGGAGGTACAAAATTATGTCATTAATAAATAAAAAGGTTTCAGATTTTAAAGTACAAGCTTATCAAACAGGTGAGTTTAAAGAAGTAACATTAGAGGATGTAAAAGGACATTGGTCAGCAATCGTATTTTATCCAGCAGATTTCTCATTTGTTTGTCCAACAGAGTTAGAGGACTTACAAGATAATTATGAAGAATTCAAAAAAATTGGATGCGAAATTTACTCAGTATCATGTGATACACACTTTGTACACAAAGCTTGGGCAGATGCTTCAGAAAAAATAGCTAAAATAACATACCCAATGTTAGCAGATCCAACAGGATCAATAGCTAGAGATTTTGACGTTATGATTGAAGATGAAGGACTTGCTTTAAGAGGAACATTCATCATAAATCCAGAGGGAGAAATTAGAGCTTATGAAGTTAATGATTTAGGAATCGGAAGAGATGCTAAAGATTTATTAAGAAAAGTTCAATCAGCTCAATTCGTAGCAGAGCATGGAGATCAAGTATGTCCAGCTAAATGGCAACCAGGTGAGGATACATTAGTACCAAGTCTTGATTTAGTAGGTAAACTATAATCTATAGATTAGAAATAATCTTATAATATTTTAAATATATGAGGATGCTGATTTTTCGGCATCCTTTTAATAAAGAAGTTTTAATTCAAAATAACAATAAGAGTTTAATTTTATTTTTGAATTTTTATTGGTGTTTTGAATTAAAGTTAAGTGATTAGGAGGAAAAAGTATGAGTAAAATATACGATTTAGTGGTTATAGGAGGAGGTCCAGCAGCTTTATCAGCAGGGGTTTATGCAGGTAGAGCTAAAATGAAAACTCTTATAATAGAAAAAGAAAGATTTGGAGGACAAGTTACTACAACAGCAGAAATAGTTAACTATCCAGGAATTAGAGAAACAACAGGTCCAGCATTAATGGAAGATATGAGACTGCATGCAGAAGATTTTGGAGCAGAATTTAAGTCAGCAGAGGTTTTAGAGGTTAAACTAGATGGTGATGTTAAAATTCTTAAAACTTCTGCAGGTGATATAGAAACTAGAGCTATCTTAATAGCAACAGGGGCTTCACCAAGGAAACTTGGATTTAAAGGAGAAAAAGAATTCACAGGTAGAGGTGTTGCATATTGTGCAACATGTGATGGACAGTTCTTTGAGGGATTAGAAGTATTTGTTGTTGGAGCTGGATTTGCAGCAGCTGAAGAAGCTATATTCCTTACAAAATATGCTAGAAAGGTTACAATAATAGCTAGAGAGCCAGAATTTACTTGTGCAAAATCAATTGCAGATAAAGTTCTTGCACATCCTAAGGTTGAAGTTAAATTTAATACAGAGGTTGTTGAAATTGATGGTGAACAAATGCTTAGTAGAGCTAAATTTGTTAGCAATGTAACTGGCGAAACTTTTGAACATTTTGCTGATGAAAAAGACGGAAGTTTTGGTATGTTTATATTTGTTGGATATGCACCAGCAACTGAACTTTTTGAAGGGAAAATTGAGCTGGATAGAGGGTATGTAGTTACTGACAATGATATGAGAACTAATGTACCGGGGGTTTATGCAGCTGGAGATTTAAGAATTAAAAATTTAAGACAAATAGTTACTGCTGTTGCGGATGGAGCTATTGTAGCTACAGATGCAGAGAGATATGTTATGGAACTTAAAGAGAGATTAGGAATAAAAGAAGAAGAGAGAGAGTTTGTAAAAAGAGAAGTTAAAAAACCAGCAACTTCTACTGTTAAGGGAACTGGAAGAAGCTCATTATTAAATGATGCATTAAGAGGGCAAATTAAATCAGTTTTAGATAGAATGGAGAATGAAGTTACATTAGTATCAGTAGTTGATGAAAGTGATGCTAAGTCTTTAGAGCTTAGAGATTTAGTATTAGATGTGACAGATTTAGGAGATAAGCTTAAAGCTGAAATATACATAAAAGGTGAAAATAAGGAAATTGAAGCTAAAATCAATGCTAATAAGTTTCCAATAGTAGCCTTCTTAGATAAAGATGGAATTTATAGAGGGATAAAATTCCATGCAGTACCAGGAGGACATGAACTTAATTCATTCTTACTTGCTATATATAATTTAGCAGGTCCAGGTCAAGCAATAGATGGAAAAGTTTTAGATAGTATTAAAGCTTTAGATAAAAAAGTTAATGTTAAAGTAGCAGTTTCACTTGCTTGTCATTTATGCCCAGAAGTTGTTGTTGGTGCACAAAGAATAGGAATAGAAAATGATAATATAGAAGTTGAAATGCTAGATATAGCTCTATTCCCAGAAATTAAGGAAGAGTTTAAAGTAATGAGTGTACCTGCAATTATCGTAGATAATGAAAAGTTATACTTTGGAGCTAAAAAAATAGATGAAATAGTAGAAATGCTTAAATAATTTAAGTGTGCGTTTAAAAAAACGACTATCATATGGTAGTCGTTTTTTATTTTAGATGATTTTATTTTGGGAATAGGGGAGGTATTTTTTTGTATAAGTTAGTAGCTATTGATATGGATGGAACTCTTTTAAACAAAGATTCTGAAATTTCGCAAAAATCAGAAGCTGTTATTAGAAGTGTTAGAAGAAAGGGAATAAAGGTCATTATATCGACAGGAAGAAGTTTTGAGGGAATAAGAAAATATTTAAAGCAATTAGGTTTATTGAGTAGAGGGAATTATGCTATTACATGTAATGGTGCAGCTATTTATGATTGTGGAAGTGAAAAGGTTATAGAAGAAGCAGGTGTTTTAATTAGTGATTTGAAAAGAGTTGCTATAGATTGTGATTGGTTTGGAATTAAAGTATATGGTTATAAGTTAGATTCACTTATAACTAGAAGTGAGAATAAGTTTACTGATTTAGAGAAAAAGGATTTAGGAACTAAGATTGATTTAGTTAAATTTGAAGATTTGAATAATGAGGATTCTCTTATAAAGATATTAGTTGTTGAAGATAAAGAATTTTTAGATAGATATCATGAGTATTTACATAAGAAGTATTCTAGAGATTTCTCTGTAGTTAGAAGTCTTCCTTATATGATAGAAATATTAAATAAAAATAGTAATAAAGCTAATGCTATTAAATTTATTTGTGAGAGATTAAGAATAGAGGATGATGAAGTTATGGCTTTTGGGGATGCTATGAATGATTTTGAAATGATTAGTACAGCAGGATTTGGTATTGCTATGGGAAATGCCATTCCAAAGATAAAAGAAATTTCTGATTTTGTAACTGAAAGTAATAATGAAGAAGGGGTTGCTAATGCTTTAGAAAAATTTGTGTTAAATGCTTAGGAATTTCATATTTTTAATACCTAATTTTTATATAATAACATATGAATAATAATAAAAATAAGCTTATAATCAAATAAGGTCTGTTTGGATTTTGTACAAAATAATATGATTTAAAGATAGGCTGAAAAACTATAGAAACTATTTAGAGTAGTGAGTAGAGTTTTTAATTTTATAAGATAGGTTGGGAGAGATAAAAATGTATAAATTAGTAGCAATAGATATGGATGGAACATTACTTAATAGTGAGAAAAAGGTATCACAAAGAAATAGACAAGCTATAACAGATGCTGTAAAAGCTGGAGCTATGGTTGTTATTGCAACTGGAAGAGGATTTGTTGGAATAGAAAGCCATTTAAAAGATTTAGGTCTTGATATAAAAGGACAATATACTTTAGCTATGAATGGTGGAGCAGCATATGATTCATATACTGGAAAACCTGTTACTAGTATAGGATTAACAGGTGAGGACCTACATAAAATTTATGACTTAAGTCAGGAATTAAATTTAAAGATACAAGCATATACTTTAGATGAATGTTTAGCTATAGAAGAAAATGAGTTTACTGAGTTTGAAAGAGTTCATGTTGGTACTCCTGTTAAAATTTTAGAATCTTATAATGATATTTCAAAAGATGATGATATAATGAAAGTGTTGCTTATGGGAGAGCCTAGTTTTATTGATGAAAAAATAAAATTAATTCCTGAAGAGTTTTCAAGAAATTATACAATGGTTAAGAGTTTGCCAATGTGTTTGGAAATAATGAATAAAAACTGTAATAAAGGGATAGGATTAAAAGAATTAGCACATAAGCTAGGAATAAAACAGGAAGAAGTAATAGCCATCGGTGATGAGCAAAATGATTTTGAAATGATTAAATTTGCTGGGCTTGGTGTAGCTATGGGAAATGCAAATCAAATAATAAAAGATATTGCAAATTATGAAACTAAAACAAATGACGAGGATGGTGTAGCATTAGTTATAGAGAAGTTTATTTTGAACAAGTAACAAATTAGAAGGAGAAATTTATGGGTTTAGAAGTGAAGGGATTAACCAAAGTTTTCAAAGGATTTACTGCCGTTAAAGAAGTAACTTTTGATGTTAAAGAGGGTGAAATCTTAGGGCTATTAGGTGAGAATGGAGCTGGAAAAACTACAACACTTAGAATGATAGCTACAATGCTTAAAGCAACAGCAGGAACTGCATTAGTTGATGGATTTGATATTAACAAAGACCCTGCAAAAGTAAGAAGAAGTATAGGTATTTTGTTTGGTGGGGAAGTTGGTATTTATGATAGACTTACTGCTAGAGAGAATATTATGTATTTTGCACAGCTTGCAGGACTTTCAAAAGAGGAAGCAAATGAAAATATAGCAAAGCTTGTTAAGCAATTTGGTATGGAAGAATACATTGATAAACGAGCTGGTAAGTTTTCAAGAGGGATGAAACAAAAAGTTTCTATAGCTAGAAGTATAGTTCACAATCCAAAAGTTATGCTTTTTGATGAACCAAGTACAGGGCTTGATGTTTCTGCAACTCGTTCTGTTCAAAAATTTATTTTAAATTGTAAGTCTGAGAATAAGGCTGTTATTTTATCAAGTCATAGTATGTATGAGGTTGAAAAGCTTTGTGATAGAGTTGCTATTATCAATAAAGGGCAAATAGTTGATGTAGGAACTATTCAAGGACTAAAAGATAAGTATGGAGAACAGGATTTAGAAGAATTATTTATTAAATTAATTGGAGGTGAGTCAGATGTCTAATATGATATGGCTTGTCTTCAAAAAAGAAATGACGGATTTATTTAGAGATAGAAAATCTTTTTTAAGTGCTGTTATTTTACCAATATTTTTATTACCAATAATGATGTTTATTTTAGGGGGATCAGCTTCTAGTAATAGTAATGCTGTTAAGGATGGATTGAAAATAGCTTTTGTTGGTCAACAAAATTCTGTTATAGAACAAGTTTTGCAGGAGCAACCAAATGTTGATGTTATTAACACTAGTAATCCAAAGCAAGCACTTCAAAATCAAGAGATATATCTATATGTAGATGTACCACAAAATTTTGATAGCACATTACAGAGTAAAGAAGGTACTGCTAATTTAAGTATTTATTATGATAATACTAGTCAAAAATCTCAAATAGCTCTTGCTACTGTTGATGGAATTATAAATCAATATAATCAAGATATGGTAAATGCAAGACTTAAAGGGCTTGGAGTAAAAGAAAGTGTATTAACACCTATTAATGTTAATTCAGTAGGAATAGGAGTTAAAAGTGATTCAGAAGCACATGCACTTCAACTTGTAGCAATGCTTTTACCTATGTTTGTTTTAATATATGCAGCACAGGGAGGAGCAGCAGCAGCAACAGATTTGGCTGCTGGAGAGAAAGAAAGAGGTTCTCTTGAACCACTTTTAAGTACTAGAGCGAGTAGATCATCTATATTAGTAGGAAAGCTTATGGCAATAACACTAATGGGGATACTCTCAACCTTATCTGGATTTATAGGGCTTGTGGTGTCAATGATTATTCCAAATAGTTTACTTATGACTGGAGGAATAGTTTTACAACCAGAAGCAATAGCTATAGTTGTTATTTTAGCTATACTTATAACATTCAGTTTCAGTGCATTACAACTTGCAATAAGTGTATATGCTAAATCATTTAAAGAAGCTCAAACATATTTAGGATTTTTAACATTTGCTCCAATGATAATTTCATATGGAACAATGTATTTAGATGCAAGTGGAACATCAATATTACTTTATAATATTCCAATACTTAATGCGGTTCTTGTAATGAAGGAAGCTATATTTGGAATTTATGATCCTGTGCATTTAACTCTTACATTTGTTTGGTCTGTAATTTATATAATTCTTGCGATACTTCTTGCAAGACATATGTTCAATAGAGAAGAGGCTTTATTTAGAAGCTAATATATTAGAGATGGTTATATCATTTAGGTAAACCATCTCTTTTTTTAGTTAATCTAAAATTAGTTATTTTATAATTTATAAGTAAAAAAATTATACCTTTAAAATCAAGTAGTTAAATTACTTTTAACTAACTTATTAAAATTTATTTTATATTAATAAAGTGAATATATTAGCTTAATATATGTATGTTAAATTGAAAATAATTAGATATATAAAGGAGGGTAATTTGAATAAAATAGTTGTATGTAAAAAAAGATATATATTAATAAGTATATTTTTAATAAGCATATTAGGAGTAATAGTATTATTTAAAGAAATAAGCAGAGAAAATGAAAATGGTAATATGTATGCAATAATACATATGAATGCAACAGCAACTTTAGGACTAAAAATGAGCGATTTATATAAAGAAAGTGGATCGTTTTCGCATAAGTTTTCATTGTCAGAAAAAAGTAAAGATATAGAACAATGGGATATAGAAATAGTAACCGATAATAAATTTTTGAGTGAACAAAAAGATTTAAAAATATATGTGAAAAACAAAAAAGATTTTATAAAAACCTTTAACTATATATTAAAAAATGAATATTTAAGTAATAGAGAATTTGAAGAAAAAAATGGCAAGGAATCTGAAGAACAAAGATATAGCGTCTTGAAAATTCCATTTAAATATAGAAAATTTAAAAATCCTCATAAAAATTATTTAGATATTTCTTATGAGAATGCTGACTTTATATATGGATTAAATACGAAAGAGCTTTGTAGAGAATATATTGAAATGAATATATCCTGTGGATAACTTTTTGAAATGTTATCCACAGGATATTTATTTTGTTTGAAAGATATTTATATAGATCAACGTCTTTAATATTAAAATAAAAATAATGAGTATAAGGGGAGCGGTTAGTTTGGGAATTTTAAAAAAAATAGGTGTTTTAGCTATTAGCGTATTAATGATGTTACCACTTGTAGGATGTAAAGAAACAAAAGATGAATTGCAGGATAGTATAATAAGCAGTATTAATGTTAGTGAAGATGCAACAAAGGGATATATATGGGAAGCAACTAAAGATGGCAAAAGTATAAATTTAGTTGGTACTATGCATCCATCACCAAAAGGAATAAATTATTTTAATGAAACATTAAATGAAGTTATTGAAAATGCTGATATTTTAGCTGTTGAGTTAGACATTACAGATCAGCAGGTATTAAATGATTTTATAAACTTACAAAAAGAAAATTTTTTCTTGAAAGAAGGAACTCTAAAGGGTGAATTAAGTAAGGAAGCTTTTGATAACTTAGATAAGCTGTTAAGAAAAGTTGGTTCTAGTTATTCAGAGGTGAAAAATTTAAATAAGGAGGGATTAAGACAAACTTTAAGTACGCTATTAGTTAATTATGTAGGTTATAATGGAGAAAGTTTAGATGAGGCTATAATTAAAAAGTTTAAAGAAACTTCAAAAGAGGTAATTTCTTTAGAGGATATAAACATACAGTTTGAGGCATTAATAGCAGCAGATAATGTTATAGATATAGAAAAATCATTAGTAGAATTTAATGATGAAAGTATCAAAAAACAAAGTGAATATTGTAATAAATTATTAGAAGCATTTACGAATAGTGATTTAGAGTATCCAGAAATAGTAGTAAAAGAACAAAAAAAAGAAGCTAAAGATGTTTATGATAAAATTCATACTAATAGAAATAAAGGAATGGTAGAAAAAATAAATGAATATATCAAGGATGATAAGTCGTATGTTATAGCTGTTGGATACTTGCATTATTTTGGTGAAGACAGCATTATTAAAATGTTAGAAAAAGAAGGGTATGAAATAAAGAAACTAAGTTGAAATTTTAATTTAAATTAATTTTGAATTTATATATAATAAAAGTAAATAATAAAAGATACTTAAACATGGTAAGTTAGGTGAATAGTAACAAACTTAGAGACTTTCTACTATTATATTAAAAAGATATGTTCTAAAATATAATTGTCTTATAAGAGGTTTTTAAAAACTTTTTAAATGATTTTTATAACCTTAATAAATAAGTAAGAAATTTTTTATTTTATATTAAGGGTTTAAGAATATAATTAATATAAATATTGTTGAACTAATTCTTTAAGGGAGGAAATTTTTATGGTGATTTATATTGTTGTAGGAGCTATTTTAATATTTGGCGGACTTCTAATACATAAATTCAAAATGTATTTTTTAATGTCAGGATATAATACTATGACTAAAACTGAAAAGGCAAATGTTGATGTTGTTAATTTAGCTAGATATTTTGGCTATACTATGTATTTTTTAGGAGCTGGTTGGATTGTAGCAGGACTTTTAGAAAAGATGATACCTAATATAGTGGTATATTTAGTTATAGGAACTGCTGTCTTTTTAATTTATAGAATATATAAAATGCAAAAGTTTGATAACAATCAAATTGATAAGGCAGAGGCAATAGCAACAGGATTTTTAGTTGGCATTCCTATGTTAATTGCTGTAATTATGATGACAAGTTCTATGAAAGCGATAGAAATTAATACAAATCAAGAAGGATTAGTTTTTGATGGAAATGTTATAGATATTGATGAGATAAAAAGTATGAAGATGATTGAGGAAACTCCAAGCATGAAAAAAGTCTTTGGAAGTGGCATAGGAAATAATAGAAAAGGAACTTTTAATGTAGATGGATATGGAGAATGTAAGGTTTATACTAATTTATCAAAAGGAAATACTATAGTTTTAACTACTAAAGATGGGATAACTTATATTATTAATTCAGATAATTCTGAAAGTGTAAAAGATGCATATGAGACAATGAATAAAAAAATAAGCTAAGGGACGAAAGTTTAGATTGTATTGAAATAGAGTTTTTACCTATTTTGATACAATCTATTTTTTTATGATTTTTAGGTAAAATTACTTTAGTGAGTTAGAGTTTGTCTAAATATAACGATTTAGAGTGGTAAAATGTAATAATTTAAAAAATGGCAACTAGATAGTGTGTAAATAATGTATAATAGAGGTAAAAGAGCAAGATATTTAAACATTAATAGAAGTATTTTAAATGCTGTTTTTAGCTATGAACAGTAAATATGTGTGGTGACATATACTAAAGAAAAATTTGAGATAGTGGATATGGAGGCTTTTGAATGTGAGAAAAGTAGATAAAGTATTAGAAGCTGTTAAAGAACTTGAGGCTATTAATAACAGTCAAGGAGTTTCAGCGAGTGACATAAGTGAATATATGAATTTAGATAGAGCAAATGTAAGTAGATATCTTAATAAGCTTAGTAAGGATGGAGAGTTAGATAAGTTAGATGGTAGGCCAGTTAAATATACTTTAGGAGAAAGAAAGCTAGAAATTATAGTTGAGGAAAAAAGTATTTCAAGTGGGCAAAGTCAAGTAGTTGCAGAACATGAAAATAGCCTAGATGGACTTGTTGGTGCTAATGATTCATTACAAGTTGCTATTCAACAGGCAAAAGCAGCTATTTTATATCCACCTAATGGACTTCATACAATAATTCTTGGTGAAACAGGTGTTGGTAAATCTATGTTTGCAGAAGCTATGTACGGATTTGCTAAAGAAACAGATGTTTTAAAAGGAGAAGCTCCTTTTATAAGGTTTAACTGTGCAGATTATGCTGATAATCCACAACTTGTTATGGCTCAAATATTTGGTGTCAAAAAAGGGGCTTTTACAGGAGCAGATAAAGATAAGGATGGTTTATTGAAGAAGGCTGATGGTGGAATTTTGTTCCTTGATGAAATTCATAGATTATCTCCACAAGGACAAGAAATGTTGTTTACGTTTATTGATAAGGGAGTTTTTAGACCTCTTGGAGAAACAGAAAAACAAGTTAGTGTAAAGCTACAAATTATAGCAGCAACAACAGAAGACCCAAAGTCGTATTTACTTCAAACTTTTACAAGAAGAATACCGATGACGATTATATTACCACCTCTTAGAGAAAGAAGTCTTGGAGAGCGATATGAGTTATTAGAAGAGTTTATAAAAAGTGAATCATCAAGACTTGGTGAGCCGATTTACTTTAATAGGAGTGCTTTACAATCATTCTTATTATATGATTGTAATAATAATATAGGACAGTTAAAAAGTGATATTCAGTTATCATGTGCTAAAGCTTTTTTAAATTATAAAAGTGGTAAGAAAAATATAATTGTTGTTGAACAGTCAGATTTACAAAGTTCTGTTAAAAAAGGTATTATGAAACTTCAAGATAAAAGAGGTGAAATAGATAAGCTTTTCCAAAATATTGGTGATGTTATAAGTTTTTCTAAAGATGATAAAAATCCTTTTGATACACATATAAATAGGTCTAATAGTAATGAAGGAATTGAACATTTTTATACAACAATAGAAAGAAAATTTAATACGTTAAAGAATCAAGGGCTTACTAATGCTGAGATTGATGATATTTTAAATTTAGATATAGAAGGATATTTTAGAAAGTATATTAGAGGTTTAAAGGGAAGATTTAGAAAAGAAGAAATTTCTAAAATTGTTGACCCAAGAGTTGTAGATGTTGTAGAAGAAGCATTAGGATTTGCTAGTAAGGAGCTAAATAGAGACTTTGGTGAGAAAGTTTATTTTGGATTAGCACTACATTTACAAGGAAGTATAGAAAGAATTATAAATGGTAATGAAATTTATCATCCTAAATTAAATAAAGTTAGAAAAGAATATAGTAAAGAATTTATGGTATCTATGGAAATAGCCAAAATGATAGAAGATAAGTTTGATATAAGTATTTCTTTAGATGAAATTGGATATATAACTATGTTTCTTGCAGCGGATACAGATAAATTAGAAAAAAAATATGATACAAAAGTTGCTGTTTTAGTTATTATGCATGGAAGAGCAACTGCTTCTAGTATGGTAGAAGTGGCTAATACACTTATTGGAGAAGAATATGTCGAAGCCTTAGATATGCCTCTTGATATGAAAGCAGAAGTCATGTTTGAAAAGGTAAAAAGAAAGGTTAAGGAAATTGATAATGGTAAGGGTGTAATAATTCTTGCTGATATGGGGTCTTTAGTTAATTTTGGTGATATAATTAGAGAAGAGATAGGTGTAAATGTAAAAACTGTGGATATGGTTAGTACTCTAGCTGTTATAGAAGCTGGAAGAAAAGCATTAAATGGAAGGGATTTAGCTGCGATATATGAATCATGTACTGATATGAATAAATTTGGACTTAGATATGTTGTTGAGAAAGAAGCAAGAAAAAATCTTGCTATTATAACAACTTGTTTTACAGGTGAAGGTTCAGCAGATAAGCTTAAAACATTTATAGCTAGTAAGCTTAATAATATGGATAGGGTTAATCTTATTCCACTTAATATATTAGATAGAGAAGATTTTCTTGAAAATTTAGAAAAAACTAAGCGACATAATAAAGTGCTTGCTATAGTTGGAACTGTTGATATGGATACTCCAGAAATACCTTTTGTATCAGGAGCTGAAATTTTTACAGGCGAAGGACTAATAAAACTTAATAAGCTTGTTCGAAGAGAAATAGACTATGATCAAATAGCAGAATCATTAAAAACACAAATTAAAGATATAGATTCTTATCAATTGGTTAGTGATATTAGAATTGCTATAGAGCAGATGGAAGGAAATCTTGATTTGATAATTAATGATGATGCAAAGATGGGAATGCTTATGCATATAGGTTTTTTAGTTGATAAAATTAAAAAAGGTGGAAAAGAAACTTTATTTGTAGGACTTAATGAATATAGAAGTGAAAAAAATAAAGAGTTTATAATGGTTAAGAAAAGTTTTAAGTTAATTGAGTTAGACTATTGCATTAATATAGGCGATAATGAAATTGCTTTTATCGTAAAAATGATTTTAAATAATAGTCATTTACGACAAAAAATGTATTAGTGTGTTAGAATAAATGTAGTGTGTAGTTATTTTACACACTGAAAAATAATTTATAAATTTTAAAAAACGGCTTTAAATAGAGCTTTTTATGCATTAAAAACTGATTATGTGTAAAAATAAAGTTGGCATGCAAATTGCTCTATATATAGGCATAGATAAAAAAGAAATAAACAAATGAAACGATTCAATGTTTCAGAGGAGGAGTTACTTATGAAAAATATATTATTAGTTTGTTCAGCAGGAATGTCAACAAGTTTATTAGTTACAAAAATGCAGGATGCTGCAAAAACAAGAGGAATCGAGTGTCACATTGAAGCAGTTGCAGAAGCAGATGCTATAAACAAAGTAGACGATATAGACGTATTATTATTAGGACCACAAGTAAGATTCTTACTTAAAAAATTCCAAGGTTTAACAGCAGGTAAAAACGTACCAGTAGAAGTTATTGATACAATAGCTTACGGAACAATGAACGGGGATAAAGTTTTATCAAGAGCTTTAGAATTAATCGGTTAATAAAAATTTTTAAATATAAATGAAGGACGTGAATTTAATGGAAGAAATCATCATGAATCTTATCATCCATAGTGGGGAAGCAAGAAGTTTCGCAATGGAAGCTATGTCACTTGCTAAGGAAGGTAAAATATCAGAAGCTAGAGAATTATTACAACAAGCTTCAGAAAAATTAGCAGAAGCTCATAAATCTCAAACAGCATTAATACAAGGTGAAGCTGGTGGAAATAAAACAGAAGTTTCATTATTATTAGTACATGCTCAAGATCATTTAATGACATCAATGACATTAAAAGACTTAGCTGCTGAGATAGTAGACTTACATGAAAAAATAGCAAAGTAATAAACTTTTAGTAAGCTCTAATGTAGAATTAGGGCTTTCTTTATAGACGAAAGTGGGGAAATAAGAAATGGATTATATCATAGGTGTTGATGGTGGTGGAACTAAAACAGAAGCTGTTGCTTATGATTTAGATGGACAAGTTTTAAGTAAAACAATAAATGGTTTTGGTAATCCGCTTAACAACAAAGAAGAAGCTCTGGAAAATATAAAAAATTCTATAAAAGAGCTTACTGATGTTCAAGGACTAGATGGATTAAAAGGTATATATCTTGGTATTGCTGGCTCAGAAGTAGCAGATAATGCTAAATGTATAGAGGAAGTTGCAAAGCAATTTTGTGATAATTCAGTAGTTATGAATGACGGTGAACTTGCTTTAAGAGCTATGCTTAAAGGTGAGGATGGAATTCTTACAATAGCAGGAACTGGTTCAATAGCATTTGGTATTAATGGAGAGAAAAGAGCTAAACGTGGAGGATGGGGACATCTTTTAGGTGACGAAGGTTCAGCTTATAGAATTTCAGTTAATGCTATAAAAAGAGCTATTTTTGAAAATGATAATGATATGGAGTTTTCAGAATTATCAAAAAGAGTTATGGCTAGAATTGGGATAACAAATGTAGATGATTTCGTACCTTTTGTTTATTCATCAACAAAAGACGAAGTTGCAATTCTTGCACCTGTAGTTTCTATATTAGCAGAAGAAGGTGACGAAATGTCAATCAATATGCTTAGAGAAGAAGGTATGGAACTTGCAAAAACAACAGAAAATACTTATAAGGCTTTAGGTTTTGAAAAATGTTCTATAGGTCTTGTTGGTGGAGTTATAAGAAGAAGTAAAGTTGTTAGAGAAACTTTTGAGAGTTATCTTAATGAAAATATAAATGTAATATCTTTCGTTGAGTCAAAAGTGTCAGCAGCTAAAGGAGCTTATTATATATATAAGAAGGAAACTAAGTAGTAGTAATTTATATTTAAATAAGTTTTTAGTTTAAATATAGATGCTTGATATAAGCTAAAGTTTCAAAAATAAAATGTGTGTATGTGTGTGATTTATATAAAAATAGTTAGAGATTTAACTTAGTAATTTAAAATAAACTTTAGGAGTGACGTGAAATGAGAAGACTTGGAATATCAGTATATCCTAATAAGGATAATATACAAGAGGTTGTTGATTATATTCATTTAGCAGGTAAATATGGATTTGAGAGAATCTTTACTTGTTTAATATCAGCTTCAGAAAGACCTCTTGATGAAGTTATTGCAGAGTTTAAAATAGTTCTTAAAGCTGCAAATGAAGAAAAAATGGAAGTTATAGCAGATCTTGATCCAACTGTATTTAAAATGCTTGATGGTTCAATAACAGATCTTAGTGCATTTAAAGAAATGGGACTTTCAGGAATAAGACTTGATGCAGGATTTAGTGGATATGAAGAATCAATAATGTCATATAATAAATTTGGATTAAAAATTGAGCTTAATGTTAGTAATGGTAATAAGTATTTAGAAAATATCCTTTCATATAGTGCGAATAGAGATAATATCTATGGATGTCATAATTTCTATCCTCATGTTTATACAGGATTATCATATGAGCATTTTATTAAAACAAGTAAACAATATAAAGATTTAGGAATTAGAACAGCTGCTTTTGTTAATTCAACAGCTGCAACTCATGGACCTTGGCCTGTATCAGAAGGACTTTGTACTTTAGAGCAACATAGAGATTTACCAATAGTTGTTCAAACTAAGCATTTATTTGCAACAAATTTAATTGATGATGTTATAATAGCTAATGCTTACGCATCAGAAGCTGAATTAAAAGCATTAAGTGAAATAAATAAATCAATGATTACTCTTACAGCTGATGTTTATGAAGAAACTTCAGAGTTAGAGGAAAAAATTATATTTGAAGAGCATCATTTTAATAGAGGTGATGTTTCAGAATATATGATAAGAAGTACACAAAGTAGAGTTAAGTATAAAGGTGAAAAGTTCCCTCCTAAAAATACTAGAGATATAAAAAGAGGAGATATATTAATTGACTCAGATTTATATACAAGATATGCAGGAGAACTTCAAGTTGCAATAAAAGACATGAAAAACTCAGGTAAAACAAGTGTAGTAGGAAGAATTGCTGAAGAAGAAATATTCTTATTGGATTATATTGAACCTTGGATGAGTTTTGGATTTGAAAGAAGAAAATAATCTGTTACACAGAATTTTTTTAAAAACCTAGTAGGATTTTCCTACTAGGTTATTTTTTTTATAAAATATATTTCTAAAAAGTTAAGTTGATGAATTTTGGGTTAATAAAATTGAATATATATTAAGTTAATTCAAAATTAGTTAACAGAATGTAATTATATACACACAATAAATATTAGTGTGTTAAAAATATGGTTATTTTATTGAAAAGAGTGTAATTGGAATTTGTGTATGCAAATGGCTATTTTACTAGGTTTATAATCTATATTTAATGAAAACGTCAACAAAATAAAGTTGGCATGGTTATTGCTATTATATAGTAGTGTAAGAAATAAGAGATTGGACAAGTGTCAAGGAGGTAAAAGGAGATGAGTAAGAAGCTAAAAATCGTTACAATTGGTGGGGGATCAAGCTACACTCCAGAGTTAGTAGAAGGGTTTATAAAAAGATATGATAAACTTCCTATCACAGAGTTATGGCTTGTTGATATAGAAGAAGGTAAAGAAAAGTTAGAGATAGTAGGAAATCTTGCTAAAAGAATGGTTAAAAAATCAGGATTACCTATAGAAGTTAATATATCTTATGATAGAAGAGAAGCGTTAAAGGATGCTGATTTTGTAACTACTCAAATGAGAGTTGGTCTTTTAGATGCAAGAATAAAGGATGAAAGAATTCCTTTAAGTCATGGGGTTATAGGACAAGAAACTAATGGTGCAGGTGGAATGTTTAAGGCGTTTAGAACAATTCCTGTAATATTAGATATAGAAAAAGATATTTCAGAACTTTGTCCAAATGCTTGGTTAATTAATTTTACTAATCCAGCAGGAATGGTTACAGAGGCACTTAATAGATATGGGGCAAGACAAAATGGAAAATACATTGGATTGTGTAATGTTCCAATAGGTATGGAAAAAGCAGCAGCTGGGGTTTTAGGTGTTGCACATGAAGATTTAGATATGACTTTTGCAGGATTAAATCATATGGTATTTGGTACTAAGGTAGAAGTTAAGGGTGAAGATAGAACAAATGATTTAATTGAAGCTTTAGCAAATGGGGAAATTGGCCAAATTGTTAGAAATATTTCAGATTTTTCTTGGAATGCAGAATTTATAAGAGGACTTGGTGTTATGCCTTGCCCTTACCATAAATATTATTATCAAAGAGAAAAAATGCTGAAAGATGAGTTGAAGGAGTTCTCTAAGGGACAAACTAGAGCTGAAGTTGTTAAAAGTGTAGAGGCAGAGTTATTTGCACTTTATGATAATGAAGAGTTACAAGAAAAGCCAGCTCAGCTTGAAAAAAGAGGAGGAGCATATTATAGTGATGCAGCTTGTAGACTTATAACATCAATTTATAATGATACAAGAGATATTCAACCAGTTGACTTTAGAAATGGGGGGGCTATTTCAGATATAGATGATGATTCAGTGGTAGAGGTATCATGTGTAATTACAAAGGATGGACCAAAGCCATTAAAGATTGGGGAATTACCTTTAGCAACAAAAGGTTTAGTACAAGAGATTAAAACTTTTGAAAGATTAGTAGTTGAAGCAGCAGTAGAAGGAAATGTAGAGAAGGCAGTTTTAGCATTAACAATAAATCCTTTAGTTGCATCAGATGAACTTGCTAAAGTTCTAGTTGAAGAATTATTAGAAGCTCATAAAGAATATTTACCACAGTTTAAAGAGTATTTTGAAAAAAATAGATAAGATTTAAAAACTACGTTAGAAAAAAACACGACATTTAGAACAGACAATTTAAGGGGGGAAATACACATGAAGAAGTTTTTTGACTTTATGGATAAGTACTTTGTACCAGTAGCAGCAAAGATTGGTGCACAAAGACATTTAGTAGCTATTAGAGATGGTTTCGTTACAATAAGTCCACTTATAATGGCAGGAGCATTTGCAGTTTTAATTAATAATATAGGGTTTGAGTGGTATCAGAATTTTATGAATACTATCATGCCCGCAAATTGGAAAGATATTGGGGGAGCAGTTTGGGATGGTTCTCTTGGTATTATGGCAATACTTGCATCAGCAACAATCGCGTATCATTTAGCTAAGAGTTACAATAAAGATGGACTTGCAGCAGGAATGATTTCCTTAGCTTGTAATATGCTATTATTAGCACCTACAGCAGATGGTACACTTGCTAAGACATTTATGGGCGGTGCAGGACTTTTCGTTGCTATTATAGTAGCACTTATTACTACAGAAATTTTTGTTAAATTATCAGGAAATCCAAAGCTTATTGTTAAGATGCCAGATGGTGTTCCACCAGCAGTATCTAAATCATTTGCAGCTTTATTACCAACTATTATAATTATTGTTCTTGTAGCAGTAGCTAAATTTATATTTGTAAAAGTTGGAGTTTTAGATATACATCAAGCGTTATTTAATATAATACAAGCACCTTTACAAAATGTTTTAGGTAGCTTCTGGGGATTCATTGGATTAATCTTAATACAACAATTACTTTGGTTCTTTGGATTACATGGTTCTAATATATTAGCACCAATCATTACAGCAGTATTATTACCTTTAACACAAGCAAATATGGCAGCAGTTCAAGCTGGAGGAATTCCAGAGAATATCATTAACAGCCAATTCTTAGATTCATTTGTTAATATGGGTGGATCAGGAACAACTATAGCGTTAATAATTGCTATATATATTGCAGGTAGAAAGAGTAAAACTCAAATGATGATTGCAAAACTTGGTACAGCACCTGGATTATTCAATATTAATGAGCCTATTATATTTGGTATGCCAATGGTTCTTAATCCAATATACTTTGTACCATTCTTATTAGCACCTTTAGCATCAGGAGTTATTGCTTACTTAGCAACAGTGTTTAATATCATGCCTCCAGTATCAATACTTGGAACATGGACAACACCACCAGTACTTGGAGCTATACTTTCAACAAACTCAATTATGGGTGGAGTAGTTGCTATAGTTTGTATCGCAGTATCAGTTGCAATATACATTCCGTTTGTTAGAATGGCTACAAATCAAGAACTTAGCTTTACAAAAGCTAAGGAAGAAGTAGCACAATAGAATATTAAAAAAAATTACTCACAGGAAATATCCTGTGAGTTTTTTTATTTTAATAGTCTAGTGTAAATGTTTAGATTTGAAATTTTCTAAATAATGTAATAGGATTTTTTATAACTTTCATTTATAATATTTTGTAGTAAGAAATTAGAGAAATTTAAATAAGAATAAATTTATTTGTTATTTAAAAAGGTTAGATAAATTTTGTTGAACTAAGGAGAAGGTATGAATAAAGCGAAGTTTACTAGAGCAGAATTAGTTTTTGTTTCATTACTTAGTCTTACGCTTGGAGTAAGGCAGTTAGCTACAGCTATAATTTCGGCATATGTTTCTGATTATGCCCAAACTTTACACTTTGGGACTGTAGAACTTGCAGCAATATCACTTGGAATATTTGGTTTATTACAGGCTATATTTCAGATTCCATTTGGTATTTTAAGTGATAAATTTAGTAAAAAAGTTATTATTTTAATTGGATTAATAATGTTAGCGGTAGGTCTTATACTTACTGTAGTTAGTAGTAACATTTATGTATTTATTTTCGGACGTGCTTTACAAGGTGCAGGAGCTATAGCATCAGCAGCATTTGCTTGGCTTTCTATTGGAGTCAGAGAAAAAAATGTTTCTAACGGTATTAATATTGCTGGGACTGCCATAGGAATTTCATCAGCATTAGGATTATCAGGTGGTACTATTCTTGGAACATTTATGTCATATAAAGCTTTGACTTATCTTGATGCAGCTTGTGTTATTGTTTCAATAATACTTGTTTGGATATTCTTAAAAGCTCCAGAAGGAGAACATGCTAAAGAAGTTAAAAGAGGAAAGATGGATTCAGAATTTTGGAAATATCTTGGTAAGCTTTTAAAAGTACAAGTATTCACATTACTTAATGTTCAGTCATTTATAGCGAACTATGTTATAATGTCAATTTTCTTTGTGATACCAGAGTATCTTGGGAAATTGCCTGGTGGAGAATCAAACATGTGGGAAATTTTTGTCCCAGCAACAATAATTGCAGCTATATTAATGAGAGGTTCTATACTTTTTATTAATAGAGGTAAAACAGGAGAAATTTTTGTTATATCATTAGCACTAATGTGTGGAGGTATGGTTCTTTATATATGGAACACACATATTATCTACTTGATAATAGGAACAACATTATTTATGTTAGGATATAATATTATAGTAACGCTTATTCCTACAATAACAAACAAGGTTATTGATAAAGATGAGTATAGAGGAACTGTTAATGGAATAATAAATACTTTCCTTTACTTTGGATCATTTGTTGGTTCTGTTATTACAGGAGCAATATGGAGTGAAGTAGGAGCTAAAGGAGCTTTAATATCTATTATAGTGATAGCAGGTATTTCATTAATTATGGGTGTATATCTTTTATTCACAAGTAAAGAATTGAAAGCAATAAATTAGAAATAAAAATTAATTGTTTAAAAATAGGAGCAGAGAATCATTCGATTCTCTGCTCTGTTTTTTAGCATTTTGAACAGTCTTCCATTCCTTGTGCTTTTGCTTCTTCAATAGTTACTTGTTTAGCGTTATCTGGATTCATTCTACCACAGTTGTTAATTGTATGATATTTAGAACCAGTAGCCGAAAGCCAAACTATTTTCCCTTGATTATCCGTAGGTATTTGTGGTTTAGGCTTTGTAACCGTTGAATCAGGTTTAGGCTCAGGTTTAGGTTCAGGTTTAGGTGTTTGAGTTTCATTTGTAGATGATTTTTTATCTGTAGTACCAGAAGTGCTTCCAGTGTTAGAAGGTTTTGTTTCAGGCACAGAAGGTTTAATTTCATTTGTAGAAATTGTTTCATTTTTTTGATTTTCAGCTACAATTTCTTTATCACCATACTTATAAGTTCCTTCTTTACAGTCTGTTTTAACACCATTACCAGTAGATTTAAATATTATGCTTCCACACTCATCAGTTCTATGAACTTTTATATTTGAGTTTTGGATTCTATCCATAACTACTTTATGTGGATGATTGTATTTATTATCTTTACCAACAGTAATTATTGCAAATTCAGGATTAACTTTATCTAAAAATTCTTGAGAAGTACTAGATTTAGACCCATGATGTCCGACTTTGAGAACATCGACATCTGGCATTTTAGATAAAATTTCTTTTTCTGTTTCAGTTTCAGCATCACCAGTAAATAAGAATTTATCATTTCCATTTATATATAAAGTAACTAGTGATTGTTCATTTGTATCTGAACCACCATTACCATTGAATAATTGAATATAAGAATTATTACCTAAATCAAATTTTACTCCTTCAAGAGGAACACTTGGAGAGAGATTTTTCTTTGCTAAAGCTTTGATAAAATCTTTATATGTGTCAGTTTCAGCATCTCCGTTAGATATAAGAGTAGTTCCAACTTCTAGATTTTCAACAATTGAATCAAGTCCCCCGATATGATCAGCATGGTTATGAGTGGCGATTAAATAATCTAATTTACCTACTCCTATTTTTTTTATATATTCAACTAAAGGTTTTTCATCATTGTTATCTCCACCGTCAATAAGTACAGTTTTCTCACCTTTAATTAAAATAGCATCACTATTATCTGTATCAATAAAATGAACTTCTGTTTCTTTTGTAATAGGAGTTACAGTTTCATTTTTAGTTTCTTCTGGTTGAGATGTACTTTCAACAGATGGTTTATCAATATGCCCAGTAACACTTTCAATAGATTTAGCTGAAGAACCACAGCCAGATATTAATAAAGATATTGAAGTGATAGTTGCTAATAGAATAGCGTGTAATTTGAATTTTTTCATAAATATTTATCCCCCTTAAATGTCGCTATTACAGTATATACAAATAAATATAAGAAGGTATTAATAGAGTGTAAAAAATAAAAAAACAAAAAAGTATGTCATATTTAGATGAATTTATGAAAAATTTGCTTAGTTGTAAAAAATATCACTACTTGGGTTCTGTTCTCTAGTGAGATTTTAGTCAGTTAGGGAATAATATAATAAACAGTTTTAGTGTTACACTAAAGTGTGAAATTAATTAAATAATAGTCAAATATAGTGTGTATAAGATTTTTTAGAGTAGTAAATAGGGTAATAAATTTATAATAGTGTGTAAAAAAAGTGAAAAAACATATAAATACACACTTATATGTGTAAAAATAATTAAGATTATAAATGGCTTATTAACTACGTTTCTAAAGGATGAATATTGTTAATAAAGTTGGCACGCAATTTGCTAAAATATAAGTTATAAAAAAGAAAACAATTACTATGTTATGTTTGAAATTTATAAAATTTTGGGTTTTGTAATGTATTTGATGAAAATGTTTACTCAGGAATTAGTAGAATACATAGTGTTGTTTGATTTAATAAAAAGTAATTTTTTATTAAATTAGTGTTATACAGAAGAAAAAATAAGGAGGAACAACAATGGAAAAGTTCATAGGTTTCATTGAAACTTATCTTATACCAGTTGCAGCCAAAATAGGTGGAGAAAAACACCTTGGTGCCATCAGGGATGGATTTATAGGAATCATACCTATAATTATGGCTGGAGCATTCGCAATATTAATCAATAACTTTGGTAACATTATTCCAGGTTACGACACATTGATGCACACAGTGTTCGGACCGCATTGGAAAACATGGGGTGGAGCAGTATGGAATGGTTCATATGCTATAATGTCATTGTTAATCGCATTCAGTTGTGCATATAACTTAGCTAAATCAAGAGGTTCAGATGGACTTGCTGCTGGTTTAGTTTCAGTTGCAGTATTTATTATTTTCTTTGGAGATTTAGGTAAAAATGCTAGTTTCCTTGGAACAAACGGTTTATTACTTGCAATAGCAGTTGCTTTAATAGTAGCAGATGCTATGGCGGCGTTACTAGGTAATCCAAGACTTGTATTTAAAATGCCACCTGGTGTACCACCAGCAGTTGCTAAATCATTCGCATCATTATTCCCATCATTAATTATCATGGGTATTGCTGGTCTTATCCAAGCTATATATGGTGCATTTATGCAAGAAAGTATACCAGAACTTATTTATCACATCATTCAAGCACCACTTCAAAACGTAGTTGGTAGTCTTGGTGGAGCGATAGTGCTTGTACTTGTAATTCAATTATTATGGTGGTTTGGTCTTCATGGTTCAAATATGATGTTACCAATTATTAATGGAGTACTTTTACCATTAACAATCGATAACATGCATAGAGTAAAAGAAGGATTAGCTCCTTTATATATCGTAAATGACCAATTCCTTAACTCATATGTATTCTTTGGAGGAGCTGGTGCTACTCTGTGTCTTATGATTGCTATGATTATAGCTAATAAGATGAGGAAGAAGAAGAGTGAAGTTCAGTTAAATATAACAAAACTTGCTATAGTTCCTGGTATATTTAACATAAATGAGCCTATTATATTTGGTCTTCCAATATGTTTAGATCCTATATACTTCATACCGTTTATATTTATACCGATACTGAACGTAATAGTAGCTTACTTTGCTCTTGCATGGCACTTTGTACCACTTGTTCAATTAGAAGTTAACTGGGTAATGCCACCAATTATTAGTGGATTATTTGCAAGTAACTCATGGAGAGGTGCTGTACTTTCAATTATATTAATAGCTATAGATATCTTAATCTACTTCCCATTTGCATTTGCAGCTGCGGATAGAGATGTTAAGAATATGGAAAAAGCTATTGCTGATGCAGAAGCAGCAGAAGCTCAAAATAAATAATAATTAAAAAAGTGGATTCGAAAGAATCCACTTTTTATTTATAGCAATAAAAATGACTAATTTTATTTATTGGTATGCTAAAAAATTTCCAAGTATAATTGAGCCATTTCCATCCACTTATTGCTGTATTGGTTATGTGAATTGGATAGCACCAAAATGATTTTCCGTTTTTTAACCAAAGATAAGTATGTCTATAGGCACAGAGTTTAATTTTTTTATTTGTACATGCACAGTTCAGACAATAACAATCGTTTAGTTTAACTACACCAGTTGTATTATAAGTAGGATTTTTTGATGGTGGATATCCTAAATTGTGAGGTAGTGGATATGGAAGAACACCATAACCAATATTTTGACCTTGATTTATAGGCGGTAAATTAGGCACACGAGTATTATTTTCTTTTACAAAAAAATCTGAATCACGAACAGCTATGTAGCTATTTACTTTTCTTGATAAGATTTCAAGAGATGCTTCATCTAATATCTCAAATTCACCTATTGAATTTGGACTATTTTTTTCTTGATAAATAACTTTCATTAATCTTCCTCCTTATCTTTTACAACTAAAAGCTTCAATTTTTGATAAGTCTACACCAAAATAAACCCAATCATTAACATATATGTTCCATCTCCAACCAACGAAACAAAGTTGATCTATATAAAAGATATATGCCCAATATTCTTTACCATCATTTTGCCAAATATAAGTCATACCATTTAAGCAACATGATAAAGCAGGTGAGCTAACTGAATGTGCTGGCTTTTTTATGTCTGTTATACTTTTTTTGTTTAAGGAACATTTGTTAGAAACTGGAACTTTTTCTTTTGGAGGAGCTTCCATAGGTTTCTTTTTATTAGTTTCATCTGTGACAGTCCTAGTTAAATCTTCCGATAACAGATTAAGATCTAAATCTTGTGGGTAAATTACATCCATAATAATCTCCTAAGATATTTTTAATAATAGTTTATGCGACATCTTTACTATGTGATACAGGTCTTAGAGAGGAGAAAAAATTTTGCTACAAAACAAATGTTGGTTTATAAGATAAATCTATGAAGTAGTTTTTGAGGAAAAATAAATATATGATAAAAAAATAGTTCTAAAAATAGAGTGTAAATCTATTTTAGAACTATTTTTTGTTAGAATATTTTTGGATAAAAAATTATTTTTTTATCATTTTTTTATAGATAAAGTCTGCAAATAGTGAGTTAGACCAAGCAAACCAGTCTCTAGTAAATTTAGATGCATCATCACAATGAAAACCTTCATGCATATAGTGTGTATCAGCATCAGTATTATTTAAAGTTTCTATCATTTTATCAATTTCAATTTGGTCATTAGTAGTTAAACCTTGCATTGAAAGAGCTATATGCCAAATATATTCAGGTGGCGTATGTGGACTACCTATCCCACTAGCAACTTTTCCTTCATAATAATGGGGATTATTTTTACTAAGAATAAATTTTCTTGTATTTTGATAGATTTCATCATCAATTTCCCTATATCCTATGTAAGGAATAGAAAGTAAGCTTGGTACATTAGCATCATCCATTAAGTTATAATTACCAAGTCCGTCAACTTCATAGGCATAAATTTTCCCGTATTCAGGATGTTCTATAATTGCGTAATCTTCAATAGCAGTATCTATATCATTTTTTAATGTCATAGCTTTTTCATGAAGAAGCGTATCTTGATATATTTCTAAAGCTATTTCAGAGATATATGATAATACAACAGATGCAAACATATTTGCAGGAACTAAATAGCCATATTTACAAGCATCATCACTAGGTCTAAATCCTGACCAAGTCATACCTGTGTATTCAACTGGGTTACCAAGTCCATTATTACAAAGAGTATCAGTTTCTGAACAATTTAGTCTTATAAATGAATATTCAGATTCTTTAAAGTGGTTTTGCTCAACCTCCCAAAGGTTTATTATTGTGTTAAAAGTTTCTAAAACTTCATTTGTGAATATTGAGTTATCACCAGTTTTTCTCCAATATTTATATATAAGTCTTACAGGATAGCAAAGAGAATCGATTTCGTATTTTCTTTCCCATACCCAAGGACTATCTTTTGTAATATCATTATCCCATTTTTGTCCATTAGCAGTTTTGTTAAATGCATTAGCATAAGGATCTATTTTGATGCAGTTTAATTGTCTTTTAATAAGACCTGTAAAAATTTCTCTAAGATCAATATATTCATTTACAAATGGAAGATAATGCTCAACTTGAGAAGTTGAATCTCTAAGCCACATAGCAGGGATATCACCTGTTATAATAAATGTATCATTTTCTTCAGGCATCATAACAGTAGTTTCCATAGTATCTATAAAACATCTATAAAAAGTTTCTTTTAATTTAGGATCATCTATTTTATTTGATAAATCAACAGCTATTTTTTTTACTAAGTCTTTTAAATTTTCTAATTTAATTTCATTCATGAGAAAATCCCCCTTAATCTCGTCTAGTTAATTTGATTTTAAACTAGATTTGAAAACCTTTAAATAGGCTAGAGGGATTTAGCTAGAATTAGTTATATATATTAAAACTTTTTACACTAAGAATCTGATTTGTTTTCAAGCTCTTTTACTAAAGTTTTATTAGCGAAAGCTATTAAAAATGCTGAGATACTACCGATAAATAAAAATGTAGTTCCAGGATTTAGTTCAAACATCATAAGAGTAACTATTAAACATAATATATTAGCGATAGTAATAATTGGTCTTGTGATAGTAAGAATAACAGCTGATTTTAGTGTACTTATAATGTTCATTGAAAATTTACTCGTTAACATAAAAATGTGTGGAGTAACAAGTAAAAGAATAAATAATACTAAAATGAAAAATCCATTTATTACAACATTACCACCAACAGCTGCAAAGAATTTTATATTAGTTGATAGTATGAAAATTATTAGAAGTTCACCTATCCAAATGATTGTTGAGTTTTTTAAATTTGATTTGAAACTAGTGAAGAAGTCCTTGATAGGCGATACTTCGCGAGTTTTTATTAGTTTATGCATGCAATAAAGCATAGTTGTAAATGATGCTGCAAAAGGAATTGTTGCAACTAAAAATAAAGGTAAATAAGTAGTCATATTACTAATTCCTACAAACAGGAAGAATAATATTAATGGCGTGTTTACCACAAGGAATAAAATATTTAAAGTTAAAAACCAAAAAACATAATTAAAGAAAGTTAATATTTTTTCAACATTGATAATATTAGTCATTCTATATACTCCTTTCCAAAAAGACAAATTTATTTAATTATAGTAAAATAAAGTATATTGAAATTTGATTTTTTTGTCAATTGACAAAAAGCAGAAATAGTATACAATTTCTAGGTTTAAAAAAACTAGGGGGAAAAGGTTTTGGATAAACAACGAAAAAACATTTATAGAAATTTGTTTGTTGTTTATACGGCAGTTATTGCACTTCTTATGGGACTTTTAAATTTATATTTTTTAAAGTATTCAATGGATAGTGCAAAGGACAAAAAAATGTATATTAATCAGCAATTAGTGGGGGACGTAACTGCTAAAATAGACAACCAATTTATAGCTACACGAATGATTACAGATAGTATCTATACTTATAGGGATAATATTTTAGATTTATTGAAGTTTATGAATTTAGATTTTATAGAATATAAAAGGCAAAAGCTTGATGCTTTGTCAGAAAGTAAGGGGATTTCATATTATGGGACAGAGGTTTTAGTTCAAAGAACATTTGCTTCGTATGATAATGTACAGAATATTTCTATAGTATCTAGATCGAGAAATACTATTAGTACATTTAATAAAAACTCTCAAATTGACTTTAGGAAAATAGACAATTTTGATGAGTTGACTAATAAGAGTGTTATTTTGCGTAAAAATACAATAACACATATTGTAAAAATTAATGATCCTTCAAATTTAAATACAGAAGGTTTAATGCTTATAACTTTTAAGCTTGATGAGTTAAATTCATTATTTAAGACGTATTCTAATTTTAATAAAGTATATGTGATAGGAAATAATGATACTATGATTTATAATTCGACAGATAATTTAAATAGCAGTTGGGTTTCAAAAGTAGCAAAAAATTTAGAGCAACAAGAAGTATTTTTTAAAGTTGGTAGTGATTATTATAATGTGAATTATTTAGAAGATGGAATAACAGTCATAGGACAAGTTAGTAGAAGTAATTTTATGCTACCTGTGACATATTATGTTGCGTTAGTATTTATAAATCTTATAGTTTTTGGGATATGTGAAGGAATAATTTATATTAAGGTGAAAAAGTTGAATGCTAGAATGAACAATACTATTAATGCTATGGAGAGAGTGAAACAAGGGGATTTAAAAACTAGAATAGAAGAATCTAATTTCAATGATGAACTTGCATATATAGACAAGAGGTTTAATGAAATGTGCGAAGATTTAGATTTGTACATTAAAAAAAGTTATATAGCTGAAATAAATCAAAAGAATGCTGAAATGAAGCATTTACAAAGTCAAATAAATCCACATTTTTTATATAATACTCTTGAAGTTATAAGAATGAAAGCTATATGCAGTGGAAATAAAGATGTTGGAAAAATGCTTTATAATTTGGCTGTCTTGTTTAGAAGTCAATTAAAGGAAAAAGATATTATAACTATAGAAAAAGAATTAGATTATTGTAGAAAGTATTTAGATTTATTCAAATTTAGATATGAAGATAAGTTCTCATATGAAATAGAGTGCGATAATAATTTACTGGGAAATAATATAATTAAATTTATTTTACAGCCACTTATAGAGAATTATGTTGTGCATGGTGTTAGATTATCTGATGATGATAATGAAATGAAGATAATAATTAAAGAGTGTGGTTCTATTATAGAGGTTCACATAATAGATAATGGTAAAGGGATTTCTGATGAAAAATTAGAAGAAATTAAAATTAAGCTTAGTGATAAAAATGCTAATAGTGATTCTATTGGAATAATAAATGTGAATCAGAGACTTAAAAATACTTATGGTGAACAGTATGGAGTTACTTTTATTGAAGGTGTTGAAATAGGTACACAAATACTTGTTAAAATTCCAAAAAACTAAGGGGGAAAATATTGTGTTAAAGGTTATGTTAGTGGATGATGAGAGATTAATAATTGAAGGGCTTAAAAATATAATTGATTGGGAGAGTCTTGATTTAGAAATAGTTAATACAGCGAATAATGGTGAGGAAGCTATTGAAAAGTTTAGAGAAAATCCAGTTGATATTGTTGTTACAGATATAAATATGCCAAAAGTTACAGGGCTTGAACTTTTGAAGGGACTAAAAGAAATAAATGATGAAGTTAAATTTATAGTTTTAAGTGGATATGATGAGTTTTCTTATGCTAAAAGTGCTATAGAGCTTGGAGTTAGGTCGTATCTTTTAAAACCAGTTAATGAAGATGAACTTGAAAAAGCATTGAAAGATATTTCTGATGATATAAATAGTGGGCATAAGAGAGAAGAAAATTTAGTTGTTAAAAATGTGAAATTTATAGATTTTCTTAACTCACGAATTTCTGTAGAAGAAATTTTAGAATATAAAAATGTAATTGAAATGAGTCTTACAGGAAAAGCATATTTAACTGCTAATATCGTGGCAAATAAGGATAATATGGATGCAGTTATGAACTGTATTAGAAAAAATATTATAAGTAATTTTGAAATGGTAAGACATCATGATGGAAGTATGACAATAATTAATTGTTTAGATAACTATAGCTCAAAGGATGCACTGCGAGAGTTTTATGAAATAATAAGAGATGTTATAAAAGTAGAACTTAGGACAGATTTATTTATAGCAATTGGTGCTTTAGTTGATGACTTCTCATATTTGGCTCAAAGTTACAAAGCTAGTAAGAGAGCTAAAAGACATATCCTTGTTGAAGGATATGGAAAAATTATATTCAGCGAAGATGTTGAATCTATAAAATGTGAGAGAAAAAGCTTTAAACAAGAGGTTGAAAAACTTAATAAGCTCATTATGGAAAAGAAACAAAAAGAAGCTAGTGATTACTTGAGAACTTTAATAGAAAATGATGGGTTAACACCAAAAGATATTTATGATTTATCTATTAAAACTGTAATTATGATAGATGAAATTCTTAAGGAATTTAATTTAGAACAAAGTTATGGCAGAGAAGGTATGGCAAGTGTTATAGTGGATCTTTGTAATGAAAATACGAGAGAAAATATAGAAATATTTTTATTAGCTGAAATAGAAGATGTTATTAAGTTTATAAGTGATAATGCTCAGGTTTATAGCCCTGTTGTTCAACAAGTTGTAAAACTTATAAATGAAGAATATAAACAAGAATTAAGTTTAAAAACTCTTGCAGCTAAGTTTAGAATAAATAGTTCGTATCTTGGACAAATATTTTCTAAGGAAGTTGGGATTTCCTTTTCAGAATATCTTAACAAAGTTAAAAATACTAAAGCAAAGGATTTAATTCTTAACACTAATATGAAAATAAATAATATTGCAAAAGAAGTTGGTTATACAGATACAAGTTACTTTTATAGAAAGTTCAAGAAGTATTATGGAGTTTGTCCATCAACACTTAGAGAAATGAAGAATTACTAATTAGATTTAATCCATAAAAGTCGAAATGATTTTTATGGATTTTTTTGTATAGAAATTTAAATTTTGCATAAGCTATGGTTAGTTTGGTTGATGAAATGACTGAATAAATATTTAATGAATTTAGGAGGAATAGAAAATGAGATCAGTAAACGTATCAGTAAAATTACCAGAGGAATTACATAAGAGGGTGAAAATTAAATTAGTTTTAGAGGGAGGAAGCCTACAAGAATACATAGCGAGATTAGTTGAAGAAGATATGAAACTTGATACAACTGTAAGGAAGGGAGTTTTCTAATGTGGAAAGTTTGGTAGTTGGAAGCTTTAACAACAGTAATATCTGTACTTTTTTGTTAAATCAAAGACCTTGTTGGATAGCTGTTAATGTAGCTGAATTGTTTGGATACGAAAATCCTTCAAAAGCTATATCTAGATGCATTAAGAAAGAAAACTTAAATATTGGAACAGCTTATGATGTTCTAACAAAGATAGATTTGTATAAATTTAAGCAGATTTTATTACAACAAGGATATGATAGATTTAACAGAGCACCAAGAATAGTAATGTTATATGAACAAGGGTTATTAGCTTTTATAAAATATACTGAAAAACCAATAGGTGAAGAGTTCAATCAATGGCTAATAGAAAATGTATTTAGCGTTATGGAATAGAGAAAATTAGTTCCTTTAGAGCAAGAACAAATTCATAGTGTAGAGAGTATTAAAAAAACAAATAAAAATGAGAAGTCTAATATTGAATTAATAAGAGCATATAGCGAACTAATAAATGATTTGATAGATGTGGATATGAACAATACAGAAAAAGAAATCATTCTAGGCAACGTTATAAAAGGATTTAGAAAAATTATAAAGTAAGTTATCCATACAAGGACATCAAAAGTCCTAACTTGGATAATCATTTGTGGAAAAGTATCAGAAAAATAATCTGGTACTTTTTTTATTGTAAAAAATCTAGACAAAAATCAATAATCTTAAAAATGTACACTAAATATAAAGTTTTTAATCTATTTCTATTGACTAGTTCTATGATATATTTAATTCATAAATTGACAAACGTTTACAGGAAGGGGGAGTTAGATGAGTACAGCTACAATTAAAGAAAAGACAGAACAATCATCTGTGAAGATTGATGAAAAGCCGATCAAAGCTAAAAAAAAGAAATCAAGACTTAAACAAAATTTAGAATTATTACTATTAACAGTACCAGGAACTATTTGGTTTTTAGTATTTGCATATTTACCTATGTTTGGAGTGTTAGTAGCTTTTAAAAACTGGCAAATTCATGGTGGATTTTTAGAAAGTTTAATAAAGAGTCCATTTGTTGGATTTGATAACTTTAAGTTTTTATTCCAAAGTAGTGATGCTTGGCTTATTACTAAGAACACAGTAATGTACAATGTAGTATTTATTATATGCGGTATAGTTTTACCAGTTACTTTAGCTATTTTACTTAAAGAGGTATTCAACAAGAGGTTATCAAAATTCTATCAAACTTCAATGTTCTTACCTTACTTCTTATCATGGGTTGTTGTAAGTTATTGTTTATACGCTTTCTTAAGTCCAGATAAAGGATATATCAATACAATTCTTAAAGGAATGAATATTGATCCAGTTTCATGGTATACAGAAAGTTCAGTATGGCCACTTATTATTATCTTCATGAGCCAATGGAAAGGTGTTGGATATGGAACAGTTATTTATCTTGCATCTATCTGTGGAATAGATAAGAGTTACTATGAAGCAGCTCTTATAGATGGAGCTACTAAATGGCAACAAATTAAACATATAACAATTCCATTATTAAAGCCAATTATGATTATTATGTTCATTACATCAGTTGGAGGTATATTTAGAGCTGACTTTGGATTATTCTATCAGTTACCTAAGAACTCAGGAGCATTATATCCAGTAACTAACGTTATTGATACTTATGTTTATAGAGGACTTATGAACCTTGGAAATATCGGAATGAGTTCAGCAGCAGCATTATACCAATCATTTGTTGGAATGATTCTTATACTTGTAACAAATGGAATAGTTAGAAAAGTAGACAAAGAAAATGCATTTTTCTAATGAAAGGGTGTGAGAATAGTGTTAGAAAAAATTAAGGGGATTTTCTCATCTAAAGGAAAAGGTGATGAGGATAGTACAAAGTTTAATAGAGTATCAAAGAAATCACATATAGGAATCAACATACTGTTCGGGCTTATAGCAGCAGCTTGTATCATACCGTTCATATTTGTTGTAATAATATCTTTCACAAGTGAACAAGCTCTTCTTAGAAATGGATATAGTTTTTGGCCAGAGGAGTGGAGTTTTGCAGCCTACGAGTATATATTCTCATCAAGTAGTGAGATACTTAAAGCTTATGGAATTACAATTATAGTAACAGTTTGCGGGACACTTTTAGGACTTTCAATAATGACTATGTATGCATATGCACTATCAAGAAAAAGTTTTGCGTATAGAGGATTCTTTACAAAGCTTATTTTCATACCAATGTTATTTTCAGGTGGTATGGTTGCATCATATTTAGTAGTTGTTAACTTTTTAGGATTAAAAGATAGCTTACTTGCTTTAATACTTCCTCTTTGTGTAAGTTCATTTAATATAATAGTTCTTAGAACATTCTTTAAAACAACTATTCCTGATTCAATAGTTGAATCAGCGAAAATAGATGGTGCTACAGAATGGCAATTATTCTTAAAAATAGTTTTACCAATATCTTTACCAGGAATAGCAACAGTTGGTTTATTCTTAAGTCTTGCTTACTGGAATGATTGGTTTAATGCAATGTTATATATTGATGACAATTCGTTAATACCATTGCAATATTTACTTGTTAGAATTGAAACATCAATGGAGTTTTTAGCTAACAATGCTTCAACTATGGGAACAAATGCTATAGAAGCGGCAGCAAATATGCCGAAGGATACAGCTAAAATGGCAATCGTTGTTATTACAACATTACCTATAATAGTAGCTTATCCGTTCTTCCAAAAGTATTTTGTAAGTGGATTAACAGTGGGTGCTGTTAAAGAGTAAGAATTTACTCGCTATAAAAGGGTAAAGCCAGATGGAGGTTTCTCCATCTAGGCTTATATAAAGAAAGAACAGAGTTTCTTCTTTTATATAAGCTTGATGCTTAATTAAATTAGTTTAAATTTTACAGTAATATAAATTTTTAAAGTTGAGGGGATGAAGACTTATGCATTACTTATTAGAAAGAATTGAAAAAACTTACAGAGAAGTTGAGAAAAACATTTATAGAAACGAGATAGAAATAGAGGGGTATAAGTATATTGATGGAAATTACCATAATATAGATGGAATAAAGGATGCTCCAGTTGATGGATGGAAAGAGTTTAAAAAAGGAGACCTTTGGGGTGGAAGAGATAAACACGGTTGGTTTAAATGTAGTGTTACTGTTCCAGAAGAATTTGCAGGGCAAACAATAGCTTTAAACTTCCATACATTTGAAGAAGGGTGGGATGCTACGAACCCACAATTTATTCTATATGTAAATGGAGAGCAAATACAAGGTGTTGATATAAATCATAGAGAAATTATATTAAGTCACGATGCTGTTGCAGGTGAAACTTATGAAATAGATTTACATGCTTATGCAGGTATGTTATCAGATAAGAAGCCAACATTACATGGTAAATTAGTTGTTATAGATATGGGTTCAAGAGAATTGTATTTTGATTTAAAAGTTCCAGCAGATGTTTGTAGAGAGCTTGATAAAGAAGATAAGAAAAGAATAGATATGATAATGGTGTTAAATGATGCTATTAACTTATTAGATTTAAGAAGACCTAAGTCAGAATTATATGATAATAGTGTTAAAGTTACAAATGAATATTTAGCAGATAAGTTTTATGGAGAGTTATGTGGACATGAAGAAGTTACAGCTACATGTGTAGGACATACTCATATAGATGTTGCTTGGCTTTGGACAGTTGCACAAACAAGAGAGAAAGTTTCAAGAAGTTTCTCAACAGTTTTAAAACTTATGGAAGAGTATCCAGAGTATGTGTTCATGTCATCACAGCCACAACTTTATAAATTCTTAAAAGAAGATCATCCAAAAGTTTATGAAAAAGTTAAGGCTAAAATAAAAGAAGGAACATGGGAAGCAGAAGGAGCAATGTGGCTTGAAGCAGATTGTAATGTTACTTCAGGAGAGTCATTAGTAAGACAAATTATTCATGGTAAGAGGTTCTTTAAACAAGAGTTTGATGTAGAAAATAAAATATTATGGTTACCAGATGTATTCGGATATTCAGCTGCGTTACCTCAAATATTAAAGAAATCAGATGTTGATTATTTCATGACAACTAAAATTGCATGGAACCAATTTAATAAAATTCCAATGGATACATTCATGTGGGAAGGAATAGATGGTTCAGAAGTATTAACTCATTTTATAACAACAACAGGACCAGGGCAAGATAAGGAATCACACTTTACAACTTATAACGGTCATATTCAAGCTGATGCTGTAATGGGAGCATGGAGAAGATATCAAAATAAGAATATTAATGATGATGTACTTATCTCATTCGGTTGGGGAGATGGTGGTGGTGGTGCCACACTTGAAATGCTTGAAAATGGAAGAAGACTTGCAAAAGGTATTCCGGGAGCACCAAAAGTTAAAATGGGAACAGCTAGAGATTACTTTGAAAAGTTAGATGAAAAAGTATCAGGACATAGTAAACTTCCAAAATGGTCAGGTGAATTATACCTTGAATATCATAGAGGAACATATACATCAATGGCTAGAAATAAAAGAGATAACAGAGTTTGTGAAAATCTATATACAGCAGCAGAAAAATTGAATTCACTTGCTTTAATTGAAGGTAAAGAAAGTTATCCACAACAAAGTATTAATGATTCTTGGGAAGTTGTTTTATTAAATCAATTCCATGATATTATTCCAGGGTCATCAATTAAAGAAGTTTATGATGTTACAGCTGTGGAGTATAAAGAATTAATAGAAAATGCTAATAATCTTGTAAATGAGGGAGCTAGTTATGTTGCTTCTAAGATAGATTTAAAAGATAGAAGTGTAGTTGTTTCAAATACATTAGGATTTGAAAGAAGTGATATTGCAACATTTGAAATACCAGAAGGAATTGTAAATGTTGCTGTAATAGATGAGGATGGAACAGAGCTTCCGTGCCAAAAAGTTGAAGATAATAAGGCTATATTCTTTGCTAAAAATGTTCCTGCTAACGGACATAAGAGCTTTAAGGTTGTAGAAGCTACAAATATAGTAGATGCTACAGTAACTCTTACAAACCAAGTTGCAGAAAATACATTTGTTAAGATTAGCTTTGATGATAAGGGACAAATTGTATCATTCATAGATAAGAAAGCTAATAGAGAAATCTTAAAAGATGGAGCTATAGGAAATGAGATTCAAGCATTTGAAGATAAGCCAATGTGCTTTGATAACTGGGATATTGACATATACTACAAAGAAAAAATGTGGAAAATTGATGATGTTCAAAACATTGAAGTTGTAGAAAATGGACCAGTTAGAAGTACTCTTAAAATTGAAAGGAAATTCCTAGAGTCAACAATAGTACAAAAAGTTTATGTATACACAGACTTAGGAAGAATTGATTTTGATACAGTAGTAGATTGGAAAGAAAAAGATGTATTAGTTAAGGCAGCATTCCCTGTTGATATGAATACAAATGAAGCTACTTATGAAATCCAATATGGAAATGTAACAAGACCTACTCATAACAATACATCATGGGATGTTGCTGGATTTGAGGTTTGTGGACATAAGTGGGCAGATTTATCAGAAGGTGATTTTGGAGTATCTTTACTTAATAACAGTAAATATGGTCATGATATTAAGGATGGTAACATGAGACTTACACTTCTTAAGTCAAGCTGTGATCCAAATCCAGATGCTGATAAAGAAATTCATAACTTTGTGTACTCAATATACACACACGAAGGAACATGGAAAGAAGCTGGAACAACAGAAAGAGCTTATGAGCTTAACAATCCATTAGTTGCTGTTGTTGAAGAAGCTCACGCTGGTGAACTTGCTTCAAATGTAAGTATGGTTAAACTTGATAAAGAAAATGTTATGATTGAAGTTATTAAGAAAGCTGAAGATACAGATCATTTAGTAGTAAGAATGTATGAATTCCACAATAAGAGAACTAACGTATCAATGGAGTTCTACAAAGAAATTGCAGAAATTTGTGAGTGTAACTTAATGGAGAGAGATTTAGAGACTCTTGAGGCTGATAGTAATAAAGTTAGCTTTACAATTAAGCCATATGAAATTAAGACATTTAAGTTCAAATTAAAGTAAACAATTAATTAAGAAATCCCTGAAATTTTTTATAGTCCCAAGTGTAGATAGTAACTACTCTTGGGGCTTTTTTAGGTATATGAATTTAGTCAAGTAAATATGGAATTATTCCACTATCAGTTAGAAAAAATCTCCTATATAATAAAATCATGTAAACGATATATAGTGATTTCAAAAAAATAAATAAAATTTAAGGGATAAATTATTTTGTTTTAAGGGGGACAATTAAATGAATTTTAAAAAAATTATGGCAATAGCACTTACAGGAATAGTAGCTACAGGAGTATTAGCAGGATGTGGTGGCGGAAGCGAAGCAACATCTAAAGATGGAATAACAACATTAAAATGGTACACAATAGGACAACAACCAAAAGATTTAAGTATGGTAATGGCAGAAGCTAATAAATATCTTGGAGAAAAGATTGGTGTAAACATAGAAATGAACTTTATTGACTATGGTGACTATACTCAAAAAATGGGAGTTATGGTTAACACAGGTGAGAATTATGATTTAGCATTTACATGTTCATGGGCAGGAGATTATCTTGGAAATGCTAGAAAAGGTGCATTCTTAGATTTAACACCATACCTTGATAACCAAGGAAAAGATATGAAAGAAGCTATAGATCAGAGATTCTGGGATGGAGCAAAAGTTGATGGACAAATTTTTGCTGTTCCAAACCAAAAAGAAATTTCAACAGCTCCGATGTGGGTATTCACTAAAGAGTATGTAGATAAGTACAACATACCTTACCAAGACATTAAAACACTTGAGGATTTAGAGCCATGGTTAAAGCTTATACAAGAGAAAGAGCCAGATGTAGTTCCGTTATACATTACAAAAGGTTTCTCAGCTCCACAATACTTTGATCAGTTAGTAGATCCTATCGGAGTAGAGCATGGTGATGATGGTCTAACAGTTAAGAATATGTTTGAAACTCCAAAAATGAAAGATACTTTAAATACTTTAACAAATTATTATAAAGCAGGATATATTAATCCAGATGCTGCAACAGCACAAGATAATAAGGCTGTTAAGAGATTTGTTACTAAAGGTGATGGACAACCTTATGCTGAAGTATTATGGTCAAAAGATTTAAAATATGATGTAGTTGCAAATCCTATCATGGATTCATATATAACAAATGCTTCTACTACAGGTTCTATGATAGCTGTAAATGCTAACTCAAAGAAAAAAGACAAAGCAGTAGAATTCTTAAATTTACTTAACACAGATCCATACATTAGAAACTTAATCAACTATGGAATTGAAGGTACACATTATAATAAAGTTGAAGGTTCAAAAAATCAAATTAAATTAACTGATAAAGCTAAGGATTATAGTGTTGGGTACTATACAGTTGGTAACTTATTTATAACAGATGTTCTTCATAATGAGCCAGCTACTAAGTGGGATGAGTTTAAAGAATTTAATAATGCAGCTAAAGATTCACCAGCACTTGGATTTAAATTTAATCCAAGTAAAGTTACAAATCAAATTGCAGCTGTAAACAATGTTCTTGAAGAATTTAGATCAACATTATTTAGTGGTTCAGTTAATAATGCTGAGTATGTTGAAAAAATGAATGCAAAACTTAAAGAACAAGGTTTAGATCAAATAATAACTGAAATGCAAACACAATTAGATGAATGGGCAAAGGCTAATGGTAAAAAATAATTAAAATTATACTAGGGAGAGAAGTCTTTGGCTCTCTCTCTTAATTTAAATAAGTAGAGGTTTATATTATGGAATTATTAAAATATAGGGAGATTTTAGATAAGAAGTTTGAAGTATATTCAGATAAGCAAAGAATATATAAAAATTATATAGTTGAAGGATCGATAGCTGAGCTTTATTTTTCAGGAACTAAGATTAAGGTAAGTTATTTTAGTGATTATATAGTAAAAATCTTTATTGCAGGAGAGTTTGAAGAAGAAGAAGATACAAACGCTGTTTGCATGAAGTTTGATAATAAGTCGGAAATAATTGTTACTGAAAATAAAGATGAAATAATTATAAGTGGAACTAAAGTAGTTACAGTTATAAATAAAAATACTACAGAAATAGAGTTTAAGGATATAAATGGAAATGTTTTGTCAAAAGATTTTCAGCCAAGTTTTAAAAAAGATGATGGTACAGTATTTATTTCAAAGATAAATGATTGTAGTGCATATTATGGACTTGGAGAAAAGGGTGGCAACTTAAATAAGAAAGGATGCTATACAGAAAATTACAATACAGATGACCCAGAAACAAATGATGATTCAATTATGTATTATAAGACAGTTCCTTTTTATGTTGGAGTTAATGAAAAATTTACACATGGAATTTTTTTTGATAATAGCTATAGAAGTTTCTTTGATATGGGTAAACAGTGCGATGATAGACTTTTCTTTGGAGCTACAGGAGGACAAATACAATACTATTTCATATATGGGGAAAATGTTAAAGAAGTAGTAAAACAGTATTCAAATTTAACTGGTAAGATGGAATTACCACCTCTTTGGAGTCTTGGGTATCAACAAAATAGATTTAGTTACTTTTCAACTAAGGAAGTTCGAGAGGTAATTAGAGAATTTGAAGAAAGAAAGATACCTATAGATGTTATGTACCTAGATATAGATTATATGGATGGGTTTAGAGTAATGACATTTAAAAGTCCGCAATTTGATGATGCTAAAGAGCTTATATTAGAACTTAAGCAAAAAGGAATTAAAACAATAACAATTTTAGATCCTGGAGTAAAGGTTGATGAAAATTATGGTGTTTATCAAAGAGGGATAGAAGGAAATCATTTTACAAAAAAATCTGATGGAGATGTTTTTGTTGGTGCAGTGTGGCCAAATGATAGTGCCTTCCCAGACTTTGCAAATAAAGACTGTAGAGAATGGTGGAAAAATGAATTAAAAGATTTTATAGGAAAATATGATATAGACGGAATTTGGAATGATATGAATGAGCCTTGTGTATTTAATAATGACCATAAATCAATGTTAGAAACTTGCATTCATAATGGTGATGATGGTGTTATAGAACATGCTCAGTTCCATAATAGATATGGAATGGAAATGAGTAGATGCTCAATGGAAGCACAAAATGAGTTGCATACAAATAAAAGGGGATTTTCAATGACTAGAGCAACTTATGCAGGGGGACAAAGATATTCTTCAGTATGGACTGGAGATAACATGAGTCTTTGGAGTCAACTTAGAATGTCTATTCCAATGAATTGTAATCTTGGCGTGAGTGGTTTTTCATTTGTTGGAAATGATGTTGGAGGATTTGGACTTGATGTAACACCTGAACTTTTTGTAAGGTGGATGCAACTTGGAACATTTCTACCGATATTTAGAAATCATTCAAATATGTATACAAGAAGACAGGAACCTTGGGCGTTTGGTAAAAATATAGAGAAGATTGTTACAAAGGCAATTGAACTTAGATATGAACTTTTACCTTACATTTATAATGAGTTTTATAAATCATATAAGGATGGAATTCCAATATTTAGACCAATGGTTATGGAGTTTCAAGATGATTTAAGTGTTAGAGATTTGAAAGAGCAGTTTATGTTTGGTGATGATATTTTAGTTGCTCCTATAGTTCATGAGGGTGAAAGAGAAAAAATAGTATATCTTCCAAAGGGTAACTGGTATAGATACGATAATGGGAAAAAATTAGAAGGTGGGAAAAGATATAAACTTTCTTGTGATTTAGATGAAATATTATTTTTTGTTAGAGAGCATAGTATCATACCAACATATAAAGAAAAATTCAGAAATGTAGAAAATCTACCAAGTACTTTTACTTATAAAGTGTATGGAGATAATGCAGAGCTAATCCATTATTATGATGATGGAACAACTTTTGAGTATAAAGACGAAAATTATAATTTGGTTAAAATCAGTTTTAGTGATAAAGATGAAACAGTTAAGTATTTGACTAATGGTATAGAGAAAAAAGAAAAAGAATTTATAGTAATACTTTAAGAGTTAATTTAGGGGGATTTAGTGATGATAGCATGTTTAGATATTGGTGGAACTTCTATAAAGGTTGCACTTTCAGATAGGGAAGGAACTTTAATTGAAAAAGGTAATGTGGCTGTTGCAGATACATTTGAATTATTGATAGGAAATATAGTTACATGGATAAATTTAATGAAAGAAAAGTATGAAATTGAAGGAGTTGCAATAAGTTCTCCTGGTGCTGTTGATTCAATTACAGGTATAGTTGGTGGAGCTAGTGCAGTACCTTGCATACATGGACCTAATTGGAAGGAAGAAATTAAAGTAAGATTAGGACTTCCTTCAGCTATAGAAAATGATGCCAACTGTGCAGCCCTTGCGGAAGTTTTTTCAGGTTCAGCAAAAGATGTTGATGAAATGATGTTTGTTGTATGTGGTACAGGTATCGGTGGAGCAATAGTTAAGAATGGAAAAATTCATCATGGAAAGCATCTACATGGTGGTGAGTTTGGATATATGCTTATGGAAGAACATGATGGGAGATTCTACAATTTTAGTGAATGTGCATCAACAATGTCATTTGTAAGAAAGGTAAGAGCTCATTATGAAGATGATTCTTGGGATGGTGTGAAAGTTTTTGAGGAAGCTGGAAAAGGAAATGAAGTTTGCATAAAAGCAATAGATACTTTTTATAAAAATTTAGCAATAGGAATTTTTAATTTGCAATATGTTTATGACCCAGAGATGATTCTTTTAGGTGGAGCTATTAGTGATAGAGAAGATTTTGTTGAAAAAATAAATGAAAAATTGGATGAAATATTAAAAATAGTAGAGATAGCAAAAGTTAAGCCTAATGTTGTAACTTGTACACATAAAAAAGATGCAAATCTTATAGGGGCGTTAGCAAATTTCTTAAAAGGTGGTAACTAGAATGAATAAATTATATGTAGGTGTAGACCTTGGGGGAACAAAAATATATACAGCACTGGCTAATGGAGATGGTGAAATCTTAAGAGAGATTATAGTACCAACAGAAGCAGATAAAGGCTCAGAGCAAATAGTTCAAAAAATAAAGGATAGCATAAATTATGTAACTGAAGAAGTTACAATAAGAGAAGTTAAAGCGATAGGAATAGGTTCACCAGGACCTTTAGATGTTAAAAATGGACTTATAGCAGAACCACCAAATTTACCTTTTAGAAACTATAATATAGTAGAAGAAATTGAAAATGAATTTGGAGTTCAAGTTTTCTTAGAGAATGATGCTAATGCAGCTACTCTTGCTGAGTATACTTTTGGACAAGGTGTCGGATGTGAAAATATGATATTTATAACATCAAGCACAGGTGTAGGAGCAGGAGCAGTTTTAAATGGAAGATTATATAGAGGAAGTACATCAAATGCTTTAGAACTTGGACATACAACTGTAAAGTATGATGGAAGAACTTGTGGTTGTGGAAATAGAGGATGTGTAGAAAGTCTAGCATCAGGAACAGCTATAAAGCTTATCGCTAAAGATGAGATAGTAGATAAAGAAACAGAACTTAATAAGTATGAAGAAATAACAGCTAAAGAAGTTTTTGAGGAAGCAGCAAATGGTGATATAGTTGCTAAATCAATAGTTAGAGAATCTATAGGATATTTAGGTGTTGCAGTTGCTAATGCAGCAAATTCATTTGATCCAGATATGATAGTCCTTGGTGGAGGAGTGTTAAATAATGGTGATATTATATTTGAAATAATAGATGAAGAAATGAAAGAAAGATGTCTTACAACTATTAGAGAAAATTGTAAGATAATGCCTGCAAAACTTGGTGGAAAGGCTGGAGTACTTGGTGCTGTTGCTCTTGCAATAGTTGAAAGTAATTAGTTTTAAAGTAATAGGATAAAGGGGAGAAAGAACTATGGAAGAATGCTATGAGCAATTTTTATCACAGGATTATGGCACAAAGCAAGAATATTTAAATGGAACTGCAGGGGGCTTATTATTAGTATCAGGAATAGGATTTTTTGGTCTTAGAAATATGTTTTTAGCAGTAGGAGCTATAGCTGCGTATGGTTGTACAAAGCTTTATATGAAAAATAAATACATTGAATATGAATATGAGTTAATATGTGATGAACTTACAATTTCAAAAATAATGAATAAAAGAAGAAGAAAGAAAATTGCTAACATAGAATTAAAAAACGTTATGGATGTTAGTGAGAGTGCGAATCATAAAATAAAAGATGTTTTTATAGATAGCAAGGGGCTTACAAAAAAAGTTATCTATATTAAAGAGGAAAATAAAATAATAGGATACAGAGTAGCATTAGATAAAAAACTATTAGCTAAATGTATGAGAATAAATCCAAGATTATTTAGTGACTTTTAAATTTAAGGAGGAAATGGATTATGGCAAAGGTAGTGTTAAATAACATAGATAAAATATATGATGGTGGGGTTAAAGCTGTTGATAACTTTAACTTAGAAATTAAAGATAAAGAGTTTATAGTATTAGTAGGTCCTTCAGGATGTGGAAAATCAACAACACTTAGAATGATAGCTGGACTTGAAGAAATTTCAGGTGGAGAATTATATATTGGAGATACAGTAATGAATGATGTAGCTCCAAAAGATAGAGATATAGCAATGGTATTCCAAAACTATGCATTATATCCTCATATGACAGTATATGATAATATGGCATTTGGATTAAAACTTAGAAAGATGCCTAAAGATGAGATTGATGTAAAAGTTAGAGAGGCAGCAAAAATTCTTGATATGGAGCATTTATTAGAAAGAAAGCCAAAAGCACTATCAGGAGGACAAAGACAAAGAGTTGCTATGGGAAGAGCTATAGTTAGACATCCAAAAGTATTCTTAATGGATGAGCCTTTATCAAACCTTGATGCAAAGCTTAGAGTTCAAATGAGAACAGAAATAGCAAAACTTTATAATAAGCTTCAAACAACATTTATATATGTTACACACGACCAAACAGAGGCTATGACACTTGGAACAAGAATAGTTGTTATGAAAGATGGAATTATTCAACAAGTAGCATCACCAAAGGAAATATATGAGCATCCAGCAAATATGTTCGTTGCTAGTTTTATAGGAAGTCCTCAAATGAATAATTTATATGGTACAACAAGAGAAGTTGATGGTAAGATTATGATTAAAATCTTAGATAAAGAATTTGAACTTCCAAAAGCAAAAGCTGATAAGATTAAAGGAACAAAACATGCTAATGCAGATGTAATCCTTGGTATAAGACCAGAAGCTATAAGCTGTAAGCCAGAAGATATAAATAAAGAAGGTGCTGTTGTATTCACAAGCAAACTTGATGTTGCAGAAAATCTTGGAGCAGAAAGATTCCTTTATATGCATGTTGAGGGAAGAAATATGGTAGTTAAAACTGCTTCTAACGAAGAATTCACTCCAGGACAAAATATCAAATATGCAATAAACTTAAATAAACTACACATGTTTGATAAAGAAGAGCAATACACAGTATTTTAATTAAATAGTCGACAAAAATTTTATATAAACAATAGAGTTACTTCTTTAAAGCGAAGTAGCTCTATTTCTTTTTAATTTATTTATCATAGTAAAACACCTCGCAGTTGTAATAGGTTAATTGTGCTTTGTTAGAATATATAGTTAAGAGTGTCGCTTATTAATAAGTGTAGGTAGCAAGAAACAAATTATATAGGCTATTACTGCACTTATTATTCCAACTATAAACATTTCAATGGTAGATAATGTTGGAATATCAATACCAACTAATAAATTTATTACTAATATAATTATTATAAATCTGACCCAAACATTTTGTAATGGACCTTTTTTAGTTTCCATAAGTAGAACTCCTTTTTCAATAAAATATAGTTCTGTCAATAACTATTTTAAACTTTTTAATGCAAATAATCCATTAATAATGATTGTTAAAAAATAATATACAACTTTATAAGGTTTTGTTAACGGATAGTTAAAAGAAATTTAATTTATTTCCTTTATAATAATTGCATAAGAGGTGAACATTTTACTAAGGAGGAAGTTTTATGATAAACGTTACAGCAATAGAGAAAAGGAATAAAAAAAGACAAAAAAAAATAATCTGTGGAACATTAGCTGGTTTTTTAGTTTTAGATTTTTTAGCAGTTAAAAGTGGAGAGCTATTTATTGCATCAACAGTTATTCTTTTTACAGCAATTTGTTTATATAGAGGTATAAAGAAGGTAAAAAAGCTTTATACTAATCCGACAAAAGCTATCATTATAAAAAAAGATGGAATTTCTTATTTTAGTTATGATGATAAAGTAGAAAAATATTTACCTTGGGAGTTAATAGATGGAGTAAAACCAATTGTAAGGGATGTTAGTAAAAAATCTTTACTTGCTATTAAGATAAAGGGTAAAGAATTAAATGAGGAATCTCATATAGATTTTGTAGATTTGTCTAAGACTAATTATACAGAAAAGCAAATATCAGAAATTATTGAATCTAATTTTAGAAGTTTAAAAAAAGAAGTAAAAGTAATTGATATATAAAAAAATGTGGTATTTATACTAGAAAACTTGCTAGTGTACATACCACATTTCTTATGTTGTTAAATATAGTTCTAATAACAAGGATTTTGAAGAGTGTTATTAGAAAATGTTTTTGCTTTTATAAATTCAAAAATTTGATCACAGTCATTACCAAGAGATAAAAATGATAGTGCTATTTCACCACCGATTTTTTTTAATCTATATTTAGCTGATAATGATGGAACCATTGCTAAATTTTTAGTATAAGAGTTATTTTCTTTAAGTTTGAATACTATGAAGAAAAGTCCCTTATGTGAATCATATTTAGTGAATGAAATGTCATTCCAACTTAAAAAATTTTTAAATATTAATCCCTTAAATTCAATTCCGTTTTCATTAAAAATGTATATAGGATTTTTTTTAGGTGTTTTTAATGACATTTTAGTTAGTAAAAATAATATTACTAATATAGTAACAACCTCTAAAGATATTAAAGTTCCATGTAAAAATGAACTAGAATAGTAGAAGCTTGTTAATATAAGAGAATAAATAGATAGCACTAGTGAAGCTAACCCAGCATTTAAAATAAGCTTTTTCTTAGCACGATCAACGCAAACTTTATATTCCATACCATCCTCCAATAAAGTATAAAATTTTACTTAATAGCTAAAGTGTTGAGATTATCTAGTCTTAGTACTCAGATTAAATTAAATTTCCATCTGAAAATACTCTAGATTTACATACAATTGATAAAGTTATTTCAATTATAAATTTAAATCATGTATTTAAAAAGTAATTTAATTTAATTAAACAAAATATGTTAACGTTTTCATTTGCTTAAGAGTCAGTTTTAATATTTATTATTTGCATAAGTATTGTATAGAAGTAGCATAAAAAATTATATATCTAAAAAATGTAAAAAAATATAATAAAATATAAAATGAAAATATACCTAGAGTAACAATTATTAATGTGTCTAAATAGGATATATTAATAATTATTTTTAGAGGAATTAATATATGGATGAAAGAGATATTATAAATACAATTATAGAAGAATACGAAGATTCTTATACAGGTAATAAAGTTCAAGGAGTAGGGATTGTTGTTGATGAAAAATTCAAAGAACTATTAGACAAAATAATTGCTAAAAATGATATTTTTAATTCTTATAGTGATGTGATACAGGAAGCTATTTATCAAGGGTTATATGACATTATTAATTATATAGATGAATAACAATTAAAGATGATATATTTATTTGCTTTAGTATTTGGATTATAATAGTAGGGTATAAAAATTTGTTTTCAAGGAGTGATATTAAAGTGGATAATATAGATTTAATTAAAGTTAGGGACAGAGCAGAAAAGTATTATAGAGATGGAGAATTTTATTGTTCAGAAGCTGTTGTTAAAACAATCAAAGATACTTTTGATTTAGATTTTTCAGATGAAATTATAAAAATGGCGTCAGGTTTTCCAGTAGGAATTGGAGGGTCAGGATGTACTTGTGGAGCAGTATCAGGTGGAGTAATGGCACTTGGTATGGTTTTTGGAAGAAGTGAAGTGAATGATCCTAAAGTAGCTAAGGCAATGAAATTATCAGCAGAGCTTCATGAAAGATTTAGAGAAAAAAGAAAGTTTGTATGTTGTAAAATTCTTACTAAAGGTATGGATTTTGGTAAGGCTGAACATAAAGAACAGTGTATTGCTATAACAGGAGAAGTTGCAGAAATAGTTGCAGATATTATAGCAAGAGAACTATAAAATAGAGAAATATTATTAAAATCGCAAAAAATGTTTGACAAAATAGTCGATATATATAATAATAGAAATTGCTTCAATAGGACAAAGAAGTAGGTTAAATAGGTTGAAATTAGTTCAAGCCCTGGGTATTTTTACTCAGGGCTTGAACCTTTTTTGTTTAAAAAAAATTCAAAAGTTGTTCATTGACTATTTTTTCCTTTTGGAGTACTATTGTAAATAAGATTTAGAAAATACACTTTAAATTGGTCCCGTGAGGCCAGAAAGAGGTATAAAGATGAATAAAATAATTTTAACAAATAAAACAACATTTCAAAAAAAGAATAGCTTTGGATTTTATATTCCAATAAGATATAGAAGGTAATAGGATATTATACATTTGATGTAATATCTCTATTACTTTTTCTTTAAAATAAAATAGATTTTAATTAAAAATTTAAGATTGAATTTTTGGAATAGAAGACCTTTTAAAGTGTGTTTTTCTAGTATATTTATTAGGAGGTCTATATAAATGAAAGCAAAGCTTATATTACAAGATGGAACAATTTTTGAGGGGAAAGCCTTTGGGTATCTGCAAGATACTATAGGAGAAGTTGTATTCTCGACAGGCATGGCTGGATATCAAGAAGTTCTAACAGATCCATCATACAAAAGACAAATCGTAACTATGACATATCCTTTAATCGGAAACTATGGAGTAAACCTTGAAGATATGGAATCAAATAAGATTCAAGTAAGTGGTTTAATAGTTAAAGAAAAATGTGAATTCCCAAATAATTTCAGATGTGAATTAGAATTAGATAATTATTTAAAACAAAATAAAGTTTTAGGGCTTGAAGGAATTGATACAAGAGCGTTAACAAAGATTCTTAGAAATAAGGGTTCTATGACAGGTGTTATTGTGGTAGATGATTTTAAGTTAGCTGATATTGAAGATAAGATATCTGAGTATAAACCAATAGATTTAGTGAAAGAAGTTTCTACTACTGAAACTTATACATTAAAGGGAGCAGGAAAAAAAGTAGCTGTTATTGATCTTGGAATTAAGAAGAGTGTTCTCGCTAATGTCATAAAAAGAGAGGCTGATATTACAGTATTCCCTTATGATGTTACAGCAGAAGAAGTATTAGCAGTAAATCCAGAGGTTGTATTTGTGTCAAATGGCCCAGGAAATCCTAGGAATGTAAATCAAGTGGTATCTACTTTAAAAGAGCTTGAAGGAAAAGTAAAACTTACAGGAATAGAGCTTGGATGTGAGCTTATAGCGTTAGCTATTGGTGGAAAAACTGATAAGCTTGCATTTGGACATAGAGGTTCAAATCATCCAGTAAAATGTAATGAAACAGGAAAGGTTTATATTACAGTACAAAGTCAAGGATACTATGTTTCAGAGTTAGTAGGTGATGTAGAAATTACTTATAAAAATATAAATGATAACACAATAGCCGGTTTTAGAAGAGGAACAGATATTAATGTAGTTCAATTTATACCATGTGGTGATAGTGAATTTATATATGATGAATTTTTAAAATAATTTGAGTAATTTCAGTTTGGGAGGAAGAAGATATGCCATTAAATAAAGATATTAAAAAAGTTTTAGTTATAGGTTCAGGTCCAATAGTAATAGGACAAGGTGCAGAGTTTGATTATTCAGGGACACAGGCTTGTAGAGCTATTAAAGAAGAAGGGTTACAAGTTGTATTAATAAATTCTAATCCTGCTACAATAATGACTGACAAGGGTGTTGCAGATAAGATTTACTTAGAGCCAATAACACTTGAATATGTGGAAAGAATTATTAAAGAAGAAAAACCTGATGCTGTTATAGCTGGTATGGGAGGTCAAACAGGACTTAACCTGTCAGTTGAATTATATGAAAAGGGAATCTTAGATAAGTATGGTATAAAAGTAATTGGAACTTCTATTGAATCAATAAAGAAAGGCGAAGATAGAGAGCTTTTCAGAGATATGATGCAAGAAATTAATGAGCCTGTTATTAAAAGTGAAATAGTTCATGAGTTAGAAGAAGGGTTAAGAGTAGCTAAGGAAATAGGTTATCCAGTAATTGTTAGACCGGCATATACACTTGGAGGAACAGGTGGAGGAATTGCAAATAATGAGGAAGAGCTTAAGGTTACATTAGCTTTAGGACTTCAACTTAGTACAATAGGGCAAGTTCTTTTAGAGAAAAGCGTTAAGGGATGGAAAGAAATTGAATATGAAGTAATAAGAGATTCATATGGAAATAAGATTGCTGTTTGTAACATGGAAAATGTTGACCCTGTTGGAATACACACAGGAGATTCAATAGTTGTAGCACCATGTCAAACTCTTTCTAATAAGGAAGCAGCAATGCTTAGAACAGCATCACTTAATATTATTGAAGCTGTTGGAATAGAAGGAGGATGCAATGTACAGTTTGCATTAAATCCTAATTCATTTGAATATGCAGTAATAGAAATTAATCCAAGGGTTTCAAGATCATCAGCTCTTGCTTCTAAGGCTACAGGTTACCCAATAGCTAAGGTTGCATCAAAAATAGCTCTTGGTTATTCTCTTGATGAAATTTTAAATGCAGTTACTAAGAAAACTTATGCTTGTTGTGAGCCGACTATAGACTATGTTGTATTAAAAGTACCAAAATGGCCTTTTGATAAGTTTGATGGAGCTGATAGAGTTCTTGGAACAAAGATGATGGCTACTGGTGAGGTTATGGCAATAGGAGCTAATTTTGAAGCTGCATTTTTAAAAGGATTAAGATCTCTTGAAATCAAAAAATTCTCATTACATCATAAAAAATATGAGAATCTTTCAATGCAGGAATTGAGAGAAAAAGTAGTTACTCCAGATGATGAAAGAATATTCGCTCTTGCTGAAATGCTAAGAAGGGATTATAGAATAGATATGGTTTCAAGGATTACAGGAATAGATGTTTTCTTCCTTGAAAAGTTTAAAAATATTGTTAGAGAAGAAGTAAAGTTATCAGAATCAAATATTGCTGATTTAAATAAAGAGTGGTTATTAAATCTTAAGAAAAATGGATTTGCTGATAAGGCAATTGGAGACATGCTTTCAGTTGATGCTGAAGAAATATATAGACTAAGAAATATTTGGAATATTAAACCTGTATATAAAATGGTAGATACCTGTGCAGGAGAGTTTGATGCAGTTTCTCCATATTATTATTCAACATATGATGAGTATGATGAAGTCGTAGTTTCTGATAAGAAGAAGGTTATTGTTATAGGTTCAGGACCGATAAGAATTGGGCAAGGTGTTGAGTTTGATTATGCATCAGTACATTGTGTTAAATCATTAAGAGCACAAGGGATTGAAACAATAATAATAAATAATAACCCAGAAACAGTAAGTACAGATTTTGATACAGCTGATAAACTATATTTTGAACCATTAGTGGAAGAGGATGTATTAAATATTTTAGATAAAGAAAAGCCAGAAGGTGTTATTCTTCAGTTTGGAGGACAAACAGCAATAAAACTAGCTAAGTTCTTAAAAGAAAAAAATATAAAAACTTTAGGAACAACATCAGATCAGATAGACCTTGCAGAAGATAGAGAGCAATTTGATGAACTATTAGAGGAACTTGGAATTGCAAGACCAAAAGGTAAGGGTGTATGGTCAGTTGAAGAGGGTGTTGAACAAGCGAAGATACTTGGATATCCAATGCTTGTAAGACCTTCATTTGTACTTGGTGGACAAGGAATGGAAATAACTCATAATGAAGAGGAGTTAAGACACTATCTTGCACATTCATTTGAGAGAGATAATAAGAACCCAATTCTTGTAGACAAATATCTAAATGGTAGAGAAATAGAAGTTGACGCAATATCAGATGGTACAGATGTATTAATACCTGGAATTATGGAACATTTAGAGAGAGCAGGTGTCCATTCAGGAGATAGTGTCACTATATATCCAAGTCAAAATATTTCAGATAAAATTAAAGCTGATGTTTTAGACTATACAACAAAGCTTGCTTTAAGAATTGGTATTAAAGGAATGATAAATATTCAGTTTATTGAATATCAAGGAAGTCTATATGTTATAGAAGTAAATCCAAGAGCTTCAAGAACTGTACCTTATATTTCAAAAGTAAGTGGAGTTCCAATAGTTGATATTGCTACAAAAATAATGCTTGGTGCAAAATTAAAAGACTTAGGATATGGTACAGGGGTTTATAAAGAACCAAATTTAGTATCAGTTAAAGTTCCAGTATTCTCAACACAAAAACTTCCTAGAGTTGAAGTGTGTCTTGGACCAGAGATGAAATCAACAGGAGAAGTTTTAGGGGTAGGAAAAACTGTTGAAGAGGCTTTATATAAAGGCTTCATTGCAGCAGGAATGTATACAGGTAAAAATGGTAAGAAGATACTTGCGACAGTAAATAACCATGATAAAGCTGAATTTATAGAAATAGCTAAAGGACTTGCAGGTCTTGGATATGAGTTTGTATCAACAGAAGGTACAGCACAAGCCCTTAAAGAGGCAGGAATAGAAGCTGAAGTTGTTAGAAGAATCAATGAAGAAAATCCAAATATTTTAGATAAAGTTGTTAAAGGTGAAGTTAATCTTGTAGTTAATACACCAACAAAGGGAAATGATTCTAAGAGAGATGGATTCCATATTAGAAGGGCAGCAATTGAGAGAAATATAGGTGTTATGACAGCACTTGATACATTAAGAGCTTTAGTAACAGTACAAGAAAAAGGAATGCATAAAACAGAACTTGGAATCTATGATGTAAACTCATGGAAGTAAGATAAATAAAAATAGGGGAGTACGAGTTTTGTACTCTCCTTTTCATGATGAGTTTTAGGAGTGCGGGTTTGCACTCTTTTTTATATAAAAGAAAAAAGGAAGTTGTAATTTTGCAACTTCCTTTTGTTATATTAAAGTTTTGAATTATCATTATTTTTTTCTGTGGATAAGTTTTATAAAAGTTATCCACAACCTAGCACTTAATATAATCCTTTAAGATGAAAAATATAACCGATTATTGCTAAAATAATAATTTCATTTTTCTTTTTTTGTTTTAAAGAATCTTTTTTCACTGTTAGTACTCCTTAGATTTTATTAAGTAATAAAATAAAACATTTGTAGACCTAAATTTTTCATACCAAACAAAAAATAAAAGCAGGTAACTACAAATGTTTATAAATTTATTATACAATATTTTAGAAAAAAGAAAACTATTTTAAATTATAAAACTTTTAAATGAAGTTTATAAATAATAATTTAATTGAGAAACTTATAAAATTTTTTATTTATAATTTATTATAACGTTCGAAATAATGCAATTAATTTATAATATTATAAAATTTCTGTATTAGTTAGAGATCTTTAAATATTTTATAATAAAAATATAAAAAATGGAATTTGGCTCAAAAAACAATTTTCATGATTTAATTTATTTTCTATCGATGTAAATTAAGAAAAAATTTTTGAAGTGGTAGTTAACCAAGGAGGAATTTATTTTGAGACTTAAGACATTATTATTACTAGCTACAGGTGTGACTATAGTTAGTACAACTTTTTTAAGAAAAAAAGTCACAAAAAACTCAAAGAAAACTTACTTTGCAATAAGATGACTTTTGGACGACAAAATAAAAATTAAAGATCGTTGTAATTAAAACATATAATTTTACCTTGATTAAAAAAATTCCTAGCTAATTTAGTTAGGAATTTTTTTAGTTTTATTTTATTAAATAAAACTAAAAAGTGTTTGATATATGAGTAATTTTAATTATAATATAAATTTTTTATATTAGTTAAATTTTATGAAAAATATTAAACTAAAAAAGTAGTAACTGTTTAATGTAAGAAGTTAGTTATTACGAGTTATATATCTTTGTAGATTCGTTTTAATGGTAGCACAATTTTAAAGTCATAATTTTTATATTAAAGATTACTTTAATATTACTGAGCGAAACTCAGCTTGAAAATCAAAAATTATGTGTTTTAGCGAAAAAGTAAATAGTATAATCGCTATGAATATGAAAGTTTATCTTTCTATTCGTAGCAGTTATAACGATATCTCTATCTGAACAAAAATAACAAAGACCGCAGCAAAATTTGCTGCGGTTTTTGTTATTTTGATTACTAATATTATGTGTTTATTATTAAATTTTTAGTACAAAGCTCCAATTCTCTATCACAAAGAGAGGCAATAGATTTATCATGTGTTACTATAATAATTGTTTTATCGGTTGTATCATGAATATTTTTTAGAATAGCAAAAATCTTTTTTGCATTTTCTTTGTCAACAGAAGCTGTGGGTTCATCAGCTAAAATAATTTTACTTTCTTTTAAAATTATTTTAGCTAAAGCGACTCTCTGTTGTTCACCACCACTCAATTTAAATACTTTTTCATTTAATTTATCACTTATACCAACTTCTTTTAATGCAGATATTTTTAAATCAAGAAGGTTAGACTTGTTTTTTTTATATTTTAATGCAATATCTAAATTTTCGTTCACTGTCATAGTATCAATTAGTCCATAATTTTGAAAGAGATAACTGAAAGTGTATCTAAAAAGATTTTGTCTGATTTTTGAATTTTTCCAATCAACAAGTTTGTTATCAATATAAATTTCTCCTGAATCTGGATACTCTAATCCTCCAATTATATTTAATAAAGTGGATTTACCAGCACCACTAACACCTGTTATAGCTATCATTTCATTAGTATCAATCATTAGATTAAAGTTATTAAAAATAGTTTGCTGATTATAACTTTTATATAAATTTTGTATTTTTATCATGAGTTACTCCTTATTTAAAAGATTGTTTAATAATTTTCTTATTTTAAATTTAAATAAAAAAGTGAAAAGAATTAATTCTAGTAACATTATAGAAAATGTAATTATTCCACTTACTAGAGGAGTTTGACCATAGAAAAAGAAGAATATTAAATAAGTGACTACATATAAGCCAAATGACTTTAGTAATGAGTATTTATTTATATCAAAAAATCCAAATCCATTTATTATCTTAATAGAAAATTCCATTTTATACTGTTCTATATAATTTAAAATGTAGAAAATAGTTATAATAATTTGTATAGAAATTAATAAGAACATATCAAAAATATTCATTTTAATTTGTTCTTTTACACTAAATAAATGTCCAGACATTTTGCTATATAATGTAGGAGTTTCAAGTATATGAGTACTTAAATTACTTTTTAATGCAGCTTTTTCTATTAATTGATTATTAAATTGATTAGGTATATAGTAATCTCCGCGTTCTAAAAAGCTTCCATAACTATCAGCACCTAGATTATAACCATTTACTAAAACTATACAAGAATTTATAGAGTATGGATTTTTTATATTATAAAGCAAAGTTTTTTGATTATTTTTTATAAATTTAATGCTGACATTAACAGGGGGATATTGACTAGGTTTCATAGCATAAATATCACCTGAGCTTCTTTGTAGCATATAGTCATTAGCATATTTGTTCCATTGATACCATTTGGTATATGAATTAATAAGTTCCGTTTTATATTTTTCATACATTTTTGGAACTAGTACAATTAAATTATCTCCTAGGTTACTAGGTGAGATAATTTTAGTATTATTAACAGAATAAATTGGATTCTTTTTTAAATAATTAGAATTTACAAAAATAACATTTCCATCATTTAGTGAAGTTTTAGCAAGAGGACTAGTATTAGTATCAAAATTAACAGGACTAATTAAACTATAATTAGGTGCTATCAAAAATGAAGAGTCGTTCACTTGTTGAGCAAAATTTTGTGTTTGATTATAAAATGCTGCTAATTTATGGATGTTATTTGGACTTTCCATAGAAATTACAGTATAAGAATATTTATTAGTGTTTTTCCAGTACGACATATTTTTCAAAGAATCTAATTTTATATCAAACATAAAGAATAATCTTGCAAATAAAATTATTATAATTAAAAGACTCAAAAATTTAAAACAGAGATTAACTTTCTGTATAAGTTTAAATGATTTTTTATTTTTGAGTGATAAAGCAATATTAAATTTAAATATTATAAGACTTAATAAAGCAAGAGAGACTATAATAAATAATCCGATTGGGATTATAACGCTAAAATAGTTTAGAAGAAAATTTATAAGTCCTCCGTTATAGACAAATAACGAATACATAGCTATTAAAGCACTAATACTGAGTACACTAAATAAATTTGTTTTTAATATAAAATTATAGTAAGTAATTAAAATATCTTTTTTAGAATATCCATTAGTTACTTTTATTGAATATTCTTTTCCAGTATTAAGAAGATAGTGAATATAAGTAATATAAATTAACCCTAAAATTAATAAAAGTGTAGCTAAAGAATTTATATTATAGCTATTAGTAATATTATTTTTTATATTAGGATTAATGGAAGGTGTTAAGCCAATACTAATAAAATCCTTATTAATATTAGATGGTAAAGGTCCACTTATGTAATAAGTTCCGGTTAGTGGAATTTGAGTGTTATTAGTAATGTTAAAAATTGAAATAGGATCAGAACTCATTAAATCTATATGAGAAGCCTCTTTATTATTTGTAGATGCAATTGGTTGTGTATCATTTACTTCTAGTAATTTGGTTTTGTTTGAAAGTTTAAATTCTTTTAAGAAACTTTTAGGATTACCGATTGCAGCATAAATATTTATAGATTCAGTATTATTATCTGGGTTGAAATAAACTCTAAAAATATTTAAATTATTTTGTTTAGCAATATCTATAATTTTATTGGTTTCTGATTTAACATTAGTTTTTTTATTCCAATTGCTTATATATATAGTATTTGTATTACTTAAAACTTGTTTTTTAAAACTAGAGTTTGTGTAGTTGTTTATTAGAATAATGCTTATTATTAAATAAAATAGAACAATGAAAATAGAATATATTTTTTTCATGAAAACTCCTTAATAATATTTTTAGCTATTTAAAGTGTTTGAATAATTTTTTAGTAAATGGCTTTAGAATAATATCGTATAGAAGCATTCCTAAAAAAATATAAAATATTTGTATCATAAAAACATCTCCTTGATTTAGAAATTAATTTATTTAGATTTCCTTTTCTTTTGTTTTTTCAGAAATATATTTATACTATCTAGTATTGCTAATACCCCACCTGTACTTGTTACTCCTAAAAAGCAACCACCTAAAAAGTTATTGCCTGATGTAATAAAGTGGCGAGAAATAAAAAATACTCCTAATGAAAATATTCCTAAAATGAGTAATTTGATTTCTTTGTTCATTAAATATCCCCTTTTTAGTTGAAACTAAATTTTGGATTATATGTAAAAGTATATTGAAAAGGTTTTTCTTATGCAAAGAGGTGAAAATATGATTTTAATAGATAATAGTATAAAAATGTAAAATTATCTTTAGAGTATTCCTAAGTTGTTTGGAAAAGGTTTTTAAAACATTAAAATTTTATTTTTTTGGGAAAGTTGTTATGCAGATATTTTAGAATGAAGTAATTTTAGATTTTTTGGAATATATAAATTTGAAATGGTAGAATTAATTAGTATAAATATTAGTTATAAGCTAGTTGGATTGGTGGTGAAAAAATTATAGATGTATTTCTATAATAAAAATTATGAAAGATAAATTTTCTATAGGTCAGGTAAGTAAATTGTTTAATGTAAATATAGGTACTTTGAGATATTACGATAGTATAGGTATTTTAAGTCCTAAGGTCAATCAACATAATAATTATAGGGAATATGATATTAAGGATTTATATGTATTGTCTTTAATTTTAGGTGCGAGATATCTAGAAATATCTATAAATGATATAAAGGAAAATTTAAATCATGAGAATTTAGATTTTAATTTGTATTTAGAATTTATACAAAAACAAGAGATAATATTAAAAGAAAAAATTGAATATTTAAATAAAATAAAAAGTGTAACAAGCAAAAGTAAAGAAAATATTTTATTAGCAAAAAATTGGTCTAATATAAAAGTTGAAGATTTGAAGCTTGAAAATATTAAATTGAAAATGTTAGAGCTTATAGAAACTGATGAAATGAAAAAAGCTGAATTTAAAAGATTTAGTAAGTCTATAGAGCTAGAAAATGAAGTTATTGATTATTTTATGGTACTTAATAAAGAAAAATTAGATATGGAAATTTCACCTTTAGGTAAATATATTTTTTTCAATATAGAATCCATAGAGCCAGATGTGTTTAATAAATTAACTAGTAAATATAAGAAAAATATTAGAGAGTTAGAATTTAATACCTTGGGTGTTTGTACTAAATTTTTAGGATGTGAAGTAGAGCTTCAAGAGTATATTAAAAATGTTGATAAGCACATAAATAGTTCTAAAGAAATATTTATAAAGTTTTTAAGTTTTTTACCTACTAAGGAGGACACAATTTGTTTTTGTGAAATTATTTTCTTGAAATAATATTGTTGACCCTACAGTAACTTGACGGTATATACTGAGTTTACTAATTGAGTATATTAAACGAAAAGTGAAGGTGGAATACATATGACAAAATCATTAGCATTTAAGGGTTGGATAGTAGGAGTAATTGCCCTTTTAACATTTTTACCCTTTGGATTTAATAATATTATTGTTGCGATGGCATCTATATTATTGATACCTGAATTGGCTAAAAATGATTATACAACAACAAAATGGAAAGAAAGTTTAAAACTTGTTATAACATGTTTTATTCTATCATTGGCAGCATCGTTATTTATGATAAACATTATAATTGGTAGCATAGTTACATTTATAATAGCCTTTTACATATATTATAATCACACATATGAAGATAGAGAATCTACAGGTATGATATTTATTATTTATTATATTTTGATTTTATCTATTCCTATAAAGTTAAATGAGTTACCAATGAGACTTGGTGCAACAGTTTATGGAGCTATATTAGCAATGGTTTTATATTACCTTTTATTCAAGCTTAACTTTTTAAATGTAGCACATAAAAATGTACAAAAATATTTTGAGGAAACAAGAAAAAATATTTCAGAAAAGCTTAAAGGAAATATGAATGTACAAAGTAATCTTAAGTTACTTCAAGATACTGAAACAGCTCTTATGAGAAAGGCTGAAAGTAGTAAAAATAATAAGGCTAAAATATCAGAAAAACTTACTATAGTAGAAGTATTAAAAAGTATAGAAGTATTAGTTGATAACTCTAAGGATGAGAAAATTTTAAGTTTAATCTTACTTTTAATAGATAGTTTAGAAGGCTTATATAATGGCACTTCTAGTTTAAATGATGTAAAAAGAGAAGCTGAAAGTGCATTTAAAAATTTAAATATAGAAAATCAAGATTATACTTGGATTAAAGAAAGTATGAGGATTTTCTTTGAAAATTATAAAGATGTAGATGATTATGACTTTTATCAATTTGGTGTGAAAAAGACTAAGAGTATAATTCAACGATATAGTAAGGAATTTAATTTAGATTACACTTTTCATTTTAGTATGGAATCTATAAAATTTAATGTTGCAATAAAGGGTGCATTACTTATAAGTTTAGCTGTCTTTATAGTGTATCATTTTAATCTACCAGATGGCAGATGGCTTTTATATACAGTGGTTGTAGTATATTTACCTTTTACAGAATTAAGTGTTACAAAGTTACGCAAGAGAATTTTTGGTACTTTAATAGGATTTATACTTTTTGATATATTACTATTTATCTCTCAAAATACTTTATATATAGCAGCTATAATGCTTGTAAGTATATATTTTTCTATATATTTTGTAGACTATGGAAAAAGAGCTATTGCTATTACATATACAGGTATAGCAAGTCAATATATTGTGGATAAGACACAACCTTATTATATTTTATCTTTTTACAGAATAGGGTATGTAGTTATTGGAGCTATAATAGCATTTGTAGTGGTACAATATATTTTTCCTATAACTATGAAAAAGAGATTTAATTTATTATGTAAATCTTATAATAGATTAAATGAAATGATAATTGATAATGTTAGAGAAAAAGATATATCTATGAGTTTAAGAGAGGTTTTAATTGTTAGTAAATTACTTTCAATGAAAGGAAAATTTCTTAGTAAATATGCTAACAATGAAAAACTTAATACTCTTTTAGATTTAGAAAGTAAGATTACTGGAGAGTATAAATATTTAAATTATTTTAAAGATGTTGCAAATTTAAAATCTTATTTAGAAGAAGAAAATGATATTCAAGAAAATATAAAAGCTGTAGAAAGTTTAATAGAAATGGATAATAAATAGAGTAATATTTCATAGATATTTTATGTTGAATATTAAAAAAAATTTTGTTATTGAATAAAAACACAACAAATTAGAAGATAATTTGTTGTATTTTTATTATTATGACTTTTATTTGACTAAGTCATATTAAAGTGTTATTATGACTTTATAAAAATTAGTCATAATAAAGAGGGTTAATATATGAAGAGTGAAAAAATAAAAAAAGAACATTTTAGATTTGTTTTAATTTTAGCAATTGCTTTAGGTACAAGACAGTTAGCGATGAGTTTAATAGTTCCTTTTATTGCTGGTTATACTCAGCATTTATTATATGGAACATTAGCACTAGGCGGAATTGCTCTTGGTATTTTTAGTTTAACACAAGGTATTTTTCAAGTTCCTTTTGGGACATTATGCGATAAAATTGGGAGCAAAAAAGTTGTTTTGCTTGGACTTGGAATTTTAATTCTAGGATTGTTTTTAGCATGTGTTTCTAATAATGCATATGTATATGTTTTATCTAGAGCACTTCAAGGAAGTGGAGCAATTACTTCAGCAGGATATGCTTGGATTTCAAATACAGTAGATGAAAAAGAAAGAGCTGATTCTATAAGTTTAGTTGGTGCTATGGTAGGTGTAGCTTCTGCTATATCTTTAGGTGGAGGACCTCTATTAATAAGCTTTTTATCTATAAAAACTTTATACATAATCTCTACAATTTTAGTTACTATAGTTTTTATTTTAGTTTTAATTTTTCTAAAAGAGGAAAGGGTAGATGGAACAAAGGTAGTTACTATAGAAAAGCCAATGAAGACAGGGGCTTATTTAAAAGAATTATTTAAAAATAAAACATTTGTAGGATATATGGCAGTAACATTTATGGTTAGCTATATTGGTCTGGCAGCCTTTTTCATAATACCAGAATATATTAGAAGTATCTTAGGTGAAAATGGTATGTGGAAAATTTTAACTCCGTCAATTATTATTGCAATAATAGCAATGAAAATTTCTACAAGATATATAAAACGAGGTAAATTAAAGAATGTTACTTTTGTTTCAGGTATATTATTGATATGTGGATCAGCACTACTTTTAACTCAAAGTAAAAATTTAGTTTTATTATTTATTGAAAGTATAACTATATTTGGAGCTTATACTATTGTTGGAGCTTTAATTCCTACTGTCATAAATGATATCGTAAGGAATGAATTTAGAGGGTTAGTTAATGGTATTACAAATGGATTTACTTATTTTGGAAGTTTTCTTGGAGCTACTTTATCTGGAGTTTTATGGAGTATAAATTTAAATTTAGTTCTTTATATAATTATAATTTTTGCTATATGTACAATTGGAATATCAATTTTTGTTCTTAAAAATAAAGTGGCTGTTACAAATTGATATAATGTATAATTATTAGTAATAACTATAATTGAGGAGCGTAGGGTATGATTGGAGAGGAAATAAGGTTTAAACCTTCAGAATTATATATAAAAAACACAGTTTCGTTTACAGAACAAGAGATTCAGGTGCTAGGTATTATGTTATCTTCGATTGATAAAGATAATGTGCAAATAGAAGTTAATTTATTAGTGGATTTTTTTGAGAAACAATTAAATTTATCATTAGAAAGTTTAATAAAGTTAATTAAATCTATAGCTGATAAAAATATAGAAGTAGAAAAACGTAGTTTAAATGAGACTTTTTTAGTATCAATATTTAGCTATATAGCTTATGACTGTAGAAAAGGGATAATTAAATTTAAATTTAATGAATTTATAGATGGCTTCTATCTTAAGTTAAAGTTTATTTATGATAAGTATAGAGAGAATAATATTGAATTTATGAAGGGCAAATATTCATGGCAAACTTATGAAATGTTAAAGACTTTAGAAAAAAATAAAAAATATTATGCATCAATAGGATACTTAAAAAATTTATTTAATATAAAAGATCAATATAAGCTTTATGCAGACTTTAAGAGAAAAGTTATTTTGTTAACGCAAAGTGAGATTAATGAGAAAACAAATTTAAAGTTTGAGTTTGAAGAAGTAAAAGAACAAAAGAAAATAATAGGTATTAATTTTTATATATATGAGAATGAGAGAAATATAAAACAAATATAAAGATATAAATACAGCTATTTTTATAAAATGAAATAGCTGTATTTTTTTGCGTTAAAATTTGATTTATATGCATATTAATAAATAAAATAATTAAATTATTAATATATATGCATTAAAGTTGATAAAAATGGAAAAATAATGTATAATTATTAATAGATATTGGGGCGATATCTAAAAGCAGTAAGTAATAAATAGAAAAGGGGGATTAATGTGGCTATTAATTTAAAAGGAAGAAGTTTTTTAAGTCTTATGGATTTTGAGCCTTATGAAATTAGATATTTATTAGATTTATCACATGATTTAAAAGCAAAAAAAAGACTTGGTATTAGTAACAAATTACTAGAAGGAAAGAATATAGTATTAGTGTTTGATAAATCATCTACAAGAACTAGATGTGCGTTTGAAGTTGGTGCAATGGATGAAGGGGCTGGAGTAACATTTCTTTCTAATTCACAAATAGGTAAAAAAGAAAGTATAGAAGATACAGCAAGAGTGTTAGGACGAATGTATGATGGAATAGAGTTTAGAGGTTTTGAGCAGCAAACAGCTATAGATCTTGCTAAATATTCGGGTGTTCCTGTGTGGAATGGTCTTACAGATGTGGATCATCCAACGCAAATACTTGCAGATTTTATGACTATAGAAGAAAAGGTTAATAAACCACTAAATAAAATTAAATTAGTGTTTGTTGGTGATATTAGAAATAATATGAGTTATGCATTAATGTATGGAGCAGCAAAGATGGGAATGCACTTTGTTGCTGTAGGACCAAAAGAATTAGAGGTTGATGGGTGTATTTTAGAAAAAGTAAATAATGTTGCAAAAGAAACAGGAGCAATAATAGAGGTAACTGAAGATGTTACTATGGTAAATGGGGCAGATGTTGTTTATACAGATGTATGGTGCTCTATGGGAGAAGAGGATAAAATGGCAGAAAGAGCGAATCTTTTAAAGGATTATAAAGTTACAAAAGAACTTATGGATCTTACATTAAATAAAGAGTGCTTATTTATGCACTGTCTTCCAGCTTATCATGATTTTAATACAGAAGTTGCAAAATATGCTAGAGATGTTTTAAAAACTGATATAAGAGAGGTTTCTGATGAAGTTTTTAGAAGTAAAAATTCTGTGGTTTTTGATGAAGCAGAAAATAGAATGCATACTATTAAAGCAGTTATGGTAGCAACAATAGGTAAATAACTAAAAAAGGAAGTTATACTTTGGGGTTTTAAGTATAGCTTCTTTTTGCAATTAAATATAATATTTCCTAGAAAATATAAAATTATATTAAAAAAAACTATAATTATATGGAAAATAATGGTAAAATTAAAATATTAAATTATTAGTATATGATTTTAGGGTGAGATATATGAATATTAGTAGTAAAGAACGTTTTAATAATTTTTGGGTAATTATATTTTCTTTGATGGTAGGGTATTTGATTTATTTTTTTATTGGGAGCAGTATGACTACTTCTTTTTTTAAATATGATGAAGTAGCTACTTTTGTTGGTATTTTTTTTATGACAAGTTGTATGGTAAGTATATATATAGTTCTTAATTTCTTGCTAGAGAGAAGACTTAGTAGAAATTTTCTTTATATTTTATGGATACATTATTATGTTTTATTTTTTATAATTCATTTTTGCCTTAATATTGGTGAGTCTGGATTTATAGTGAAATTTATGGATAATACAAAATATCTAGATTTAGATTATTTCTTTATGGTAGTTAGATGTACTATTTTATTTATACCAATAGGTTATAATTTTAGAAAAGAAATATTTATAAAATCACTAAGTTTTATGGTATTATTTATTTTAACTATTGAATTATTTCAGAATGTTTTACATTTAGGAACTTTCGATTTAAATGAAATATTTTTTAGTTTAGTAGGCTTTACTTGTGGATATTTTATGTCACAAAAAAAGAAAAAACGAAGAAGAAGAAAGCCAATAAATGTAGAGGAAGTTTAAATGAAATTTTAACAATTAAATGATTTAAAAGCGTGAGTTTATTTATCTTTTATTTGGGGAGAATAAAAGACACTTTGATTGATAAAGAGAGTTAAAAAACAAAAGAAGGTGAAAAAATGAATATTAAGGAGTTTTTTATAAGAGTAGGACTTTTTATTGTTTCGATATTTATTGGGATAATAATTTATGAGACTATTGTAAAGTGGGGAGTAGCCAACTTTATTTTAATTAATATGGATGGAACTAGAGGGGATATAATAATGTTATTCTTTAGAGTGAGCGTTGTTTTCTTTAGTTATGTGTTATTACTAATGGCTTTTAAACTGAAAATAACAAAACCAGTTAAATATATATTATGGATAGCATATCTTGGTACTATATTTTTATTATTATTTGCTAGAAAAGCTCAATATAGTGGTATAAATTTAAATCTTCATAGAGTTGCAAGGGAATTACAAGGAAGAAGAAGTCAGATATACTTTGTTGGAAATATATTATTCTTTATTCCGTTTGGATATTTATTTAGAAAATTAAATTTCTTTATAATGTTTTTTGTTGCTTTATGCATGGAATTTACTATAGAAATGATGCAACATATTACACGAAGAGGAGTTTTTGATATTGGTGATATCATAACTAATATGACAGGGATTTTACTTGGATACATAATAGTTAATTTAATAATATATATTAAAAAAATGATGGAAAAGAATAAAATTATAAACATAGAATAGATAAAATTTAAAGTAATTAGAAATGCTTTTATTAAGTAATATAAGAGTTATATTGTGTTGATTTATTCAATACAATATAATTCTTTTTTTTTGTAGCAATTTGGAAAAAAATAGATTAATTTAATATATTTTGTTGACACAAGAACATTTGTTCGATATTATAAATATAGAACAAATGTTCTTGTGAAAAAAGATGGTATAAATTAATATTTAACATAATATATATGAGATATAAGTAAGTTAAGCTTAACAGGAGGATGATTATGAGAACGAATTTTATTTTAAAGATTAATTATAGAGTTGATGAAGGTATGAAACAATATAGAAAAGAACATAAAAATGCCTATTTAAATTTAGACTCTTCAAAATACCTTTTATGGGGAGGAACATATAAGCAAAGATGTGGATCTTTGATTATAGAAGCTAACTCATATGAAGATGCTCAAAAATTAGCTTTAAATAATCCGTTCATGGGCAGTAAGTATTACTCTTGTGAAATTTTAGATAGGAAGAGCTTTCACACATCATAAATTATATATATTAAATCAATATTAAAAGTTAAAGTTAGTCAAAAAAACTACTATCTCGAGATTTGAGATAGTAGTTTTTTTTATATTGAACGTTCGATAGATTTAAGAACAAGTGATAATGCTTGAGATAAATCTATTGATGTATTTATTTTTGTTTCGTCTGAACTCTCTATTATTTTTATAAGAGGTCTCAATGGATAGAGTGGATGAGTTTTTTTTACAATTGCTAAATCACCATTACTAAGTCTTACTAAACTACCCTCAGGATAAGGGATAATAATTCTAGAAAATACTTTAGTTAATTGAAAATCAAACATGGTGTCAGCTTTTGATAAAATAAACTCAAATGCATCATTTGGTGGCATTGCATCCTTGTAAGGTCTATTTGATGTTAGTGCATCATAGACATCAGCAATAGCAACTATTTTAGCTAAAAAGTTGATATCTTTATTTACAAGAGAATTTGGATAACCAGTTCCATCAACTTTTTCATGATGTTGTAATACTACCATTTTAGAACCTGTAGTTAATAGAGACATATTTTTTATATAATCGTAACCAAGCTGTGGATGAGTTTGAATTATTTTAAATTCCTCATCTGTTAATTTACCTGGTTTTTGAATAATGGAATCACCAATAAATACTTTACCTATATCATGAAGTAATCCACCGATACAAAGTTCTATGAGTTTTTGTTTAGGAAGGGATAAACCTATTCCTATTACAACTGAGAATGTAGCAACATTGACACAATGCTGATATGTATAAGTATCCATATTTTGCATATTTTCGAGTCCAGAAGAAACATCTTTACTAACTAAAATGGAATGACAAATATCCTCAGATAAATTTCGTATATCCTTTAAATAAGCTTCAGAATATATAGAATTTTGTGCTCCCATATGTTTTACATCTCCAAGTCGAGGTGTAGCATCAGTATTTAAAAGGAGATTTTGACAAATATCTTCGGATAAATTTTTTATAGCATTTAAGCAACCATTCTTTTTCGTTTGTAAATCATCAGAATTATTATCTTTTAATTCTTTTGAGATTTTAAAAATATCAGATACTGCATCAAATGATTTTTTTCTAAGCTCTGATGAAATAATATTTTTATATTCTCTAGTTTCTTCTTCGACTACATGCAAAGAATAGATATTTAGACTTTTTATCTTAGCAAGTGTAGTTTCTGTTAAAATTGCTCCTTCTCTTAGAAGAACTCTATTTTCGTTATCATAAAGCGGCTTAGCTAGTTCGCTATTAGGCTTTATACTATCGATTGGAACAAGCTTCATGTCTAAGGCACCTCGTAATTCTAATTTTAGATATCTAGTAAGTTCCTTGTATAGTTACTATAAGTTTCTCTAAGAAGTTTCATGTCAGCTTGAAGTTCCTTTTGAAGTTCTGAAAGTAATTCAAGATTTTCTACTTCAATTGCTAATTTTAATTTTGTAAATAAACTTTTAGTACTATGGCTGTCTTTCATAATTTTTAATCTTAAATTATTAACAATTTCCCAGTGAGAAATATCTAAATCAAGAGCTTTTTCAGGACTGTGTAATTGCTTAAATCCTCTAATATGTCTTATATATTTAGGGATTGTTCTATGTGCAATTTCAGTACTCCATCTCTTAATTACTGATGTCTTGAAACTGTTTATTAGTTTATCGTCTAAAATATTTCCAACCTTTAGTACTTCTATAGCAGATTTTTCATCTAATACTTTAACTACTTCATATACTGTGGCAGGTGCCTTACCAAAGTATTTGTCTCTATCTTCTAAAGTAAAGTATTCATATATGTCTTCTTCGCTTCTATAAGCTCTATCTTTTTCAAGATATATAGCATCATCACCAGGTTTTTTAGAAATTTCTTTAAGCAATAAATCTTTAGAAACATCTTTTCTTGTTGCAAATTTAATTCCATCAAACATACAAAGGTAACTTGTTGCGATGCATAAGTATGTGTTTGTAAATGGATTAGGTGATCTAAGTTCAAATCTTGTTGCAAGAGGACTTTGTGGATCTCTAATTAATCCTACAAGAATTGTTCTGTTTCTTGATGGATTATCAGGACTTTGTCCAAGTGATGTAACTATACAAACAGGAGCTTCAAATCCAGGGCTTAATCTCTTAAGTGAATCAGTTGTTGAAGAGATAAATGGATTCATAACTTCATAATGTCTAAGGATACCCATTAATGAACCGTAACCTATTTTGCTAAGGAAATGATCTTTATCTGTTGTATGGAATAAGTTAATTATCTTTCCGCTCTTTAATTTTAATGCAAGACCTAAATGAGTGTGCTCACCAGATCCAGCAACTCCTGCTATTGGTTTTGCAAGGAATGTAACTTCTAAACCATGTTTTCTAAAAGTTTCTTTTATAAGGGTTCTTATAAATAATTCGTTATCTGCTGCTTGAAGAGCATTTGAATATTTCCAATCTATCTCAAGTTGTTCCATTATATGGTCATATTGGCCATCTGAAGTAAGAGTTGCTTTAACACCACCAACCTCTTTGTGACCCATTTCAGGTTCGAAACCATAAAGTTCCATAAGAATAAGTGATTCTTCCATCGCTGATCTTACAGCACCTTTTGTTCTTGTCCAGTACTGTTCTTGTAAAACTTCTGATGTTGTAAGTTCTTCTATATGTGCTTTGTCATTAGGAGTTTTAACCCAAAATTCTAATTCTGTAGCTGATGTTAAAAGAATTTTTTCAATATCTGTAGGCACAGCATTGTATTCTTCTAATAAGTCAGGATTTTCATATAGAATATTAGTTAATTCCTCTTCAAGAAAGTCCATAGAATTTCTAAGAATTCTTCTTGAATCCACAGCTTTTCCATCATGGATAAGGAAACAAGGGATTCTTATAGTTCCAACAGGTTTTTGATTTATAGGTTCTAATAAATCATAGTTATAGTCAACGAACCAATTAACATTTATATCAGCAACCATATCTACTTTTGCATTGTTTAATGTAGCTATTCCAGGCAAGACAACTGAAGAACCATCTGTTTGAACAGCTGTTCCAAATAAAAATTCATCTATTGAATCTAGGAATACAGTTAAAGGTATTTTTTCGTCTGTATCATTTCCAGCAAGGTCAACACCAACTAATGAGATGAATTTTATCTCTGGGTGTTTATTGAATATTTCTTTAAGATCTGATTCATTATGTTTTTCCTTAGGAATTGTATAAATTAAATCTGTTCTCATAATAATTTAGATAGTGCTATAATAATATTAATAAAAAGATATAGGCGTATCTTTATAAAAATATGCTAGCAATATCTTTAGTCACATCCTTTCTTTTATTTGGCGAATAATAATTTCCTTTTAATTACAAAATTTCGTATTAGAAGAATTTTATCATATGTGAATATCATAGTCAATCAAATAGGATGTCAATTTTAGCAGTAAAAAACTTTAAATATCAACATAATTTTAATTTAATGCTTATTTAGATATTTAAGCTTTAGTATTATACGAAAACTTTGAAAAATATATATAAGTATTAGAAAAGTTATTATTATATTAGGAAGAAACAGGGAGTAAAGAAAATGAACAATAAGAAGATTGATGCAAGTAGTCCAATTGGTTTTTTTGATTCAGGCGTAGGAGGGATAAGTGTTCTAAAAAGAGCTCTTCAAATTATGCCAAATGAAAATTATATATATGTTGGAGATTCTAAAAATGCACCTTATGGGACAAAGACAGTTGAAGAGGTAAGAGATTTATCATTTGATGTAGTTGACTTTCTTTTAGAGAAAGGTGTTAAAGGAATTGTTGTAGCTTGTAATACAGCTACGTCAGCAGCGGTTGCAGCTCTTAGAAAAAAATATGAGGATTTACCTATAGTAGGAATAGAGCCAGCTTTAAAACCTGCTGTTAAATCACAAAAAGATGGAAAGATTGTTATTATGGCAACTCCAATGACACTTGCAGAAGGAAAGTTTATGAGACTTTTAGAAAGACTTGGTGGAACTAAAAAAGAAGATATCATTCCTATGCCTTGTCCCGGACTTATGGAAATAATAGAGGCAGGACATATGAATACTAAGGAATGTGAGGATTATTTAAAGGAGAAATTTAAGCCTTTAGAAGAAGAACATATAGCCACAGTAGTTTTAGGATGTACACATTATCCTTTTATTCAAGAAACACTAGCTAAAGTTTTACCAGATGATGTCGATATAATAGATGGTAGTTTAGGTACATCAAGAGAAATGCAAAGAAGACTTGCAGAAAAAAATTTATTAACACCAAAGAAAGAAAAGGGAACTGTAAAAATTTATAATTCATCAGAAAAACAAGAACTTATTGATTTAAGTTATGAATTATTAAAATAATAGAAAATTAGTAGATTGTATTTATAGGAATAATATTACTATTTAAATACAATCTTTTTTTTGATTATTAACGTTGACAAATCAACTATGTGAGGTGTAAAATTAATATAGGTTGACAAATCAACGATAGGAGGGATTAGATATGGGAAAAAAAGAAAAAGTAGCAATACTTTCTATATCATTTTTAACTTTAGTAGCAACAATTGCAGTAAGTCCAGCTTTGAATGCAATTCAAACACAATTTAACACAGCACCAGAACTACTAATACAATTAATCGTAACTTTACCAGCATTAATTTGCATTCCTATAAATTTATCTATTAATATTTTTGTGAAATTTATTTCTAAAAAGAATTTAACAATTATTGGATTATGTATTTATTTTATTGGAGGTATTTTATCAGCTATTGCACCGAATATTTATATCTTACTTTTAACTAGAGCATTACTAGGTGTTGGACTTGGAATATTAGCTCCATTATCTTTTGTTATAATTGGTGATTTATTTAAAGGTAAAGAAAAAGCTAAATTCATGGGATATTCTTCAGCTGTAACTAATTTAGGAGGAATTGTTTCAACACTTATAGTAGGAGTTCTTTCAGGAATTAGTTGGAGATTTTCATTTTTTGTTTATTTCATAACTATAATAGTTATAATTTTAGTTGTTTTTGCATTACCAAATGATAAAGAAACTGATGAATATACATCACTTAAAGAAGAAAATTTAAAAGAATTAAAAGCAGATATTAAATTGAATAAATCAGTTTTTAAATATGCTATTATTGTATTTTTAGCTTTAGTTGCATTTTATGCACTTCCTACAGGAATAGACTTTTTACTTAAAGCTAAAGGAAGTGGAAATTCTCAAATAGCTTCAACTATAGTAGCTATATCTACTTGTGCATCATTAGTATCAGCAATATTCTTCTCAAAAATGATGAGTGTTTTAAAAAAATATACTTCAATCATATTGTTTGTTTTATTGATAATAGGATTTATATTAATAGCTAGCTTCAGTAATATTGCAATTATAATGATTGCAGCTGTTTTAGTAGGATTTGGATTTGGTAGCATAATTCCATATACAATATTTTATGCATCATCTATAGTTCATGAAACTCATTCAGCTCTTGCTATAACTATTTTATCAACAGGTCTATATGTAGGAGAGTTTATTTCACCAATTCTTCTTAACTTAACATCAAGTATTTTTGATTTTACTTCAGCGAGTGCTACTTTTTATAGTGCTTCAATTATAAGTTTAATAGGACTTATAGTAGCTATTTATACAATAATTTCTGAAAGAAATAAAAAAGTAATGTTATAATATATTTGTTAAAAAAGGAGTGGTTTATTTGAGCGATAATAGCAAGTTTATACAAACAAAAGAAACTATAGATTTAATTCATGAAGTGGCTTTGTTTAAAAAAAATTATTTAAATTTTATGACTAAGAGATTAGCTGTATACAATATAACATTTTCTGAATTTTCATACTTAAAGGAAGTCGTTTTAAATGAAGGAATCTCTCAAGATTTACTAATTAAAAATTTACAAATTGATAAATCTGCTGTAGCAAGAATAGCTTCTTCACTTGAAAAAAAATATTTAATTGAAAGAGTTAGAAATTCAGAAAATAAAAAGTTTTTAAATGTTTTTTTAACTGATGAAGGGAAAAAGTATATAGAAATTATACCTGAAATTTTAGAAGAATTTTACGCAATAATTTCTAATAATGGAATTTTAGCAGAAAAAATTAAAAGTACGACAAAAGGCTTTGAAAAGATAAATAGTAGATTAGTTGAAAATATGCTATGAGAGATATAAAGTATATTTTTATATTGAAAAGACTAAACCAGATTGGTTTAGTTTTTTTGCTAAGATTTAATTTAGTAGGAGTTTTTAATAAATCTAGAGGTTAAGTTGAAGTTATCTAGGCATGTGCATATCTTTATTGCTTACTTATAGAAAAGGGTGTATTAGAAACAAGAGATATTAGATGAAAAAAAGTGTGTTAAAAAATTGACAAAGTATTAGTTGTATGATATGATAATATCATAAAGTAAGAATTTTCAGAAAATTTAGATAAAAGCGAAAATGATAGGAGGAATCTATTATGGAAATAAGAGTAAGAGAGTATTTAGGTGAAAATTTAAGAGCGGAAGATGCAATTCTACTAAGAGGTTTAGTGGATAATAATATAGATAATGGAATTAATTTAAACTTTGAAGGAATAAATAAAGTATCAACAACTTTTTTAACAAGTTTATTTAGTGATTTAATTTACAGAAAAGGTAGAAAGAAAATTATTGACAAAGTTAATGTGAAAAATTTATCAAATAAGACTGATTATTCAAGAGTTGTAATGGGAACAACCTTTTAATATTTTAGAAAATAATAAGAAAGTAGCTAACTAAAGTTTTAGTAGCTACTTTTTTTATATAAATTTTTTGATGTGTGTACGTATTATTTTATTTTTTTAAAGCCTATTACAGCAGCACCAAGAGCTCCAGCAAATTGACTTAAACTATCTGTTATGACTTTTTTATCAAGATAATCACCTAAGATATTTTTAAAAAGTATCGAATTAGATAATCCTCCAGTAAAAAAGACATCATTTTCAAGAGAAAGTCTCTTTGCAAAGTTGGAAGTTCTTTTACAAATAGAATGAATCACTCCAAGTGCAATATCTTCTCTACTAACATCTTTAGCTAATAAACTTATGATTTCACTTTCAGCGAAAACTGTACACATGCTAGAAATTTCAACAGGTGTTGCATTAGCTATAAAAGAGTCGAGGTTTTTAATATCTTCTTCGAGAATTCTCATCATAACATCTACAAAGCGACCAGTTCCTGCTGCACATTTATCATTCATTAAAAAGTCTGTTACATTCAAATATTTATCTAAAAGAATTACCTTCGAATCTTGACCACCAATATCTATAACAACTCTAGTTTTAGAATTTAAAAAAGCGGCTTCTCTAGCATGGCAAGTTATTTCAGTTATGTTTTTGTCGGCTTCTTGCAAAAGAGCTCTACCATATCCAGTTGTTATAACGTAGCCCACATTGTTTTTATTATAAAGCTCATTATAAACTTTATATATTGTTTCTTTGGGCTTTGCTGAAGTTTTTATGATTAATTTTTTTACTATTTTTTCACCATCAAACAAAATACCTTTTGTTGTAGTTGATCCTGAATCAATTCCTAAACTATACATAAAAACACCTATTATAACATTTCTATAAATGCTGCCATTCTTGTATTCAATTGTCCTATATCATTAGTTGAAAAATCAGTTTCAACATTCATATAAGGGATATTTTTTTCTGTATTAACAAATTCTCTGATTGATAGACTTTCTACACTATAAGTATGACAAGCTGTAAGTATTAAATCTACGACAGCATCTACTTTATATTCGTCTATCATTTTGTCTAGTAATTTTATTCTGTTTGGATTAGGACTCATACAAGAACATCCAATTGCAAGATATTTTTCAGCAATTGCCTCGTATACGTCCTGATTCTGCTCATCAACAAGTAAATCAACTGCTTTCGCACCTGAACAATTTTCAAAGGCTACAACATAAGCACCATTATCTTCAATGGCTTTTATAACTTTTTCTGTTGCACCACCAATAGGGCATCCTGTTATCAAGATACGAGGTTTTTTAGGATGTTTTTTTTCTTTCTCGTATTCTAACATTATTTTTTTTATTAGCTCATCCATTTGATTTGGGACTTCTTCTCTATGAAAACTGAAAGTAGTACCATTTAATACTTTAAATATATCTTGTCCTGTTAATGGAACGGGATCAAGTTTTCCAAGTTCATAAAATTTTTTTAATGCTTTTCTTTCATCATTTTTTATTTTTATAGCTTTTTTTATAGAATCAGTATTTATTTCTACATTAAAAGTTTTTTCTAAAACTTCTTTAGTTTTGATAATTTCTTTTTTCCATAATTCAAGGCCGTCTTCATTTTGTGTATTAGGCATTTGCATCGCATGAACAGGCTTGAATTTTCCGAGATATTCATACATTTTTTTCTTACCGTCACATGTAGTTTCTCCTATTACTAAGTCTGAAAAATAAAAGAATGGGCATTTATCAGTTTTCCCAAATCCATAACTAGATTTAATTAATGGACATAAATTTCTTGGTAAGTCTTGTTCAGCATCTGCTATAGTTTCATCAGAACTCGCACAAAGGGATACGGTAGATGCTCCCATTGCTAATGCTAGTTCTTGAGGAAAGTAAGTACAAAAAACACCAATTAAAGGAATATCCTGATCCTTTAATTCTTTTGCTTTTACAAATGCATTTCTCCTTGCTTCTCCAAAATCATTAAAGATTTCTGGTAAGTTTTTTTGTAAATCCATAAAAATCATTCCTTCCTAATATTTACTTGTTGATTGAAATCGATATAATTATATAGCACTATAACTAAAAATTACACCTTAACTAAAATGCTCAATTGATAGTATTTAAATAGAATTTTTTTAAATAGTTATTTTTCAAATGAGAATTTTATTAGTAGAATAACTATTGTTTTATTTAATTTTAAATTTGGTAAATTTAAGCAATTTATTTATAGTATAGTTTAAAAATATGTTGAAATACAAGTGTTTATTAGTCTCTTTTTTAAAATGTAATTTTATATATTAAAGGATTTAATTGAAAATAAATAAATTATATTTATCTCAAGTGAGAAAATATAAAGCTATTTTATGAAGAGAAGTTAGAATATAATTAACAATATTCACAAAATAATATATAATAAGCTTAATGAACATACTAATGGCAAGTTATTGTTATTAGTTAGGATGAAAGGAGAATTTTATTATGAACCCAATAGTTACAATAAAAATGAATGATGGAAAAGTTATGAAGGCTGAGTTATACCCAGAAATGGCACCTAACACAGTTGCTAACTTTGTTAGTTTAGTTAAGGCAGGATTCTATAACGGAAAGATATTCCATAGAGTTATTCCAGGTTTTATGATTCAAGGAGGATGTCCAGAAGGATCAGGAATGGGTGGCCCAGGATACCAAATTAAAGGTGAATTCACAGGGAATGGTTTTAAACAAAACACATTAAAACATACAGAAGGTGTGTTATCAATGGCTAGATCTTTCCAAAGAGATTCAGGTGGAAGCCAATTCTTTATAATGGTTGCAGATGCACCACATCTTGATGGAGATTATGCTGGTTTTGGTAAAATCATAGAAGGATTAGATGTTGCTAAAGAAATAGTATCTGTTCCAAGAAATAGAGAAGATAGACCAAATGAAGAGCAAATTATGGCTGAAGTAACAGTTGAAAATGCTGATGGAATTCCAGAAGTTGAAAAAATGCAACCAAGACAAAGTTTGTTTTAGTAAACTTTTTAAAAGAGGGAGGAACAAATAATGTCAGGTGAAGCAAAGTGTATGCTAGTTTATGGCTTAGATGTTGTTGAAATGATGAAACTTCAACAAGCGAAAGTTAAGTTAGTGAGAATAACTGATGATATGACAAAAATGAAGGTTAGAGATATAATAGATGGTTCTACAGAAAAAGTAGCATCAGATAAAAATATTGGAAACGATAAATTCCTTATATTAAATAATTTATCTGGTATACAACTAGATATGGTTATGCAAATTAGTAAGAGAGTTTTGAAGAAAAAACCTATCATTGCAACAGTTACACCTACTTCTATTGAGTGGGAGTTTGATTATTTGATTGAACATTTAATGGAAGAAAGAGAATGGCATAAAACGAATAAAGGAAGTGTAGCGTTACATGAACAAGAATAGAGTGGGAGATCAGATTTTAAAGGCTAGAACTTCTAAGGGAATGTCTCAAAAAGCTCTTGGTAAAAAAATTGGAGTTAATGAGAAATTCATCAATGATATTGAACTTGGAAGAAAGATTATAAATGAAGCTTTAATAGCTAAGATAGGTAAAGCATTAGGTGTAGATTTTAGTGAATCTAGTATGCTTGTTTCTAATGAAGAACTTGCAAAAAAAGAAGAACCTAAAAGAGATACTTATGTTGATAATAGTAATAATAAGAAAAAAGATGCAGAAGTTAATGAAATGTGGAGTCAAGCTTTTGGATCAAACTTAAAAAATGTTCCTATCTATAATTATGATTTAAATAAGGTTCTAGGTTCAAAACAAGTTCCTATGAGTTCTAATAAAATTGATGGTCATGCATCAGATAAAGTTTTCTATATTGAAATAGAAGATAATGAAATGGCTGGATTTAGAATTCATAAAGGTGATCTTGCTCTTGGATATAAAATTAATGAGGTTCAAAATAATACAATCGCATTAGTTGAATTTAAAGGAAAAAGAGTTGTAAGACAAATTAAAAAGCTTGATAGTGCTAAAGTTCTTCTTGTAAGTAATAGTGGAAGTTTAAGAACTGAAACTGCTACTATAAAAGAGCTAAAACCTTTAGCTAGTTTATATAGAATTGAATTTGAGTTAAAAGTTAAATAGTGAAAAACACCTAAGTATTTCTTAGGTGTTTTTTTATTTAGTAAATAATTCATCAACAGTAATATTTTTATTTTTATATCTAGGTCTTTGTATAGTTTTTTTGCTTAAATTTATAGCGTTTTTCGGACAAAGATTTATACAACTCATACAGTCCATACAATTTACATCCCAAATAGGTTTTTTTGATTCTAAAGTTATGTTATCTGTAGGACAAACTCTTTCACAAATTTTACAACCTATACAATTTTCATTAACAGTAAATTTATTATCCTTACCTTTGAAAAATTTTCTCCAAATTAAATTACTATAAGGTCTAAAAGTTGATTTTATGGGACGTTCAGTTTTATTTTGTATTTCTCCTATAATATTATCTATAATTGATTCGTTAATTTCATCATATAAATTAATTTTCGAAGTGTCTAATGTTTCTGATTTTATATAATTAGATTCATATTTTATTGTTGAGTAATTTTTTACACCACCAAATTTAGTAAGCATTCTATTTAGCTGTTGAGCACTAAGTTTTCCTTTGTCACCACCACTAACTGCTACACTATAAATATATTTGCAATTAGATAGTTCTATATATTTTATAAAATCAGCAACTATAATAGGTAATGCAAAACAATGAACTGGATATACAAAAATTGCTGTATCACATCTGTATTGAAATATTTTATTTTTTAAAGAGTATGTTATGCCTATTAATTCACTATTATTAAAAGCAGTTGCTATTCGTTTTGCTACATAAAGTGAATTTCCTGTTGAAGTATAATAAAAAATTTTTATATTCATGGTTTTATCCTTTTATCCTTTTATCTTTAAACTTTATATTGATAGTGTGCTTAATATTATAATAACAAAAAGTTATCCACAGGCAAAAAGATTTTTTTTGCCTGTGGATAACTTTTTTGATTGATAATAGTATTTTTTAATACCTTAATTTGAATCAAACATTTTAAAGATACTTATCTAAGTTAACATAGATAATAGGATAATTCAAGAAAGTTATTAAACTATAGGGAGAAGAATAAGGACTTTTTAGTTGAAAGCTAATTTTGCAGTTATGGTTTTAATTCTAGCTATTTAAAAAAATAAAAATTGTTAATTAACTAAAAGGTGAATAGGAGAATATGCTAAATATTAAGAAGCAATTTTAATGTGGGTGATTATTATAGATGTTTATGATTTTAGAACTTTTGTAACAGGTGTTCCAAAAGAATTGTTTGATGATGTGACAGAGTATGTTTCAAAGTTTGAAGGTATTAATGATGTTATAGAATTTGTAATTTTATTTGGAGATAATGCAGAGTTAGTAGAACAATCAACAAAATTAATTGGTGGGAGTTTTGAAAATTTAGGGTTTGGATTTGGAATAGTTAGTATTTCTAACAAGGAAATAGATAAAGTTTTAGAGCTTAAGGGAATACAATATATAGAAATTCCAAAGGTTTTTACAACTAATGGCATACAAAACAATACTATTAGTTGCATACCATCTGTTTGGGAAAATTATAATTTATCTGGGAAGGGCACTTTAATTGGATTTATTGATACAGGAATAGATTACATGCATCCTTCGTTTAGAAATAAAGATGGAAGCACAAGGATTAAATACATTTATGATTTGCACAATAAAAAAGTTTACAGTGAAGATCAAATTAATTTAGCTATAAAAAATGAATCTCCTTTAACTGTTGTACCAACACAGGATTATATAGGGCATGGAACAGCTGTGGCATCAGTGGCAGCTGGAGGTGGTAAGGATAGAAATTATTATGGTCCTGCTTATGAAGCTTCAATAATAATGGTGAAAATAACTTCAGATGGTGTGTTAAATTTTACACTTAGCACACAAATTATGAGGGGATTAAAATTTTTAATAGATAAAAGTAATGAACTTAAAATGCCACTTATAGTAAATATAAGTTTGAGTTCAAATGATGGAGCTCATAATGGAACTACTCTTATAGAAAAATATATAAATGAATATGCTCAGATACAAAGAGTTGGGGTTGTTGTTGCAGCTGGGAATGAAGGTGGAGCAGCTCATCATTATAGTGCAGATGTTAATGATAATAAGGATATTTTTATTAATGTTGCTACTGGTGAAAAAAAGATTATTATTTTTTTATATAAACCTCTTTTAGCTGATATAAATATTTTAGTTACAGCACCGACGGGAGAAAAATCAGAAATTATAAAGGTTGAGAAAGCAACGGTTAGAGGATTAATAGGAGAGGCAGATTTAACTATATATTATAGTGGACCAAAACCATTTGATAAAGCAGGTGAAGTAATAATAAGTATAAGGGGCAAGAATGAATCTATAGCAGCTGGACAATGGGCCTTAACAATTAAAAATGAAACAACATATGGTGGGATTATGGATATGTGGTTGCCAATATCAGCAGCTGTAAATAAGAATACTAAATTTTTAGAGCCTGATCCATATAATACATTGGGAATTCCAGCAACAGTTGAATCTGTAATAGCTGTAGGGAGTTATAATACAGGTTCAGATAATTATTCTTATTTTTCAGGAAGAGGTGCAACAAGAGATGAAAAATGTATAAAACCAGATATATTAGCTCCAGGAGAAAATGTTGTTGCTGCTGTAAATGGTGGAGAGTTTGACATACAAACAGGAACTTCTGTTGCAGCGCCTAGGGTTGCAGGGGTATGTGCTTTGATTTTAGAATGGGGACTTGTTAAAAAAAATGATATGTATCTTTTTGGTGAAAAGTTAAAATATTATTTGGTTAAAGGTGCTAAAAGAAATAGAAAAGCTAGAGTTTATCCAAGTAGAACATATGGATATGGTTATTTATGTTTAGCAGAAACTTTTTCGAAGTTAGTTCCATATAATGAGAAATTTGATAATGTAAAAATAGGAAGTCTATCTAATATTATGGGCAATGAAAATACTATAAGTGAAAAAAAAGAAGGTGAAATTTTAGAGATGCCTAAAAAAAGGAGAGAACAACAAATAAAAGAAACTGCTAATAATAATAGTTCAAATATAATTTGTGCTAAGGTTCCTTTGAAAACTACAAAACAACATTATCTAGAGAAGGGTTATATTGATTTTTTAGTTCAGTATGAAGGTGATTTAATTAAGAAAATACAAAGTATTAATGATATAGCATCAGCCTTTATTATTGATGAAAGTTATGCGATAGTTTCTGTTAAAGAAGATAAATTTGGCTCTGTAAGTGCTTTTAAAGAAATTGTTTATATTGATAGTGGAGGAGTTTATACATTAGAATCTATTAATCCAGCAGAAGCATCTCAAGCTGTCACATTTCATTTTAATCCTTATTTAAATTTAACTGGTAGGGGAACTCTTATAGGAATAGTTGATACAGGAATAGATTTTACTAATGATGATTTTATAAAAGCAGATAATACTAGTAATATAATTCGTATATGGGATCAAAGTTTAGAAAATAATCTAAATGATACTGTTATTTTTGGGGCAGAGTATACGAATGAAGATATAAATAATGCATTGAAAGCAAAGAGAGAAGGTAAGGATCCTTATGAGATAGTAAAAAGTAAGGATGTAAATGGTCATGGAACAGCAGTTTCGGCTTTAATTGCAGGTAGGGGAAATAATAATTCAGCAGTTGGAGTAGCTATTGATTCTGAAATTGCGATGGTTAAGTTAAAAACAGCTGATGAAGCATTTGAGAAGTTTTATGCTAGTGATGGTAGGAGTAAATATCAATATAGAAATACAGATATTTTGTTGGGAGTTAAATATTTATTTGATTTATCTAAAAGACTTAATAGACCTATGGTGATATATATTCCTTTAGGAACTACTGTTGGAGGGCATGATGGAAGTTCTATACTTGAACATTATATAGATGGATTATCAGATTCAAGTGGAATTTTATTTATTAATTCAACAGGAAATGAAGGGATTGGAGAAAATCATACATCTGGTAAAATAGAAAAAGTTGGTGATGTAAAAAGAATAGAGTTAGAGATAGGAGAAACTCAAACTTCTATATTTATGACTATTTATGCAAAGGCTCCAGATAGATTTGGATTATCAGTTATTTCTCCTTCTGGTGATGCTGTAAAAAACATAAATCCAAAGCAAAAAGATGGTGTGAAGTTAAATTTTGTGTATGAAGGAACAGCGATGAATGTAATGTTTATAGAGCCATCAGAACTAACTGGCGATGAAGTTATAGTAATAAGAGCTGATGGATTAAAACCAGGAGTATGGATTTTTGAACTTATAGGGGAATATGTTGTACATGGATATTATGATTCTTGGCTTTTGCAGAGAGAACTTTTAGATGAAAATACAAAATTTTTATCAGCAACTCCTAATACAACTATGACTATTCCATCAACTTCTTATAATATAATAACAGTTGCAAGTTATAACCAAAATAATAATGCTATGTTATCAAGTTCAGGAAGAGGTCCAACTAGAGATGGGAGACAATGTCCACTTATTGCAGCAGGAGGAGTTAATGCCCTTGTATCAACACCAGGAAATACTAGAAGATTGGTTTCGGGTGGTAGTGTTGCTAGTGCTATAGTTGCAGGATGTTGTCTACAGCTTTTACAATGGGGAATTGTTGAAGGAAATGATAGAACAATGTATTCTACAAAGGTTCAAACTTATCTTATGAGAGGAACAAAGCAAAGATTAGGGGATGAATATCCCAATCCTAATTTAGGATATGGGACAATAGATATGAAAATTTTATTTGAGAATATTAGAGGGTCAGCAATAGGTAGTCCAAAGAATTTTACGGATGCAGATTTTGTTGGCAATGGAATAAGATATAAAAAAGATGATGAAGATAGAAATGATGATAAATATGAAGAGTTTTTATACAGAAATATTTTTATTAGAAAGCCATTGAAATAGCTGGTAATTTTGCTTAAGAACGAATAAAGAATTACATTCATATTATAAAGGAGTATAAATTTTTAGGAGAATTAATATGAGTGAAAAGGGAAAATTAAAATGTGAATGTTATCTTGGAAGCAGCATAAAACCTATTGAAAAAGCTAAGATAACATTAATGGATGCTAATAAAAGTATATCAAAAGTTATTTATACAAATAGTGAAGGGCGTACGGAAGATATAATTTTAGATACTCCTGATATTTCAGCATCATACAAACCGGGAAAAACTCCTTATAATGTCTATGATATTCTAGTTGAAAGAGATGGATTTGCTCCATTAAAAGTAAATGGAGTACAAATATATCCTAATAGAGTTGGTATCCAAAAGTGTAATTTATCAGAAATTAATAGAGATGAAGCAAGTAGAGCTGATACTATAAATATACTTCCTAATAGATTAGTTGGAGATTTTCCTAAAAAAATTCCCGAAGATGAAGTAAAACCAGATCCTAAACCATCAGATACTGTAGTTTTACCAGAAATAGTTGTTCCACAATATATAGTTGTTCATACAGGCAATCCAGATGATACAAGTGCAGCAAATTATACAATGGCATATTCAGATTATATAAAAAATGTTGCTTCAAGTGAAATTTTTTCAACATGGCCAGACTCTACAATTAGAGCTAATATATATTGTATAATTTCATTTACTTTGAATAGAATTTACACAGAATGGTATAGAGGAAAAGGTAAGATATTTGATATTACAAATGTAACAGAATATGACCAAGCATTTGTTTATGGAAGGACTATATATGATAATATAAGCCAAATTGTAGACGAAATTTTTTCAACATATATAAAAAGAAATAATCAAAAACAACCAATGTTTGCTCAGTATTGTAATGGGACGACATCTCAATGTCCAGGTTGGTTAACTCAATGGGGAAGTAAGTATTTAGGAGATGAGGGAAAAACACCATATGAAATTTTAACTTATTTTTATGGCTATGATATAGATTTAGTTAAAGCACCAAAAGTACAAGGAATTCCTATGTCTTATCCAGGATACGCATTAAAATTAAATTATACTGGAGTTTATGTAAGAAGATTGCAAACATATCTAAATTCTATAGCAAATAACTATCCCTATATTGGAAAGGTCGCAGTTGATGGAATTTTTGGAGCAACAACAGCACAAGCAGTAAGAAGATATCAACAAACTTTCAATTTACCTGTTACAGGAATTGTTGATTATGCAACTTGGTATTCTATTTCAAATACTTATGTAGCTGCTAATAAACTTGCAGAGCTTAGAGGGTTTGAAGAGGTTGAAGAAAGTGGAATATTTGTTCCACCTATTAGTTCTAATTTTAATATACACATTCCTACAGTTAAATATTAATAAATGTAAATTAGTTATAACTTTAAAAGGTAATCTTTAAGAAACTTATGGATATAGCTACTAATTATTAAATAAATTTTTAAGAAAAGGTGCTTGAATAATCAGCACCTTTTTCTTAAAAATGAATCTTTTGGAGCTTTTAAAAATAACATAATAATAAAAGCTATTGCACCTAAAAATAAAATTAAATAGAAGGTTGTTTGTAAAGAATTAAAAATATTTGCTATAATGCCTCCAAGTAACCCACCTATCCCAAAACCTTGATAAATAATCCCATAGTTTTTACTACTATTTTTAAGTCCAAAATATTCACCAACTATAGTAGGGAATAAAGTTAAGTTTCCACCAAAAGCAAAAGCAATACCTCCAACTGAAAGGAGGAAACTTAGAAAATTAAGTTTAGTAAACAATATTACAACAGATGAAATTGTAACTATTGCAAATGCGAGTGCTGATACTTTCGTTCTTGTTATGTAATCTGAAAGTGAGCCTAATATAAATCTACCAGCTGTATTAGCTAACGCTATTATAACTACTGCATTACCTGCATCTATTGGTGATAATCCAGCAAGTTCTGTTCCTACATTTTTAGCAACTCCTATGACATAAAGACCTCCAAGACAAGAAGCTAAAAATGCAACAAAAAGCAAATATGCTTGAGGCGAAGTAAATAATTCAACTCGTGAATATTCTCTTCCTTTTGTGTTTGAAAAATCAATATTTGTTTCCTCAATTGGAGAATCTTTTAGTAGTAATGCACCTAAGAAGATTAAAATAAAAGCGAGAATTCCCCAATACATAAAGGCATATACTACACCATAATTATTTAATAAGGCTGAATTTACATATTTAAAAATAAAACTTCCAATTCCATAACAGCCTATAGAAAGACCAGCTATAATCCCTTTTTTATCAGGGAACCATTTTATACAATTAGTCAGAGTTAACATATATGCAATACCATCAGCCAATCCAACAATTACACCAGCAAATAAATATAATAAAAAGAGAGAATTCATTCTAGGTGCAAAAATAAGACCAAGACCTAAAACAATGCTACAAGCTATAACTACAATTTTAGCACCAAAAATTTCTTGGAGTTTTCCAGAAAATAAAGTTCCAATAGCTAAAGAAAAACTTGTTATAGAAAAGCTTAGAGCAACTTGTTCTATTCGCCAGCTATGAATAGTTCCAAGAGGTTTATTAAACAAACTCCAAGTATAAAGAGTTCCAAGTCCAATTTGTGCTATCATAGTTCCTATTAAAATTAAATAACGGTTATTTTTAAAATTTGTCATTTAGATCACCTCTATATTTGAATAAGCACGAGTTTCTATGTTTGATTATAGAGTTTGAGTTTTATGTTAACTTTATTCATTTAGAAAAAAAAAGCCTTGTTTTAGAATAAAAATTTCTAAAGCAAGGCTTTTTCTTTTAAGCTTATACTGTTTTTCTTTGTTGTTTTTTAAAGTTAAATGCTTTTATTATTAAATATTTAAGAGCTTTTACAATAATGACAGCAAATAGAAAGACAGTAGTAAATGCACTAATTCCAATTAAGTAAAAAGGCTCTACTAGAGTTCCATCAGGTGCAACATAAGCTCCAATTAATTGATACTTAACTTGGCAATATATAATAAGTAAAATCGGTAAAATAATTAATAAATTTTTTTTGATAAATCTAAATATTTTATTCATGTCAATCACTCTCTTTTTATTGTTTTTCGATAATTATATATTTAATTTAATATAAAATGAATCGAAAGTCAAGTTGGAATTATTTGTTTTTCCAAAAAAACTTAAAACATTGGAATATAAATATTAAACTTAAGCAGCCAAATACAGGATAAATGGTTTCTATAAGGTTTGAAAATCCTATTTGTGAAATAGGAAGAGCAACAAGAATTATGCCTATAACTGCTTTTTTGAAGTCTATTTTAAAAGTTTGCTTTAAAGTTTGTCCTATTGAGTAAACATCTGAAACTTCTGTTGAGAACATTTCAGCAAGAATAATAGCTAGTAGCATTACTTGTATAGGCTTTCCAAATCTATCAGCTACATATAAAAGAGGAATTTCATATTCATAAATATATGGTTGATTTACAAGAAGCATAAGATTTATTGCTATACATAACATTGTTAAAATTCCTGCACCAAGACAAATACCTTTAAACATAGTTTTTCTATTGCCATATTTTGTGCTGATTGGAACTATTACTCCTGTGCAACAAAGTACATTATACCCAGCATAAAGAATGGTTGAGATTATCCAGCCGTTAGCTGTGTTTGATTCAATTCGTAATATTTCTAAAGGATTTAAATTTTCGCCAGAAAAAAATACGTAAAGTATAGTAAGTGTTGAAATTACAAAAACAAGCGAAGGAACAATTATTCCATTAATTTCTACAAGTCCATTAGTTCCTCTAAGTAAAATTAGAATTGCTATTATTGCCATAATTAACGTACCTACAATTTTGGGTATTCCAAAAAATTGATTGATTATAGCACCACTTCCAGCAAGTATTATTGAAGCACTACACATTAAGTAAAGTGTAGTTATTATTCCTGTGAATTTTCCAAAAATATTAGGACTTACTAAATTTATGACCTCACCATATGAATTAAGTTTGTGTTCTATACTTAATTTTGAAATTATAGAGCATAGTAGTATGTAGAATAGTCCAGTGAATAGTATTCCAAACACACTTCTGATTCCGTAAGTTGTGAAAAATTCTGTTATTTCTTTTCCAGAAGCAAGACCAGCACCTACTATTGTGCCTATAAAAATAGTTGCTATTTGAAAGACTTGTTTTGCATCTTTCAAGTTTTATTCCCCCTTTAAACAAATTAATGCTACTTTAAATATACAAAGAGAGAATTATGTTTATTCATAAAAATAGAAATATTTATAGTGTGAATAAGATATTTTGGAAAATTATTTGCACATAATATGTAGTATAATAGAAGATGTTTGATTGATTAACAGGTTCTTATTTAGAATCTTTATATATGGATAATAAACAAAGGAAGGTAGTTATAAATGAGCGAAGATAAGAAATGGGGAGATAAGAGGTATAACAGCTTTAATTATTTCCTAAGAAATAAGTTTGGAGAGAAAGTTTTTAAAATTAGTTTAGATGGTGGGTTTACTTGTCCTAATAGAGACGGTAAAGTTGCTAAAGGTGGATGTACTTTTTGTAGTGCTAGGGGTTCAGGAGATTTTGCAGGAGCTAGAATAGCACCAATAAGTGAACAGTTTGAAGATGTTAAGATAATGATGAAGAAAAAGTGGAAGTCAGCAGATAAATACATAGCATATTTTCAAGCGTATACAAATACTTATGCACCAGTTGAGGAGTTAAGACAAAAATATGAGGAGGCTATTTCTAAAGAAGGTGTTGTAGCGCTTGCAATAGGAACTAGACCTGATTGTATAGATGAAGATGTTCTTGATCTTTTAGAAGAAATGAATAAAAAAGTTTATGTATGGCTTGAGATAGGTCTTCAAACAATACATCAAGAAACTGCAAATTCTTTTAATAGAGGATATGAGTTAGAAGTTTTTGATAAAGCGATTGAAGGTTTAAAAAGTAGAGGAATTGATGTAGTTGTTCACTCAATATTTGGGCTTCCTGGTGAAACTAAAGAAATGATGATGGAAACAGTTGATTATATAGTTAGTAAGAATGTTAGGGGGATAAAGTTCCATTTACTTCATCTCATGAAACATACTGCTATGGTTAAAGATTATGAAGAAGGAAGACTTAAGTTTTTATCACAAGATGAGTATATTGATTTAGTATGTGAAGGAATTTCAAGAATCCCTGAAGATTTAGTGGTACATAGATTAACAGGAGATGCACCAAGAGATTTACTTATAGGACCTATGTGGAGTCTTAAAAAGTGGGAAGTTTTAAATGATATTGATAAAACTTTAGAAGATAGAGGGATTTATCAAGGAAAAACCTATAATAAAAAATAATGATATATTTTAAAATTATAAATGTTTTAAATTTAAAATATAATTTAATTTTATAGAAATAAATATTATATAGTAGCTAAGCTTTGGATCAAGGCTTAGCTATATTAGAATGGGAGAAATAAGATGAAGATAGATGTGGTAATTTCAGCAAGTCATATAGATGAAGAATATCTAAGAGGTAAAATTGTGGTTGTTATTGATATGTTAAGAGCAACTTCAGTTATAACTACAGCACTCGCAAATGGAGCAACTTGTGTTATTCCAACTCTTACAGTTGAGGAAGCTTTTGAAATTAAGAAGGAGTTAGGAGGACAAGCTATTTTAGCAGGAGAAAGACAAGCTAAAATGGTTGAAGGTTTTGATTTGTCTAATTCTCCTTTAGCATTTACAAAGGAATTTGTAAAAGGGAAAACAGTGGTTCTTAGTACAACAAATGGAACTAAGGCTCTGACTCTTTCTAGCAGTGGTGAAGAAGTTTTGGTTGCAAGTGTACTTAATGCTAAGGCTGTGTCAAAGAAGCTTTTGGAGTTGAATAAAGATGTTGTAATTATAAACGCAGGAACAAATGGGAATTTTTCAACAGATGATTTTGTTTGTGCTGGTTATATAATTTCAAACATGGAAAAAAACAAGAAGAATGATTTAACAGACATTGCTAAAATAGCGAAAGAGATTTATGAAAAAAACACGGATATTAGAAGTTATGTTCGAAATGCAACACATTATGGTGTTTTAAAAGCTCTTAATTTAGAAGCTGATGTGGATTTTTGTTGTCAAAAAGATGTTTTTGAGATAGTACCAGAATTTAAAAATGGAAAATTGAAATAAAGATGTAATTATGTAGATGCTATCTATATTGTATAATAAAAGGGAATATTAGTAGTAGACTTGGAGGTAATTTTATGTTTTTAAATGCGTTAAATAAACAGGAAGCAGTAGCTTTAGTAAATTTAATATCTGAATTTGCAATTTCAGATCATAAGATATGTCTTGAAGAGCAAGCTTTAATAGAAGAAGCTTGTGAAGAAATGGGAATTCCAGATGATGGATTAGAGTCAATGGACTATGAGGAAGCTATAGCTGTTTTAAAAAATAGTGAATATAGAGTTAAAGCTATAGTCTATTTTGAACTTATCAGACTTGGATTAGTTGATGAAGATTATGATGTACAAGAAGTTGAATTTTTAAATAAAGTATCAGATGAATTAGGAATAACAAGACCAGATAGATTTGCTTTTGCAGGTTATTTCTATAAGTATTCAGATACTGATAGACTTGATACTGATCAAGCAAAATCAGATGCAAATGCAATATTAAAATAAAATATTATTTAATATACATGGTTGGAATTTTCCACCATGTATATTTTTTTTAGAGTCTATTTTTATTTCTTTCCAATGAATAATAAGTGGTTACTAAAACCTAAGAATTCTGGTTTTTCACAGCAATAAAAATGATATTTTAAATATTGATTATAACTATAATCATCTAAATCATTAATTTTATCACTGAGTAATTCACTCATACCATCAGTAGCAATTTCCTTTTGTATTTTTATGTTTCCATCTTTGAGCATTTGTCTACATTGAGTTAATGTAAAGAATATAAAAGGAAAGTCTTCAACTTTAAATGTGTCATGGTCATAAGAATTACTAGTAAAAAAATTCTTATTATATTTAAATTCTGTTAAAATTACCATATCATTTGATATAAATGCAAAGAATATGAAACCATCATCTTTGCAGACTCTCTTTGCTTCTGAAATACATTTTTGACGATCATCTTCTTTATGAAGATGATATAAGGGACCGAATAATAATACAATATCAAATGTTTTATCATTATAAATAGATAAGTCCATTGCATTTCCTTGTCTTAAACTAATGGAATGATTTTTAGTAAGCTTTTTTTTAAATGCAGCAATATTTTTATCGGCAAGTTCTATTGCATTGACATTAAAACCTTTTTCAGCAAAATATAAGCTATATTCCCCTGCACCAGCACCTATATCTAAAATTTTAGCATTTGGTTTTAGATATTTTTCAATATATTTAACTGTTGTTAAAAATTCAATTCTTGCTGAGTTAGAATGATTTAACCTTATATCTTCGTTGAATATTTCATACGTTTTACAAGTTTTTTCGGTTTCATTAGAAATAGTTCTAAGTTTATTAAAATCCATAAAATACCTCCTATATATAATAGATTATATAATCAAATTATTGCTAAAAATACCTTTAATTGTATTTTTAAAAATTAAATGTTATTATTTTGTTATGGGGGGATTGAAATGCAATTTGTTAAAGTGAGTAATAAGGCGTGGATAACATTATTTTATATATTGGCAGTTATGAATTTATTATATGGTGCTTTAAACGATAGTTCTGGTAGTATGAGTGGAATTTTAGGGATAATACTTACAATTTTATTTTTTATATGGATTAATAAAAGAATAGGAAATGATAAGCAACATGATATTATCAACCTAGAGACTAAGGCAGAAATAAAAAAACAAATTAAAACAACAAAGATATGGTTATATGTTTTAGTAGGATATTTACTAATTACATTTATAGGGATGATAATGGTTAATGAATTATTTCCTACTTTTAATGGTTTTTTTTATAAAATGCCTATAGTGTCTTTTGTTGGTATCTTTATAGGTACAAAGGCATGGGTTGAATACATGGAGTTAGATAAATAATAAATAGCTTTATTAGAGTAGTAATAGTAATACTTTGATAAAGCTTTTTTGTAGTTAATAAAATTTTTGAAGATTAAATTTTACTCTTATATGTTATGCTAATAGTAGGTACTAAATTTATAGAACAAAGGTGAAGCGTATGAAAAAAAATGTTGCACAAAGAGAGTTTAAAAAATTAGAAAACCAAGTGAGTAAAATAGAAGAAATAGCTTATAATTCAGGTATTAAAGCTATTATAGAACATGATGTTACTATAAGAAAAAAATTAGAAATACTTCTAGAGATAGAAGAGTTTAATTTTAAGGGTTATGAAGATGTATATGAAGACTATATAGATGTTTTAAGACTTATATCTAAAAGGATTTTAGAAGATTTTAATAAAAAGAATGATAGTAATTTCGTTTTTGAAGAAATTGTTGGAGATAATTATAGAAATCTTATTAATTCAGGTATTAGAACTATTCTTGTGAAGGAACATATTCCAAAAGTTATAGCTAGAAATTTTGAAGATGCCTTTCCTAAAAATCCAAAGGATGAATATCATCTTGCTAGAAGGATGCCAAGAAAGTTCTTTATACATTTAGGTGATACTAACACAGGTAAAACTTATAATGCAATGCAAAGACTTAAAGAAGCTAAAGATGGTATTTATTTATCACCACTTAGAATTCTAGCACTTGAAATTTATGAAAAGTTAAATAATGATGGAGTAATTTGTAGTCTTGCAACAGGTGAAGAAGAGGATATAAAGGATAATGCAACTCATGTTAGTTGTACTATTGAAAAAGCTAATATTAAAAAATTATATGATATTGCAGTTATTGATGAAATTCAAATGATTGATGATTCACAAAGAGGAGATGCTTGGACTAGGGCTGTTTTAGGATTACCAGCTAGTGAAATTCATATATGTGGAGCTTTGAATAGTCTAGAACTTTTGAAGAAAATGTTAGATGATTGTGGAGATGAGTATGAAATAAAGGAGTATGTTAGACGTGTTCCTTTAGAAATTGAATCAAAACCATTCAATTTAAATGATGCACAAGAGGGTGATGCAATAGTTTTATTTTCTAAGAAGAAGGTTTTGGAAACAGCACAAACATTTTCTAATATGGGGATTGCAGCTAGTATTATTTATGGAGACTTACCACCGGAAGTAAGAAAAAAGCAGTATGATCAATTTATAAATAAGGAAACTAAGATAGTTATAACTACAGATGCTATAGGTATGGGAGTTAATTTACCTATTAGGAGAGTTGTATTTTTAAATACTAAAAAATTTGATGGAGATGAGTTTAGAGAACTTAAATCTCAGGAAGTTAAACAAATTGGTGGTAGAGCAGGGCGTAAAGGTATTTATGAAGTTGGGTATGTGTCTACAATAAAAGGATGGAGTGAATTTATAAGAGAAAGAATTGAAGAGGTTGATGATGTTATCAAATCAGCAGTTTTAGGTCCTTCAGAAGCAATTTTAACTATAAAGGGATTAAAACTTAAGGAAAAGTTAGCTCTTTGGAAGGATAAAAAAAGCGATATAGCTTATTATAGAAAGATGGATATTTTGGATTATTTAATTATTTTAGATCGAATAAAAAAATATAAGCTTTCTGATAAAGATGAATGGAAGTTACTTAAAGTCGCTTTTGATGTTACACAAGATGATCTTATGAATACATTCTTAAACTTTATTGATGAATATTTTATATTAAAATATGAAACGCTTTTAAAGCCAGAATGTTTGAGTGTAAATTTAACTGAATTAGAAATTTACTATCAAAAAATTAATATGTACTATTCATTTTCTAAAAATTTCAACTTAGCATTAGATATAGAATGGGTAAAATCAGAGAGATTAAGAGTTAGTGAAGAAATAAATAATATTTTAAGAGGAATATAGTATAAAGTCTTAAAATATGATATTTTAAAAGTAAGAGTTATTAACTAACAAATATATTTAATATAAAAGAATTGGGGGATTTAGTATGTTTGGAAAATTAGCAGCGGACACGTTAGGGTTATCAGATATAGGAAAGATAATATCACCAAAAGATTTCGATAAGGTAGATTCTGATGATTATATATTTCATGAAGATGGGGAAAAGATTTTCTTTTTGATTAAATCAAAATCAGATGAGTATTGTTTTACAGATAGAGCGTTAATTCATGTAGATGGAGCTAGTGCAGTTAGTAAGAAAAGAAATTTATATAGATACTCTTATTTTAGAAATAGAGTAAGTAATGTAAGTTTAGAAACAGCAGGTACTATAGATCTTGATGTTGAAATTAAGTTTGTTATTGGTAAAAAAGATTTTTCAATTGATGTTGATAAAAAACAATTAGAACAACTTAAAGATTTATACAAAGCCTTAATAGCAATTAGTTCAGAACAGTATGAAAATGATGTAACTCTTGGAGAGGTAAAAACTAGCTTAGATATTGCAGTTAAAGCACTTGCAGAAGCAAGAAATAATACTCAGAATATAGGAATGGACTTAAAAAATATCAATGAGTATGCATTTACTTGGTTAAATTCTAATAGGCAAGCTTTAACTAAAAAAGATTACTCAGATGTATTTGAAAAATATATAAATAATTAGTATATAGGCAAAAGAGCTGTGGATAACTTAGAGAAAAAGTTATTCACAGCTTTATTTATTTTTGAATTTAAAAAAACAGTATATATTTTAATGATTATTACTCTCAACAACAAATTTAGCTATTATTTGATAGAATATAAACATTGCTTAAATTTCTTTTATAATATAAATTATTTTAGTAAGAATTTGAACTAATGATGAATGAAAGGATATAAAATGAAAACTATAAATAAAAAAAGAAATTCAATGCCACTTATTATTGCAATTCCTTTCTTAATGGGATTGGGAGTGGATATGTATGTTCCATCATTACCGTATGTAGCAAATTATTTTCATACAACTGCAACTTTTGTTGAGTGGTCTGTTGGTTTATATATGTTAGGATATGGAAGTGGACAAGTTTTGTTTGGTCCGTTGTCTGATCAAATAGGTAGAAAAAAAGTAATGTTGATTTCATCTTTTACATTTTTATTAATAAGTATTTTTATTATTTTTTCACCTAATATAACTACATTAAATATTTTAAGGTGTTTTCAAGGATTTACAATAGCTGGACTAGCTGTTTCTATTAGAGCAGTTTTAGCAGATGTATTTACTGAAATAGAGCTTAAAAAAGCAACAACTTATTTTTCAATTAGTTGGTCTATTGGACCTATAGTTGGACCTTTAATAGGAGCACATCTTCAAGAACTTTTTGGTTGGAAATCAAATTTTTATTTGTTTGCGATTTATAGCTTTATAGTATTTATGTATGTGCTAAAGATGTTTAGTGAAACATGTGAGTTGAATGAAAAATCAAATATTCACTCTATAAAGGCTGATATGCAAGAGGTTATTAAACATAAAAATTTTGTTTTTATTGTTTTAGTAACAGCTATTATGTATGCAGTTACTATTATATTTAACACAGTAGGACCTTTTATAGTGGAAAAAGTTATGGGGAAATCTATTGATTATTTTGGTGATATAGCAATGGTACTTGGGACTGCTTATTTAATTGGAGTAACAATTAATAGATTGTTTGTAGGAAAAATTGATACTAAAAAACTTATTTTTATGGGGCTTTTTGTTGATTTATTATGTGGAATTTTAATGATTATTATAAATTTATATGTTGAAAATGTTTTTACTTTAATAGCACCTGTATACTTAATATTTTTATTTATTGGATTTGTTACACCAAATGCAACAGCTATGGCAATGGGAATATTTAAGAAAAATAAAGGGATTGCAAGTTCTATTTTTGGTGTAATAAATGGACTTTTGGTATTTGTACTGTCAAACTCTATAAGCTTTTTAAATATAAAGGGTGCAATTGCACTAGCAATTATTTATATAGTTTTAATTATCGCATCTATTCTTTTAATTTATGGAGCTAGAAAAGAGTTTGTTGAATAGAAATAATATAAAAAAACAAAAGAGCCAAATTGGCTCTTTTTATCTATAACTACAATTTTTTTATTGCCTATATTTTCTATAGTTTTTAAACTTAGTAACTGGCCATTAAAAAATTTATTTGAAATAGTACTAAGAATCTCTCTTATATTATCAGCAACTCCAAGTCCATAAGTTTTAATTTGCCTACCATTAACAACTATATCATTTTGAGCAACATCCTTATAATAAAGATTAAAAACTCTTTCAGTTTGATTTATATCAGATTCTGGTTTTGGTGGTTCTGGTTTTGGTTTCGGTGGTATAGGAGTTGAAGTTTCAGTTTTAGGTTTAATTATTGGTTTTTCAGAGTCTGTATGTTCTGGTTTAGTATCTATAGTTGGATTTAGTATGGGTTTAGATTCTTCGGTAGGTTTTTCATTTTTAATTTCAGTTTTTGTATTTTCATTATTTTTCTCAGAAATATTTTCCTTGTTTTCAATATTTATTTTAGAATCTTCTTTTTCAGTATCTGTAGTTTTTGTATTTTCATTATTTGAATTTTCTTCTAAAGTATTTTCAGAAACTGTTAAGTTTGCGTCTTTTTTTACACTTTCATTATTATTTTTATTACTACATGCAATAAATGAAATTGTTGCAAATGCTATTAGTCCTACACAAAATAATTTTTTCATAGCTAGATTACCTCCACTAAAACATTAATGTACAAAAAGGATATCAAAACTTAAAAAGCAATACAAGAAATTAGTATAATTAGAAACAAAAGTTACTTAATTATAATATTTTTTACAATAATTGAACGCAACGTATAGAACATTTTAGAATGTGTAATTTTTAAAATTAGCTATTAACCTTCAGTATTTTTAAGTCTATAAAGTTAGTTATCAATTTAAAGAATATAAAGAAAATTAACAGTATTAAAGGTCCAACTTTAAGTAAATCTAAATGATAAATTACGTGATGGAAAGCAAAAAGAGGATAAGAAATAAGAGTTAAAATATATCCACCTCCACCTGTACTTTGAGAATAGTAAGAACTTATACTATCAGGGATAAAAGTTAGTATAAGTGATGAAATTAGTAGTATATAATAAAAAGTGTTAGGTAAACTAAACTTTCTATAAAATATAAAAGTTGTAGCTATAAGAATTAAGATACCTACTAAAAAGAGGATAGAGGTATTATATAGATTATAGGATGTTGGATGGATAAATCCACCTAAGTTTTTAATTTTTAAAGGTTTTAAAAGAAGAGTGTTGATAAATATACATCCAAGATATATGGTTATGTAATAAAAAATATGTTTACTTGTTTTTTTCATTTTAAAATTCCCCCTTAAATTAGAATTTATATTTTTAGTTTATCATTTTATAAATACTAAAAGGTGGTTATTTATTTTAAATTTTTTGAAATTTAATTAAATCCAAATTTGAGGGGTATTTATGAATTAAAAAGGCTGTGGATAACTTTTTGAAAAGTTATCCACAGCCTTTTTGTATTAAAATAATGCTACTAAAATACCACCTACACCTATCATTACAACTCCGATAAGAGCTTTTATTGATAGTGTTTCTTTAAATAGAAATATTGAGAATATAACAGTCATGACTACAGACATTTTATCTATAGGTGCAACTTGTGTCACTTTTCCAGTTTTTAAAGCTATGTTCATAAACCACCAAGATAAAGCACCACAGATACCTGTTAAAATAAGAAACATAAAATCTTTTTTATATGTAAATAATTGTCCTATATTTGAAAAATCACCTTTATAGCTAGAGATACAAATGAAAAATATTGCCATAATAATAGCTTTAATTGTTCCAGCTAATGAAGGGCTAAGGTGAGATACACCCATTTTTGTAAATATAGTTGTAAAACTTGCTGCAAGTGCTGCAAGTAAGGCATAAACTAACCAACTCATATTTTACTCCTCCAAGTTAATTTAAAATTATTTAGTTAAAAACATCCGTACATTACTATACAACGAAATTTAGAGCTTGTATATAAGAGTGTATTATTAAAAAATATAATATTTGTAAGTTTTATATATTAAAAAATAGGTAAATTAGAATGTTTTTGTACAGAAGCATAACTATTTATTTATGATATTGTATTAATACAAAAATATTTCATAAAGATGAAATTTTAAGAACAACAAATATGTTTTTTCTATTAAATATTATTTATATATTTAATAAAAAATCGAATAATTAGATTTTAGTGTTAGAGGTAGCTAAAAGTTCACTTTAATTGAGTCTACGTTTATGCTAGTAGATATGGTATTATTTAAAAGTAATGCTTTTTAGAAAAGGATGAGGTAAATGAATTTAATTACACTTGAGAATATAAGTAAAAGTTTCTCAGAGAAAGTTTTAATAGATAATATATCACTTGGAATAAATGATGGTGAAAAAATTGGAATTATAGGAGTTAATGGTGCTGGAAAGTCTACATTTTTAAAGATTGTAGCTGGGGTTATAGAACCAGATGAGGGTACCATAACTAAGGGAAATAGAGTTAGAATAGAATATCTTTCACAAAATCCAAATTATGATGAAAATGCCACTGTTATAGAGCAGGTTTTTAAGGGCAATTCTCCTGAAATGAAAGTTTTAAGAGAATATCAAAAAGTTTTAGATGAACTAGAACATAATCATAATGATGAAAAACTTCATCAAAAACTTATGGATTTACAAGTTAAAGTTGATGGGCTTAATTTATGGGGGCTTGAAAGTGAAGCTAAAATGGTTTTAACAAAGCTTGGAGTGAATGATTTTTCAGTTAAAGTTGGAACTTTATCAGGAGGGCAAAGAAAGAGAATAGCACTTGCTAGTGCTCTTATCACACCTTGTGAACTTTTAATTTTAGATGAGCCTACTAACCATCTTGATAATGACACTATTTCTTGGCTTGAGGAATATTTAAATGCTAGAAAAGGTTCTTTATTAATGATTACTCACGATAGATATTTTCTTGATAGAGTTACTAATAGAATTTTAGAAGTTGATAGAGGAAGAATATTTAGTTATGAGGGGAATTACTCTGTTTTCTTAGAGAAAAAAATAGAAAGAGTTGATAGAGAGAGAGCAGAAGAATCTAAAAGACAAAATTTAATAAGAAATGAACTTAAATGGGTTATGAGAGGTGCTAAAGCTAGAACAACTAAGCAGAAAGCTAGGCTACAAAGATTTGATGAACTTACAAATATAGAGAGTTTTAAAGAATATGAAAATGTTGAGATTTCTGTAACAGGTACTAGGCTTGGTAAGAAAATTCTTGAATTTTATGATGTTTGTAAGGGATTTGGAGATAGAGAACTTATAAAAGATTTTAATTATATGGCTGTTAAAGGCGATAGAATTGGTATTGTTGGTGAAAATGGAATGGGAAAATCAACATTAATTAAAATGATTAATGGAGATTTAGTTCCTGATAGTGGAGAAATAGTTAAAGGTGAAACTGTAAATATAGGATGTTTTTCACAGGATAGTGGAGAAATGAATCCTAATATGAGAGCTATTGATTATATAAAAGAGGTTGCAGAATATATTCCAACAGCTGATGGTACTAGAATTACTGCGGGAGAAATGTGTGAAAAATTCTTATTTGATGGAACTATGCAGTATACTTTAATAGAAAAATTATCTGGTGGAGAAAGAAGGAGATTACAACTTTTAAGAGTGCTTATGGGTGGTCCTAATGTACTTCTTTTAGATGAACCTACAAATGATTTAGATATTGATACTCTTCAAATTTTAGAGGATTATCTTGATAGTTTTGGTGGAGTTGTAATAGTTGTATCTCACGATAGGTATTTTCTTGATAGAGTTTGCAGAAAAATTTTTGCTTATGAAGGGAATACAAAAGTTAGAGAATACACAGGAAATTATAGTGATTATCTAATCTACAAAGAAATAGAAGATGCAAAGCAAAAAAATATAGAAGAGCCAGTGCAAAAAGAAAAGAAGGCGGATACTAGAGAGAAAAATAATAAAAAGACTAAGTTTTCATTTAAAGAACAAAGAGAGTTTGATACTATAGACGAAGATATAGCAAAACTTGAAGAAAAAATAGAAAGTCTTGATAATGAAATGGCTTCAAAAGCTAGTGAATATTCAGTTTTACAAGATCTTATGAAAGAAAAAGGTGAAGTTGAAGCAGCACTTGAAGAAAAATATGAGAGATGGGAATATTTAAATGAACTTGCAGCCGAAATAGAAGAAAATAAAAGAAATAAATAATTAAATAAAAATTAATTGAAAAACTCGTAAATTTTATTATTTGCGGGTTTTTTAGAATTATTTTTTAATATAAAATTTTTTTATGTGAACAAAATTATTTAATTTAACATATAGAATATATTAAAAATAAGAATACATTTATGTTAAAGACAATATGTATTTTAATAAAGTATGTTAAAAAAGAGGTTTTAAGTTGGAGAAATATAAATATCCTAGATTTGTAGATAAAAAAAATATAATAAAAGTAGAAGACAGCAATAAAAATAGGCTTTTTAAGTTATCTATTCCTCTTAGCTATACTGGAGATAAAAGCGTTCTTGTAGTTACAAGATCACCTAGAAATTATAATGAAGATGGTTCTAGCCATATAGTTTCAAAAGTTTTGAAGTATATTGATTCAAAAAGACATGAGGAATTTTTAGATGTTGGAAGAGTAGATATAGTATTTTTATTTCCTGTTAGAGAACACAATGAAGAATTGCTAAGTATTGTACTAGAAGAGAATGGAGAAAAATATCTTTTTGGAAATGATGGGTTTTATGATGATATAGGGCATTTAATAAAAAATGATGAATTAATATTTTATTCTATGATGGAAGCAAATTATATAATTTTTGCTTGGGGAAATATGCCAAGTGGAATTGAAGATATTGGAATGGAAAGAGTAAAATATATATTAAAAGCTTATAGACTTATAAAAAATAATAGTAAAGATGTAAAAGAAACATATAAAGTTGGAGGAACGTCAAAAGGATATCCTAAGCATTGTCTTATGTGGAGAGAAACAGATGCTATTTATCGAATTGAAGTATAAAAACATCCATGAGTATAAAAACTCATGGATATTTTAAATTGCGAAAATTCATATAATAATATGAAATTAAAGATTTTTAAATAAAATGTATTGTATAATAAATATAGTTTTATATTTATTAGGGTTAATTTTTAACAAATAGATAATATGAATATAGTATAAAAGTTTGAATCTTAAGATATTTCGCATATAATAAGAAGAACTTTAAAAATCGGTTAATGATTTTAGATGAATTTTTATTTCAACATACTAAAGAAGAAATTTTAGGAGGAACTTTATGAAAAATTTTATAAAAGGAGATAATATGAAATACTTTAAATTATTTTTAGTTATTGTTATTTCGTATATATTTATTAAAGTTATTGATAATTTGCCAATGGAATTTGGGTGGGTTTCATATGTTTATCATTTGGTGATGTCATTTATAATTGCATTAGCTATAACATATATTATAAATCCTGTGGTGAAAATATTTAATAGACGATTAAAAATACCTAGGAATTTTGCTATTTTGATTACATACTTAATTTTTATTCTGGTTTGTGCAATAATAATTATATATTTAATTCCGAAACTTTATAATAGTGCTATAAGTTTGATTAATGAATTCCCAGCAATAAGAACTAAAGCAGAAGGAATATTACATTCATTACATATGGATACACTTGCAAACAAATACTTAAATCCTAGTTCGACTAACTTCCAGTCATTAATAAAAAATGTTATTAGTGGAGCAGCTAGTGTAACAGGCGAAGTAGTTAACTTCTGCTTAGGATTTTTAATATCTATTTATATTATTAGTGATGAAGATAAGTTCTTGAATGCTACTAGAAAAACAACATTAATTGTTTTTGGACAAAAAATAGGAGATCAAATAATAGAATTTTTTAGAATTTTAGATTTTAACATAGGAACTTATTTAAGAGTTAGTATTTTAGATGCTGCTATTATGGGAGTAGTATCATTCATTGGAATGTCTATAATTGGAGTAGATTATACAATTGTATTAGCAATAATAATGTTTGCCATGAATTTAATACCGTTTATAGGGCCATATATAGGTATTGTAATTGTTTTTGTTATTTGTTTATTTACAGGACATTTCTCAACAGCAGTAATATGTGCAATTTTCTTAGAAGTATATCATGAGTTTGATTCTTGGTTTATACAACCAAAACTTATAGGAAGTAAAACAGGTCTTAATCCAGCAATTATTCTTCTAGCTATTACAGTTGGAGGAGCAATATATGGACCAATAGGAATGATTTTAGCAACTCCTATAACATCAGTTATTATGCTTTATATACAAAAGATTTTAAGAAAATATAGACATAGAGGCGAAAAATCAGTAAATTTTGAAAAGTCAGAAAATCATTTTAAGAAAAAATAGATAAAAAGGGGTTGTCGCATTAGCTAATTAAAGTGTACCCTTAGTCAAGGACATTTTAAAAAAAGACCTTAATTTTATAGGCTAAGAAGATGATTTCGGTATTGAACCGGAGTCATCTTTTTTAAATTCCACTGTGGTCCATAATTATTATAGTAGTTCATATAATCTTTAATTTCAGCTTTTAACTCCTTTAAATTAGCATATTTTTTTATATTACATTCATCTTTCATATGTCCAAAAAAAGATTCCTGTGGTGCGTTGTCCCAAAAGTTTCCTCGACGTGACATTGACTGCCCAATTTTATTTTTCTTTAATAATTTTTGAAATATTGGACTTGTATAGTGTACGCCTTGATCAGAGTGAATAAATGAGTCAGAAGGTAATTCAAACTTTATAGAACTTTTAAAATTTTTAATAGTATCTATTATAATATTAATTTTTAAAGAACTTGATAAATTATAAGCTAATATTTCATTGCTTGAACCATCTTTTATGATTGATAAATAAGCCTTAGCCCCGTTTTCATATTTTAAATATGTAATATCAGTAAGCAAGACTTTGCCAGGTTTATTTTGCTTGAATTCTCTATTAAGAACATTCGGTAAAACGGTATGCTCATTAGTAGCCTTCATCATTCGTCTATAAGGATTTGCTTTCCTTATTGGACATATTATATCGAACTTTTTCATTACACATCTTATGCGCTTAAGATTATAAATAATATTAAAGTTGCTTTCTAAAGTCATTTTTATTTGTCGAGCACCTTTTTTTCTATTTTTAAAGTTAAATGCTAATAAAATATTATTTCTAGCTTATATATTTTTTAATTCTCGCTTATCTCTTTGATTTTTAGTATTTACATATTTATAAAAACCTGATCTTGATACATTAGCTAACTTACACAGGTGTAATACGCTGAAATTGGTATTACATTGCAGAGTATCAATTAAAGAATATTTATTTGTTGATTTTATATTTTTTATAACTTTATCAGCCTCCTTTCTAGTTGATCTAATTTTTTTAAGAATTGATTTTCTGTTTTTAAAATGCTATTTTCTCTTCAAGTTTTTTATACTTTTCTTCTAATGATAAATTTTTAGTCTTTGGTCTACCATTATTCTTTTTTCTAGTATCTTGTAATCCATCTATTCCAACATTTCTATATTGTTTTCTCCAACGTTTGCCCGAAGATTCTATTCTTTTGATTCCTAAAATTTCAACACTTAATCCTTAACTTTCAAATATATTTTGTGGTAGCGAACCTAATAGGTTTTCTTCTATAAATATTTTTTTGAATTCGTCAGTATATGTTATTCCTTTGTTACTAACCTTTTTAACATTTCTATTTCTTCAACATTAAATAATTTTTTACTCAAATTTTCTCACCTCTTTATATTACTAATTTAATTATAAACGCAAAAACCCCATAGGGTAGACTTTTTATTAAGTGTCTACTCTATAGGGTACATTTTAAATTATTTAGTGCGACAGTCCCTTTTTTAATTTATTTTTATAGCATCTGGGTTTTCTGTTTCTAATAATTTAGAGTAAGCTGCAATTTCTAAAATACAGCTATAAGCTAGTTTAATATTTAATGGAGTATCAGTTTTTAATATTTCATTAAACTCTTTTTCTATATCTTGAATTTCTAAGGAATTATGTAAATTATTCATTAATTTACTTATCAAGGTTGTATATTCATCATTATGAATTTCTAATTTTAAATTTAAATATAAAGTATATAAATCAGAAATCAAAATATTGCTGTGAGGATTAATTTCATTCTTAAATGTTTGTAAAGTAACATCATAATTATCTTTTAATTGTTTATCTATAGTTGCTGTAACTAAGAAAAAATTATCTATAATATTATCATTTATATTTTTAGTTTTAGCAATTGAACTAATTATTACAAACATTTCATTAATAGCTAGAGCAAATTTAGTTTTTAAACGTAAATTTAATTTTTTTAGATCACATTTTAAAACAAAAGTATTTAAAATAACTGCAAGAATTAATCCAATAATAACCATATAAACTCTTGTAATAGCAAATGAGAATACATTGCCTGTACCAGCTGCCATACCAATAATACATATAGTTGCAACAAAAATTTGATATTTATATTGTTTAATATAACACATTATATATCCAGCTATTAGAATTATTATCATTCTTGATGTTTCAGTTTTAAATATACTTAATAAAATGATAGTTACTGCTGCACCTAAAAGTGTTGAAATCATTCTATCTCGAGTTTTATATTTAGCTGTTTCATATATTGGATTAACAAGAGAGTAAATAGTAAACATCATCCAAACGCCTTCTTCTATAGGAGAATGCATAAGATGAATAACACACCAACTTATTGTCATTCCAATAGCTACACGAGTTGCATAACTAATACCTAAAACATTTTTAGTTTCTTTTTTAAATTTTAAAGAAAAATTGATATTTTTAGATATATTTTTTAAGTTTTTCATATTATGAGTTCTACCATTAATTAATGAATCATTAATTATATATAAACTATTTAATATTTTTAATCCTTCTTTATTTTTAGATAATACATTAATATTATTATTAATGAATGTTTCAGAACAAGTTATAAATTCATCTAATTTTAACTTTCCTGATAAAAGTTTGCTTAAATTATCAAAATATCCATCAGAAAAGAATTCAAAATTAAAATTTTCCAATTCATTCATAGATAGTGAATTATTTAACTTTTCTAAGCCAGCAAGTAAATTTAAGGCAGCTTTACCTGTATTAGATATATAGAAATTTTTTTCTCTACTACCGAAAATTAAAGTTTTTAGACTTCTAAATAAATCATTAATTTGAGCATCTACTGCAGTAATATCTTGATTTTGTGAATTTAAAATCAATTTTTGTTTCATTAGTGAGTTTAAGCCTATGAAAATTTTTGCTGAATTTTTTTGAATTCTATTTCGATTAATTAGTAGTTGAGGAATCATTATTAATATTGCTCCTACTAATAAAGCTAATAATCTTAACCATTCCTTTGATGCAGGAACAGGAAAATTATATAAGAATACAAATTGCAACATAAAAGGAACATAGACAGGTTTTCGTAATTCACTACAAGTAAGGTATCCTATTATAAAGAACATAATAAATATTAGTGGTATACCTAACCAAAAATTTTGTGTGCTAAAGAAAACTACAAATCCGGTACCTATATTTATAAAAATAAAAGTAAATAAATTTCTAAAAAAATTAGTTGTTAAATCTCTTTCTAAATACATTAACATTGCAATAAAAGTTGCAATAGCAATTAAAACATTTTCCTCGCCAAAAAGTATTTTATAAACTGTAGCAAATATTGTAACAGCAATAAAAACAATTGTATTAGAAATAATTAATTTAGATAATTGTTTTTTCGACAATTTATTTTTAAACATAATAAATTAATTCTCCTTATTTTAATTATTATATATAAATTATATAATTTATTGCGAAATATAGCAAATTATAAACAATAAAGATGAATTAATAGATAAGAATATTTTTAGTCTACTGTTTTAATTTTCATTATTATTTAGAATTTCATATTGTTTTTTTATTGAAAATTTTAGAATAATCATTTTGATTTATTTAGTGACATTATTATATTAAAAAAAGAATGACTTTTTTAGTGTTATTCAAAAACATATAATATTTATTGAATAAATAATTAAATAAAAAACCATGAGTAGGGAAACTCATGGTTTTTTTACTAATAGGGAGATACAAAATTAATTTAAGGAATCAATTTTGTAATTTATTTTAAAGATATTATTTAGAATAATCTGAGATTAATTCTTCAATTTTATCTTTACATCTGAACCCTTTGCAAGAACCCATACCTGCTCCAGTTGCTTTTTGCACCTTTTCGTAAGTATCTGCTCCATTTGCAATAGCGTCCTTAATTGCTTTTCTTGAGATTGCTTTGCATAAGCAAACTTTTGTAATTTTATCAAGCACTGCTTGATTTAAATCGTTGTTATTATTATCATTCATACTTTAACTCTCCTAAAATCCAACTGAATTGTTTATAAATACTAATTTTATGAATACACTTATTATAATAAGTATACTTCTTACACTAATAAGTATACTCTATTGAATTTTAAAAGTCTAAAGCACTCTTAATAAAGGGAAATGGAATTAATTTGTTATGAATTAATTATAAGATATCAGATAAGAAAAGTCAACATTAAAATAATAATTAATATTAATACCTATTTGTTATTAAATACTTATTAGTATTTAGGATATTTGAAAGTCTCTTAATTATGATGGGATATTATTAATTTTAAACTTAAAAATAAAAAAACTTCATAAACAAACAATGTTTACGAAGTTTTTAGTTATTATTTAGTAGCTAAAAGTTCTTTCTCTTCAGCTATTAAAGCTTTTACTAATAGTATTACAAAGTTTATAGCTACGTATAAAATAACTGCTGTTCCTAATACAAGCTCTATATTTGATACTATTTTGAATACTGAACTAAGTGTAGGATTTATTTTAGCAAATAAAACTCCTGCTTTCCACATAGCTAACATACTAATAGCAAGTGGGAATGTAAATGCAGCATATCCAGGTTTGAAACCTTGTTTAATAAATTTAGGAATTTCAATATATACCATAATTACATTAAATATTGATGTTAATGCTAAGTACCAAAATATAAATGCATTATGATGAGTTGTTGTTGTTGTTAAATATGAAGCAAGTACAAGACTTGATGGTGCAGCCATAATTCCTATTGTTGCAGCTGCAGGTACTTCAATTTTATGTTTATGAACATAAACTCTGTATAACATAAATGGATAAAATGGTACGTAACAAATAATTCCGAAGTATGTTAAGAAGTTAGCTATTCCATCGAATCCAAATCCTTTACTAACTACTCCAGCAACACAAACTCCTACTAAAACAACATTCCATGATGGAAGCATGTGTCTCATTTTAAATCCTTTAATTCTACTTCCAAAGAAAACTGCAAAATATCCAAGATGGAAAATAACACCTACAAGCCAGATGACTTTTGCTATTGTTGGTAAGTAAGGTAATAAGTAACTAGCAAGTACAAATCCTGCCATATCTATTGTTGGAAAAAAACCTCCTAATATAGGATCTTTCATTTCTGTCATTGTATGTTTTGGATGCATTAAAGCTTTTACTGTTAATAATGCTAATGCACATATTGCAAATATAATTGCTATTGGTTTTAAAAATGTAATTCCGTGTATCGCCCAAACGTTTGCAAGTGTCATAAAACCAAGTGCTGTTCCAACAGCTCCGATTGGGAATAATTTAGCTTTTGTGATATATGTATTCATCCTTTTCACTCTCCTTATTAATGATTTTTATAATTCTATATGTACTTTATATGTAATGGAACTTGATGTTCAATTTCCTATTATAATATCATTTTATAAATATATAAATCTTTTTTTTTAATTTGTACCTTCTTAGTACATTTTTATTATACTGTCAGATGCAATATAAGTAAAATATTATTATTTTATAAAATCAATAGGTTTTTAGTTATGAATAAATGATTAAATTTGTGAATTTTTTTAAACTACGATTTTATTATAATTTTTCAGATTATGATAATAAATTCTTAATTATTTGAGCTTAAATTTTTAGAAAAGGCTATTTTACTAATTTTTAGAAAAGTAAATGAATATTTTGTAATGAAAAAAATAATTTTAAAGAGTGTTAAAAAGACTTGTTTAACCATTTTGACATTTAAATATACCTAGATTTTCTTTTTTGAATGTTCCTTATATTTTAGTATATAGTCAAGAAGCTATTGGTGATTTTGCTTTATTTTATTTACATAGGAGGCGTGAATTATGCACGAAAATAATGAAGAAATATTAGAATTTATAAAGTATATGTCTGGAGATAAGGTTTTAAGAAGAGTTTTTCAATATATAATGGAAGATGAAGAGACTAAAATATTTGAAATCAAATTCTGTGACACTCATGATAAGGGAGAAATTGGATTTGAAAAAGGAAAGGAAATGGCTTTTGTTAAATTCACTCATATGCATGCAGAAGTTGAATATTATGATGTAATAACAAAGGAAAGACATAAGTGTAAGAGTATTCTTGATGAAGTTGAAGAATTAATGCATAGACCAGGATATCATTACTTAAGAGATGGACTTATAAAAGTTTTTTATAACGAAGAACAAGAATAAATTTTTGATTGGCTTTGAAAATTAATGAACAAAATTTAGTAAATACTTAAAAATATTATTAAATTTAGGTAAGAAGAGAAATTTTAGGAATCAAATGCAAATTAGATTCAATAAGTTTTCTCTTCTTAATTTTATAATAAGAAGTTTTTTTATTATATATATAGTGAAATTATTTATCTTTTATTGATAATTTAAATTTAATAGTATAAAATATACTAAGAAAGATTTTAAAATAGTAAAAAAAACTGTGAATAGGAAAAGTAATTAAGAAAATTTTTTTTAGAGAGTAGTTGTTTGGTGTGAAACTACAAAAATTGCTTAATGAAAATCACCTAGGAGTTAGAGGCTGAAAAGGAAACTAAGTAAGCTATCTCGTTAGCCTGCGTTAAAGGATAGAGCATGAATGTGCTTGAATATTAAAATATCTATAATTTATAGGTGTTTTGACCTTAGGTGGTATAACGATGTAAGCTTCGTCCTTTTGGATGGGGTTTTTTTATTTTATATAGAAAAAATTTGTTATCAAGTTGATATTTGAAAGGAGAAAGTTGAATGTACAAAAAAGTTGAACTTACAAATGGTTTTGTAGGGATGGAAAAAGAAGTTGCAGAACTTTGGAAAAGCAGAAATGTTATTAAGAAAAACTTTGAGTTAAATCAGGATGGAGAGTATTTTACGTTTTATGATGGACCTCCAACAGCAAATGGTAAGCCACATGTAGGACACGTATTAACAAGGGTTATGAAGGATATAATCCCAAGATACAAAGTTATGAAGGGGTATAAAGTTATAAGAAAAGCAGGATGGGATACACATGGACTTCCTGTTGAACTTGAAATTGAAAAAAAACTTGGTATTTCAGGTAAGGAACAGATTGAAGAATACGGAGTAGAAAAGTTCGTAGAAGAATGTAAAGGTAGTGTTTTCACATATGTTAGTATGTGGGAGAAGATGACTAATCAAATAGGATACTGGGTAGATATGGAGCATCCATATGTTACTTATCATAATTCTTATATAGAGTCTGTATGGTGGGCTTTAAAAAGTATGTGGGATAAAGATTTATTATATAAAGGACATAAAGTTATGCCTTATTGCCCAAGATGTGGAACAGGACTTTCTTCTCATGAAGTTTCACAAGGTTATAAGGATGTTAAAGATCTTACAGCAGTTGCTAAGTTTAAAGTAAAAGGTGAAGATAATAAATATATTTTAGCTTGGACAACAACACCTTGGACATTACCTTCAAATGTTGCTTTATGTATTAACAAAGCTTATACATATGTTGAAGCAAAAGTTGAAGATAGTGATGAAGTTTTAATTTTAGCCAAAGATTTAGCTCCAAAAGTTCTTGGTGAAAATTATGAAATTATAAGAGAATTTAATGGTAGTGAACTTTTAGGTATGGAATATGAGCAATTATTACCATTCCATAAACCAGAAGGAAAAGCTTTTGTAGTTGTTCATGGTGATTATGTAACTTTATCAGATGGTACAGGTATCGTTCATATAGCTCCTGCTTATGGTGAAGATGATAATTTAATTGGAAAACAAAATGGCTTAGCTTTTATTAACTTAGTTGATGGTAAAGGTGAGTTTACAGAAGAAGTTACTCCTTGGGCTGGTATGTCAGTTAAGAAGTGCGATCAAAAAATTTGTGATTATTTAGCTGAAGAGAATAAGTTATTTAAATCTGAAAAGCATACTCACTCATATCCTCACTGTTGGAGATGTGATACACCACTTCTTTATTATCCAAGAGAGAGCTGGTTTGTTGCTATGAGTACTTTAAGAGATAATTTATTAAAGAATAATAATAATATCAACTGGTATCCTGATAATATTAGAACAGGTAGATTTGGTAAGTTCCTTGAGAATGTTATTGACTGGGGAATTTCAAGAGATAGATACTGGGGAACACCACTTCCTATTTGGGAATGTGAGTGTGGTCATAGAGAGTGTATCGGTAGTATAGAAGAATTAAAAACAAAAGGACAAAATGTTCCAGATGATATAGAGTTACACAAACCTTATATCGATAATGTTCATTTATCATGTGAGAAGTGTGGTAAACCAATGAACAGAGTTAAGGAAGTTATTGACTGTTGGTTTGATTCAGGTTCAATGCCATTTGCACAACATCATTATCCATTTGAAAATCAAGAGTTATTTGAAGAAAACTATCCAGCTCAATTTATTTCAGAGGCTGTTGACCAAACAAGAGGATGGTTCTATACATTACTTGCTATTTCAACTGCTTTATTTGACAGAAATCCGTTTGAAAACTGTATAGTACTTGGACACGTTCTTGATAAGAAAGGACTTAAAATGTCAAAATCAAAAGGAAATGTTGTAGATCCATTTGATGTATTAAATTCTCAAGGTGCAGATGCCACAAGATGGCATTTCTACACAGCTAGTGCTCCTTGGCTTCCAACAAGATTCTCTATTGATGATGTTGCAGAAGTTCAAAGAAAGTTCCTTGGAACATTATGGAATGTTTATTCATTCTACGTAATGTATGCTAATATAGATAATTTCAATCCTTTAGATTATAAAGATTTTGTATCAGAAAATGTAATGGATAAATGGGAAATGTCTAAGCTTAATACATTAATAAAAGATGTAGAAGAAGGTCTTGATTCATATGATATAACATCAGCAGCTCTTAAAATTGAAGAGTTTACAGATGAATTATCAAACTGGTATGTAAGAAGAAATAGAGCTAGATATTGGTCAGAAGAGTTAACAGATGATAAGATTGGTGCTTATATGACTTTATATAGAGTATTAACTACTCTTGCTAAAGTAGCAGCTCCATTTATTCCATTTGTTACAGAAGAAATGTATCAAAACTTAGTTGTGAATTTAGACAGTTCAGCTCCAGAGAGTATTCATTTAACTAAATGGCCAATAGCTGATGAGTCTGCTATAAATCCAGAGCTTGAAGCAGAAATGGATCTTGCTTATAAAATAGTTAAACTTGGAAGAAGTGCTAGAAATACAGCTAATATTAAAAATAGACAGCCACTTTCAGAAATGTTAGTTTCAACTGATGCATTACAAGGATACTATGGAGAAATAATCAAAGATGAGTTGAATATTAAAAAAGTTGAATTTGGAGCTGATGTTTCTAAGTATGTTAATTTTGAAATCAAACCTAACTTACCTGTATTAGGAAGAGCTTACGGTAAAATGATACCAGGAATTAAAAAGGAAATAGCAGCTAGAAATCAAATGGAACTTGCTCAAAAAATAAGAAATGGAGAAACTGAAACTATTAATGTTGATGGAACAGAAATAGTATTAAATTCAGAAAATCTTCTTGTTACTATGAGTGGTTTAGAAGGATTTGGATTTGCAGGAGAAGGAGCAGTTGGGGTTGTTCTTGATACTACAATAACAGATGAATTAAGAGAAGAAGGACACGTAAGAGAAATTTTATCAAAGATTCAAAACATGAGAAAAGAAAGTGGATTTGAAGTTGCAGATAAAATAGAGTTATATGTTGCTGGAAATGATATGTTACTTGAAGTTATTAAAAAGTATGAGTCTCATATTATGAAAGAAACTTTAACTGTAGGTGTTAAATATAATGAAGAAGCTAACTATGAAGAAGTTATGATAAATGGTGAAAAACTTCTAATGTTTGTGGAGAAAAAATAAATAGAATTTTAATTCTAAAAAATATGTAGTAAATTATCTGAAAGTATGTATCTCTTTGTTTTGTATTTATAAAATATGGAGTATTAGAGATACTAACTATAGGATAGAATGTAATAAAACCTCCCCTATTGGTTAGGGGAGGTATTTTAAAAGTGTTAAAATGTAGGTGTTAAAATTATTGTAACGGTAAAAAACATAACATAAATTCATTGTTTTATCTGTAAAAATAGAAAATTATTGAAAAACAATTTAATTTTACATATAATTAAAGATAAAAGATGAAAATATACAACCATAGGATTTACAATAGATTTATAATAGTAATTTAATATGATGTGGGAGATGATGATATGGCTACTTCAATAAAAGATGTTGCTAGAGAAGCAGGAGTATCAATAGCAACAGTGTCAAGAGTTTTGAATGATATAGATGTTGTTAATGAAGAAACAAAAAAGAAGGTTCAAGAAGCTATTAAAAAGTTAGGATATAGACCTAATATAGTTGCTAGAAGTTTAAAAACTCAAAGAACTAGAACAATAGGCATAATAGTTCCTGATATATCAAGTCAGGTTTATCCTGAAATAGTAAGAGGTGCAGAGGATGTTGCAAACATATACAAATATAATGTAATGCTTTGTAATTCAGATTGTGATGGAGAAAAAGAAAAAGAATATTTAAGAGTTTTAAAAGAGAAAATGGTTGATGGTGTATTATATATGAGTTCATCATTAGAAGAAGATACTCTTAATTTAATAAACGAATTAGATATTAAAACTATTCTTGTTGAGACAATCAATAAAGATAATGCACTTCCAAGTGTTAGTATAGATAATATTGGTGCTGCATATGAGTCAACAAAATATTTACTTGAAAAAGGAAGAAAGAATATAGGGTTTATAGGAATTTCTGAAAATGAAAAGAATGCTTGGGGAATGAGATATAAAGGTTATGAAAAAGCATTGCTTGAAAATGGAAAAGAAGTTAAAGTGAGTTCTTGTTTCTTTGATACATTAAAAATTAAAAGTGGTAAGAAGGGTGTAGAAGCAATTTTATCAAAGGATTCTAAAATCGATGGTATTGTTTGTGCATCAGATGAAGTTGCTATGGGAGCTATTAATGCATTAAGAGAAAGAGGAATCAAAGTACCTGAAGATATTTCTGTTATAGGTTTTAATGGTATTGATATGGCTAGAAATTTCTATCCAACAATAACAACTATAGAACAACCAATGTACGATATGGGATCAGTTGCAATGAGAATGCTTATAAAACTTCTTAATAAAGAGGAATTAGAGGATGCTTATTATGAATTACCATTTGAACTTCGTGAAGGTGGAAGCTGTTAGTAAATATGAAAGCTAAATTTTATATAAGGAAATTCTAATTTTAAAAATTAGATTATTTATATAAATCATCGATAATAAATAAATATGATATTAACATAATTATGTTTTTAGCCACTTTGCAAAATTTTGTGAAGTGGCTTTTTTCATAATTTAAATTAAGTTTCAGTTTATTAATAAAAAATATTTTGTTAATAAATTAATAAATAATTGATAATAAATTTATTAATATAAGTAATTTTAATTCTTATTTGGTATGATTATACTAAGTAAAAGGTGATTGGAGGAGAATATTTTGAATACGACAGCTAATATAATAAATAGATGTTTTAATAAAAAATTAAGTTTTGTAGATTTTACAAATTCGGTATTTGGACTTTTTAAAGGGAATTTTAAGGATTTAGCTATAATTACAATTATTACTCAATTACCATTATTGTTATTGATTGCTTTTAATGCATCGGCTTTTGTAATTAATATATTAAGTATAATCGCACAAGTGATATATATAGTATCTATAGTTAAACTTATTGATAATAGAGCGAAGGGGAATTTAATTGGCTTTAAGGAAGCAATATTATTAGTTAAAGAGAAGTGGCTTATTTCATCAGGAGTGATAATACTACAGTCATTTTTATTATTAGTAGCAGGAGGAATACCATTCGCACCTATTTTAGCTAATGTCTTTTTGGCAGTTGCAATTCCAATAGGTATATTACAAGAAAGAAGTATGTTTGAGAGTGTAGTGGAAAGTTTTAAGTTAGTTAAAAATGATTGTTTAAATATCTTTTTAAAATTACTAATTATTTCAGCTATAACAGGAATTATTATTGTAGGGTTAAATATGTTATATATGGTGAGTGGAAATTTAAAAATAATAGTTTCAATTGCAGCTACAATAATAGGTACAAGCCAAATTTTAGCTTCAACAGTACTTTTTTATAATATACAAGGTAACAGGGGTATATAGAAACTTTTCAAAATTATTTAGGTAGGCATAATGTCTACCTAATTTTTTGTTAATGTTAAATAGATTTTACATATAAAATTATTTATATTTAAGGGGGATGTATGGATCATCAAAAAGAGTTAGGAACAGAGTCGATTATTAAATTATTATTTAAATATTCTATTCCAGCAATTATTGCTATGATGGTAAATTCATTATATACAGTAGTTGATAGAATGTTTATTGGAAGAATTCCTGATGTAGGAGCTTTAGCTATGAGTGGTGTTGGTATGACAATGCCTATAGTTTGTATCATTATGGGAGTTGGAATGTTAATAGGTGTAGGGTCAGCAGCAAGTATTTCTATTAAATTAGGTCAACAAAAAAGAAAAACAGCTGAAAAAATTCTTGGTAATGCAGTAACATTATCAATTATTGCTGGAATTATTATTACTATATTAGGAATAGTTTTTTCAAAGAGTATACTTTCTCTTTTAGGCGCAGAACAGCAGACTGTTATGTATGCACAACAATTCATAAATATTATTTTACTTGGTACTACTTTTAATATGTTAGGATTTTCTTTAAATCAATGTATAAGATCTGATGGTAATCCTAAAATAGCTATGGTTACTATGCTTATAGGAGCTATTTTAAATATGGTTTTAGATCCTATTTTTATATTTATATTTGGTTGGGGAATTAAAGGAGCAGCATTTGCAACAATAATATCACAAATAGTATCAGCAGTTTGGATAGTTTATTATTTTATGAGTGGTAAGTCTAATTTGAAGATTAAAAGCGAGAATTTAAAATTAGAACCAAAGTTAATTAAAATTATTTTTGCTATAGGAATGTCTCCTTGTGCAATGCAAATTGCGGCAAGTTTAGTACAAGTTGTTTCAAATACATCATTAATAAAATATGGCGGAGATTTAGCAGCTGGAGCTATGGCTATTGTTTCCTCTGTATGTATGGTGTTTTTAATGCCTATTTTTGGGATGAATCAAGGGGCACAGCCGATTATAGGATATAACTATGGTGCTAAAAATTATAATAGAGCAAAAAAAGCTGTAATTTTACCTGTAATTGCAGCAACTATTGTTGTTTGTACTGGGTGGTTAGCTGTAGAGTTTTTTCCAGAATTTTTTATAAAGCTTTTTAATGATGATGCTTCTTTAGTAGCTACGGCAACAAGAGGAATTAGAATTTATATGCTTATGTTTCCTGTGATTGGATTCCAAATAATATGTAGTAATTATTTTCAAGCTACAGGGAAAGCTAAAATATCAATGTTTTTAAGTTTGTCTAGGCAGGTTATTTTTTTAATACCACTTATGCTTATTTTACCAAACTTTTTTGGATTAGATGGAGTTTGGATGGCAGGTGCTCTTAGCGATTTAGCTTCAGCTGGTGTTACATCATTCTTTATTATAAGAGAACTTAAGCATCTTAAAGAATTAGAAAAGTTAAAAGAAGTAGAACTTGTTTAATTAAAAAATTACAAAAATATGTCTATGTATTTACAAAAAATATTTAAAGGGATATTATATTATTGTAACCTAATTTATTAAGGATGGAAAAATTTATAATAATAAATAAATAGATAGAGGGTTAATTTTTCTGAATTAAAAATAAATTTAGTAATTAAAAATAAAATTCTATTGAGTTGAGTCTATAAAAACTAAGAAATATAGAAATACTAACTATAAGATAAAACAATTTAGGGGGAAAACAAATGAAGAAAGTAATTTTAAGTATAATAATTGTTGCAGCAATAGGTGGAGCAGGATACATTGGTTATTCAAGTGGGAAAAATGGTAATGAAACACAAAAACCTAAAGTTTCGACTGAAACAGTCACGAATAAGCCAACAACTGATGGAGTTGATACAAATAATACAAATGTCAAAACACCACAAGAGGCTATGAATTTACTAGTAGCAGGAAATAGACGTTTTATAGAAGATAAATCAGAACTTATTAATGTAAATGCTCAAAGAAGACAGGAACTAGAAAAAGGTCAGCATCCTTATGCGACTGTAATTTCGTGTTCAGATTCAAGGGTTACACCAGCACTTATTTTTAACTCAGGACTTGGTGATATCTTTGATATAAGACTTGCAGGAAATGTTGTTGATGATAATGCTTTAGGTTCAATAGAATATGCAGTGGATCATTTACATACACCAGTTATAGTTGTTATAGGACATGAAAATTGTGGTGCAGTAACAGCAGCTTACAACCAAGTTGTAAAAGGTGAAAAAGCTCATGGAAAAGTTGAAGACATAGTAGAAGAAATTGAACCAGCAGTTGATAAAAATGGAACAATAGATCAAGCTGTAAGAAAAAATGTGGAAAATGTAGTCAATGAGGTAAAGCAGGATCCAGTAGTTGCAAAAGCAATACAAGCAGGACAGGTCAAAGTAGTTGGAGCTTACTATGATTTAAATGGTGAAGTTACTTTTAATAGCTAAAAATAACTATACAGAATATTTAAAATAAAAATGTAGAAATAATAAATTTAATTTCAAATAAAGAAGGATTATCTTGAGTGCTGTTGCACTTGAGATAATCCTTCTATTTATTTTAATCTAAAGAATACCTTCTTCTTTTAATACATTTTCTAATTTTTGAACTTTTTCAGTTAATGAGAAGAATTTATCTTTTAAGGTATCTTTAGATACATCTCCATTATCAATACTTTCTTCTAATGACTCTATTGTTTTTAATGCATCATCAATATCAGCTTGTGCTAATTTTAAGTTGTTTTCATTCATTCCAAAACTCTCCTTTTTAATCTGCTTAACAGATTCTTTATGTTTTTATGGTAACACTACTAATTTACGAGTGCAAGACATATATTATACAGAGTTAATAATATGTTAAGGAGGAGTATATGTGATTAACTACATATGGTTTGGAATTATAGTGTTAGGAATTATAGTTGGGATATTTACAGGACAGGGAGCAGAGATATCAAATGGAATTATAGACTCAGCTGAAGGAACCACAAAATTTATAATTTCAATGGCTGGTATTATGTGTTTTTGGTCAGGAATTATGAAGATAGCAGAGAATAGTGGGTTAACAGGAAAACTTGCCAACATATTAAAACCTTTGTTAAGCAAGTTGTTTAAAGAAGCTAGTAAAAGTGAAAAAGCAATGGGAGCTATAGTTATGAACATTACAGCAAATATGTTTGGTCTTGGTAATGCAGCAACACCTTTTGGAATTAAAGCCATGAAGGAATTGGATAAGTTAAATCGCAATAAAGGGCGTGCTAGTAATGATATGGTGCTTTTTTTAGTTATGAATGCAGCATGTATTCAATTTTTACCATCTACAGTCATTTCTATGAGAGCAGCAGCAGGATCTAGTAATCCGGCAGGAATTATAATTCCAGCTATAATTGCTACAGGATGTGCTGCAATAGTTGGAATATTAGTATGTAAGCTTTTGCAAAGATATTTTTAGACCAGCTAATAATAGTCAAGTAAAATGTTGAAAATTATTTTTTCTTAAAAAAGGGTATGGCAAACAAACCATACCGTGGATACGAATGATTACAAAAAATGGATAAAATTAAGCTGCGTTACTTGAAAATTTA
>JBOGCE010000026.1:0-75827 GCA_051656585.1 Sarcina sp. | reverse complement strand
TTCCTGTTATTTCGATTTCTCCGTTAAAGTTTTTAACCACTTGTCCATTTACTAACACTTCTTTAATGTATTGTCCTTTTTCTAGTGTTGGCTCCTGTACTTGCACTTTCTCTCCATATGTCCCTTTAACTTCTTTACTACTTATTACATTTCCGTTTAATGTTACTTTTTCTGCAACTCCATACTCTGTTTCTCCTATAACAAACTCTACGCTTTCGTTTCCTGTTATTTCGATTTCTCCGTTAAAGTTTTTAACCACTTGTCCATTTACTAACACTTCTTTAATGTATTGTCCTTTTTCTAGTGTTGGCTTCTGTACTTGCACTTTCTCTCCATATGTCCCTTTAACTTCTTTACTACTTATTACATTTCCGTTTAATATTACTTTTTCTGCAACTCTGTACTCTGTTTCTCCTATGATATATTCTATATTTTCGTTTCCTGTAACTTGCAATTCCCCATCAAAATTACTCACTTCTTTTCCATTGACTAATACTTCTTTAATATATTGTCCATTCTGTAACGTTGGTGCACTTATATTAACTTTCGTTCCTACTATAGCTTGTATATTTTTAGAATTTATAACTTTTCCATCAAGTATAAATTTTATATTTATATTACTTTTATTCGCCTGCTTATTTAGGTAAATATTTATATTTTGTTCCCCATCTGGCATTACTTTTGGTAATGAATTAATCACAACTTGATTATCCTCAATTTTAGAAATTTCATAATTTTTTGGTATTTGAGGATATTCTATATCACTTCCAACCTTTACCTCTTCATTTATACTACTAATTATATTTTGATTTCCATCCATAAAAGATATTTTCACTGGGAAATATACTCTTTTGACTATATAATCGATAGTTGTATTCTGAGTTCCTAAATATCCTGGTATTTCATATGTTGATATTTCATTTTTTGGTATTTCAACACCATTTACAGATATTCCAACTAACTCATAATATTGTGGAATTGGTACATATGTTGACAAGGACCATGGTGTTCCCTGTGGACCTTCTACATACTCACAATTCAATATTTTACCATATTGATCAATAATATTAACTCTAGTTTCTACAACAGAACCATTCCAATAGTATAATTTTTTATCACTATTATTTTTTATTTGACTATTAGTAGATTGTTCTGTTCCTTTATTGACTAACAAAATTTGATTACTATTATTTTTATAAGTCTTATGATGCGGAATTATTGCTATAAATGATAGACCTAAAATTGTTAATAATAACTTTTTCTTCATGTATATCCAATCCTTAATCCTTTGCTTATTTCATTCACAAAAATTATAACAAAATTATTTTATTTTCTCAATTTGATTAATAAATAGCTCCATTTTTATCCTAAAACTAGAAAATAAAGTATCTGATTTAACAAAAAACAAAAAAAATATTATAGTTCTTAAAGTATAATTAAAATTCTCAATATATTTAAGGTAATTATCTTTATTTTTTTACTATGTAAACCTATTGAATTTCCAATTTTCTTTTCCAATTTTCTAAGTAAAAAAAAGGATTATATCATGTTTAAGAAAATTTTTCTTTTCACGATATAATCCTGTATTTTCATTTTAATACCTATTAGTTTTAATACTTAACTTTTTTAAATTATCTTTTAAATTTATCTAAGCTAATTTAAAGTTTACTTAAACTAATTGCCCATGTTTCTCATAATTAGTTACTCTGTTTATTTTATTATCTTCATCAACAAAAACTACTTTAGGTTTATGATTTTTTGCTTCTTCTTGTTCTAATTCACAATAAGCCATTAAAATAATTTTATCACCTACTTGCACACATCTTGCAGCTGCACCATTTAAACATATCATTCCTGATCCTCTTTCTCCTGCTATTGTGTAAGTTTCAAATCTAGCCCCATTATCAATATCAACAATACTTACTTTTTCATATTCTAATATTCCTGACGCCTCTAATAAATCTTCATCAACTGTTATACTTCCAACATAATTTAATTCTGCTTGTACTACAGTTGCTCTATGAATTTTTCCTTTTAACATACTAATCTTCATTATATAACACCAAACCTTTTTTTAAAATCTATAAGTAAAATTATCTATAAGTCTTGTTTTCCCAATATAAATAGCTATAGCTACTAGAACATCTTCTTCTACTACATCAACTTTTTGAATAGACTTGCTATCGACTACTTCTATATAATCAATTTTAGCTAATTTTTTAGCTTTAATTACTCTTTCAATGTTTTCAATAATCACAGAAACATTTCTTTCGCCATTTTCTATAATTGATTTTGCTATCTCTAAAGATTTATGCAATACTATTGCAGCTTCTCTTTCTTCTTTAGATAAATACGTATTTCTTGAACTTTTAGCTAATCCATCACTTTCTCTTACTATAGGACACCCTATAACTTCTACATCAAAGTTTAAATCTCTCACCATTCTTTTGATAATAGCAAGTTGTTGTGCATCTTTTTCTCCAAAATATGCTCTAGTAGGATTTACTATATTAAACAATTTAGTTACAACTGTACAAACTCCGCCAAAATGTACAGGTCTACTTTTCCCACATAATTCTTCTGATAAAGTTTCCATAGAAATTTTTGTTGTTGCATCTTTAAAATACATCTCTGATGGTTGTGGTACAAATACCATATCAACTCCAGCATTTTTACAAAGTTCTAAATCTCGTTCTAAATCTCTTGGATATGCATCTAAATCTTCCCCTTCTCCAAATTGAGTTGGGTTAACAAATATACTAACTACAACTTTATCATTTTCCAATCTAGCCTTATCTATAAGACTTTTATGACCTTCGTGTAAAAATCCCATTGTAGGAACATATCCTATACTTTCTTTATTTATTGTCCATTCTTTTGTAACTTCTCTAACTTCTTTTATTTTATCAACTACTATCATTTCATCCTCCTAATATAACTTATCCAACACATCATCGCTAATTTTAAATGTATGTTCCTCTCCTGGGAATACCCCATCTTTCACTTCTTCAATATACTTTTTGAAAGCACTATCCATTTGCTCTGATAAGTCAGCATATTTTTTCACAAATTTTGGAGTAAAATCATTAAACATTCCAAGCATATCTTGATAAACTAAAATTTGTCCATCACAACCTGCTCCAGCACCTATACCTATAGTTGGTATACTAATTGCCTCTGAAATTTTTTGTGCAAGTTTACTCGGAACACATTCTAATACTACTGCAAATGCACCTGCTGCTTCTACAGCCTTAGCTTCTTCAATTATTCTTTTAGCATTTTCTATATCTTTTCCTTGAACTTTAAAGCCACCAAAAGCATTAACAGACTGTGGTGTCAAACCTATATGTGCCATAACTGGTATTGCACATTTTGTTATCGCTTCAATTTGTGGACAAACTTCTAAGCCACCTTCAAGTTTTATAGCACTTGCTCTACCTTCTTTCATCAATCTTCCTGCATTTAATACTGCATCATACACAGATGTTTGATAAGACATAAATGGCATATCAGCAACTACTAATGCATTTTTAGCACCTCTTGCTACTGCTTTTGTGTGATGTATCATATCTTCCATAGTAACTGATAAAGTATCTTCATACCCTAAACATACCATTCCTAAAGAATCACCTACTAATATTCCATTTATACCTGAATTGTCAACAATCTTTGCCATTGAATAATCATATGCTGTAAGCATAGTTATTTTTTCATTCTTTTCTTTTAATTCTCTAAATGTGATAGCTGTATTTTTCATTACATTACTCCTCCAGATAATTCTTAATTTCATCATAATTCCTAAACTCATTTTTTTCTTGTGCAATTTCCAACGCATTTAGCGATAAAAGTCTATAAAGCTCTAAATCATTTTCATTATCTAAACAATCTATATGTCTTTGAATAGTGCTTAAATCCCCTCTTTCTATAGGACCTGTTAAACTTTGTTTTATGCCTTTTTCAAAAATATTTTTAATATTATTTTCTATAAGAGGCATCAAAGCTTTTAATGCTTGTTCCTTATTAAATCCACATTCTGATAATAACTGAACACTTTTATTTACTTGAGCTATTACAAGATTACTAGCCATAACAGCACTTAAATGATATTTTGCTTTATCTCTACTAGATATAAAAGCTACTTCATTACCAAGATCCTTAAAAAGATTATATAAGGAATATTTATACTTTTTATCGCCTTCAATAGTTATAAAAGCATTTTTTAATAACGTATAGGAATTGTACTTGCTAGAAATTGCAAGCATAGGATGAATAGAATAGCCATAGGCACCAAATTTATTTATATTTGAAAAAATTTCTGAAGATAAAGAACCACTTCCATGACATATTATTTTTCCCTCTATATTATACTCTTTAAGCATTTCCCAAATCTCTGCAATCGCTGAATCTGCTGTAGATATAAATATAACACTGCTATTTTCTACTACTTCTTTTATTGTTTCAAAAAACATTGTATTTGTAAAAATAGCTGCTTCTTTAGCCATTTCGTGATTTCTATTATAATAACCACTAACTTTTATATTATTATCAATAAAATATTTTCCTAGTGAAACTCCTAACTTAGAAGCTCCAATAAAACCAAATTTTATAACATCACCTCCGATTAGTTGATGAATTTCTAGTGCCATTCAAATATGATATAACCTAAAATAAAATTTAATTTTCAAATATAATTAAATAAATCTGTTTGATTTCAAAAACATTAATTGCTTTAAATCTACAGTTCAAACTATTTAAAGATTTCTTTTCATAATCTTCTATTCTTTAAATAAATTTAAAATTGGTGTAGCTAATAAAATACCACCCACATAAACTTTATCATATTTACTAAATTTATTAAATAAAATCAAATACTTTTTGGATAAAATAGGAATTTATCATTTTAAATTGTATACAAAAAAAGGCTTGCTAATAATAGCAGCCCTTTTTTATTAAATTGATTATAAATTATATATTTTAGTATATTTCTTATTAATATACTCTAAGAAATATTTAACTTGAAGTTCTTCTCCTGTTATTTTTTGTATAAGTTCGCTAGCTGTATATGTTGCTCCATACTGATGAACATTTTCTTTAAGCCAGTCATATACAACATTTAAATTTCCATTTTCTATTTGTTTCATAAGATTTGGTTCTTCCTCTTTCAATTTTGCAAATATTTGCGCTGAATATAAATTCCCCAATGAATAACTTGGGAAATACCCAAATGAACCATCTGACCAATGCATATCTTGTAAAATTCCTATACTATCATCTGTTGGTTCAATTCCTAAATATTCCTTATATTTTTTATTCCATTCTTCTTTCACATCTTCAACTTCTAAAGTTCCGTTAATAAGAGCTTTTTCAATTTCATACCTTATAATAATATGCAAATTATAAGTAAGCTCATCAGCCTCTGTTCTTATAAATGTTGGCTCAACTAAATTTAACGCATTATAAAAATCCTCTAATGAAACATTTTCAAATTGACTAAACTCATATTTTACAAACGGTAAGAAATAACTCCAAAATTCTCTGCTTCTCCCTAATAAGTTTTCATAGAATCTTGATTGAGATTCATGTATACTCATTGATAATCCACTTTCTATACCTGTTTTTTGCAATTCATCTGCTATATTTTGCTCATAAATTGCATGCCCCCCTTCATGAATACAACTAAATAAGGCAAAAGTAAACTCAGGATATCCAAAATTAGTTGTTATTCTAACATCTTTATTTCCAAAACCTACTGTAAATGGATGCATACTTTCATCAATTCTTCCAAGATCAAGATTATATCCCATTTTATTTAAAATAAATCTTGATATTTTTTCTTGCCCTTCTCTATCAAACTCACCTTTAAAAATACTATTATCAATTTCTTTTTTACTATTTTTTATTTTATTTAAAAGTGTTATAGTTCCTTCTTTTAATTCATTAAATATACCATCTATCTTTTCTACTGTAGCACCTTCATCAAATTTATTTAATAGTGTGTTATATTTATTTCCTTTATAACCCCAATATTCAATAAATTCTCTTTGAAAATCTACCATAGTCTTTAAATGTGGTTTAAATAATTCAAAGTTTTTTGCTTCTTTAGCATCTTGCCATGCATTAGATGAAATTGCTGATGCACTTACAAAAGCTCTATATCTTTCTTCTGGAATTTTTTTAGTAGCATCATATTCTTTCCTTGCAATTTTAATCATTGCTTTTTCAGAATCTTTCAAAGTATCTATATTCTTTTCAGCTTCATCTAAAAGAGCTCCCATTTTAGGAGATGTCTGAAGTTTAAAAATTTGTCCTGATAATTCTTCTATTATACCTGCTCTTTGTGCTGCTGCTTGCCTAGGCATTTTAGTTTGCATATCCCAGTAAATTAGTGCCAATCCACTATTTAAATTCCCTATTTTTTTTAATTCTTGTTTCAAGTCATCTAATATATTTTTCATAAATTTACTCCTTCTGTTATCGTTTCTCTATTTAATTATATCATCCCAAATTAACTATATTTTTTATCAATTAATTTTTATTCTTCTAAAATTCACATATACCTATAATATCCATTTATATAAATATACAAATGTTATGTCAATACTAATTTTATTATTATATTAATAACTTTTAATATCCATTGTAATCAAATTAATTTTCTAATTAAATAAAAAGGATATTTAAGGAAAATCATTATGCGTATATTTATTCATACAAATATGTATTTATAATAAATATTTCAAATGAAATATTATTTTATCATTATGTGCATATCAAAAATATTAAATTAATTTTTATAAGCTTCTATTTTATTAAATTAACAATCAAAAAATCATCATGTATTATAGACTTTTTTAATTCTTATGATAAACTTTAAGTAAAATTGAGTTCTTTAGATATATTAAACTAGGCAAAATTATTGAAATAAAAAAAAGAAGCTATGATTTCGCACTTCATAACTTCTTTTTAAAGGTAAATTAATTATTTACGTAAAAGGTTTATAACAGTGTTGTATTTAACTGCTCCAGGTATAAAAGCGTTAACAACATAAGTATTTCCTTCTAATTTTCCAGTGTATTCAACTCCATTAATATTTACACTTGAAACATTAAAACTTCTTAATAATCCTGTTGGTATATCTAAATGAACTCCATTTGCTGTTATGCTATCACTATTATTTATTGGCATTCCTATTTGATGCCCCATAAATTCTGCTGATAACTGAATAGGTGAATTTGTATGTTCTGTTATTATTAAAACATTACTTGTACCATTTTCATAAGCTTGTGTAAGTAAGTCCATAACTGTAGCATTTGCTCCATTATAAGTTATGCTTGTAACTTCACCTTGAAGATTTGAGAAAACTGGTAATAAAGAATATCCATTCGCATTATTAATAGTTTGTGTAGCTAACTCTTGTCCATATTGATTCATTTGTATTACTTGAACAGTTGCTTTCCCAGTATTAGCTTGTGATACACCCCTTCCTGGTAATACATGCTCATGGTGGAATCTAACTACTACATTATTCGCATCTGCTGCTATTGCAGGAATCTCACCATTAACTATTACATAGTTACCTTCTATTTTCCCAGTATAATCAACTCCATTAATTTCTACTGATGACAATGTATTATCTTTTAATACGTTAGATGGAACATATATTTTAGCTCCTGTTTGGCTAACATAATCTCCAGTTGTTTGTCCTATTGCATACACATTTCCATTGATAGAGTATGATGAATTAAGTCCCATAGTTCCATTTTCAACTACTGTAATAGTATTTCCAGCTTGTCCAAATGTTAAACCTCTTGCCTCGGCCATAGACATTGCTTTTCCATTTACTAAAACCTCTATTACTCCGTTTTGATTTTTCAAATTATTTGCAATTGCAGAACTATTTTTTCCAGTCATTGAATATGAGTTAATATTATTACCCATTTGATCAACAACATTTACTTGTACAGTGCTTGATGCATTTTGTTCTTGTTGACTTAAACTTTGTGTTGTCATGTCATAATTTTGTACTTGTTGTACATTTATCATTTGTTACACTCTCCCTTTAATTCAATTATAAGTATAAATATGGTAATTATTTGACATAATTTTGGCAAACCATTTTATATTGTTATTCTACTCCTATTAAATTGCAAATTTCATTTCTTTTAAAAGACAAAAATATTACAATATTAAATAATCTATTTTTTATTCCCTTTTATTAACATTGTTAATGTTATCGCCAATCCCCCCCATAATACAAAGGCTCCTATAAAAAAGAAAATAATTGATGTAAGTGTCATTTTTAATACCTCCTAATTTTTTACATGTTATTTTTTAGTTACCTTTTAGTCATTATTAACCACTTCAATTTTTGTCTTATTTTCATCTTCTAAAGTATTGTTTTTCCAAGGTTTTTTAGACATAATAAGCGCAACGATTATACCCAAACCAATAACTGACCAACCAAACGTTAAAAGTTCTGAAATTTGATAACCACCATATGGTGTTTTTATTTCTATTAATATATTCTGAACTATCATATAAATAAGAATTGCTGGAGTTATAAATTTAATAGTTATATCCCACCATTTCCCTATAGCAAAATTAGATACTTCATTCGAATGCTCTCTTAGCTTTTTAGGTGTTATAATCCATCCAATTAAAATAACTTCAAGAAGTCCAACAGTTACAATTCCATAATTATTTATAAATGCATCTACTATATCTAAAAGATATAAACCTGCATTCGTTGCAAATAAAACACTTAAAGAGCAACCTATAATGCACATTCCTGTAACAACTTTTTTTCTACTCCAACCAAATTTATCTCTAAACGGTGCTGAAACTGCTTCTGTTAGTGATACAGATGATGTAATCCCTGCAAATATTAAGCATAAGAAAAATAAAACTCCTATAAAATTCCCTATCGGTCCCATAGCATTAAAAATTTGTGGGAAAGCAACAAATGCAAGACCAACACCACTAGAAACCACTTCAGAAACTCCAACCCCTTGTGCTGTTGCCATAAATCCTAAAATAGCAAAAACAGCTATAGCAGATAAAAATTCAAATCCACAATTTGCAAAAGCAGTAACAAAAGCACTATTATTTATATCTGACTTCTTTGGCAAATAACTTGAATAAGTCATCATAATACCTATTGCAATACTTAATGAATAAAAAACTTGTCCATATGCTGCAATCCACACAGATGGCTTAAATACCATGTCCCAATCTGGTGTGAAAAGAGTATTAAGACCTTTTGCAGCACCTTCTAAGGTTACAGCTCTAATTGCAATAATTATCATAATTACTACTAGCGTTGGAAGTAAGACTTTATTTACTTTTTCTATTCCTTTTTTTACTCCCTTATAACAAACGAACCAATTAATAACCCAAATCAATAAAACACCAATTAACACATATGGAACTATTCCACCTAAATTAAATGGTGATGCTGATAATTTTAAAAAATCGTTATGAAAAAATGCATTAGCATCACTTCCCCAACCTTTTTTAAAACTCATAATAAAATAATTCATAGACCAACTTATAATAACTGAATAGTAAGCCACTATAATTGCTGATGTTATTGTAGGCCACCAACCAAGCCATTCCCATTTTTTATTAGCCTTTGCTATAGCTAGTGGTGTTGAACCTCTATATTTATGTCCCATTGTATATTCTAAAATAAGTAATGGAATCCCAGCCGTAAAAATCGCAAAGAAATATGGTATTAAAAAAGCTCCTCCTCCATTTTCATACGCTATATAAGGAAATCTCCAAATATTCCCCAGCCCAACTGCTGATCCAATCGCAGCTAAAATAAAACCAACTTTCGATCCCCATTGTTCCCTATTTTCTTCCATAATAATTCGCCCCCTTAATAATTTCAGCAAAATAAATTTCCCATTATTCTCCTTTAATATTAATCTAATTTTATCAAGTAATATTTAATTAATCTCCATATAAGAACTTTATTAATTTTTTCTCATTTTCAAACATTTTCATTTAACAATCAATTCAATTTATAGTACTATTTTATGATAATTTGTTAATTAAATAAATTATTTGTTTATCAGAAGAAAACAAATGTATTTTAACTTTCAACATTACTTGTTAATTGCAGAAAAAAACTTATTAGCATCTTACTAATAAGTTCTTAATTTTATAGTTATTCTCTGTTTTGATTTTTAATAGAAAAATAAATAATTATTTTTTAGATTTAGATAAAACTTTTACTTCTCTGAATATTTTTTATATTGCATTTCTTTTCTTTTTCTTAATCTATTATTAACATGATGAACTATAACAGATGCAAGTATAACTCCAATAGCAATCCCCGCTGCTGTTTCAAACGTACTTATACCATATGAATTAAATTGTGTCATATTTCCTTTTAAAAGTCCTGTCATTGTATAGAAAAGCCCGCCCCCCGGAACTAAAGGAATTATTCCTGGGAGTAAAAATACTGTTGCAGGAGATTTTAAATATCTGGCTAAAATTTCAGAATAAAAAGTAATTAATGCACTACTTATTGTTGTCGCTAAAAGAATATTATTAAACATATTATTAATAATTACATATGCTGTGATAGTAAGTAATCCACCTATTGTAACAACTATTAACTTATCTCTTTTAACATTATAAACCAAAGCATATCCAAGTGCTCCAACTCCACAAGATACTATCTGTATTATATATTCCATTTATATAACACCTCCTAAATACAAAGCTGTAGCAAATCCAAATGTTATAGCTATGGTTACAAGTATTGTTTCAACTAATCTAAAAGTTCCTGCTAGAATATCACCTGATAACATATCTCTAAATCCCATTACCATTGCCATCCCTGGGATAACAAGCATAACACCTCCAATTATTATTTTATCAACATGTTCACCAATTCCAATTTTAACTGAAAATATTGAAAGACATCCTATTATAAATGATATTATTGCTGTAAAAACTATAGGATTTTCTAAGAATCTTTTTAAATATTTACTTATTTCAAAAAATATTATTGCAATAATACCTACCGCTAATGCATCCCTTAAATTCCCCCCGAAATAAATACAAAATCCAACTGATCCTAAAATACCACCAACTAAATTTTTCTTAGTAGTTGAGAAGTCACATAAATAAAAACAACTTAATTTTTCTTGTATTTCTTCATAACTTGGCGTATTATGACAAATATATCTTGATAAACTATTTAACTCTTCTATTTTTTCAAGATTTATATCACTAGAATAGATTCTTCTATTTTCACTATAAGAACGTCCCTCTTCATCTCTTATAGTAGCAATTATTAAAGTTTTAATAGCAAAAACATCTACCCTTACTATTCCATAGCTTGTACAAATTCTTATAATAGTATCTTCAACTCTGTTAATTTCAGCATTGCACTTTAACATATTTTCTCCTATATCTAGTGCAACGCTTAGAATGTTTTCTATCTTCATTGTTTTAAGCTTATCCTCCACTTGCATTTTTATTTATATATTTTCTTATAAATTTAATATCTAAATTGTAATTCCTCCCAAATTATTCATTAGAATATAAAATTATTCCTTTTTTTCAGTAACAGATACTTCATGATAAATTTCATATAATATATCTTTATAAATGCTTTTATTTCTCATCAAAAATCATTCCACTCCTTATGTTGCTTATTATTATATAGTATATCGTCTATAATAAAAAAAATAAATTTTTCTTATGAAACTTATTTTTCACTTAACTGTATTATATTATTAACTTTTAGAATAAATGTATAATAAAATTTCAAATAACTATCTTTAGCTTTATTCAACTTGATATTTTCTAAAAACATAAATTTTTCTACTTCAATATTCTCTAAAGAATCCACTCTAGAAATATTTGCTACAATTTTGTTTTCTAATCTTTTTCTTTGAATTAATAAACTTAATAGTATAGAAAAACCTTTTTGATTCTGTAACTAACTTGCCACACTCTAATAGTAACATCTCTAACATGAACTTATCCTTATTTAAAATTCTAAACACTAGTTATTTAAGATAGGTATCTCGTAATATCTGCGTTTAAAAAGATATTACTAGTATATTTTAAGGAGTGATTTTATGAAAAAATATTTTAAATTAGTTATTACGCAAATTCCTGGCTATAGATCTGGTGAAAAGACAAACAAAATCATTGCTTCAATTTATTATTTAGCTTTCATATTATTTTTTATAGTTAGTCTCTTCTTTAGAGCTTCAATTTCTCAAACTTTAAAAATATTCCTCACTGGGATTCTTCTTCCACCTGTATTATTTCTACTAATAAATAGAGCATCTAAAAATTTTTAGATGCTCTTACAAAATAATATATCATTATCCAATTTACAATTATTGTGCTTTTTCAAAATGTTTTTCTTCTATACTAATATCAAGCTTTGGATCAACATAAATATCATGTATATCAATTTCTATTTCATGTTGCTGATTAAATTTTATATATTTTATAGAAAAATTATCTAGCTTTATACCTTTAACATTAAATGAATTATAAATTTCATTTGCATTAACAGATATAATATCATTTTTATAGGATATTCCTCGAATTTCTTCAAATGAATTTATTATATATTTTAATACAATGGTTTTTAGCATTTTTGATCCAATACTTAAAATACTAAAATCTTTTAGTTCAAAATTAACAGTATTTCCTTCTATACTAGCTATATCCAAACTACCTTCAAAACTTATTTCTTTTTTCTTAAAATTATAGACACCAACTATTTTAAACACATCTGTAATTTCTATAGAATTTACTTTCACCTCATCTTGATGAGTCATAAACTCTAAAATATCATCTTTATCTATACTTACACAAATATCTTTTAATTTCATAATATTTACTATTATAATTAGGCAACTATTAAATACCTAACTAATAGCCACCTCCCTCTTATAATGAATTTACTATCGTCTTCTATATATATTCTCTCTTTTTTAGCTATTTTTTTCAAATTAATTAATTCAATCATTTTATTTTAAATTATCTTTATTTTTAAAAATCCAAAAAAATATCTCCTAAATTTTTGTTTCTCATATAGTAAGATACTAAAACTTATGTAAAATTCTCTATTTTATCTTTTTTAAATAAAAATCTAGTCTTTCGAATACGATGTCTATAAAAAAATTTAGATTTTAATCTTGCCACAACTTTTATTTTTCTGATGTTATTATATTATTTTTTAACAATCACTATAAAGTGACCACAAAAAACTCTCTAGAAATTCTAAAGAGTTTTTTTTATTAATTATTTATTGCTTGTACATTTTTATATTTTATTACCAATATTAATGTAACTAATGCACATATTGTATTCGCTATTTGAGTTAATAACATTAACATCGGCACATTACTTATTGCCATATTAGCTGCTACACACCCAAGACCTATAGTTAAGATAAACCAAAATTGAGTACTTATCCCATCTGCATTTTTGCTTTTTATTAAACTTATAACCTGCGGTACATAACTATATAATAATAGTATACTACCTAAAACTTGAAATATTTGTCCCCACAATTGCATTCTTTTCACCTGTCCTTTTATTCAATTTTAAATTTAATAACGCTTTCTTAAAATTGCTAAATCATAAGTGTTTTTCAACTAAATTCAGATAGAGCCTAAACTCTATCTGAATTCTTTTTATATTTTTGTTAATAATTCTATTTCCCCTCTAATTAGAATAATAACAATAATCCAACTATCATAGCACTTAGTAAACTAACTGCACATCCTGCAAACATACTCTTAAATCCAAGTCTTGCAAGAAGTCCTTTTCTTTCTGGAGCGTAACTTCCAATACCAGCTACACAAATTGCAATTGATGCAAGATTTGCAAAACCACATAATGATATAGACATCATCATACCAGTTCTATAATCTAATGATGAAATAACTTCTCCAAGAGCTGCAAAACTTACAAACTCATTTAATGCAATTTTACTTCCTAAAAGCTCAGCTGCAAGTGATATATTTTGAGGTTCTACTCCCATAAGCCACCCTACTGGCCAGAATACAACTGAAAGTATACTTTCTATAGAAACTCCAAACATTGAAAGTAATCCATTAAGCATAGCAACAATAGCCATCATAGCAATTAAAACTGCTGATACATTTATAACAACTTGTGCTCCTGAGCAAGCTCCATTTGAAATAGCACAAATAAGATTTTCATTTTCACCTTTTCCATTAGCTTCTACGTTATCTGCTTCTTGAACTTCTTCTACTTCAGGCATAAGCATTTTTGATACTATAATACTACCAACTGGAACCATTGCACCAGCTATTAATAATGCTTCTGCTGGAATTCCCATTGCAACATATCCACCTATAATTGAAGCTGAAACACTTCCCATTCCTGAAACAAGTACAAGCATAACTTCTGATTCTGTCATTTTTCCAATATACTTAGCTACTAATAATGGAGCATCTGTATGTCCTAAAAATACATTAGCAACAGCAACAAAACTTTCTGCTTTACTTGTTCCTAATACTTTTCCAATAGCTCCACCAATAATTTTAACTACAAATCCAATAACACCTAAATAATAAAGTGCTCCTATAATTGCTGATACGAAAATTATGTTACCTAAAATCTGTATCCCAAAAATCATTCCTGTTGGTGCTGCACCATCACTAAGAGTTCCAAATATAAAAGCTAATCCATCAGCTCCATATGCAAGAACTTTACTAACACCATCTGACATTATTTGCAACAATTTTTGTCCTAAAGGAAATTTAATAAGTGCAAATGCAATAACAAACTGAATAATAAAAGCTTTAATCATTACTTTCCACTTTATTTGTTTTTTATCTTTAGAAAAAATATATAATCCTAAAACTAATACTAAAATACCTAAAACGTTTCTTAATAACAACATAGTAATTCCCCCTTAAATTTTGTCTGTTAGCTAGTGTTTCTTTATCTCTTATCTCTTTCAAGTATGAAATAAAGAAACACTAGCATTTAGATTACCTCGACTCACCATCTAAGTAGAATCAAAACTTCATATGAATTGAATCTACTTTTATTTTTAAACTTGTCCCCCAACACTTAAGCCACTAAATAAGTAAAATCTACTATAGCAACTTTATGATAACGTTTACATAATTGTTTTATATAAAGCTACCACTTCTCTTCCCAATATTTAAAAAGTGGTAGCATTAAATTAACTAAATTAAAGTTCTAATGCTGTTTCAAGAGCAACCTTCATCATATCTTTAAAAGTAAGTTGTCTTTCTTCAGGTGAAGTTACTTCTCCTGTTATGATATGATCACTTATTGTTACGATAGCTAATGCATTAGCTCCGTATAAAGCTGCAACTGTGTATAATCCAGCAGCTTCCATTTCTACTGCTGTTGTTCCAACTTTTGCCCACATTTCATAGTTTTCTAAATAATGATTATAGAATGAATCTGATGTGAATAAACTTTCCATTCTTGGCTCTAATCCAAGTTTAACTGCATTTTTATGAGCTAAACTAGCTAGTTTAAAACTTGCTGTTGGTGCAAAATGTGCTCCTTTAAATATATGAGCTGTTGTAGCTGAATCAGTATGTGCTGAAACACCTATAACTAAATCTCTAAGCTTAACATCTGTATTAATAGCTCCAGCTGTTCCTATTCTTATAAGGTTTTTAACTCCATAATCTTTTATAAGCTCTGTAGCATATATTGAAATTGATGGAATTCCCATACCTGTTCCTTGAACTGATATTTTTTTACCTTTATAAGTTCCTGTATATCCAAGCATTCCTCTTACATTATTATAGCATTCTGCATTTTCTAAAAATGTTTCTGCTATAAATTTAGCTCTTAATGGATCTCCTGGTAATAATACTGTATCTGCTATTTGTCCTTGTTTAGCTTCTATGTGTATACTCATTATTTATTCCCCTTTTCGTTTGTTTATTTATTCTGACTTATAGTCATCGAATATATTATGCACCAAATTGATGAATTTAAAAAACTAATTTTCAAATCAATCGTTCTCATTTGCTACACCCTTATTCTATCACGATGTGAAAACGCATACAAATTTTTCTTGTCGATTTTAGTACTCAATTTGTCGAAAAAGTTAATAACTATTTATATTTTATTTTATAAATACATATTTATATTTTCAAAATGAAAAATTCTATTGCAAACTATATAACGAAATAGCAATTCTGTAACTCCTCTAAATTAGCCATTGTCATTTTTTCTTTTTTCTTAAAAAACTTTAACAATAAATATTTTTAAATTTTACCAAAATAAAAATTACCATAAAAAGGATTTATTTTTCAAAAGTAAAACTTCTTATTTTAAATAAATTATAAAAAATACATCTAACTATCCAAATATTAAAAATTCGAAAATATACTTTAAACTTCTTATTTTCAGCTTATATAAACATAGCTAAATCCCTTTAAATAAGTCATTTAAAAGGATTTAATATCTTTATTTATTTTCTTTTATTTTTTAATTAAATATTCTAAATCTTTATCATATTTGCTCCTCAAATCAAAAGGAGATGTAATTAATGACTTTTTAAAAAAATCACTATAATATTTTTGTGTATTAAACATATATATAACCCATGTTTTTCCAAGCTTTTTATATGCATCTTCTATATCTTTTTTCACATGTTCTATTTCATAATCATCAAATACATCACCTATAAGCCTATCATTTAATTCACACTTCAAATGTAAAATAGACATTATAACTTTTGTAAAATTATCTCCATTAGCTAAAGATGGATTTGACATAAGTTCTATCATTAAATTTAAATTGTCCTGTAAAATGCCTCTAAGCTCATCAATATCGACTCTATCCATATTAACACAATACGTATTTTCATCTAATATTTCATATAACTTTTCAAAGTCTGCTTCTTTCCAATGAGGTTTAATTAAAATTTTATCTTCTATTTTTGAAAGACAATCATCATAACTGACAAACTTATCTAATAAAGAATTACCAAACTCATTGTAAAATAAACCTATCAATAAATTATTTTGTTGCTCTATTTTTTTTCTTTCTGCCTTATTCATTAAATGATTCAAAATAAATCCTGTTGCTAGAGTATTTGCTGGCATTGTTGCAATACCCATCATAATAGCATCTGTAATCCCTGTTATATTACCAAAAAAGAAATAATATCCTAAATAAAAAACTCCTGTTAAACCTAAAAGCTTCAAAGTTGTTTTGATTTTTTTGATATCTATACCAAACATAAATTCCGCCTTATATAGTAATTTCCCTATATAATATTATGAAACTCTTTTTGTTGTCACACAAAAAAAATCACACTAAACTTTTATTTAGTATGATTCACCATCTGTTTCTAATAGATATTCTTTATTTACAAGAAATGATTAACATTAAAATATCTTCTTAATTATCTATTCTATTTTTATAATTAAAGATTTCCTGCACCTGCTGGTTGCTTACCATATCTATCTGGAACTATTCTTTTACCTTTCTTTTTCCCTTTAGCCTGTTTTTCTTCTATTAACTTTTTCATTATTTCTAAATTCTTATTGCTCATATATAATTCCTACTTTCGTATATTTTAATTTTAAGAATAAAACTAGATACTAGTATTACACGAGTTTTAAAAATATGCAATAATTTTTTATTTAATACCATTAACCTATTTTTATAATACAATATAATGTAGCAATTTTTAATAGGAGTATTCTAATGAATAGCTTTAATAAAACTAAATCCATTACTAAGTTAATTAATAAAGTTTTATGGCTTGTAACTTTAATATCTTATATAATCATAAGCTTCACTACTCATGCTTGGCACATTACTTGGGTAATGTTCTTCTTACCACAAATAATAACTTTAATAGCTGAAATTATATTCATAATAAAAGAAAATTAGATATAAATTTATTTAATAGCTTATTCTCAATAAACCTAAATATATAATATTAAACTTTGAATATAATAAAATTTATCTTTAAGTTAACTCTAGATATACACTAAAAAAGAGTCTATAACGACTCTTTTTTAAACTATCCTACTTTATAAAATTGATTACTAACACCTTCATCTAATAATCTTCTAGAATATTCTTTAGCCAATTCTAAGGAATGTAACTTATATGAACCACATTGTGCTTCATTTGCTGCTGGAATTTCTTCCTGTTTTAAAATTTCTCCTAAAGCATAATTCAAGGCTTCTATAGTTTCATCAACTGTAACTTCGCCAAATGTTACCATATAAAATCCTGTTCTGCATCCCATTGGTGAAATATCTATAAGCTCAGTAAGCTTATCTCTCATAAATGTAGCAAGAAAATGCTCTAATGTGTGTATACCTTCAATTTCTAACATTTCTTTATTTGGTTGAACAAATCTTATATCAAATTTAGTAACTATATCTCCTTTTTGTCCTTTTAAAACACCAGCCTCTCTAACATATGGTGCTACAACTTTTGTGTGGTCTAATTCAAAACTTTCTACTTTTTGCATACTATTACTTCCTTTCTTTTATATGATAATTAATGTTATATATAATTTATTTAAAAGAGATTTTTGCTAAAATATCTATCTCCTCTATCTGGTAATATAACAACAATATTCCCTTTAGTTATTCTTTTTGCTATCTCAAGTCCTGCAACTAATGCAGCCCCTGATGAAGAACCAGTTAAAACACCTTCTTTTTTTGCTAATTCTTTACTTTGCTTAAACGCCTCTTCATCAGTAACTTTTATAACCTCATCAACTAATGATAAGTCTAAAATTTTAGGTATAAAATTATTACCTATGCCCTCTATTCTATAATTTCCATGATCACCTCCTCCAATAATAGATCCTATAGGATCTGCTAAAATAGCTTTAATATTTTTATTTCTTTCTTTTAAATATTTAGTTACTCCTGTAAAAGTTCCGCCACTTCCAGCTCCTGCAACTATATAATCAATTTTCCCTTCTAAATCATAGTAAATTTCTCTTCCAGTCCCTTTATAATGAGCAAATGTATTACTTTCATTTTCAAATTGCTTTAAAGAAATTGAATTTTCTGTAGTTTTTAATAGCTCCTCAGCCTTTTTAATTGCACCTTCCATCCCATCTTCTTCTGGAGTGTTTATTATTTCAGCTCCATATGCCTTCATAATTATTTGCTTCTCTATAGAAAATTTATTAGGTACAACAAAAATCACTTTATATCCCTTATTTAATGCCCCAAGTGCTATTCCTATACCTGTATTTCCAGCTGTTGCTTCAATTATTGTACTGCCAGCTTTTAAACTTCCATTTTTTATTGCACTTTCGACCATTTCAATACCTATTCTATCTTTGCAACTTCCCCCTGGATTTTGACCTTCCAATTTCACAAAGACATTCACTCCATCTTTTATATTAAAATTATTTAATTTCAATAATGATGTATTACCTATAAGTTCTCTTATATCGTTATAATACTTCATACCTAGCTCCTTCTATTGCATTTAATATGTCTTCTAATAAATCATCTTTATCCTCTATTCCAATTGAAAGCCTTATTAAGTTATCAGTTATTCCTGCTTTTATTCTTAGTTCTTCAGGTATTGCTGCATGAGTCATTGTTGCTGGATGACATACTAAAGATTCTACTCCCCCTAAACTTTCTGCAAATGTTATAATTTTAAAGTTTTTAATCAATTTTTTATAATCAATTTTTTCACTTATTTTAATTGATATTATACTTCCAAACCCTGATGCTTGATTTTTTTGAATTTCATATCCAATATGACTCTCAAGCCCTGCATAATAAATTTTTTCTATATACTCATTATTTTCTAAATTTCTAGCTATATATTTAGCATTTTCCTCATGCTTTAACATTCTAAGTCCTAAAGTTCTAATTCCTCTTATAAGTAAAAAACTATCAAATGGTTGTAATATTCCTCCTGTAGAATTTTGAATAAATTTAATTTTTTCTGATAATTCTAAATTCTTAGTTACAACAAGACCTGCAACTAAATCACTGTGTCCACCTAAGTACTTAGTAGCTGAATGTAAAACTATATCAGCTCCTAATATCAAAGGATTTTGAAAATAAGGACTCATAAAAGTATTATCTACTATTAAATAAATTCCCTTTCTTTTAGTTATTTCTGATACAGCTTTAATATCAACTATATCTAAAAGAGGATTTGTTGGTGTTTCCACATAAACAGCTTTAACACTCTCATCTATTTTTCCTTCTATTTCATCAAAATGATCAAATATCTCATAATTAATCCCAAAATTTTTAAATACTTTATCTAATACTCTAAAAGTTCCACCATATAAATTATTATTTATAAGCACCTTATCGCCAGTTTTAAATAGCATTAATACAGCTGTAATTGCTGCAAGACCTGATGCAAAAGCAAAACCATCTTTTCCATATTCAAGATCTGCTATAAGTTTTTCTAAAGCTTCCCTTGTTGGATTTCCACTTCTTGAATATTCATAATGAACTTCTTCTCCTATTCCTGTTTGTTTGTAAGTTGATGTTTGATATATTGGTACATTTACTGCACCAGTTCCCTTATCACTACTTATTCCACCATGTATTAAAATTGAATCTTTTCTCATTTTTATTCCTCCTATTTTTTGTAAACCTTTTCATAATGTTTTTTACGAGTATTATTTTGAATTGTATTTTTCAAAATTCTAATATATTTTATTGTTAAAATTAACTAGCAGATATCTTTCCTGTAGCTAATAAATATATTGCTATTATTGCTCCAATTACTATTACAAATGCTATAATCCATTCATAGTTTCTTTCAAATAATTTTTCTTTTCTTTCCTTCTTATTCCAAGCATATAATATCAAGCCAGCTGCAAATAAAATTAAGTTTAAAAGAATGTATTTTATGTCAGCTGCATATACAAGCCAAACTGTGTAAACTACTGATACAATAGCAACTATTGAATCTTTAATTTTCACACCAATTTTAGCTTTCTCCAAATCTTCTTTAATTGTTACTTTCAAGAAATATAAAACACTTAAGAAGTAAGGAATTAATGTTGCTGTAGATGCTATAGAATATAAATTTTGATAACTGTTATTAAAGAAATATGAGAATAACAGCCAAAGCTGAGTAAACCCAGTTGTTAAAATTAATGACCATATAGCTACTCCATTTTTATTTTCTTTTTGTAAAAACTTAGGCATTAAATTATCCTTTGAAGTTGAATATGGCATTTCTGATATAATAACAGTCCATCCAAGTAATGCACCAAGTATTGAAATAATTAGTGTTATATTTATAAGTACTGCTCCCCACTTACCAACAACAGCCTGAAGAATATATGCCATAGAAGGATTTTGTAATCCTGCGAGTGTTGGTCTATTTAAAACTCCAAATGATATAACAACAACTAAAACATAAATACTAATTATTCCTATAAGACCTATTATTGTTGCTTTTGCCACATCTGAAGTTTTCTTAGCTCTTCCTGATAAAACAACAGCTGCTTCAATTCCACCAAAAGCCCAAAGTGTTGCAATCATTGTATTTTTCACTTGATAGAAGACACTTCCGAGAGAACTTGTACCATAAAACTGAAAATGTAATTTATTTATATGCATAGCTACAAGTCCAATAATTATAAATACTAAAATCGGTATTATCTTTGAAACTGTAACTATAGAATTAACTATAATAGCTTGCCTCACACCTCTTAAAATCAATATTGTAATTAACCAAATTAATATTGATGCGGCAATTATCAATGCCAGATTATTTCCGTTTGGATTAAATATATTAAAGAAATATGCCATTGAACCAAACACTAAAGTTGCATACGCTGCATTTCCAAAAGTTGAACTAAGCCAGTATATCCAAGCAGCATTAAACCCCATATAACTTCCAAATCCAACTTTACTATATCTATATATTCCATTTTTTAATTCAGGTTTTTTATTTGATAATCCTGCATAAACAAATCCCAGTGAGAATATCCCTATCCCAGATACCAAAAATCCAATTAGTATTGCATAAAGTCCAGCTCCTTGTGCAAGTTGAGATGGTAATGAAAATATTCCTCCACCAATAACTCCTCCCATAACTAACATAACCAAACCAAACAATCCTAATTTTTTGCTTTTCATTTTTAACATCCTTTCATTTTTTTCATATAAACTAAATCTTTGGAAACTTTAAGCTATTTTAAGTTAATGGAAAAAATAAAAATACCCCTGCCTCTAACTTTAGAGGCAGGAGTATTTTCCCGCGGTTCCACTCTAATTATATATCATCAAATAAATATATCTATACAGAAATGACTGAATAAATATATCTTTTAAAACACATATCTTAAATTTCAGGTACTAACATACCCTAACCCTATAACATGAGTAACACGCTACCGTCTACTAAAACTTCGAGGTAGAGCTCAAAGATGCATTCACAAAACTTCCATTAAAATCTCTTTACAGCTAAGAGAGATTCTCTCTGATAATTTTCATTTTGCTACTGGTTCTTATCATAGCTTTTAAATTTTCGTTCGATTCATTTGATTACTATATTACTTTCTTTTTAAAATTTTTCAAATACATTTTTCAAATAAATTAATAATAATATACCACTTAATTTAATAATAATTTAAAAAATTATAGTTTTAATCAATATATTATTATCAAAATACCTTTTTAAAAAATTTTTAGATATTTTTAATACTCTTTTTAATAGCATGCTAACTTTTATTATCATCAGCATTATTTTTTAATCTTCTAAATTCAAACCTTCCATTTGCTTCAATAGACGCTTCAATTTCTTGATATAAAGTGTACTCTATATCAGCTACAGTCATAACTTTCACTATTTATCTAAACTCAAAAAACATTGAATTTTTTCTAAAATTAATAACAAAAAAAGGATATTTACAAATCTCTTTTTGTAAATATCCTTTTTATTAAAATTTATTTAAGCACTTTTTTTATCATCATTATTTGATTTTCTATCTAATAATTCTGATTCTATTTGCTCAAGTGATTTTCCATGTGTTTCTGGTATACAGTAGATAACAAATGGAATTGCTAAGAATGAGAATACTGCGAATATTCCAAATGGTCCACCAACATTGTTATGGAAAAGAGCAAGTATAATTAAGAAGAATTGAGTAACGATGAAGTTACCTATCCAGTTTGCTGCTGATCCAAATGAAGCTCCAGCTCCTCTAACACTTAATGGGAAGATTTCTCCTATAAGTACCCAAGCAATTGGTCCCCATGAGATAGCGAATGCGAATATATAAATTCCTATAAGAACTATTGTAAATACTGCTGCACTTTCTATGCTCATTGTGTAGTTAATGATTGATAAGATTCCAAGTGAAACTCCCATTACAATCGCACCAAAGATTAATAACTTTTTACGAGGGAATTTGTCCATAATTAAAGTTGCAATTATTGTTGATACAAAGTTAACTATACCAATTCCTACTGATATCCAAATAGCTAAGCTATCTGAGAAGTGGAAACCTTTAATAAATACTTGTGGAAGATAGTAAATAACTGAGTTAATACCTACTAATTGTTGGAATAACATTATACCGATAGCTGCTACTAATGCTGGCTTAGCTATTCTGAATAATTCTTTTACTCCACCTTTATGCTCTTGTGCATGAGCTTTTTTAATCTCATTAAGTTCATCTGTTATTTGTGTACTTGAGTAGTTAGGTCTTAATTGTATTAAAACGCTATGTGATTTTTCTGGATCTCCTGCACTAATAAGGTAACGAGGTGATTCAGGAAGTACTATACTACCAATAAATAAAGCTATTGCTGGAATAAGAGCACTTGCTAACATCCATCTCCAATCAGCCCATCCTGCGATGTTGTGATTTAAGAAACCAAGGTTAGCTATATATGCTAATAAGATACCTGCTGTAATCATAAGTTGGAAAAGTGTTTCTAAAGAACCACGTCTTTCTTTTGGTGCAAGCTCTGCTAAGTAAGCTGGTGTTAATGCTGAAGCTGCTCCAACTGCTAATCCTAAAATAATTCTAGCTGTTACTATAACTATAAAGTCAGGCGCAAATGCTGACATTAATGATCCTACTATAAATAATATTGAGGCTATAAATAAAAGTTTTTTACGACCAAATTTATCTGATAAACCTCCAACTGTTAATGCTCCTATTGCTGATCCAATAAGAACTGCAGATGTTACGAAACTTATTTCGCCTACTGTTAATTGTAATGATTTTTGTATAAGTGGTGAAGCACCTGAAATAATACCTGTATCAAACCCGAATAATAATCCACCAAGAGCTCCGATAAGGAAAATGATGTTACTATTTAGCTTGAATGAACTTTGTCTTTCCATAATAAGCCTTCCTTTCTTCAATTGTATCTAGTTTGAATAAAATCCAAATCTAGTAAACGCTTTCAATTAAAATAAAAATATAAGTGCGTAAACGCTTTCATTAATTAAATTATATATTCATGGAATATATAAATCAAACGGCTTGTATATATTTTTTTTATAAATTAGCCTATTATATTAATATTTTATTAAATTTCACTATTATATTTTTTTAATCACAGTGTTTTCACTGAAAATTCATGCTATGTTCACAAAAATATAATCTTTTTATATACTTATTTTTTATAACAACGATAGTAGCAAACGATTGTATACATATAAAATTTTATAATTATACTCTTTTAGTAATTTTTTTTTTATATTTCATAACATTTCTTATTATTTGCATAATCCTTTAATATATACATAATTATCAATAAATCTAATAACCATTTTAATATCGTTAAGTAGTTCTCTTTATCATTAAAAATCATAAATATTCTTTGTTAATAACAAAAAATATAATTAAAGCTACTATATTAAAAGTAATATTTTAAGTCTCTTCTTTTAATATAGTAGCTCTTATTGCAACTTCTTTTATTTTAAATATTTAGTAATTAAATAAAACTAATACTAACTTTTACTAGCTTTTAATGTTTTCAAAATATCTAATACAGCTTTTGGTTCTAGTCTCTTAGTATAATCTACTTCTATAAATGCAGATTTAATAATATTATTTCTATCTATAATATAAGTAGCAGGGATTGGTAGCTCATTCTTTTGATTTCCATTGCTTTTTTCTAAATTAATTCCAAACTTTCTATAGACTCTTTCAACTTCATCATCAACCTTAAATAGTATTTTAAAAATACTAGCAACTTCTCCATTAACATCACTAAGCACATCAAAAGGAAAATCATCTGAAAAATCCTCATCTGGAAGTTCAGGTGATATAGCTATGACATTAGCTCCGAGTCCTTTTATTTCAGGTAATATAGTTACATACTCCAGTAACTCCAAATTACAGTATGGTCACCAATTCCCTCTATAAAAAGTTACTACAAGAGATCCTTTAGCTAATAAATCATTTAAATTTACAGCTTCACCTTTTGCATTATTCAAAGTAAAATCAGATACAAAGTCACCTTCCTTCAATGCAACGTCTTCTATTCCAGTCTCTCTTAAAGCTTCATTAGCATTTGTAAATAATTTTTCTATTCTTTCGGATTTTCTAGTATTACTAGATTTAAATTCTTCTATTTTTTGTTCTAAACTCATGAAATCACTCCTTATTTTAATGTTGTCTGAATTATAAGGAATTATTCTGTTTTAATTATGAAGTTGTAAAGAAAAAACCCTCATATTATTTTCGAATACAAGAGTTTCTTCTTTATTTTTATTTCAAACTATTTTATTAAATTACATTACATGCTTCCAATCAACATTCGCGCGCTCGATTTCTTGGATATCCCTTGCATAGAACGTACTATATTGTTCCTCTATGTCGCTACGCTTCCTTGATTAACAAAGCTACGTTCTCAATATGTGGTGTGTGTGGGAACATATCTACTGGTTGAACTTCTATAGTTTTATATCCTTTTGATTCAAGTATAGCTAAATCTCTTGCAAGAGTACTTGGATCACAACTTACATAAACTATTTTTTCTACATCAACACTTGTAATAGCATCAAGCAATTTTATGTCACATCCTTTTCTTGGAGGATCTAACATTATTACATCTGCTCTTACACCATCATTTATTAACTTTGGTATTACAACTTCTGATTCACCAACTATAAACTCTACATTTTCTATATTATTCTCTTTTGCATTCTTATTTGCATTATCTATTGCAGTATCTATTATTTCCACTCCATAGACCTTCTTAGCCTTTTTAGATAAAAACAGCGTAATAGTACCTGTTCCACAGTATGCATCTATTACAGTCTCTTCTCCAGCTAAATTTGCATATTCTAATGCCTTTCCATATAGAACTTCTGTCTGTATAGGGTTAACTTGGAAAAATGAAAGAGGTGATATATTGAACTTAAACTCATCGATATAATCTGAGATAGTGTCTTCCCCCCATAAAGTTATATTTTCAGAACCTAAAATAACATTTGTCTTATTAGAATTAACATTTTGAATTATACTTTTAATTCCAACAATATTTTCTGTAATAGTTTTAATAAATTCTTCTTTATAAGGTAACTTTCTTCCATTAGTCACTATAACTACCATAACTTCATTAGTTTTAAAACCACGTCTAATCATGATATGTCTTACTATACCAGTTTCATCATATTCTCCATCTATATTATATGGTTTAATATCATACTTCTTAACCCACTCTTTAGTAAGCTTTATAACTTTATCAGCTACTTCATCCTGTATTATACAACTTTCCATATCCATTATTTCATGGCTTCTAGCCCCAAAAAAACCTATACTAACTTCTCCATTTTTAAGTCCTATAGGTAATTGAACTTTATTTCTATAATTATAAGGATGTTCCATTCCTATAGGATACTTAACTATACTAGCATCAAGTTTACCTATTCTACTGACACATTCCTTAACTCTTTCAAACTTAAAATCAAGCTGTGCATCATAACTATAATGTTGCATATTACATCCACCAGAAATTTTATGCTTGCACTTCATTTCAACTCTTTTATCTGACTTCTCTATTATCTCTATTAATTTTCCATAAGCAAATTTCTTTTTAACTTTAACTATTCTAACCTTAACTTTTTCACCTGCAAGTGTACCTTCAACAAAAATTGGGTAATTATCAGCTACCTTAGCAACACCTTCACCATCATATCCCTGTGAAATTATATCTAAAATATATTCTTTATTTTTTTCTACCATTCTGCACTCACCCATCGTATTTATTTTTTAATCATTAAATTCTAACATAATTATATATAAGTTTACAAGAAAATAGCCAGATAAAAGTGTTTATATTAACTTAAGTAATAACAATTTAGACATTAACACTTTTATCTAGCTAACATTTTATAAAATTAATCTAATCACCAATACTTCTATTATTATCTTATAGAAATAAAAGTATTAAAAATTATATATCTAAAACTTTATATTTAGATCAATTTAAACTCTTATTTAAATTTAAAACTAGCACAACTAGTATCACCTTTATGCTCTGCATAAATTTGTAGGTCTTCTTTTACACAATCACCTGTAACATTAAATTTACATGTATTTGCTGAACATGATACAGAAGGATGTGCTGGCGCTCCATCAAACATTTCTTGACCAACTATTCCTGTATAGTTAGTATTAAAAATATTCTTAACATTATTGCTAAGATTATCTTCTGAATAAGTCGCACATCTTGTTTCTTCTTCTCTTCCTGCACCAGGTCCTTTTATATGTATTCTACTAGCATTACATATTCCTCCAGCATTACTAGCACAACTTCCTGCATTACAAACTAATCTATTAGGCATAAAACAAACAACTCCTTTTTATTGTTATTACACCTATATTTTTCTCAATAATCTTATTTTAATACAAAAAAAGCATCAAGAAAATCCTGATGCTTATGCAAATAGTAAGGAACAGTTGCCATTATATTCCTATACTTATAGTCTTACTTAAAACATAAGACAATATACACTATTATATTGTAAAAATGCTCTTATAAATGTGAACATTTTGTTAATTTTTTAATACAACACTCTAAAACAACTTTTCAAAACTAATTTTTGCTAATAAATTAATTTTATAGTTATATTTTTATTAATTTAATATTTTTATAATAACTAAATATTATTAATAACTATTTTTATATATTAAAATAGTTATATATTATTATTTCTATATATTTGAAAAAGAAATTTATTTAAAAATAAAAAAAGACTATCCAATATGGATAGTCTTAATTATTTAAAGTTAATTACTTAACAACACTTACTTTTAATAAGTCTGTAGCTCCAACTTCGTTAGCTATTCCAGCTGATATTACAACTGTATCTCCAGCTTTAACTAAGTTTTGTGCTTTAGCAACTTCTACAGATTTTGTCATTATTTCATCTGTTGATGTCATTTCTGGTGCAACTACTGGTACAACACCGAATCTTAAAGCTAATTGCTTAGCAACTCTTTCGTTTGATGTTACAGCAACGATAGGACAAACAGGTCTACATTGTGATATTCTGCTAGCTGTTGCTCCTGATTTAGTAGCTGATATAATAGCTGCTGCTTCTAATTCTGCTGCTGCATTACAAGCTCCTCTTGATATAACACCTGCGATAGCTGGTACGTGGTTTTTAGCTGCTGATCTAGCAACTTCATATTTTAATCCTTTTTCAGCTTCTTCAGCTATTTTAGCCATTGCTTGAACAGATTCTATTGGCCAACTTCCGTTAGCTGACTCACCACTTAACATGATAGCATCTGTACCATCTAAGATAGCATTAGCTACGTCTGAAACTTCAGCTCTTGTTGGTCTTGGGTTTCTCATCATTGAATCTAACATTTGAGTAGCTGTTATAACTGGTTTACCAGCAATGTTACATTTTTCGATCATCATTTTTTGTGTTGAAGGAACTCTTTCCATTGGAATTTCAACTCCAAGGTCTCCTCTAGCAACCATGATACCATCTGAAGCTTCGATAATTGAATCTATGTTATCAACACCTTCTTGGTTTTCGATTTTTGAGAATATTAAGATATCTGATCCACCGTTAGCATTTAAAACTTCTCTTATAGCGTGTACGTCTTCTGCTTTTCTTATGAATGAAGCTGCAACGTAGTTAACTTTCATTTCACATCCGAAGATTAAGTCTGATTTATCTTTATCTGTCATAGCTGGTAATTTGATTGAAACTCCAGGAACGTTAACTCCTTTGTGTGTTCCAACAACACCTGTGTTTTTAACTACACAATTTACTTTGTTACCTTCTACTGATTCAACTTCTAATCCTACTAGACCATCATCTATTAAAATGATATTTCCTGGTTTAACATCCTTAGCAAGTCCATCGTATGTTACTGAACATTTTGTTGTGTCCCCTATAACTTCTTCACCAGCGTATATTGTAAATTTATCACCCATTGTTAATTCAACTTTACTTGGCTCAAATTTACCTGTTCTGATTTCTGGTCCTTTAGTATCTAAAAGTATAGCAACTTCTTTTCCTAACTCTTGAGAAATCTTTCTTACGTTAAGCATTCTTCCTTTGTGCTCTTCGTGATCCCCGTGTGAGAAATTGTGTCTTGAAGCGTTCATACCTGCCTCAATTATTTGTTTTAATATTGCTGGATCTTCACTCGCTGGTCCTATTGTGCATACCATTTTTGTTCTTCTCATTTTACATCCACTCCTGTCTTATTTGTTTATTTAATAAAACCCAATATAAATTTTAAAAAAATATATAAATTTGTTTTAATTAGCATTAATTAATTAATTAATTATTGATTAATTGCATTAGCCATATCATATAAAGCTCTATCGAACTTTCTTGGAATTGCTATTGCTTCATCAATATCCATGTCTATTATTTTGTTGTTTTCTATACCAACAACTCTAGCTGTTTTTCCTTCTAAAAGAAGTTCAACTGCTCTTACTCCAAGTTTTGATGCAAGAATTCTATCAGTAGGACTAGGTGTACCACCTCTTTGTATGTGTCCTAATATAGTTGCTCTTGTTTCAGCCCCTGTTTTTTCTTCTATATATTTAGCTAATTCTTCAGATTTGCCAACACCCTCAGCTACAATTACTATTGTATGAGTTTTTCCTCTTGACTTTCCTGCTAGAATTTGCTCACATAAATCATCTTTATCAAATTCTAATTCTGGAACAACTATTGCTTCTGCTCCACTTGCGATTCCTGCATATAAAGCTAAATCTCCACAACTTCTTCCCATAACTTCTATAACTGATACTCTATCATGTGATGTTGAAGTATCTCTTAATTTATTTATAGCGTCTGATATAGTTTCTAATGCTGTATCAAATCCTATAGTAAAATCAGTATATGGTAAATCATTATCTATTGTTGCTGGAAGACCTATAGTCTTAACACCAAGCTTTGATAATAACTTAGCTCCCATAAATGATCCATCTCCACCTGCAACAACTAGTGCATCTACACCATTGTTCTTTAATAAGTTAGCAGCATGTTGTCTTACTTCTTCCTGCTTAAACTCTGGACATCTAGCTGTTCTAAGGATTGTACCACCTCTGTGAATTATATCTGAAACTGAACCTCTATTCATTTCTATAAGTTCACCGTTTATTAAACCGCTGTACCCTCTTGTAACTCCAACTACTTCTAAACCTTCGTGAAGTGCCATTCTTACAACTGCTCTTATTGCAGCATTCATTCCTGGTGCATCTCCACCACTTGTTAAAATAGCTATTTTTTTCATGATATTCCTCCTTCACACCACTGGGTCATATTTAGTCCCATAGATGCTATTTTTTACCCACCTTGTTAAAAACCTAGATTTTCATTTTCAATAAATGACTCTATAATTTTTTGAAATATTCTAACAAGTTAATTTTACTTAAAGTACAAGCTATTTTCAAGTTTTTTTATGCTAAATTAACCTAAAATTAGATTAGTAACTATTTTTTATGAATATTTTAATCTTATTTAATAAACTTATGTTTTGTTATAGTAAAAAAAATGTATCAAAATAATTATATAAATATTACATTTGCTTTTATTTCTTTATTAAATCAATAAATCATAAATTAAAATAGAGTTAATTTAAAATATCTGAAAATTAACTCTATTTCTTACTTCTAAATATAGAAGTTTAACTTTAAAATTCCATTATTCAACTAATTTTACATTTTCTTGGCCAAATTTATCTTCTAAAAATTTAACAATACCTTTATCAAGATTCACCCAACATTCTCTTGCTAGTCTAAAAGTTTGTCTTTCTTTAGCTGCAACAATATATACAGGTGTATCACCACTAAAAGGTTCTAAAACATGTTTTAATACTAAATTGATATCTTTAGCTTTTTTTGTATCTTCAACTCTTATATATAATTTAGCTGCATTTATATTTTCTAGTATTTTAATTTCTTCACATAATATTTTAGCATCTTCCTCTTCTTTAAATGACACTCTACCTCTTACTACAACTAATAAATCATCATGCACTAAAGAGTTACATCTTTCCAATGTTTTAGGAAATACAACAAGTTCTATCATTCCAGATAAATCCTCTAATGTTGCAAATGCCATTAGAGTATTATTCCTAGTTACTTTCCTTGAAACATTAGATAATATTCCACCAATAACAACTTTATCTCCATCATTAACACTAATATTAGCCTCTATCATTTCATCTGTTGTATCATCAATCTTCCTCTTTTCTTCCAAAAGTTTTGAAATTTCGACAGAAGTTTGTGCCTTTAAGCTCTCTTTATACTCATCTAAAGGATGCCCAGTTATATAAAGACCTGTCATTTCTTTTTCCATAGCAAGCATTACTTTTTTAGGAAATTCATTTATATTTTCATACTTAATTTCAAGACCTTGAGTATCTTCTTGTGCTAAAGCTCCAAATAATGAAATTTGTCCATCTATATTTTTTTTCTTTTGTGATGATATACCATCTAAAAGTCTTTCATGAACACTTATAAGTTTAGATCTAAAAACTCCAAACTCATCAAAGGCTCCTGCTTTTATTAAAGATTCTACAGCCCTTTTATTAATTGCTCCAACTTCTAGCTTATTACAAAAATTCATAAGTGATGTAAACTTACCTTTTTCATTTCTTGCTTCAACTATTGCATCCACAACATTTACACCAACATTTTTAATTGCTGCTAATCCAAATCTTATACTATTTCCTTTAACAGTAAACTTAGAATAACTTTCATTAATACTAGGAGGTAAAACTTCTATACCTAATTCTTTTGCTGTTCTTATATACTCGGCTACCTTTTCACTAATCCCCATTACTGAATTAAGCATTGCCGCTAAAAACTCTACTGGGTAATATCGCATTAAAAATGCTGTTTGATAACCAACTACAGCATATGCAGCTGCGTGAGATTTATTAAAAGCATATGATGCAAAGTCCATCATAGAGTCAAATATTTTATTTGCAACATCAACAGATATTCCATTTCTTTGACATCCTTCTACCTCTACATTACCATCTTTGTCTGTTACTCCATAAATAAAGTTTTTTCTTTCCTCTTCCATTACGTCATGTTTTTTCTTAGACATAGCTCTTCTTACAAGGTCACTTCTTCCCATAGAATAACCCGCAAGTTTTCTAACTATTTCCATAACTTGTTCTTGATATACCATAACTCCATATGTAACATCAAGAATATCTTCTAGCTTATCATCCATATATTTTACATTTTCAGGACTTTTTTTACCTTCGATATATCTTGGTATTTCAGCCATTGGACCTGGTCTATAAAGAGAAATACCAGCTATAATATCCTCAAAATTATCAGGTTTTAATTCTTTCATGAATGAAGTCATACCAGCTGATTCTAATTGGAATACTCCTGCTGTTTTTCCCTCTCCAATCATCTTATAAATTTCAGCATCCTCAAAATCTATGCTATCTAAATCTATATCTACATTTCTGTTTTCTTTTATCATTTTAACTGCATCTGCCATAACAGTTAATGTACGCAGACCAAGAAAATCCATTTTTAAAAGTCCTAATTCTTCTAAGGTTGTCATATCAAATTGCGTAACTATTGATTCATCATTCTTTTGTAACGGCACATATTCAACAAGTGGTTTAGAAGCTATGACAACTCCTGCTGCATGTGTTGAAGAGTGTCTTGGAAGACCTTCTAGTCTCCTTGCAACATCTATAAGCTCTTTTACTCTATCTTCCGTATCATATGCATCCTTTAACTCTGGATTAAGCTCTAATGCCTTATCTATACTTATTCCTAGCACTGTAGGTATCATTTTAGCAATTCTATCAACTTCACCATATGTATAGTTCATCGCTCTTCCTACATCCCTTATACAAGCCCTAGGAGCCATAGTTCCAAATGTTATAATTTGTGAAACATTTGTTTCTCCATACTTTTCAACAACATAATCTATAACTTCTTGTCTTCTTTCATAGCAAAAATCTGAATCTATATCAGGCATACTGACACGCTCTGGATTTAAAAATCTTTCAAAAAGTAAACTATATTTTATTGGATCTATTTTTGTTATTCCAAGTGTATATGCAACTATTGAACCAGCAGCACTATTATGAACTGCTATTGAATTCGCCACATATGATGTATCTCCTGGAACTGATATATCATAAACTTTTCCTTTATAACTTCTCTTAGATATATTTTTTATTTTAATATAAAAATAGTCTTCATCCATATAAAAACTATTATCTTTATAAAACTTTTCTTCCTTTATTGGAATTTCATAATGCATAAAATCATTATTCCAATTTAAAAGTTGTCTTCCTGATATTCTTACTGAATATTTTTCATACTCTGTTTCTAATTCTTCAAATCTAGTACTAGAAACTCCCCAATATCCAGCTCTTGCAAGTAATAATTTTATTTGTCTTATAAGTATTTCAGAAGTATTTACATACTCAATTCTATCTAATGCATTACCATCACTTATATCAGAATAACTTGCATTAACCTTAAATATTTTAGCAAGTAAAACTTTTATTTCATCATTTGAAGCATACCTAATAACCTCACTAGGTATTATCTTATTATTATTTTCTATAATAAATTTTTGTTTGAAGAATTCATCTAAAATCTTAGAATTAAAGTCTATTAAAATAGATTGTTGAACATCATACTTGCATACTTTTGCCTCAGCGTTAAATACCTTTTTCAATAAATTCACAACGCTATTTATATGATCTATTTCATTTAAGTTAAACTCCAAACCTATATTATATGTTCCACTCTTTTTATTTAAACTATCAAAGCCCTTCTCTATAAAATATCCAAATATTTTAAATAAATCTTCTGAAAATTCTATAAATCTATTAACTTTAATAACTTCTTGTGTATTTTTACTAGTTTCATTCCAAATTTCAGTATCATTGTACTTTATATTATTCGTTTCTTTACAATAATCTAGTAAATCGTATCTTATTATTTTTGAATTTTCTTTTGTTCTAGGATATACAATTAAATCATTTTCATTCAGATTTTTTGCTTCAATCCATTCTAATGAATATTCTTTAAATGGCGATTCTATATACTTGCTATCTTTATCTAAAGAGGACATCTTTTTACAAACAACAGGCATATCACTCTTATCTTCACATTCGTTATTGTTAACCTTGTTATTTATAGCTAAAACTTTATGATCCATAGTTAATTCTAAAGTTTCATTTGAAGATTCTATTTTTATAATTTCTTCTTCAACATCATAGTGAAGTAAAGTTTCCACAATAGAATTATGTCCAAGGGCAGTTACAACTTCTTCTCCACCTTTAAAACTTTCTATATTTGCTATTGAACCATCACTTTTTAAAATTTTAGTTCCTGGGACAAAACAGCCACGCCCCGGTCCTGTTGGTATACCATTATCAATAGCATACTTTATGAAATCCCAAACAATTAAGAAATAATCAACATATCCCATTTGTTTGATAACACCAAGTTCATATAAAAGTCTATCTACCAACTCTTTAGCTTCTTCATTATTTTCTGCAAATTCGATAACTTCTTTATACTGTTCTCCTGATGTAAATGAATTAAAAACCTCATATCTTTCTATAAGTCCACCAAAACATGTTTTCACTAGATACTCATAAGCCTCTTCTTCACCATCTGGTAAAGGATACTTTGGTAACTTAGAAACATGGAACTCATAATCATAATTACATTCATTTGCTATTTTCACTGTATTTTCAAGAGCTTCAGGAATATATGAAAACATTTCCCACATCTCTTCTGGTGATTTTATATAAAATTGATCTGAACCATATCTCATTCTTTTTTCATCATGTATAGTTTTCCCAGTTTGTATACAAAGAAGAATGTCATGAGCTTTAAAATCTTCCTCATATATGTAGTGAAGATCATTTGTAGCAACAAGAGGAATATCAAGTTCCTTTGAAAGTTCTATATTTACTTCATTAACTTTTCTTTGTTCTTCTATTCCATGATTTTGAAGTTCTAAATAAAAACCATCCTTAAAAGTATCTTTATAGAACAAAGCTGCTTCTTTTGCCTTCTCTATATTTCCATTTATAATTGCTCTTTGTACTTCTCCACCCATACATGCACTAAGTGCTATAAGCCCTTCTGAATGTGCTTTTAAAAACTCTCTATCAACTCTTGGCTTATAATAAAATCCATCTATAGACGCTGCTGAAACTATCTTCATAAGATTTTGATATCCAGCCTCATTTTTTACTAAAAGTACTAAATGATGTGTTTTATTCTCTGAATCATTTTGCTTAAGTGTCATAGATTTTGGTACTACATATACTTCGCATCCTAAGATTGGTTTTATACCAAGCTTTTTTGCTTTTTTATAAAAATCCACACACCCATACATAACACCATGATCAGTCAATGCAATAGCATCCATACCTAATTCTTTAGTTCTTTCTAAAATATTTTTTATTTTTCCAGAACCATCAAGTAAACTAAATCCTGAATGAACATGCAAATGCACAAATTTCTTTTGTTCCAATTTGCTCACATCCTTTCATTATTAAATTTTCAACATTATTTTAAGAAAATAATCACCTTTTTTGTTAAGAGTCATAATATATTATTAGATAAACCTAGACTGAAGTTAGCTGGATATTTTACTCCATCTAAATACAAAGTCTTAGTTATCAGATAAACCTAAATGCAACTTCTTTTCAAAAACACATAAAAATGCTAGGTGTTTCTCCCCTCACCTAGCATTTTATCATATTTAATAGTGCCTTTATAAGCTTTAAATCTTTTAATCACTACATTTTATTTAAAATTTACATTCCATCTTCTTTAAGCTCTTGTGCTATCTTTTCTATTTTTCTTAGTCTATGATTAACCCCAGATTTCCCAACAGGTGGAGTTAACATTTCTCCAAGCTCTTTTAGAGATTCTTCTGGATTTTCTAGTCTTAATTGTGCTATTTCCTGTAAATTTTTTGGGAGTCTTGAAAGTCCTACTGTTGATTCTATATATCTAATACTTTCTACTTGTCTAACTGCTGCATTTACAGTCTTACTTAAATTAGCTGTTTCACAATTAACCAATCGATTAACATTATTTCTCATTTCTTTAACTATTCTTATATTTTCTATTTCTAAAAGACAAGTATGTGCACCAAGAATACTAAGAGTATCTTGAATTTTTTCAACTTCTTTTATATAAACTATATAACTATTTTTTCTTTGAATAACCTTAGAATTAAGTTTATAGTGATTTATTATATCTCTAAGATCATTAGCAAACTCTTGAGAGTGTGCAACAAATTCAAGATGATAAGTCTTTTCTGGATTACTTATACTTCCTCCACCTATAAAAGCGCCTCTTATAAATGCTCTTCTTTTATCTTCTGTATTCACAAATTTATTATCTATAGAGTAATCTAAGGAAATAAGTCCTTCATCCTCTTTAAGGATACCTGCTGTTTTTAAAAGCTCTCTAACACCCATATCCTCTTCTATTACGACCATATATATATTATTTTTCTTAAGTGAATTGCTTTTCTTGACCATAAGTTTTGAATGTATTTTAAAATGATCTTTTAAAAGCGTAAATGCTAATCTAGCCGATGCTGGGTTTTCAGTTGTTATTCTAAACTTTAAACCTTTTCCACTAAATCCAAGCGTTCCACTTGCTTTCATTATAGCAGTTATTTCAGATAATGCCTCATCTCTAGACATATCTACAAATCTACAAATTTCTCCTTTTACTTTTGCTGAAAATGACATGACTACTCCTTTCTATCTCTATAGTATTCCTTCTATTTAATCACTCTTTTATATCATATTTTAAACAAAATACTACCTATCTATCAACTACATTTTTCTTTGTTAACATAGAAATTCAGACGAAGATACCTCCATCTGAATTTCACTAAAATTATTCTTGCCTTTCCATTATAGTTTTAATAATTAATTCTGACAAGGCAGTTGCATTATGCCTTATAAGATGATTATGTTTAATTTCTACTAAATTACCTTCTACAATATTAATATTTAATTCTTCTAAAGTATTTCTATCAAGTTCAACAACCTGTGAATTTTTTTCATTATATCTAGCTTCTAAAACTTCATCTACAGTACCTATGTTAGCAATTACAGTATCTACTATTCCTTCACCGCAATATTTAATAAGCTCTTTAACATGGTCTGAAGCCTTAAATCCACTAGTCTCTCCTGGCTGAGTCATTACATTAGAAATATAGATTTTAGGACACTTAGCAAAATGTATTGCATTAGTAATATCCTTAACTAATAGATTAGGAAGAACACTAGTATATAAACTTCCCGGTCCTAAGACTATTGCATCTGCATTCTCTATTGCTATTAAAGCATCTTCTAACGCATCAGCTTCCTCTGGAATTATTTTAAGTTCCTTGATTCTACTATTTTGCTCTTTTACAGCTTCAGGAATATTAGATTCACCTTTTATTATATTTCCATTCTCAAGTTCTGCCTCAAGTTCCATATAATCTAAAGTTACTGGTAAAACAGTTCCTCTTACTGCTAAAACTGAACTCATTTTTTGTACCGCATCCTCAAAATTAATAGAAATACCATTCATAGCTGCTAAAAATAGATTCCCAAAACTTTGTCCTTTCAGTCTACCATCTCTAAATCTGTAATTTAACAAATCATCCATTACTGGTTCTGTATTAGCTAATGCTAAAATACAATTTCGTATATCTCCTGGCGGTAACATACCTAAATCATTTCTTAAATCTCCAGATCCACCACCATCATCAGCAACTGTAACTATGGCTGTGATATTATAACTATAATTTTTTAGACCTCTTAACATTGTTGAAAGTCCTGTCCCACCTCCAACAACAACAATCTTAGGACCATCTATAACCTCTATATCCCCTCTATATCTCATACAACCTCAACTCCTGTTTATAACTTTCTAGCACCTCTATTAACATCTTCATTCATATCTCTATGTTCAACTGAAGCATTAAAACCTTTAGCTAAAAGTTCTCTATAAGTTGCTTCTGCTATTGCCACAGATCTATGTCTTCCACCTGTACATCCAATTGCCACTATAAGTTGTCTCTTTCCTTCTTTCACATAATGTGGAATTAAAAATTCTAACATATCTATATTTCTACTCATGAATCCTTTTGTTTCATCTTGACTTAAAACATAATTTCTTACAGGCTCATCCATTCCTGAAAAAGGTTTAAGTTCTGGTATATAAAAAGGATTAGGTATAAACCTAACATCAAACACTAAATCAGCATCCATAGGTATTCCATATTTAAATCCAAAAGATAAAACAGTAACTGATAATGTATGTTCTGGTTCTTTTCCATCTCCATATAAAACATTTAATTTTTCTCTTAAATCTTTAATGGCATATTTTGATGTATCAACTATATTATCTGCTCTATCTTTTAGTTCCCTTAACCTATTTCTCTCTTCATTAATACCTGTTAAAACTCTTCCATCAGGTGATAATGGATGGCTTCTTCTACTTTCTTTAAATCTCTTAACTAGAACTTCATCACTTGAATCTAAGAATAAAATTTCATAATTAAATGAATTATTTTTCAAGAAAGTTAAGCTTTCAAATAAATCATCAAAGAAAATTCCACCTCTAATATCAATAACTAATGCTACTTTATCTATATTTCCTTGTCCACAAGCTTCTGCAAACTTTGGTATTAATTTTGGAGGCAAATTATCCACACAGAAATAACCCAAATCCTCTAAACTTCTTGTTGCCTCTGTTTTTCCTGCTCCTGAAAGTCCTGTAACTATTACAAATCTCATAGCTTCATCCTCCTATATTTCGTTTCTTCTTTTTTCTTATTATAACATATATATATAACAATATATCAGTTAATAATTCTCATATAGAACCCTATTTTAGAAAATTTAAAATGTATTTATACTAAAATTCTATTATCCTCCAAAAAACAAAACACACTTCAGTTTAACTCCAAAATGTGTTCTATAATAATCATCTATTTTAATTTTTTCTTTTTTATAGATTCTATAACACCTTGTATTCTAAGAAGTATAAATGTTGCAACTAAAAATACCGCTATTATTAACAATACAAATTTATATCCACCTAAATGCCAAAACTCTAAATTAATAGCTATAAAAATAGCAACTATAGTTCCAACAATTATATTATGTGATACCTGTGTCTTAGGATCTAAATCTCTTCTTCTTAACATAAATTTTTTCCCTTTTCATTTATTTAATAATTTTAACTTTCAATATTTTTAAAATTAAAAATAAATTTTAATTGTAATATTACTTAATCATCGATTCCAAAATAAGGAACTAAATTTTCTTTAAAATGTCTTATCCCACCCTTAGGATTCTCAACATCACCTTTAACTCTTGGTATTAAGTGAACATGTAAATGTTCAATTGTCTGTCCTGCATCAGCACCTATATTTATTCCTATATTAAAGCCTGTTGCTGCAAATTTTTTTTCTAAAATAAACTTACATCTATTGGCTAAATCTTTTATAGCTAACAATTCTTCATCTCTAATATCAAAAAAATCTGCAAAATGTCGTTTTGGAATTATTAATACATGCCCTTCATTAACGGGAAAGTCATCATATATAGCAAAAGCAAACTCATTCTCAACTATGTATTTTTCTTTCTCATATCTGCAAAATATACAACTCATATAATCACCTCATAAATTTATATTCATAGTAAATTATCCCACAAAATACCTCTTAAAGTAAAATTCGAGAAATTTATAAAATTACTAAAAATAAACTCTTTTTTTATCTTTCAAGTAAAGTATCATAAGTATTTATAGTATTGAAAATCTAATAATTAGGCTAATACCTTCTAATATCAAAATATTTTTTCAAGTTAAAGTATTAATCGTTAAAATTATTAATATAAATATATTAATATAAAATTAGGAGAGATGCCATATGTTAAATTCATGCTCAACATGTTCAAGAGTCTTTAAAATTTCAGAAGCTGAATGTCCTTATTGTGGAAATTCAAAATTTATATTAGTAAAAAAAAATTCTCCTGTAAATGTTCTAGGAACAAAACTTAAAGGACGAATTTTTAAAAAATTTGATGAAAACGTTCTTTTAATTATTAATACAGAAAATAATGAAAAAATTATAAAAGAATTTAAAATCAATCAACTAAAAAAAATCAATTAAATTTTTTTTTGTAAAAGTTTTCTTCCAATGAATAAATCGTTTTCAAACTTAATATATATATAATATAAATATAAGATTTAAACAAAACTAACTAAATAACCTCCATTATTTTTAAATATATGTCCCAAGTTACTTCCTCTACTTCTTGGGACTTCCCCTATACATAGGCTATTCCTCTATAGCCATGTAACAACTCATAAAGTTGTTTGTAACACATATAGCCTAATTTCATAATATATACCAACCACCTTTTTAAAATTTTTGTATATATACTATACAAACAAGGGAGTAACAATAATGTTTTACATTATAACTACTCCCTTTTTATTTACTATCTAATCCTTCTACCTTCTTAATTAAAAGCTAGAAAAACACTCAATCATAACTTAGATTTAACATTACACTGTAATAAAAATTTTGCTTGAATTGAGTCCCAGTTTATACTAATCTTTAACTTAAAGTTTTTAATACTTCTATAAACTCCTTATTTTCAAGTTCATTTCCAAAACTTATTCTTATATATCCATCACAGCCTAATAAATATCCAGGTCTAATTATAAATCCTCTCTTTAAAAGTTTTTCACTTAACTCTTTATCATTTCCCTTAACATCTACTAATATAAAATTCGCTTGTGACTCTATATAATCATATCCTAATTTTCTCAATTCTATATAAAACTTTTCTCTTTCAACATAATTAAAACTTATAATATTATCTAAAAATTCCTCATCTTCTAATGCTGCTATAGCTGCAACTTGTGCATATAAATTAACTTCAAAAGGATTTATTACTCTATTAAAAAAAGATACTAATTCTTTATCTGCTATACCATATCCAACCCTCAATGAAGCTAGTCCATACGCTTTAGACAAAGTTCTAAGTATTACAAAGTTTTTTCTCTTTTTTCTTAACTCTAGACTATTAGGGAAATTTCTATCCGTTACATACTCAATATAGGCTTCATCCATAACAATCAAAACCTCTTCTGGAATTTTATCTATTATTTTATTGAAATCTTCTGCGTTAAATGTAGTTCCTGTAGGATTGTTAGGATTACAAAACCATATAACCTTAGTTTTATCATTTATTGATGCAACCATTTTTTCTATATCTAATTTAAAATCTTTTAATGGTATTTTTATAGCTTTAGCTCCCATTAATTTTGTATAATTTTCATATAAAGCAAATGTAACATCTCCCATTATACTTTCATCATCTTTTGACAGCATAGTATTACAAATAACTTTTATTAAAGAACTTGACCCTCCACCTAAAAATATTTCATCTTTATCTACTTTTAATTTTTCAGATAATTTTTCTATTAAATCATGATTACCAGCATCAGGATATAAATACGTTTTATCAACTAATTCTTTTAAAGCTACTTTAACATTTGGTGAACACCCTAAGGGATTTTCATTTGATGCCATCTTAATAACTTTTTCAAGTCCAAGTTCTCTTTTAACTTCACTAATTGGTTTTCCTGCAACGTATTTTGCAACTTCATTAATTTCATCTCTAATTTTTATTTTCATCTTTCTTCCCCCAATTTATTATTTAATGCCTTAATACTTTAATTGCTAACACTCAATTTCTACAAAGATAAATAAAAGATACTATTTATTTAAATTTATATAAAAAAACACCCTTATATATAACTCTTAACGATTTAATATATAAGGATATCTTACCTGTCCAAATTTACTTTACTTGTCTTTTCCTATTATTCTAACTTCTGTATGAAGATCTACACCAAATTTGCTTTTCACTGTATCTTGTACATGTTTAATAACAGCTAAAATATCAGATGCTGTTGCTCCACCTTTGTTAATTACAAATCCTGAATGCTTTTCTGATACACAAGCATTTCCTATTGCAAAACCTTTTAACCCTGAATCTTGTATAAGTTTTCCAGCAAAATATCCTTCAGGTCTTTTAAATGTACTACCTGCTGAAGCATATTCTAAAGGTTGCTTTTCCTCTCTTTTCTTTGTTAAATCTTCTACTCTTCCATCTATTGATGTTTTAACACCTTTTTTTAAGGCTACTGTCGCACTCAAAACTATGTATCCATTTTTCATAACAGCCGATGTTCTATATCCAAGCTCTAACTCATCTTTAGATAAAGTTATTATATCGCCTTCTTGATTTATCACTTCTGCTTCCTTTATGATATAAGACATTTCCCCATCATAAGCTCCTGCATTCATAAATACAGCTCCACCTATACTACCAGGAATTCCACATGCAAACTCTGCACCTGTTAATTCATTAACTTGTGCGGCTTTTGAAACTGCTGAAAGCATTGCGCCTCCATCTGCTTTTATTTCATTACCATTTACCTCTATACTGTCCATTTTTTCAAGTTTAATAACTATTCCATCTATCCCGCCATCTTTAACTAATATATTCGAACCATTTCCCATAACCATAAATGGGATATTATTTTTTCTGCAAACTTCTATAACTTTTATGACTTGATTTGTTGTCTCTGGAGTTACTAATATATCTACAGTTCCCCCTACTTTAAAACAAGTATGTTCACTCATTGGAGCGTCTAAAATTACATTTTTTTGACCACAATACTTAACTAATATATCTTCGAATCTTTTAAACTGGTTCATGACACAACTCCTCTTACTGTATTATCTTTTATTAGTATAATTAATTATATAATTCTTATCAAGCATTTGCCCCTTTTTTTATAAATATTTTACTATTTATTCTCTTGTGCTTTAATACTATCAAAAAAATTTCTTATATTTTCTGCTGCAACCTTATCAATTGATGGAGTTTCTAATAACTCTTCAAGTGTTGCCTCTTTAATTTTTTCTATGCTACCAAATTTAATAAGTAGTTCTCTTCTTCTTTTAGGTCCTATTTTAGGAATTTCGTCTAAAATAGAATTAAAAGTAGTTTTATCTCTAAGTGATCTGTGATAAGTTATAGCATATCTATGAACTTCATCCTGCACTCTAGTTATCATATGCATAAGTTTTGATGTTCGTGAAATGGGAATTTCCTCACCATTGTATATTATGCCTCTTGTTCTATGATTATCATCTTTAACAAGTCCACATACTGGAATATCTATGTTAAACTCTTTCAATACATCAATAGCTACTCCAACTTGACCTTTTCCCCCATCCATCATAATTAAATCAGGAAAAACACAAAACTTGCCTTTAGAATAATGCATCTCTTCATTTGTAATATTTTTAATTTCTACTAGCCCTCTTTCAAATCTTCGACTTAAAACTTCTCTCATACTGTCATAATCATTAGGACCATATACTGTTTTTATCTTAAATCTTCTATAATCCGAATTTTTTGCCTTTCCATTTTCAAAAACAACCATAGTCCCAACAGAATCCACACCCTGTATATTAGAAATATCATAAGCTTCAATTCTATGTGGTATCATTTCTAATGAAAGAACTTTTTGCAACTCATTTAAAGCAATTTCATTATTTTGTTTATCTCTTAAAATTTTATCTTTAAATTGTTCTAATGTTGCTTTAGCATTGTTATAGACCATTTCTAAAGTTTCTTTTTTCTCCCCTTTTTTAGGTACCTTAATTGAAACTTTTGAACCTCTTTTTTCAGATAAAAACTCTTCTAAAACCTCAACATCCTCTATTTCTGAAACATATATATTTTTAGGTATTTGAGCTGTTCCACCATAAAAACTAAGCATAAACTCGTGAATAATAGCTCCTTTAGTATCAGCACCCGCATTGTCTATCATAAAATGCTCTCGCCCATAAATTTTGCCTTCTCTATGAAAAAATATTTGTATTGATGTGTTACTGTTATCAGAATAAACATCAATATAATCTTCATCTCCAGCTTGTGGAGTAATTATTTTCTGTTTTTGTGATATTGTTTCTATAGCTTTTAACCTATCTCTAAGTGTTGCCGCTTTTTCAAATTCTAAACATTCTGCTGCTATTTCAATATCATTTTTTATTTGTGTTACTATATTTTTATCTTTTCCAGTCAATATATCTATTACATGATTAACCATTTCTCTATAATCACTCTTAGAAACTAATCCATTTTCAGGAACTTCACAAAAATGCAATTGGAATCCTTCATTTACATCTATGTAATCTCCAGTTTCTTTACTTGGTTTTGATGAAGTCCTAAGTGGAAATAATCTCCTAATTAAATACATCACTTCGTTTACTGCATGCACATTTATATATGGTCCAAAATATTTTGAACCATCTCTAATATACTTCCTAGTTACAAAAACTCTTGGATAGTCTTCTTGTACAGTAATTTTTATAAAAGGATAGTATTTATCATCTTTTAATAAAATATTATATTTAGGCTTAAATTTTTTTATAAGAGTACATTCTAAAAGCAATGCCTCTATTTCTGAATCTGTAACTATGTATTCAAACTCTGCTATATTAGCAACCATCTTCTTAACTTTTTCAGGATGATTTTTTGAGTTCTGAAAATATTGTCTAACCCTATTTTTTAAAATTTTTGCTTTACCAACATAAATGATTTCTCCAAGAGAATTTTTCATTTGATAAACGCCTGGCTTATCTGGTAAAACTTTTAACTGATGTGTAAAATCAAACATAAAATTCCTCCTAGATATAACTAAACTTGTCCTAACTTAACTATTAGGACTTAAAATTTTATAAAATAAACTCATCAATATGTAAAATGAGTTTCATATGTTAGTATAACAAAATTTTAAAAGAAAATACAGAAAGACTCCTAAAGGAGCCTTTCTTGTATTTATATTAAATTCCCACTTGATCTAAGTAGTTTTTAACAACTTTATATGCTATGTCAGCTCCTATTTTAGAACCTGCTCCACCATTAACAACCTCAACTGCAACTGCAATTTTAGGGTTATTAGCTGGTGCAAAACATACAAACCAAGCATTTGCATCTACAAGCAATTGACCTTGTGCATTCTCTTTTTGAGCTGTACCAGTCTTAGCTGCGATATCATATTTTGGATCCATGTAAGACCAAACATTAGAAGGTTCTCCTTGTCTTTGCTCTGTAACGAATCTCATATCTTTAGTTATAGTAGCTGCTGTTTGAGCACTTATAACTCTTCTAAGCTGTGTTGGTGCAAATGTCTGTACTGTTTGACCCCTGCTGTTAATTATTGACTTAACCATAGTTGGCTCCATCATCACCCCACCATTAGCTATAGTAGATACTACCACTGCCATTTGGAATGGTGTTGCTGTTGTTGCCCCTTGACCTATAGCACTTTGTGCCATAGAACCTTTATCATCCGGTGTAAGTGTTGGGAAGTTACTTACTCCTGTATAGAATCCATTAGTAGGAAGTGTTGAGTTAAATCCATAAGCATCTGCTGTTGCTTTAAGTGCTGAATTTCCAAGCTCCATACCAATAGTACCAAATACAACGTTACTTGAAACTGATAACGCTCTTGCAAGAGATATCTCACCAAAAGCTCTCCAGTTTTCATTTGGTAATGTGTATCCACCTATTTTTATACTACCTTTATCATCAAACACTCTATTTTGAATACCAGGAATATTTTCAAGAGCTGAACTTATTGTAACAGTCTTAAATACAGATCCTGGAGCTGATGGATTTTGAGTAGCATGGTTAATTAAACTTTTATTAGGTTTTCCAATAGCTTCATCAGCTGCAACTTGTTGCATCTCTTGTGGTAAGTTATTTGGATTAAATGTTGGTTTAGAAACCATAGCAAGAACTGATCCTGTTTTAGGATCAAGAGCTACTACCGCACCTTCATTTGCTCCTAATGCATTCCATGCAACTTTTTGTAGCGGTGTATTTAAAGTAGTTATGATACTATCACCAACTTGTGGAGATAAATCTTTCCCTCTATTTTCAAAGGCATTTTTTAAACCATATTGTTTAATATATTGAGTAAGTGATAATGGATCATATGTCATTAACTGCTTGTTATATATATTTTCCATACCTGTATTACCAAATCTAGTACTTGCATATCCTATTGCTGCTGCATATAAATCACCATATGGATAAATCCTTTTTTGATTAAATGCATCTATTCTTTCACTTTCTGCTATAGGTTGCATTTCACTATCATATATAGTTCCTCTTAAAACTTTACTATCCTTAGTCATTTGTATTGCATTCGCAGGCATTTGATTAATAGCCGGAGCCTTAAATAAATAGAAATATGTTATATATCCTATTAATCCAACTAATAATACTAAGTAAATAACCATTATAGTTTTTATATTCTTAGTAGGATTTTGAACTTTATCTGAAAGTTCTCCACTATCTGCAAAGTTCTTTTTATCTTTATTATCTTTTTTTCCCTTATTGTTAGAACTTTTCATCTTTGATAAAAAACTTGGTTTTTTATTAGATGGTTTTTTATTATCATTGTTTTCGCTCATCTATTGTCTTCCCTCCTCTGATATTTTTTGTAATGATCCTAGGGCGAAGAACATAGTTAGCATTGACGTACCCCCATAACTCACAAGTGGTAGTGTTATACCTGTAAGAGGTATAATGGTAAATATTCCACCTATAATAACTAAAACTTGAACAACAATTAATGTACTAAACCCAACACCACAAAGTCTTGAGAATTTATCTTCTGTGTTCATAGCTGCTCTCATTCCTCTATAAAATAATAAGAAATATATAAATAACATTCCAATTGAGAATATCATTCCAAATTCTTGACATATAGCTGAATAAATAAAGTCAGTATCTACAAACGGAATAAATGTTGTTATTCCTTGTCCTAAACCTTGACCAAAAGCTCCTCCAGCTGCTATTGAATAGAATCCTTGAACTATTTGGTAACTCTTTGATTGAGCATATTGCCATACATGTAACCATATAACAAATCTTTCTTTTACGTGTGGGAATAAGAAAGCTGCAACCGTCGCTCCAAGTATAAATAGTAATAATCCAACAATAACATATCGCTTTCTTGACGTTGCCATATATAACATTGTTAAAGAAAGTATAAAGAACAATAATGCTGACCCAAGGTCACTCTGAAGTACCATAAATCCAATTGATAATGCTACTACAATTCCTGGCTCGATTAGTTGTTTTAAATCATCTATAGTTCTTTTTTTTGCTTGATAATTCATAAGAACTGAAGCTAAATAAAGAATTATAAATAATTTACCAATTTCTGATGGTTGGAAAGTGAAACTCCCAAATCTAATCCAGTTTTTAGCACCATTTATCTCAGTACCAAAAACTTCTGCCATTGCCATAAATACTATTGTTCCAACTAAATAGATATTTTTATATTTAGCAAAATTTTTAAACTTTGGAACAATTATAACTATCAGCATATATGCTGTAATTCCTATACAAAACCATACTAATTGCTTAACTGCAGTCCCTATGTCTAGAGAATATAGAATTGCCATGCCTATTACAGCTAATACTGATGCAAGTATAAATATATACTTATCTCCATCCGGGTAAAATTTTCTTATTATATAATGTGAAAAACCTATTACCACTATTATTACTGCTGCCATTACAAATGCCATTTTATCAACCGGTGCTTTTAAAAATGCTAAGTTGGTAAATAAGGCAATACACAGCAGATAGACTAAGATTAAAAGTCTTCTTTCATACTTTAAAGTATTCATTATTTCACCTCGATTATCCTATAATCTTAAATATTGTACTACCTACTCTTACAGTATCATTGATACCGACTCTTATCTTTCCAGTAATTCTTTCATCATTAACAAATGTTCCGTTTGTACTGTTAAGATCCTCTACAACTATCATGCCATTTTTAACATATATAGATGCATGTTTAGAAGATACAAATTTATCTTTAAGAACTATAGTATTACCGTCCTTTCTTCCTAATGTTGTTATATTTTTCATAGGGATTCTAGCACCTATATTTAATGAACTCTCTCCTACTGTAGATACTACTTCTAACGCATATGCTACATTAACATTATTGTTTTGATTATTATCTACTTCTTGTTTTATTGTTTCAACTTTTTTAGGCCTACGCTCTGACTTTGAGTTAGCGCTTGGTCTATCATCGCTTTGTTGCTTTTTATTCTGTTTACCTTTTCCCCTACCAACTATATCTTTAGACATAATTTTAAGTGAATATAAGATTATTAGTAACAAAATAACTACAAAAAGTATGTTGAAAGCAAAGCCCATTAGCTTGTTTAAATCCATATTGTCACCTCTACCTTTATTATTTGTATCATGATTCCATTTAGTCTTATATTATATACTGATTATACACTAAAAAAATTACATTTTTATATCGTATATGTATTCTTATTAATAACTCATACTTATTTTTAACAGTATATTAATAATTATTACAAAAATAAATGTATCTTCCAATAAAATTCAAATTAATCACAAATATATTAATTAGCGCAAATGTGAACATTAGAAGATACATTAATTAGTGTCTATGCTAGTATATCTAAAGTTTTTTATTACTTCAAATATTTTTTCAAATACTGACCAGTATAAGATTCTTTCACATTAGCAATTTCCTCTGGAGTTCCTGTAGCTAAAATGCTACCACCTTTATCTCCACCTTCAGGACCTAAGTCAATTAAGTAGTCTGCACACTTTATCATATCTAAATTATGTTCTATAACGACTACTGAATTTCCTCCATCTACTAGTCTTTGCAGTATTTTTATTAATTTATTGACATCATCTACATGAAGTCCAGTTGTTGGCTCATCTAAAATATAAAAAGTTTTGCCTGTACTTCTCTTTGAAAGTTCAAAAGCAAGTTTTATTCTTTGAGCTTCACCACCGGATAACTGAGTTGATGGTTGACCAAGTCTTATATATCCAAGACCTACGTCCATTAATGTTTGTAGCTTTTTATGAATTCTAGGAATATGTTCAAAAAATTCTAAAGCTTCTTCAACAGTTAAATCTAAAACATCAGAAATACTCTTTCCTTTATATTTTACATCTAAAGTTTCTCTATTATATCTTTTGCCTTTACATACTTCACAAGGCACATATACATCAGATAAAAATTGCATTTCTATCTTAATGATTCCATCTCCGCTACAAGCTTCACATCTTCCACCTTTCACATTGAATGAAAATCTTCCTGGTTTATAACCTTTCATCTTTGAATCAGGTGTTTGAGAAAATAACTCTCTTATTATATCAAAAGTACCTGTATATGTCGCTGGATTACTTCTTGGAGTTCTTCCAATTGGACTTTGATCTATTTCAATTATTTTATCAATATGCTCTAGTCCAGTAATCTCCTTATGTTCACCCGGTATTAATTTAGATCTTTTATTCATTTTAGAAGCTAAACCCTTATATAAAATTTCATTTACAAGAGTACTCTTTCCTGAACCTGAAACACCTGTGACCATAGTTAAAATACCTAACGGGAATTTTACAGTAATATTTTTAAGATTATTCTCTTTTGCACCTTTAACTATTATAAATTCACCATTTCCCAAACGTCTTTCTGTTGGCACTTCAACCTTTAGCTCACCAGTTAAGTATTTTCCTGTTAAAGAATTTTTATTTTTTATAATTTCATCTAAAGTACCAACCGCTGTTATTGTTCCTCCATGCTCACCTGCACCAGGCCCAATATCAACAATATAATCTGCTGCTCGCATAGTATCTTCATCATGTTCAACAACAATTAAAGTATTTCCAACATCTCTTAATTTATGAAGAGTTTCTATAAGTTTGTCATTATCTCTTTGATGAAGACCTATTGAAGGTTCATCTAAAATATATAATACTCCCATAAGCTGAGATCCTATTTGTGTTGCAAGTCTTATCCTTTGAGATTCACCACCAGATAAAGTTCCTGCATTTCTTGCTAAATCAAGATAATCAAGACCTACATTAATTAAGAAACTTAATCTTGATTCAATTTCTCTAACTATTTGTTCACTTATTATTTGATCTTTTTGAGAAAATTCAACATTTTTTATGAAATTCAGTTCATCTCTTATAGATAATTTTGTAAAATCATAAATATTTTTATCTCCAACAGTTACCGCAAGACTTTCACTTTTTAATCTTGCCCCTTTACATTTAGGGCATTTATTATCACTCATATAATTTTCTATTTCTTCTTTTATATAATCAGAATTAGATTCCATATATCTTCTTCTTAAACTATTAACTTCACCTTCAAAAGAATGATAATAATTTTTAGTAACTCCTTCTTTAGTATATGTAACTACTAATTTTTCATCTAATCCATATAAAAGAGCTTCTTGCACTCTTTTATCTAAATCTTCAAAAGGAGTGTCTAATGTAAAATCAAACTTTTCCATAAGTGCTTTTAGTACTGCAAAAGTCCAAGAATCATCCTTAAATCTTCCATCGCCCCAGCTACTTATCGCACCTTGTTTTAGTGAAAGTTTTCTATCTGGAACAACTAATTTTTCATCAATTTCCATAAGTGTTCCAAGTCCATCACAATAATCGCATTTACCAAAAGGTGAGTTGAAAGAAAACATTCTTGGTGCAAGCTCTTCTATACTGATCCCACACTCTGCACAAGCAAAATGTTCACTATATAGTGTATCCTCTCCACCTATAACATTTATAATAACTAAACCTTCTGCTAATTTTAATGCTATCTCTAAAGAATCAGTAAGACGTCTTTCTATACCTTCTTTAACAACTAATCTGTCTATAACTGCTTCAATGTTATGTTTTTTGTTTTTTTCAAGAGTGATTTCTTCTTCTGTAAGATCATAAATCTCACCATCTATCCTAACTCTAACAAATCCATTCTTTTTTATATTTTCAAGTACTTTTTCATGAGTACCCTTTCTACCTCTCACAATTGGTGATAAAATTTGTAGCTTAGTTCTTTCTTCAAGCTCCATTACCTTGTCTACTATTTGGTCAACAGACTGCTGAGTTATTCTCTTCCCACATTTTGGGCAATGTGGCTTACCTACTCTAGCATATAATAATCTCAAATAATCATATATTTCTGTTACTGTTCCTACAGTAGATCTTGGATTTCTAGAAGTTGTTTTTTGATCTATAGAAATTGCTGGTGACAATCCCTCTATAGATTCGACATCTGGTTTGTTCATTTGTCCTAAAAACTGTCTAGCATAAGCAGATAATGATTCCACATATCTTCTTTGCCCTTCAGCATATAAAGTATCAAAAGCTAATGATGATTTACCTGAACCTGATAAACCTGTAAAAACAATTAATTTATCTCTAGGTATTTCTAAATCTACATTTTTTAAATTATTAACTTTCGCACCTTTAACTATAATTTTATCTTTCATGATAAGTTCTCCTTCTGTTAACTACAGGACTCCACATCCTTTTAAGTTATAGTTTTAATAATTAAAACAAAAGTTAGTCATTATTCATTTTAATTGTCGATTAAAAAAGTGTCAATTTATTTTAAATCATTACCATTTTAAAGGAATTCTTTTGATATATTTGATTAAAATTTAATTTTAATTCTAAAATTTAATAGTCTTGCTTAAAAATATTATCTCTTAAATTTATATTTAAAATTCATAAAAATAAAAGAGAGTATATTATACTACACTCTCTAATTTAACTACCATAAAATATTATTATTTCTTTTTAATGACAACATAACTAAATCTATTGTCTAAAAAGTATTTGCTTATTTTAACAATTTCTAATGAATCCGGTAAAACAGATCTTAAATCATCTTCATTATATAAATTCAACTTTACACCACTTAAGTGAAGTTCACCAATACCTTCACCAAAGAAGTGAAAAATTTTTCCACCATCATTTAAAATTTCAACTTGATTTTTAAACGATTCTCGTAATTCATCTAAAGTAAGATGATTTAAATACTTATTTGAAAAAATACAATCGTACTTTGCATTTAAATTTAATTTAACATCATCAACCTTATAAACATCAGCACTTCTATTTATATCTTTATAAATATTTATAAAGTCTTCAGAACTATCAACTGCTATAGTATCATAGTTTTGACTCAACACCTCATAATCCTTTCCATTATTTATACCGATATTCACAACACTAGCCCCTTTTTTAAGATAACTTCTCAAAATTAGAGCGACGCGGCCATCATAAGTTTTTGTTCTTTTTAAAAACTTTTCAACTGATTCTTTATCTTTAAAGCAATTCATTCTAGTCACATCTCCTAATTATACTTCACTATTAAATGTATCATTTACTTATTAATATTAAACTAACTAATATTAAACATTTATTAAATAGTAATAATAAATTTTATATTTTTAGGCTAAATTTTTATTACAAAAGCTAAATTTTTATAATTAAGTGTTTTCCGCAATAACTATCACTTATTACTTCATCGTTCAAAATCCATTTTAAACAGGTAAATGGATTTTGAATAAACTTCTCATTAGTTAATTTTTTATATAAATATCTTATATAGACTTCTAAATGTATAAAAAAACAGTAGCTCAAATAATGCTATTAGTATCAAAATACTTTTCTTCTATACATATGCTTAATCATAGTTTTTATACTTGTTCCCATCATAAAATGCATTCCCCACTTTACTTCCAATACTCCAATAATTATTATCCATTGCATATATTAATGGATCAATTTTTTTTGTATCTGGCTCATCATCTGTAAAACATTCCTTATCAATGAAAACTTCTACTACTTCTCCAACAAATACTTCCATTTCATGAATATCTATATTATTAATAACTTTACATACTAAATTTACAGGACATTCTTTTATCAAAGGAATATCTTTTATTTCCCCATAAAACGTTTCAAACACTTCAGATTTATCACCTTTACGTCCTGATAATAGTCCACAAAAATCAGTTTTTTGAACTAACTTAGTAGAAGGTATATTTACACTAAAAAAACCATTATTTTTGATTCCACCATTTAAATAATGAGTTTTTTCTGAAGATATATATATTACAGCTGGATCAACACTCATAATCCCACAATTTCCAAGAGTTGTATAATTAACTTTTCCTTCAAGCATTGTACCTGCAAGTATTGTAGGAATTGGATATATAAAAGGTATATTCCCTATTTTTAATTTTGCCAAATTAGACACCGCCTCTTTGTTAATTAAGTTTTTTTGATTATATTTATCTTTTAAAATCGATTACATTTCAAAATAAAAAATTATCATCTTATTTCATATTTTAACTCTCCATAAGTATTAATATCATAAATACTTAAATTAAATTCTCCAGTAAAATTTTTATCAAAATTTGTTTCTATTATATATTTATTTTTATGTCCTACCTTATCTCTATGAATCATCATCAAATCTGTAGTTTTATTTATATGCTTATTAGGTATTTGTACGACTTTTTTATCTCCTTGCTTTACTCTCTTAACCCCTGTTGGATATTTGCAATTTTCATAAAGAAAAATTAAATTCCCCACTTCCTTCTCGCTATTATTAATAATATTAACTCTTGGAATCATAAAATCTTTCAAAATAAATCCTCCTAATAAATAATATATTTATAATATATATATTCGCCAAAAGTTTTTTAAAACCTTTTCAAAAACAAAATCATTTTTTTTATAGCATTATTTAAAAAATCTTGCCAATCAAATACTCTATTTTTTAATATTTTAAGAAAAATGATTTAGAATAGTTATTATTTAATGGCTACTGTGTTAAAATAATGATATTCAGATTTAAATTTTAGGAGGGCTATATGTATGAGTAAAATCAGAATAGGTATTGTCGGATACGGAAACCTTGGTAGAGGTGTTGTCAGTGCTTTAAAACAAAATCCAGACATGGAACTTGCAGGAATCTTTTCAAGAAGAGATCCTAGTAAAATAGAGACAAATGGACTTCCAATGTTCCATATCTCAAATATTGCAGATTATAAAGATAGTATTGATGTAATGATTCTTTGTGGAGGTTCTGCAACAGACCTTCCTGAACAAGGACCTGCAATCGTAAAATTATTTAATACAGTAGATAGTTTCGATAATCATAACGAAATTCCTCAGTATTTTGAAAAATTAGATGCAGCTGCAAAAGGTGCTAACAAAGTAGGACTTATGTCAGTTGGTTGGGATCCAGGTCTATTCTCATTAAATAGATTAATGGCTAACTGTGTACTACCTCAAGGAACAGACTATACATTCTGGGGAAAAGGTGTAAGCCAAGGTCACTCAGATGCTATAAGAAGAATCAATGGTGTTCTTGATGCTAGACAATATACTGTACCTAAAGAAGATGCTTTAGGAAGAGTTAGAAATGGAGAAAATCCAGAACTAACAGCTAGAGAAAAACATCTTAGAGTATGTTATGTTGTTGCAGAAGATGGAGCAGATAAAGTACAAATAGAAAGAGAAATAGTTACTATGCCTGACTACTTTGAACCATACGATACAGAAGTTAACTTCATATCAAACGAAGAATTACAAGCTAACCATGCTGGTATTCCTCATGGTGGATTTGTTATAAGAACTGGTGTTACAGGTGAAAACACTAAACAAAAAATCGAATTTTCACTTGATCTTGAAAGTAATCCAGAATTCACTTCAAGTGTTCTTGTAGCTTATGCTAGAGCTATTTATAGATTAGCTAGCGAAGGTGTTACAGGAGCTAAAACTGTATTTGATATTCCATTTGGATTATTATCACCAAAATCACCAGCTGAACTTAGAAAAGCTCTTCTTTAAAATAATTTAATGGCTAGTGTTTCTTGAACTCTTAGTCAATGAGTTTTAGAAACACTTGCTATCAAAATGAGTTGTATCAATGCTAATTATTCCAACTTATAGTGAATAAAACTTTAGTGATACAACTCATTTCATATTTAAAAATGGTTTTGTTAATTTTAAAATCTATTGATTTTAGCAATTACTTTAAAAAACTTTATTATAATTTCCTCTTTATTAATAAATTATACATTTTTTTAACTTTGTAAAAAAAATATATTACCTATAATATAACTTTTAATTTTTTTTATATTTTTGACATCATTAATAAATTATTATGTCATATTTATTGTTATATTATTAATTAAACTTTTTTGCAAAGATAAATTTAATCCTGTAATGTATAAATACACACGGCAATCGTGAAAACGTTTGCCCAATTTAAGGAGGAATTATAATGGAATCATCAAAAAAAAGAAATATGTGGATTCCTTTTTTAGTTGCATTACCTAGTATGGGTATCGGAATTATTTGGAATATGAATAGTACTGTAATCCCTATGTTAATAGGAACTACAACAACATCTGCAACTGCAATAGGAAACATAGTTATGATGGCACCAATCACAGGTATTTTTATGCCCTACATAGCAGGTATAATAAGTGATAGAACTACTAGTAAAATGGGAAAAAGAAAACCTTGGGTTATTCTCGGAACTATTTTAGCTTCTATCTCATTATTAGCTCTTGGACTATCAACAGAATATATATATATGTTTATATTTGCTACTTTACTTTATGGGCTTGTAAACTTTTATGTTGGTCCATATTTTTCATTGATGCCAGAATCAGTTGAAAAAAATCAAATTGGTCTTGTTAACGGTTGGGGAAAACTTCTAATGTCTCTTGGAGGAGTAATATTCTTCTTATTTGGCGTGGATTTATATAATAATAATCATCTTTACCCATTTATTTTAGTATTAATATTATTATTAGTACCAACACTAATAGCAATGGCTCTTATTAAGGAAGATAACTCTAAGTTTCAAAAACCATCAAAACTTAGCTTAGATTTTTTAAAAAATAGTGCTGCAATGAGAGTTTTTATGACTGCTTTCTTCTTCTATCTTGGTTATGGACTTATAATGCCATACATGATACCATACTTCACAAAAGTAGTTGGATTTACAAGCCAAGAAGTTAGTATTGCTCTTACTGTATTCACATTTATGGGACTTATTCTATCATTCTTTATAGGATTATGGTGTGATAGATCTAATAAACAAATAATTTTATTTATAGCTTGTGCTATATACGGAATAGGATTCTTAGTTGGTATTTTTGCATTTTCACTTTCAATGCTTTGGGTATTTACACTATTATCTGGTATAGGCTTTGTTATATTACAAGTTGTATTTTATGCATTAATCCCAGATGTTGCTCCTAAGGAAAAATTAGGTGAGTATATGGGTATAAATAATGTATTCCTTTGTATACCTCAAATAATAGGAAATCAAGTGGGTGGTCATTTATTAAGTAGTGGTCATCACAATTTATTATTCCCATTAGCTCTTGCTTCTGCAATAGTAGCCTGTATAATAATAGGTGCAGGAAAATTAAAATTCAAAAATCATTCTGCAAATAATATCAACCAAGAAATTGCATAATTAAAATAATTAAATTTAGTAATTCAAATATAAGAGGTGTTATTTATGAAAAAGTATGTTATTGGTATTGACCTTGGCGGTACAAAAATAAGTACTGCAATTGCGAATCTTGACGGGAAAGTTCAAAGCTTATTTGTTGTTCCAACAGAGGCTGAACTTGGAGAAAAAAAAGTTATAGAAAACATAGTAAACTCTATTGAAAAAGTTATTGTAGAAGGAAAATCTACTCTTGATGAAATAGCTTGTATTGGTATAGGTTCACCTGGAGTTCTTGATTTAGAAGCTGGATCAATATTAGCTAGTCCAAACTTACCATTCTCTAACTTCCAAATAGTTAGTGAGTTAAAAAAATCTTTTGATGTAGATGTTTATTTAGATAATGATGCAAACGTTGCTACTATTGGTGAATATGTATTAGGAGCTGGAAAAGGAAAAGAAAATATAGTTTATGTAACAGTTAGTACTGGTGTCGGTGGTGGAGCTATCGTCAACGGTGAATTATATAGAGGTGCAACTGCAAATGCTTTAGAAGTTGGACATATGACTCTTGATCCTCATGGCCCTATCTGTGGATGTGGTAACTTTGGATGTCTTGAAGCTTTATCATCTGGTACAGCAATAGCAAAAAAAGCTCGTCAAGCTGTTGAAAGTAAAATTGAAACATCATTAAGACAATACGATAAAATTACTTCTTACGAAGTTTTTGTAGAAGCCAATAAAGGTGATTCATTAGCAAATGAAATCATAGACTCAGCTTTAAACTATCTTGGAATAGGTATTGCAAATATTATCACTATGTTTGATCCTTCAATGGTTATAATTGGTGGTGGTGTTTCTAACGCTGGTGATAGAATATTTGAAAAAGTTAAACAAGTTGTTAAAAGAAGAAACTTTAAAGTTATGAGTGATAACTGTGAAATTGTTCATGCTAAATTAGGAACAGATGCAGGAGTTCTTGGAGCTGTATCACTTGCACTCTTAGAATATAGAAAACATGCTAAATAAGTATAATTTCTAGATATATGCAAAATCAATTTAAATGGTCTTGTAATTTCATCTAACAGCTAAAATAATTAGCTATAGTTAGTATTTCATTTATATAGATACTAACTTAAAATACGAAAAAAGACATGCTGTATGCATGTCTTTTTTCATATTTCAATCGACTTAAGAACTTTCTTCCCCTCTTTAGGTGAAAATATAAATGTAAGTTATCTAACTTTAGCTAAACAACAAACGCTCCCATATATTTATCCCACTGAGTTTAATTCATCATTTAAAGAATCATAAAGATCTTCCAATACTAATTTATTTTCAAACATATATGTGCTTATTTCTGTTCCAACATATCTAAAATGCCAAGGTTCATAAGCATATCCTGTAGTTTCTATTCTATCTTTTGGATAACGTAAAATATAGCCATATTTATGTGCATTATTAGCTAACCACTGTCCTTCTTTTGTGTTTTCAAAACTTTCTGTTAAATCAAATCCCATTCCTCTAGTTGAAATGTCAGCTGTAAGTCCTGTTTGGTGCTCACTATGACCTGGTTTAGCCATATATTTTTCTGTATGTTCTTTTCCTCTATTTTTCATAGAAGTATGAAAAATATTATATTGATAATCATACGATCTATATCCACTAACTAAATACATTTCTTCTAATCCCGCTACTTTTTTAGCATCACCTAACATTCTTTCTAAAGCTTCTGCTGCTGGTTTTCTTAATTGACTTTGTTGAGCTTTTTTGTCGTGTGTCAAAGGAACTTTTGGTATAACTAAATCTGTTGGAATATAAGTTTCACCAAGCATAATATCTTTATTACATAAAATAACTAAATCATTAACATTATTTTTTACTATACTAAAAACATCAACTACCTCTTCATCTAAATTAGATTCAATTTCATTTTTTAATATATTAGCACTATTATCTTTATTATTTACCATTGCTTTGTCGCCTCCAAAGTTCATCATTACTATTAAAGAAATAATTAAAAATCCTATACTAAATACTATGCCTATAATTATTTTCTTGTTATTTTCTAAGTTCATTTTCTCCACCCTTTCTGCTAAACAAAGCTATATATTACATTATTTTACATTATATATTTTTACCAATCAAGTTAATTTTCGTCATTTTATATTTTTTCTAAAATAAGCTTTATTAGCACTCTATAACAAATTTATTAAAATTTTCTTAATTTTATGCTTTTGAGTAACAAATATCATAAAAAAAAAGAAAAACCCTCTTTACATCAAATAACTTAATCTAAAAGTTATTCAATATAAAGAGAGTTTTTTCACCTCATCTAATATATTTTTAATATAAATATTCTTGTTTTAATTTTTCAATACTCTTTCCATCTAATCCAAATTCTTTTTCAAAATATTCCTCTAATGAACTATATTTACTCATTATTTGTTCTATAACAGCATCAAAATATTCTTCTTTAACTTCCATCATAAAACTAAAAATTTCTTCTCCACGTTCAAGCTTCATAAGTTCCCCAAATTTCGCTCTTATAGTATCATTATATTCTTTTCTGTAATCATTACTTGAAAGATAATCTCTTTTAGCATCTGCAAGTGATACACCTAATAATAACAATACTAGTGCTGACCCAACGCCTGTTCTATCTTTTCCTGATTTACAATGTTGTACAAAAGGAACATCTTTATTCTCAACCATAAGTTCAATTAATTTTTTAAAAGCTTTATTTTCAAAAACCATTGCCTTATATCCATCAACCATAAACTCTACAGGATTACTTAACTGAGGTATTTTATCTATATTTTTAATTAAAAATTCCATATTAAAATTACCTTTTAAGCTATCATTTTCTTCTTCTAATAACTTCATTGCTGGCACATTAAAGTATTCAGCTCCTTTAATATCTAAATCTTTCTCTGCTTCTGCTTCTGCTGTAGCTCTATAATCTAATATACCTTTTAAACCTAAATCCTCTAAATATTTTATATCACTTTGTGTTAAAACATTTAAAGCGTCTGATCTATAAAATTTATCCCACTTCACTCTTTTTTCTTCAGCAGTTCTAAATCCACCTAAATCTCTAAAATTGCAAGCACCTTTAAGTGGTAACTTTCTTTCTGCAAATATTTCATCTTCAAATCCATCCATTCTAGCTATAAAATAAGTTCTTTTTCCAAGTATAGGATCAGCTATTTCTAGTTCTGAAGAACTAAACTTGCCAAGACTTTTCATATCATTAGAAATTTCAGGTTTCTCTGAATATAATATTTCAAACTCCTTGCCTTCGTTAGCTATAGTTATTAAAAATTCATCATTTTTTCTGACACAATTTACTTCTATAAAATTTTTCATAAAAACACCTCATAACTTAATCTTTTAAATTTAATCTTTTGTATATTCTTCCATTATACACTATAAGTTATTTGTTTTTCTAATAAATTGTTAGTTTGCGAACTATTAAATATTACATAAAATTATTACTTTATTTAAACTATGCTTATATTCCACTTATATAATTAAATCATTAAGTCTTTAAGGGGGATAAATATTTTGAATCATATATTAACAAAAAAAATTGCTAAAACAGCAATCTCAGGAAAAAATTATTGGAAGCTTTTATTCTTTTATTTTTTGGTAATTTCTCTTCCGTCAATAATCTTAAGTAAATATACTCTAACATCTTCAGTTTTAATTTTTTTAGGAACTTTTGTCTTATTGACATATACTAAATCACTATTTGATAAGAAAAATTTTTCTGATTCTAACATAACAACTAATAACATTTTTAAATATGTATTTTTATCAGTAATACATTCATTCATTATTGGAATCCCACTACTCATTGCATGTGTACCTATTATCATGATTATGTTTTCTTTAGTTGTAGCATCTAATGACATACTTATAATAGTACCTATATTTTTAATAGTTTTACCTATATTCTTACTTGTATATGAATTTCTTATGGCTCCAATGCACAATATAGGTATAAAACTTATACATGAACCAAATGCAAAATTTGTAGAATGTTTTAAATATGGCTGGAAAAGTACTTTTTCAAATTTTGGTTACTATTTTAAATTAATATTCTCATTAATAGGATATTTTCTATTAGTTTCAGCTACATTTGGTCTTGCTTTATTCTTCATACAACCTCAAATAGTAGCTATAACATATCAAGCTGCTTTAGAAATTTATGATAGAACTAATTCACCAACAAATCTTGATGATACTTCAGTTTTTGATAAAATAAATGTTTATTAAAACTTAAATTAAACAAGCTATTCTAAGCATATATACTAAGAATAGCTTGTTTTAATATATTAATCTTCCATAGTCTTTTTCAAATCTATAATTAAATCTCTAAGTTGTGCAGCTCTTTCAAATTGCATTTGTTTTGCCGCTTCTTTCATTTCTTTTTCATACTTAACAATTAAGTCTTCTATTGGAATATTTTTATCATCTGCCTCTTCTTTAATAATTTCATATGCTGTTTTTTCTTCTGCTATAATTTCCTCTGACACTTCTAGAATATTTCTTATTGCTTTAGTTACAGTCGTAGGAGTTATTCCATGCTCTTCATTATATTCTTGTTGTAACTTTCTTCTTCTTTCAGTCTCTTTCATAGCCTTTTCCATAGAACGTGTTATATTATTTGCATACATTATGACTCTACTTTCTGAGTTTCTTGCTGCTCTACCTATTGTTTGTATAAGAGATGTTTCTGATCTTAAGAAGCCTTCCTTGTCTGCATCAAGAATTGCAACAAGTGCAACCTCTGGAATATCTAATCCTTCCCTTAAAAGGTTTATTCCTACGAGTACATCAACTTCTCCTGTTCTAAGTTCTTTTATAATTTTCATTCTCTCAACAGTATCTATATCAGAGTGCATATAAGTACACTTAACTCCAAGTTCTTTAAAATATTTAGTTAAATCTTCTGCCATTCTTTTAGTTAAAGTAGTAACTAATGTTCTAAATCCCTTAGCTGTTATCTTTTGAACTTCTGCATATAAATCATCAACTTGACTTCGTGAGCTTCTTACTTCTATCACTGGATCAAGAAGTCCTGTTGGTCTTATAATTTGTTCTGCTATATTTTCAGAATGGTCTATTTCATAATCGGCAGGAGTTGCACTAACATAAACAACTTGGTTTATTTTATTTTCAAACTCAGTAAACTTTAATGGTCTATTATCTTTCGCTGATGGAAGCCTAAATCCATATTCAACTAAATTTTGCTTTCTAGAACTATCACCACCATACATAGCTCTAACTTGTGGAAGAGTAACATGACTTTCATCTATAAACATTAAAAAATCATCTGGAAAATAATCTAATAAAGTTTCTGGAGGTGTTCCTGCTGGTCTTCCATCTAATATTCTTGAATAGTTTTCTATCCCTTGACAATATCCCATTTCTCTAATCATTTCTATATCATAATTAGTTCTCTGTTTTAATCTCTGTGCCTCTAATAATTTATCTTCTGCATTAAGCTCTTTAAGCCTCTCTTCAAGTTCTGCTTCAATTTCTACTATAGCTCTTTTTAAAGTTTCTTCTGATGCTGCAAAGTGAGATGCAGGAGTAATTGCTATATGTTTTCTATTTGCGACTATATTACCAGTTAAAACTTCAAATTCTTTTATACTATCAATCTCATCCCCAAAAAACTCTACTCTTATTCCAATTTCTGATGAATTTGCAGGAATAATATCAAGAATATCACCTCTAACTCTAAAAGTTCCTCTTGCAAAATCAATATCATTTCTTTCATATTGTATATCTATAAGTTTTCTTATAACTTCATCTCTATCTTTTATCATCCCTGGTCTTAATGATATTGTAAGACTCTTATACATTTCTGGATTTCCTAATCCATATATACATGACACAGATGCAACAATAATAACATCTCGTCTTTCCAATAATGCTGCTGTTGCTGAATGACGAAGTTTATCTATTTCATCATTTATAGAAGCATCCTTTTCTATAAAAGTATCTGTTTGTGCTATATAAGCTTCTGGCTGATAATAATCATAATAAGAAACAAAATATTCAACTATATTGTTTGGGAAAAATTCTCTAAACTCTGAACATAATTGTGCTGCTAAAGTCTTATTATGTGCTAACACAAGCGTTGGCTTTTGAGTTTTTTCTATTATATTAGCCATAGTAAAAGTTTTACCTGAACCTGTAACACCTAAAAGCGTTTGTCCCTTAAGTCCCTTATTAATACCATTTACTAAACTTTCTATCGCCTTTGGTTGATCTCCCATTGGTTTAAATTTTGAATGTATTCTTAACTCTTCCATTCTTACAACTCCTTCACTAGTAGAAAATTTCTAAATTTCTATCTATCTATATAAATAGCCTTTTTTAAAAATCACTACTTTTAAATGACGTAGAACTCACCCAAATAAAGTAAACCTTTATCTGATTCTAGTCTACGTTTATAAAGAAACCAGCTAAATTTTAGCTGGCCTTTATTTCATATATCAAATTTTAGACATTTCTCTATCTAAGCTTTTTTTAAAATCATCAAATGTAGTATCTCCAATTCTAGGTTTACTTGTAGGTACAAGTATTAATCCTAAATTTTCTATACTATTTAATTTTAATGTATAATCCTTAATTTTTCCATCAAATTTTTTAACAGTAAGTTTAAGTTTCCCATTGCACGACTCTAGAACTTTAAAAAGATAATTCATATCATTTGTGTTAACATTATTTACATGAGTTATTTTATCCCCCGACTCAATTCCATACTTTTTAGCTTCGCCAAATTCTACACAATCTAATACACTAATGCCATCATTAGACACAAATATTTTTTCTTTAGAAAATTCATTCTCAAACATAATTTTAATCATAAATTCATGTCCTGCAAACATAAATGATATTGCCAAAAGTAAAAGATAAAAGGATTCTCTTGAAACTACTGCTCCTATAATAAGAAGTATCCCATAAGTGCAAATTGCTCCTCCTGAATATCTAACCTTATCTTTTTTAGGCATAGTAAAACTTGTAGAACTATATCCTATGTATGTAAAGAAAGATAAAATCGGTACAAACCACCTTCTATATAACCCAAAACCTCCATAGATTTCGCCATCTATATCTCTTCTAAAATATGTAACACCTCTAGCCCCATCTAAAACGACTAAAAGCCCTTCTATAAAGTGTATTATTCCCACTAATATTAAAATAAAACTTGCTCGCTCATAAAATTCTATTTGCAAATTTATACTTGGTGCAACTTTTCCTAATAAAAGTAATACTCCACATATAAAACTTCCTGAATATGAAAAACACATAAATCTAACTGAAAAAAACTTTAATCCCATTGCCATTATGAACATCATAATTAATTCTGTTTCTATCCCTATATTTTTATTAATTATTTTAAACATAAAAAAAATAAGAAAACCAAATAAAAAGCTAAAAACTAATGCTGATACTGTTAAATAGAGAGAAGTTTCCACTTCTCCCTTTATAAATATTTCTTGACCATTTTGTACCTTCTTATTATGCTTATAAAAATGTAATCCATACAAAATAAATCCTATAAAAAAGATTGGATTCATTATCATTTGAGCATATTCTAATACAATTTCATAAATCCCCATTCACCATAAACTCCTAATTCATTTTACCCTTAATGACTTCTACCGCCTTGTTAAATTGTGGATCTTCTGCTCTATTATAAGGCTTTTGTTTTAATTCATCTGGATATGCAACCTCTATATCAGGCTTTATTCCTTTTTGATGTATATTTTCTCCCTTAGGAGTGTAATATTTTGATATTGTAACCTTTAAAGCACTCCCATTTCCCTGTTCCACTGGAATTTGTACAATGCCCTTTCCAAAACTTGTTTCACCTATTAAAGTTCCAACTCCATAATCTCTTATTGCTCCTGAAACAACCTCCGATGCAGATGCCGAATCACCATCTATTAAAACTACAAGTGGTAATCCTTGTCCTATTCCCCCTATAGATAAATTCTTTTCCTTTTCTCCATATTTATCAACTGTAGATACAATTGTTTCACCTTTATTTATAAAATTAGAAACAAGACCTACACATTCACTCATATATCCTCCCGGATTTCCTCTCAAATCAAGGATTAAACCTTTCATATTTTGTGCTTTAAATTGCTCTAACATAGTATTAAAATCTTTAGCAACATTTTCTTCAAAAGCTCTTATCTTTATATATCCTATATCGTCCTTTAACATTTCACCTTTAACATTAATAGTTTTAACAACATCTCTAGTAACCACTACATCAAATTGTCCTCTACTTTCTCTATCTAATGTCAACTTAATATCAGCTTTTTCTTTCCCCTTTAACATATTCACAGCTTTATCCATATCTTTAGCCATAATAGGTACTCCATTTATAGCTTTTATAACATCTCCTGCTAAAACTCCCACTTTATCAGCAGGACCACCTTCAACAGGTTCTGAAACAAATAAATGACCATCTTTTTGTCCAACTTGTATACCTACACCCATATATTCTCCAGAATTTTGCTCCATAAAGCTACTAAATTCATCTGGATTCATATAATATGTATACGGGTCACCAAGTCCCATAGTCATACCTTTAATAGCACCTTCAACTAATTTTTTCTCATCAATTGTACCATCATAATATTTATATATTTGATCCCTTATTGCGAATAAATCTCCATATGCATCTATATTTTTAACATTAGCAAAAGATTTATTCAAATCTGCATTTATAGTCATTGGTAAAAGTCCTTTTGCTGTAAGTCTATTACCTAATGCTAACGTAACTGTAGAACACCCTACTGTTAATAACACTACATTCCATGATTTCATATACCCCTTATTATTTTTCCCCTTAAATTCCTTCATTCAATTCACCCCTAATTGTAAAAAAAAAGCTTAAAATACTTTACTATATATTATACATTGTAAGTATTTTAAGCCTATTATATACTATATTCTAAAACTATACGTCTAAGAACTTTCTTAATGCAATTATACTACCTACAGCACCAATTAATATACCTGCTATTATAAATGGTACTGCAACTACTGCAAGAATTTCTGTTGGATGGATAAATTCCATTGCGTAGAATCCTCCAGCTTTTATAGCAGATTTAAATAAAGCTGCATATCCACCATAGATAACTCCTACCGATAAAATTGATCCTATAAGCCCGATTACGATACCTTCTATAACAAAAGGCCATCTAATAAACCAGTCTGTAGCTCCAACAAATTTCATAATCCCTATTTCTCTTCTTCTTGAATATACAGTTATCTTAATAGTGTTAATAATTAAGAATAAAGATACTCCTATAAGAATGATAAATAATATTAATCCCACCCATTTAACTGTATTAGCAAATGATGAAATTGTTTGAATTACTTGTTGATCATTACCAATTTGGTTAATACCAGGCATCAACGTATTATTTGGTGTTAAAGCTTGTTGAACAGCATCTGCTACTGTTGGTTGATCAAGCTTGACCACAAATGAATTTGGTAATGGGTTATTTGTTTCATTATATCCTGCTAATATTTCTTGATCATTAGCAAATTGTTGTTTAAAGTTAGCAAGCGCTTGCGCTTTAGTTTCATAACTTACTTCTTTAACTCCTTGTACACTTTTTATTTTTGCTTCTACGGCACTTTGTTGTGCTGGAGTTATATCATTATTTAAAAATACTTTTATCTCTACTTTATTTTGAACACCTTGTACAGCTACGCTTACGTTCATTGCAGTAATTAAAAATGCTCCGAAAACAACTAATGTTGTTAAAACAGTAGCAACAGATGCTATACTTATAGTCATATTTCTCTTTAAACTCTTAAAGGCATCTGATATAAAGTATAAAAAACTATTTGGTTTCATCCTCATATCCTCCTTTTTTCTCATCCCTTACTACATCACCTTTATCAATAGCTATAACCCTTCTTTGCATGTCATCAACTATTTCTTTTGCGTGTGTAGCCATTATTACAGTTGTCCCAGCTTTATTGATATCATCAATTAAAGCCATGATTTCTTTAGCTGTTTCAGGGTCTAAGTTACCAGTTGGTTCGTCAGCTATAAGTACTTGTGGGTTATTAACAATAGCTCTAGCTATTGAAACTCTTTGTTGTTCTCCACCTGATAATTCATGTGGAAACATCTTATACTTATTAGATAATCCTACTAATGAGAGAACCATAGGAACCCTTTTTCTTATTTCCTTTGGTGATGCTTCTACTACTCTCATAGCAAACGCAACATTCTCATAAACATTCAATGTTGGTATTAGTCTAAAGTCTTGGAATATCATTCCTATTTTTCTTCTATAATAAGGTATTTGTCTTCTTTTTACTGTAGATAACTCAGTTCCACTCATTATTATTGAACCTGAAGTTGGCTCTACTTCTTTTAATAACATTTTTATAAATGTAGATTTTCCTGCTCCACTTGGGCCTACTAAGAATACAAATTCTCCTGAATCAATGTTCAGGTCAACATTTGTTAATGCATTTACATTTTGATTGTAAATCTTAGAGACATTCTTAAATTCTATCATCTAAACACTCCTAACAATTTTTCATGTATAGTATTTTTAATAATCAAAATCTCAACAATTCTTTATATTATCCGTTATTCTAAAACATTATATCATATTTTGATATAAAAGTTTAACTTTTTTCTTATTGACTATTTTTACTTTTCTACTAAAGCTGTAAAACCTTCACCTAAAACTTCTTTAGCATCACTAACCGTAATAAATGCTCTAGGGTCTATATTTTTAACTTTATTCTTTAAGTCTATAAATTCTTTTCTATTTACAACAACATATAAAATGGTAATATCTTCATTAGAATATCCACCAGTTCCCGTAATTTTAGTACACCCTCTATCAACTGATTCTAATATATATTTACTTACTTCCTCATGTTTTGCACTAATAATCATAACTTGCTTACAATCTTTAAAACCTTCTATTATTTTATCTATCATAAGTCCCATAAGAAAACATGATAGAACTCCATATAGTCCTTTTTCTATACCAAATGCACAAATTGCTAGTAAAACGACTACACAGTCAGCCATTAAAAGAGCCTTACCAATTTCAACTCGTAAATATTTATTGAAAAGCTTGGCCACTATTGCTGTTCCTCCTGTAGAAGAATTTTGGTCAAAAACAATCGCTATACCAAAAGCTGCTATAGCACTACCAAATAAAACTGCTAATATAGGATCACTAGTTATATTTGGATTCGGAAATAATTTTTCTAATATACTTAAAACAATTGAAGTACCAAATGCAGCATAAATACTTCTTGCTGCAAATTCTCTGCCAATAAAAATAAATGCAAGTGTAAATAAAACTATATTACAAAGATTCATAACTATTCCAGGTGGTATCCCCGTATAACTATTTATGATTAAGGCAAGTCCTGAAACTCCTCCTGCTGCAATATTGTTTGGATAATAAAAAAATTGTAACGAAATAGCTAAAAGGATTACTCCTATAGTGATTAATAAATACCTTTTTACAGTACTTTTATCCAAAAATTCTCCCCCTCATTTCCACCATATCTATTACAACTTACATTGTCTTACATTTTTAGACTATTGTATTATACCTTAAATTTATGTATTTTTGTATTAGTTTAAAAAAATATAACAGTATGGTAAAAAAATCATACTGTTATATTTATCATTTATTTATATATGAATTATTTTCTATTTCATTGAAATAGCTTTTTTAGCAGCTTCTACTATTTTAGCAGCTGTTAATCCGTATTTCTCCATTAATTCTGCTGGTTTACCACTTTCTCCGAAAGTATCTTGTACTCCAACTTTAATTACTGGAACTGGATAAACTTCTGTTAAAGCTTCAGCAACAGCTGATCCAAGTCCACCAATAACATTGTGTTCCTCAGCTGTTACTATAGCCTTAGTTTCTTTAGCAGCTTTAACTAATAATTCATTATCTAAAGGTTTTAATGTATGTATGTTTATAACATTAGCACTAATTCCCTCTGCTTTTAAGATTTCTTCAGCAGCTAAAGCTTCATCAACCATTATTCCAGTAGCTACTATTGTTACATCTGTTCCTTTTCTAAGCTCAACACCTTTTCCTATAACAAACTTGTAGCTAGGATTATCATTTATTACATTAACACCAGCTCTACCAAGTCTTACATAGCAAGGTCCATTATATTCAGCAATAGCTTTTATTACTGCTTCTGTTTCAACAGCATCTGATGGTGAAATTACTGTCATGTTTGGTATAGCTCTCATTAAAGCTAAATCTTCTACTGATTGGTGTGATGCACCATCTTCTCCAACTGTTAAACCAGCATGTGTAGCACATATTTTTACATTTAATCTAGGATAACAAATTGAGTTTCTAACTTGCTCAAATGCTCTTCCTGCAGCAAACATAGCGAATGTGCTTACAAATGGTATTTTATCACATGTAGACATACCAGCTGCAACACTCATCATATTAGCTTCAGCTATTCCCATATTTATAAATCTATCTGAAAAATCTTTTGAAAAGTCAGCTGTTTTTGTTGATTTTGAAAGATCCGCATCTAAAACAACTACCTTATCATTAACTTTTCCTAATTCTACTAAAGCTTTTCCGTAAGCTTCTCTTGTTGCAATTTTAGCCATTATTTGTTTCCTCCTAATTCTTTTATTGCTTGTTCACATTGCTCTTTACTTGGAGCAGCACCATGCCATCCAGCTTGGTTTTCCATAAATGAAACACCTTTACCTTTTACTGTTTTACAAACAATACAAGTTGGTTGACCTTTAGTATTTTTAGCTTCTTCTATAGCTGCTATTATTTCTTCGTAATTATGTCCATCTATAACTTTTACATGCCAATTGAAAGCTTCAAATTTTTTATCTATTGGAAGTGGACTCATAACTTTTGTTATATCTCCATCTATTTGTAATCCATTAAAATCAACAAAAATTGTTAAATTGTCTAGTTTATAGTGAGCTGCTGACATAGCTGCTTCCCATACTTGACCTTCTTCTAATTCTCCATCTCCAAGAATTGAATATACTCTATATGATTTTTCATCAAGTTTTCCAGCAATCGCCATTCCAACTGCTGTTGATACACCTTGACCAAGTGATCCTGTTGACATATCTATTCCTGGAACATCATTCATATTAGGATGACCTTGTAAATTTGAGTTTATTTTTCTTAAAGTCATTAATTCAGCTGGATCAAAAAATCCTTTTCTAGCTAAAGCACTGTATAAAACTGGTGCTGCATGACCTTTTGATAAAACAAATCTATCTCTATTTGGATCCCTAGGATTTTTAGGATCTACATTCATTTCATGAAAATATAATGTTGTAACTATATCAGCTGCTGATAAAGATCCACCTGGATGCCCTGACGCTGATTCAGTTAACATAGTAACTATGTCTTTTCTTATGACTGTTGCTATGTTTTGTAATTCTTCCACTTTAGTATTCATAATTAATCCTCCTATGAGTAATTCATAATTTAAATGAAATAATACTTTTATTTTTACCTTTTACAGTTTATCATATTCTTCATACTTTTTCTATATTTCTCACTTATTGTGTTTAACTTTTTGTTTTTTATTGAAGTTTTAGCATATTCTTTATATTAATTAGACTATTCTAATAATCAACTATTAACTACCTTAAATTTGCATTAATACAACTCAGCATTCAAAATACTATTTTAAATGTTAATACTTAGCACTATTAATAACATAATACGGATTTTTTAGCTATACTATTTAAAACTCAAACTTTATGAAATTATTTACACAAAAATATTTTTAAATTCAAAAATTCTCTTAACAGCCTAACAAATAATTAAATTAATCATAAAATATATATTTTTTTATGAAATTAATAAAAAAAGAGTAACTTGTCCTAAAAAACAAGTTACTCTTCATAAGTTTATTTTAAATCTAAATTTAAACTTATAAGTAAAGCCTTATTCACTTTTTTCATGTCTTCTTCAGTCATATGTCCTATTTTTTCTTTAAGTCTTCTTTTATCCAAAGTTCTGACTTGCTCTAATAGCACTACCGAATCTCTATTTAATCCATACTCTTCAGATGAAATTTCTACATGTGTTGGTAGCTTAGCCTTATTTATCTGAGATGTTATAGCCGCAACTATAACTGTAGGACTATACCTATTCCCTATATCATTTTGAACTATTATGACCGGTCTAATCCCCCCCTGTTCTGAACCAACAACTGGGCTTAAATCGGCATAAAAGATATCTCCTCTTTTTACATTTACATTTGTCATTTATATATCACACTCCGCAAAGCCACATCTCATAATATACACTATCTTCAAATTCACTCAAACAAGCCTCATTAGCAAATTCAAGATTAATTTCTCCCATTTGCTGATAACCTTGTTTCATCATATCTAACATCTCTTTATTATATGATATTAAACTATCACCATTTAATTGACACTCTTTTATGTTTTTTTTGAAATTATTGTTAAATTCCCTTTGTGACATTAGATCCTCTCCTTACTTAATATGATGTATTTTTAAAAAGAGTTTATGTATTTAGAATTATATTACACATTTTGTCACAAAGTCAAAGTTTTCTATCTTTGTTTTTAATTTTTTCTTATTTTTTTCTATTTTTTATCAATAATTTCTTACTTTTATAAATAATTTCTCACTTTAGATATTTCTCCATTTTCAATATACATTCTCGGAACTCTATTCTTAAGCATACATATTATTTCATAATTTATAGTACCTATGAGCTTAGCAATATCATCAGCATCAAACTTTACACCATTATCTTGGCCTATTAAAATAACTTCATCACCTAATTTTACATCCTTAATATTTGTTACATCAACCATACATTGATCCATGCATATACTGCCTATAACTGGTGCTAATTGTCCTCTTATTATTACATTAGCCTTACCATTCAATAGCCTTGTATACCCATCTGCATATCCTATCGGTAAAGTTGCAACAACTGTTTCTTTTTCAGTTTTAAATTTTCTGCCATAACTTACGTACATATCTTCTTTCAAAGTTTTTATATGTACTATATTAGTTTTCAGTGTTAAAGCTGGTTTTAAAGTTAATTTTTCTTTTTGAACTTGATCTGATGGATAATATCCGTATGTTATTATTCCTGGTCTAACTGCATCTAAATAAGTATCATTTAAATCCATTATCGCTGCACTATTTGAGCTATGCTTTAATGGGATATGTATTCCTCTACTTTCTAACTTATCGCATATTGATTTAAAAATCTCAAATTGTTTATACGTATATGTCTTATCTTGCTCATCTGCTGTTGAAAAATGAGTAAATATCCCTACAACCTCTAATCCTGGAAGTAAACAAACTTTAACAATATCTTCAAAATCTTCTGGTAAAAATCCAATTCTTCCCATTCCAGAATCTATAGATATATGTATTTTTGCTTTAACATTCATTTTTAAAGCTTCTCTTGATAATGCTCTAGCATAATCTAGACTATACACAGTTTGCTCAATATTTTGTTTCAATAATTTATCACTAAAAGTTAAAGGTGTATAACCTAATATCATAATATCTGATGTTATACCTGCATTCCTTAATTCTAGAGCTTCAGTAATTACAGCAACACCTAGTTTATCTACCCCTTCTTCTAATAGAACAGGAGCTACATCTACAGCTCCATGTCCATAAGCATCTGCCTTTACTACGCCTATTATTTTTTTGTCTTTAACAAGCTTTTTAATTTCTCTCATATTATGTCTTATATCGTCTAAGTTAACCTCAGCCCAGACAGGTCTCATACTTTCCATTATTTAGCACACCTCTTAAAATATACTTATTGTATTAAAACTCTATTGTTTTTCAAAGTTACTGTACTTCACTTCAACTCGTATATTTCCTTTAGAATCATAAATATTCAAATTTTCAGGTTCTTTACTTTCTAAATTAATTACAAAATTAACTTTACTAAAATTTTCATTAAGACTATCTGTTGGAAATTCTAAACTTACTTTATTATCGTCTATATTCATCTTAGTATTCGTATCATCCATGTAATTTTGAATTTCATTTATTATAAAGAATCTATAAAATTCATCATAAGTCCTATCAACTACAAATCTTTTGTCGCCTTCAAAATAATTGATATTAATCTTATCCTTACTAAAAATCTGTTCTTTATCCTCTAAAAGAAATCTCGTCTTACCATTTTCATGACTTATTTTAGCTTCCTCTAAAAATTCTCCCCTTGAGTTTTTAACTTTATACTTTACATCAACATTATATTGATCGGAATTTAAAATTTTTCTAATAATCTCTTCAGGAGTATTATCATTAAAATTTTTAGTATATAAAGCAAGTCCTCCAGTTATAAATAAAATAACAATAACAACAGCTATAAGAATTTTATTTTTCATATTCCCCCCATATTTCAAAATACTTTACATTCATATCTATTCTGTTGCTTTACATTTTATTACTTAACTTTGTTATTCCTCAAAACGTTTGATATAACTAGACAAATTTTCTATAATTTGACTAGCTCTAATTGTATAAAATTCATCTTTCAATTCATCCGCTATAAGGCCATGGACATATGCTGAAAATACTGTTGCTTTAAAACTCTCTATTCCTTGACCTATAAGGGATGCTATTATACCAGTTAAACAATCTCCCATTCCACCTGATGACATTGCACTATTTCCAGTGGAATTAATAAAAACTTTTTCTCCATCTGTTATAATTGTATGATGTCCTTTTAAAAGAACTATAACATTATATTTCTTTGCTAGTTTTTTAGAAATTTCAATTCTATTTTCGTTAACAAACTCAATATCTTTTCTTATTAATCTAGCCATTTCGCCTGGATGTGGTGTTATTACTACTTTTTTATCTTTAATATTTTTAAGTAAATACATATTATCACTTAAAACATTGAGAGCATCTGCATCAATAACAATATTTGTACAATTACTATCTAATGCCTCTTTTAAAAGATACAAGGTTTCTTTACCCAATCCAAGACCTGGACCAATTGCAATACAATCAGATTTCGCTAAAATCTGCTTAAACTCATGTTCATCTTTAGAGTAGTCATAAGTCATTGATTCTACAATTTTAGTTGAAAGAACTTCTTGTACAGACTTATTTGTAACTAATGTAACTAATCCACTTCCTGATCTTATTGCAGCCTCTGTAGTAAGATAAGCTGCACCAGTGTAACCTATTTGTCCTGCGATTACACAAACTCTTCCAAATTGCCCTTTATGGGCGTCAAATTTTCGCTTAGGAATTATTCCTTTCACAAAATCTGCTGTTGATAAAAATAAACCTTTATGAAATATATCAAATACAAATTCAGGAATCCCTACATTTTCTTGGAAAACCTTTCCTATTCTTGGATATATTATGTTTTCTATCATACCCTTTTTATAACACCCAAAAGTTACTGTTTTGTTACAGTAAGTACTAACTCCTCTAACTTCTCCTGTATTAGAATCGATTCCACTTGGAATATCAACCCCTACTACTATTTTAGTGCTATCATTTATGATGTTTATAACCTCTTTAAAAATCCCATTAATGTCACGTTTTAATCCAATTCCAAAAATAGCATCTACTATTACATCAGAACTTTTTAAACATTCTGTAAATTTTAATAGTGTTTCATTTTCTGATAGGTATTCAAATTGTATATTTAGCTTTTCTATAATATTTTTATTATATGTAAAATCTTTAGTAGCCTTAGCTAAATCTCCAATAATAAAAAGATTTATAATTTTTCCCCTTGCAAATAAGTGTCTAGCTAGAGCAAGCCCATCTCCTCCATTATTTCCAACTCCACAAATAATGGTAAACGTACTGTTAATATGTAAATCTAAATGTTTCAAAATACTTATTGCTGCATTTTCCATTAAAAGTAATGAAGGTATCCCCAAGTTTTCTTCACAATATTTATCTATTAATTTAATATCTTCTACTTCAAAAAGTTTCATATTATTTATCACCTTCTAAAATAGCATATGCAATTGCATTTTCTTTACTATGGGATATACTTATATGAATTTTATATTGCGGTATAATATTTTTTATTATGTCATCCACAACATTTTCTAATTCTACAAAAGGTTTTCCTAAATCATTTCTTAAAATACTAATATCCTTTAAACCAAAGCCTCTAAATCCAGATCCTATAGCTTTACTGATTGCTTCTTTAGCTGCAAAATTTCCTGCTATAGTTTCAAATTTAAAATTTCTTGATTTAAAATATTCTATTTCCTTTATAGAAAAATTTCTTTCAATAAATTTATCACTACGTTCAATTGCTTTTTTAATTCTTTGTATTTCAATAATATCCGTTCCTATCCCTAATATCATTTTATCCTACAATTGTTTTAATTATAAACAAATCTCCTTTTTACATATTTTCTATACATAAATCTACTTTTTCACCTAACACATCAATCAAATGAATTGGTGATACTATACATTCTGCAACCAAAGAAAACATTTCTTCTACTTTATTTAGATCAAAAGAAATTACATTTATAAATTCTCTTTCAATATTAATAAGAAAGTTTTCTTTATAGTCTAATCTTTCAGCTTCTATACCAAATACCTCTTGACCATTTAATAAACTACTAACTATCTTATAAGAATATTCATAGTTTACCTCACCAGAATCTAAATTCTTAACTAAGTTTTTTACTATTTTCATTTTATTGTCCCCCTTGTATGATGTAGTTATAGAATTTAATTAAAAACTAATATCGTTTTAACCGAACAATAAACCACATCTTATTATTAATATTCTTATTTCAAGATTTCTTTTCACCTTAAATTTAAGGTCTTATCGTAAAGT
>JBOGCE010000025.1:0-8803 GCA_051656585.1 Sarcina sp. | reverse complement strand
GAAAGACTGGATTTGTAAGTGGAGATTATATCAAAATAGTAGAAACATCAGGAGGATCAGGTGGAAACACAGGAGGAAATACTGGTGGAAGTACAGATAATAACACACAAGTAAATAAAGATGGAGTAGTTATTAATGTTAATAAAGGCTCGACATTAAATATGAGAAGTGGATCAGGGACGAATCATAGTATAGTGACAAGAATACCAGCAAATGCAAAGGTTAAAGTGAATTATAAAACAAATAATGGATGGTACAACGTAAATTACAATGGTAAAACTGGATTTGTAAGTGCTGATTATATTAGACTTGAACAAGGTACAAGTAACGAAGGGATTGGAAAAAAAGCAAAAGTAATAAATGTTAGTACTAGTCTTAATGTGAGGGCAGGAAGAGGTACTAATTATTCAGTTGTTGGATATTTGAATAAAGATGATGTTGTGATGGTTTTAGATCACAAAGATGGATGGCATAAGATTGAATATACAGTTAGTGGTAGTAAAAAAACTGGATATGTAAAAGATAGTTTTATAAAAATTTTATAATTTAATAAAGGGTGGAATTTATGAAGAAGAAAGTTATTAATACGTTAATTGCTACTTCTATAGTGACAGGTACAATAGCTAATTCAACAGGGGTTATAGTAAGAGCTGAAAATAATACTATGAATGAAATACAGGATTATAATGGAGTAGATATGCTTAGTAGATCTAGTCATTCAGATATTTTTCCTATTAAACATAGTATTATGGGGAATGGAGAAGTTTCAAAGAATGCTTTTAAGGCTTTTTTATTGAGTCAACAAGAGAAATATGGATTTAAATATACTTTAACTTGTAGTTTAGATGAATGGCTTGTAGCAGTTTATGATGAAGCTAAAATAGAAGGTGTAAGGCCAGATATAGTAGTTGCACAAGCTATAAAAGAGACAGGTTATTTTAAATTTGGTGGAGAATTGACTTATAAAGATAACAATTTTGCAGGAATTGGTGTAACAGGAACATCTGGTGCAAAAGAAAGCTTTCCAACAGCTAGAATAGGGATTAGAGCACAAGTACAACATTTAAAGGCTTATGGTTCGACTGATTCCTTAAAACAAGCATGTGTTGATCCAAGATTTAATTTAGTAACAAGAGGAATATCGCCATCTTTAGAAGAGCTAGCAGGGCGATGGGCTTATCCGGGATATAACAAAAATGAATTTCCATCTTTAGCAGAAGCAGCAAAGAGTAATGCAACTTATGGACAAGAAATTTATAAGATAATAAATCAAGCTAAAACGTTTGAAAATGGTAAACCAATAGCTCCCGATGTAGAAGATGGAAGTGGAACTGTAAATCCAGAAAAGCCTTCTGTTATAGCAAAAGGAAAAGTTGTGGGTATAACTAATAGTTTAAATGTAAGAAGTGGTCCGGGGACTAATTTTAGCAAAGTAGGGTCATTATATAATAATCAAGCTGTTAATATATGTGAGAAAAAAGATGGATGGTATAAAGTAGAATATACGGCAAATGGATCTACTAAACAAGGATATGTTAGTTCTAAATATATAAGTATACTTGAAGAAAATAATTCTAATAATGTTTCTGGGAATGGCAGTAAACCAGAAAATCCTAATGTAGGCTCTGGTATAAGAGAAGGTATTGTTACAGGAATATCTAGTAGATTAAACGTTAGAAGTGGAGCAGGAACAAATTATTCAATTATTACGAGTATAACAAATAACACTAAATTAAAGATAAATTCAGAAAAAAATGGATGGTACAATGTCACGATACCTAATGGAAAAACAGGTTTTGTTAGTGCTAAATATGTTAAAGTAAATAGTTTAGATTCTGGTGTAGGTGGAAATACTAATGAGAAGCCAGTTACTAAAAAAGGAAAAGTAACAGGGATTACTTCTAATTTAAGAGTTAGAACAGGTCCAGGTACTTCATATTCTGTAATAACATATCTTAGAAATAATGAAAATGTTGAAATTATAGGAGAAGTAGGTGGTTGGTATAGAATAAAATCTTCTAAATCAAATACTGCTTATGTTTCTAAAGAATATATAAAATTAATATAGTTTTTACTAAGGTTATTATGTTTAATATGAACATAGTAACCTTAATTTTGTTTGTAAAATAGAATTATTATTTATGATTTTACCAAGTAAAAAAACATGGAATGATCTTAGTATTATATTAGATTGTTATTTATGTGAAAAAAAACTAAATAAAGTGTATAATATAAATAGGAGTTTAAACGAAGAGGTGAATTTTATTTTGAAAAAACAAATAGCAAATGAATTAATAGATTTTATATATGAAAGTCCAACAGCTTATAATGCGGTAGAGACATTAAAAGTTTGGCTTGGAAAAGAAAACTTTAAAGAAATAAAAGCTGAAGATAAATGGTCTTTAGAAGTTGGTGGCAAATATTTTGTGACAAAAAATAATAGTGGACTTGTTGCATTTGAGGTTGGTGCTGGAGATATTGCAGAACACGGTTTTAAGATGATAGGAGCTCATACAGATGCACCTGGATTTAGAATTAAACCTAATCCAGAAATAAAAGTAGAAAAACATTATGTGAAATTAAATACAGAGGTTTATGGAGGTCCAATTCTTAGTACATGGTTTGATAGACCTCTTGGACTTGCAGGAAGAGTAACTTTAATGTCTGAAAACCCATTAAAACCTGTTAGTAAAATAGTAAATATAAATAAGCCAGTTATGATAATACCAAATTTAGCTATACATATGAATAGAGATGTTAATAATGGTGTTAAAATAAATCCACAAAAAGACACTCAACCATTAATAGCATTAATAAATGAGGAATTAGAAAAGGATAATCTTTTATTAAATCTTTTGGCTAAAGAACTTAAAGTTGAAGTTAAAGATATATTAGATTTTGAGCTTATGCCATATGAGTTTCAAAAAGGCTCAATTATAGGACTAAATGAAGAGTTTATATCAACAGGAAGACTTGATAATCTTGCTATGATACAGGCAGGAACAAAAGCTTTAATAGATGCTAAAATTAAAAATGGCGTGAATGTTATGCTTTGTTATGATAATGAAGAAGTTGGAAGTAGAACAAAACAAGGAGCTGATTCTCCATTTTTCACTGAAGTATTGGAAAGAATAGTTTTATGTCTTGGTGGAGGAAAGGAAGATTTCTTTAGAGCTATTGCAAATTCATTCTTAATATCAGCAGATTTAGCTCATGCACTACATCCTAATTCACCAGAAAAACATGACCCAGTAGTAAAACCTTTAATGGGAAAAGGTCCTGTAATTAAAAGTGCAGCATCACAAAGTTATTCAACAGATAGTGAAGGTGCAGCAATTTATGAAATGGTATGTAAAAAGGTAGGAGTACCAGTACAAAGGTTTGTTAATAGGTCAGATGTTAGAGGTGGATCAACAATAGGACCTATAGCAGCTGCTCATTTAGCAGTAAGAACTGTAGATATGGGAACAGCAGTTTTAGCTATGCATTCAATTAGAGAATTAGGATCAGTAGAAGATCATGTTAATGTAATTAAGTCATTTACAGAGTTCTATAATCTTTAATTTCACGTAATTTTAAAAAGCTTTATCATTTTAATCCTCTAGGTGACAAGAATGAGTAAGTTTACGTAATAATTATAAATATACAGAAACTGTATTTAGAAGCTTTTTTGCTTTTAAATACAGTTTTTTTGAGTTAATAAATCAATAAATAATTAACAAATTAAAATAGACTCTTAAATTAAATTAATATTATTTTTAATAATAATACATTTAGAATCCTTTTAAAACTAAAAAAGGGTTATTTTGGTACAATTTTGTTGGAATTGGATTTAACTTTAAAAAAGGCGTATAATAAAAGCAAAGCTTAAATTTTTATTAAAAACAAATGAAGAATTTTATATATAAGGAGAAAACATATGAGGAAAACAACAAGCAAAATTGCAATAGGTTTAACTGCTGTAAGTACTCTTGCCGTAGGTGCAACAAACACAATGCCTACTGCTGTGCAAAGTCATACAGTCTTAACTCATCACAATAAAAAAAAGAAAAAAGGAAATCAAACATCAGCTAATCAAATTACAGAATTAAATTCTATGAATAATGAACAATTAAACAATATCGGGGTTAAAAAAGTCATTATTCAGAAAAATGATATAACAAATATATCTTATAAAATTGAAAATAAAAATAAATATATAAATTATGTTAAAGAAAAAGCTATATATCCAGGACAATTCATGGTTGTGCAAAATTCACAAAATGTAACTATGGGAAATATTGTTGCTGATATAGGAAATATACAAGTTACACCTATGACAGGAGAGCCTTATGTGACAGGTGCTGAAGCTTATACACCTACAGCACAAACAGATTTAGATGCGGGAATAATAACTCCAGGAACAGTTGTAAATTATTCTGTTCCAATAAGTGTTAAAACACTTAATGGTAAAGCAGAACCAATATCTAAAGTATGGATTACAGGAAATCCAACATCAACAGCTATAAATGCTAATAAAGATGCGAAAGATATTACACCAGATGGCACATCAGACCAAAATGATCAGGCTAATTTTAATGCCTCAACAAGTTTTAATCCTTTATCAGGAGAATCTACTGGTAATATGGCGTTAAATGGAAGTATAACATTTGGAACTGGAGATTGGAAACAGGTTTTAAACCCAAATTTACAAATTCACTTTTTAGTAAATGGTAAAGAATACACTAAGGATTTAAATGTACCAACTTATAAAATTGCTACTAATTATAATCATAATTATAATTTTAATTTTACAGGGGTAAATACATCTACAAGTTCAAATCCAAAAGATGCTAGTTATCAAATAATAAGTAGTATAAATACAAGTTCATTAGGAAACAGTGCAGCAGGAGAAGAATATAACTCTAGTAATTTTCCTAATTTTGCACCAAAAAGTTATCAGATTAAATTAACAAATGCAGATACAGCTTCATTTAATTATACTCCATGTAAAGGGGTTACTTATAATCCATCAACAGATACTTATACAGTTGTTCCAAGTGAATTGGCACCTAATAGAGCTTTATTTAATGTGACTGTAAAAAATTATAATTCAAATGGTATGACAGCAACACCTGAAATAAGTGTTGTTAGTATGGATGTTCCTAATAATTATGAAGGCGTTTCAAACTTAAATTATACTAACACTTATTCAAAACAGTGGAATTCAAACATTAACTTACAAGTACCAGGGTCAGGTACATTTAATATAATACCTAATATGGTTGTTGATGCTAATTCTAAATTAGACATAACAAATAGTTTGAAAATAACTCAAGGAGCACCATTTAATGGGACTGTATATGATGCGACTATTTTAAAAGATGGGATGGCAGCTGTAAGTGCTAATGGAAATTTAGCTAATGATATAGTCCAAGGGCAATTATACGGATATACAAGCAATACATCACCAAAAAATAGTGAAATTCCAGGAATTATTGCAAATACTAAATTTTATACAGCAGATCAAATAGAGCAGATGGTTAAGGCAGGAGATAAACTCCCTCTATTTAATGTTATATTAAAAACAGGAACATATAAAACTAACAAAGATTTTGAAATGAATTATGGATTCCAACCTGTTTCAGGAAAAAATGATGGAACAGCAATTCAATATGATTATATTAAATTTGATCAACCAATTGCGACAGGAAGCGAACAATATAAAATACTATCACAAGGAATGAGCCAGTATGATTCATTACTTATGAATGGAAGTAATGCAGAAGGTCTAGTATTAGGTGGAGGAACACAATCACAAAATCAATATACTAATACAAATTATGCAAGTGCTTCACAAAATAATCCAATATCTAGATTTGGTAATAGTGATACTGTATCAGGAGTATCAATTGAGCCAACTGCACCAGATGAAATAAATAGTTTTACAATTTCTAATGGAACAGGTGAATTTTCAAGTGGTGATGGAACAGATACTGCAGATTTTAAATGGGCAAATGAGGTTAATACATTTAATTTAAGTGCAGCACAATTAGGAGCAAATGAAACAGCACCTATAACTTTTGATATGAGTAATGCGTTTACTTTAGATGCACAACCTACAATAAGTGGTGTACCAGTAAAGTATAAAATAGATGGTAATAAAATTTTATTTTACCCAACTCCAAATCAAATAAATGAAATTAATAGTGGGGTAACAATTGAATTTAGTGCCAATTATGATGGTATAAATAAAACAACAACTTTAAATCCTAAATTAACAACACCAGCTTATAATGTTAATCAAGTGTTTAATGGAAATAATATAACAAATAACTCAACATTTGAAAATACAGCAGCGTCAGCATCTTCTAATTTACAAATACAAGTAAATATAAATGAACAAACATATGCAACTGATAGAATAGCTTTACAGAATAGTGGTACAAATGATGTAACAGGAACAATGACAGCACAAATGACTAATTTAAATCCTAATGCTAGAACTTATTCAGTAATTGCAGGTGTACCAAATCAAAATACATCAATGACTCCAGGAAGCTTTAGTAATGCAAATCCATTAACAGCTAAATCTATGAGTATAAATGGTGGAAATGTTGGTACTATATATGTACTACCAAAATCAGCATTAAACGCAAAAAATGAGGCTATATTAAAATCAAAAGATCCAAACAGTATACCGGGAGAAATGAAATATATTGAAAATCCTGCAAATGGATGGGTAAAAGTTAGCTCACTAAGTAATACTTCAAATTATGCTGGTGTAGCTTATGATGTAACAGTACAATCTGGCCAAAAGTCATCATTAACAATGAATTTAAATGGAACTCAAAATAAAAAAGTTTTATCAAGTTATTATGGATCACAATATAAATATTATTCAAATACATCACAAAGTGGTGCTATGTCTAATATTACTAGTGCGACATTAGTGAATCCTAAGTTAGCTAACGGATATAAACCTGGAAATGCTAATAACAGTGTACCAGCAACAATACCATTTAGTTTAACAACATATAATTCAAAGGGACAAAAAGTTACAGTCAATGATTTAACAAGTAGTGGTATAACTCATTATAATTCAGGAGATAGTTCATCTCAAAATCAATATAGTGGGAATTTTAATACAGGAATACAGACATTATTACAACCAAAAGAAATAAATTCATTAGGTTATAAGTTAACTGGTGTTACTATTAATGGGAAAAATTACACAGCAGCTCAATTTAGAAATATGCAAAAAAATCCATTATTCAATAATTTTGGAGGAACTTATGCAAATGTAATAGCACATGTAGAAAAAATACCAGCAACACCACAACAACATTACAAAGTAACAATTTCAGTTGTAAATAGTAATGGTGGAGTATTAGTTCCACCAACAACAGTTACAGATAATGGAACTATGGGGGAGGAGATAGATTATAGTAAGCTTAATAATCCGTTAATTAATCAATATTTACAACCAAATCCAAGTATTGATGGATTATATGAGGGAACTTCAATTAATGGTAATTCTGGTTATGTAAATAGTAAACAACAAACAGAATTGAGTAATTATTTAAAAGATAAAGGTTTAACTCCTACACAAAATTCAAGTGGTCCTAATTATCAAGTAGCATATGTTCCAAATAAAATCTCAGGAAATATGAATATTGTAATAACAATAGGAAGTCCTATGGATCCAACTTTATACGAAAATAATGTCTTTTTAAATTCTAAAGGAGAAGTAACTACTCCAAGTTTTGTAAGTAATAAAACATGGCAAACTATGAACTTTAACTCTGGAGCATGGACTAATGGTCAGGATATACCAACTTCATACACTAAATTAGGATTCCAAAATCCAGCATCAGTAGATCCAGGGAAGGAAATACCTGTTTTGGGAAATGAAGTATTTCCTGGATATCATGTAGTTAAAGAAGTAACTCAACAAGGTGTAGTAGAAAATGAAGTAGCTAATCCTGTTAATGAAAATTTAGGAAGTAGTTATTACAATACAACAACTCCTAATATTTCAACTATAAGTGCTACTGGGATGACTAAAGGACAAAGTATAACAACTGAAAATAAAGTGTATACAGAAATGCCAAATGCATCAACAGTTGAAACTTGGTATTGGGCACCTAATGACGTACAAGAAAATCTGAATCAAGAAATTGTTACAACAACAGGAAAAGTATTAGAAGTACCAACTTCAATATATAAGGCTGCATCTGATTCAGCGATAGTAATACAGAAAGCTAACATTCCAGCAGGGTACCATTTAGTCAAAATGGAGTTGAATGGAAAAACAATAACATCATTACCAAATAATATGCCAGGCAATGGAGGAACTATAAAATATGTAGTTGCACCAAATGCAGGTAATATAACAACAGAAATTATGGGACCAAATAATAAAGTAATTACAAGTTCTGTAGTTAAGCAATCAGGGAATGTTGGAAGTCCATATAAAGTAGTTAACGAAAAAATTCCAGCAGGATACCAAATCTCATCAGTAACAGTAAACGGAACAACAGTAAGTCCAAAAGACTTAAGTAAGATAGAAGTTGGAAACAAAGCACAAACAGTTGTTTACCACATAAGTAAAATACCAGATAACGCAATAACACAAACTGTAAACTTAGTAAATAGTAATGGAAGCGTAGTTAAAGTGTTAGAACCACAAACTACAATAAATACAGGATACGAAGGTGAAACAGTAAAAGTTAAGGCAGAAACAAATCCAAACAAAGATTTATATCACTTAACATCAGTAGTTATCAATGGAAAAACTTATAGTGCAGCGGATTATGCGAAA
>JBOGCE010000024.1:0-28816 GCA_051656585.1 Sarcina sp. | reverse complement strand
CTATTCATAAATGTGTGATGCTTATAGTAGATGTAAAAAAATTATAAGAGGAGGTGAGTATTTTGCTAAATCCATTACAAGTAGTAAAATCATCAAATCTTGATGAAGTCATCGTTGGAGATGTAATAGAATATAGCATAAAAATAACTAATTCAACAGGAAGTGTTCTTAATAAAGTTATAGTTAAAGATTTATTAAGTCCAGATTTAGATTTTATTGATGGAAGTATAAAAATAAATCAAATGCCAATGAATGGAGATATTTTAGCTGGGATAGATATAGGACCTATGGCTTTAAATAAAGTGATAGATGTTGTTTTTAAAGCAAAGGTTATATCTAAATCAGGAGCTACAATAGATAATAAATCGACTGTTGTATACACCTATATTGAAGGAATTGTTGAAAAAACAGATGATGTAGTTAGTAATACAGTTAGCATATCTGTGGAAATTGCAGAATTGAAAATAGAAAAAGTAGCGACAACTGCAAATGTAGAATTAAATGACATTATAGATTATAGAATTATTTTAACCAATGTAGGAACTATAGAACTTTTAAATATAATTGTAACTGATGAATTGAGCCCAGCAGTAGAACTTGTAGAAGGGTCAGTGAAGGTTAATGGTGTACCTGTAAATGCTAATGCTGAAGAGTTAGAAAATGGATTAAATGTAGGGTCTATAGCTGTTGGTGAAGATTTATTTGTAGATTATAAAGTAAAGGTTATAGCTGGGACATGTTCTGGGTATATTGAGAATGAAGCCTGTGCTAAATACAATTATCAAATGAAAAATCAAGGAACAGGAACAAAAACAACAGAATGTGTATCTGTTTCAATTTGTGTTAGTATTTCTGCTTTTAAACAATTAGGTCTTAGTAAGTCAATAACATTGCCTTTAGCAAAGCCTAATATAGAAGAAATTGACGATGTTGTTGTTGAAGTAATAATAGATAACACATATGTTGTAAAAACATTAAAATCTAACTCAAATGAAGGACAAGATTTAAGTGGATTTAAGTTAATAGTTCATGGAAGATTAAAGATGAGTATAGAATATACTGCTTTACTTTCTACTCAGCCAATGCATTCAGCTCATTGTGAAGTGCCTTTTAGCAGCTTTATAATATTGCCACCAGATTATGTTGAAGGATCTTATGTTGAAGTTTTAGCAGAAATTGAAAGTACTGATGTAGATTTAATAGACTTAAGAAGTGCAATGGTAAATATAATGTTTTTAATAATTGCAAAGATAAATTAAAGGAGTGATTTTATAATGAGTACAAGCGGGATTTTAGGAAATTCAATAGATATACACGTAGGAAGAAATGATAATAGTGCAGAGATTAGAGCTGATGTTAGAGTAGATGAGTTTCAGTCAAAAAGAATTTGGGGACAAGTTGTGAATTGTAAAAATGAACCTATTCCTAATACTTTAGTTAAACTTATTAGAGTAGTATGCCAAGGCAATAAAAAAAATTATGAGGGTGTAGCACACACAGTTTCAGATTGTGAAGGTTTTTATCAATTTGATGTTTGTGATAATGGAGACAATGAATGTTATAAAATTATAATAAATAAAGCTGTTACAGGACAAGAACTTGTTATAGATACACAAGGTGGAAATTGTAATGCTTGTTCAACAAATGGTTGTGGAAATAATGGGAATTATAATCCTTGTCCACCATATAATCCAGTAGTTAAACCTTATGATCCAAGTGAATGTGATTGTAATAACACTTGTAATAATAATTGTGGATGTAATACAGACTATTATAACAATTGTGGATGTAATGAGAATAAGTTTTGTGATGAAACTTATCAAGTAAATCCATGTAATAATAAACCTAAAACAAATTACGCAACTTATACAAGATAATAAAAGATCCACTCCAACAATATAAAAGTGAAGGTTGTTGGAGTTTATTTTCAGTAGAATATAATTTTTAATTACAAAAGATTATGAAAGGAGATTTTTAAATATGCCTTTAAGTTTAAGATATACAACAACTTTAAAAGGAAATATGATTTTCACAGGAAACACTCTAGGTTTAAGCCAAGATACAAATTTATATCAACCTGGTATACAGGGGAGTATGGGAGCTTTTATTTCTCTTAACCTTGCTAATCAAGTTGGTGCATTTCCACCAGGAACTACTTTAAATTATTTACAAAATGGTTCAGAGGCAAATCTTGTATTACCTCCAGGAAGTACTGTAGAGTATGCAGAACTTATATGGGGAGGACTTTATGCATATGATTATGTATTTGTTGGCAATCCAGAACCTCCAAGTAGTGCGTCAATTGTAGGACTTATAAATGATCCAGTTTTATTTAATGGAGTTCAAGTTTTTCCAGATCCTTCAACTGCACAACAATATGACTCTGTAGCTCCAGGATTTGGAACTGCAAGTTGGTATGAAAGAAGTGCTGATGTTACAGCCTTAGTTCAAGCAGTTGGTGCTGGTGCATATACTGTTGAGCAGGTTCCAGCATTAGTTGTTGATATAAGTAACTATACTTTACGAACAGACCATGCTGGATGGACTTTAGCAGTTATTTACGCTAATCCAGGAGAATCATATAAAAATATTTATTTGTATAATGGTTCAGCTGGAATAAGTACAGGCACGGGAGCAGTTGATATTCCTATTAATAGCTTCGAAACCTTGCCAGTAGGTGCTATAAACACAAAATTATTATTAAGTGTTCAGGAAGGGGATGGAGATATTCCAAATGATCAAGTTTTATTTGGACCTACTGTTGGAAGTTTAAATATTTTATCAGGTCCTAATAATGCAGTTGGAAATTTCTTTGGTGGACAGATTAATAAGTCAGATGGAACTATAGACACAACTGGAACTTTTGGAACTAGAAATAATAATGTTTTTACAAATACTAATTTCTTTGGTGGAAGACATGGATGGGATATAACAACAGTAGATGTATCTCCTTATATGACTAATTCGCAAACAGATGCAGTAGTTAGAATAACTACTACAGGTGATGCATATATGGTTAATGCTATAGGACTTGTTACTGATACTGTATTTTTAGATATTCCAATCGTTAAAGCAATAGATAAAGCAATTGCTGATATAGGTGATATTTTAACTTATACAATAAGCTTTACTAATAATAGTAATGTAACTATAAATAATGTTGTATTAACAGATGCTATTCCAAATGGAACAACTTTTTTAGCAAATTCACTTACAATTGATGGTGGTGCGACAGCATATAATCCAACTAATGTTATAATACCAGATATGGCACCAGGGGTTTCTAGAACCGTGGTTTTTAAAGTAACAGTAACATCTTTACCAGCACCAAATCCTATGCCTAATACTGCAGTATTAGATTATGCATATGGTGGTTTAATTGAACCAACTGTTACAAGTAATACTGTAAATACAGTTGTAAATAACGCTACTTTAAATAGTGTTAAATCAGTCGATTTAGCATATGCAGAGCCAGGAGATAGATTAACTTATACAACTGTTATTACTAATAATGGTAGTGTAGCTGCTACGAATGTAGTATTTACAGATAGTATTCCAACTGGAACAATTTTTGTTCCGGGTAGTGTATTTGTGGATCTTACTAATTTACCATTAGCGAATCCAAGCAGCGGAATAACAATTGCTAGTATACCAGCAGGGGCTAGCATTACTGTGACATTTAAGGTAGATGTTTTAAATGTTATACCAACACCAAATCCTATTTTAAATGCTAATATAACTAACTATGAATATACAGTAGATCCATTGAACCCTCCTGTTTTAGCAATACCAGAAGTTTCAAACACTGTACAAACCCAAATAAATAAAGCAGACTTAACTATTGTTAAAGCTGTAGATAAAAATATAGCTGCTTTTGATGAAATAGTAACTTATACAACTGTTATAACTAATACAGGGAATGTATCAGCAGACAATGTTATTTTTACAGATAGTATTCCAGCAGGTACAACATTTGTTCCAGGCACTGTTATTATTAATGCTATTCCAAATGGGGTTGCAAACCCAGCTAGTGGAATAAACTTAGGCAATATAGGAGCAGGGGCTAGTGTAACAATAAGTTTTGAAGTTCAAATTAATAATGGATTCCCACCTCAAAATCCTATTCCAAATACAAATGGAGTTGGGTATGAATATACTGTAAATTCATTAGATCCACCGGTAGGACCAATTGCAGCTATTTCTAATAATGTATTAACAAGTGTACAAGATGTATTACTAAGTGCTACAAAATCTGTGGATTTGAGTTATGCTGATGTTGGAGATATTATCACTTATACAGTAGTTATAAATAATGCTGGTAATATACCTGCTATTAATACTCTTTTCCAAGACAATGTGCCAGTTGGGACAAGTTTTATTCCAGACAGTCTAAGGTTAAATGGAATACAACAATTTGGCGCAGACCCAGTTGTTGGATTTACAATACCAACTATAGGTGTTATAGGTCAAGTAACAATAACTTTTGAAGTTATTGTTGATTCAACACTTCCTATTCCTCTACAAGCTAGTAATTTTGCTACAATAGATTATCCAACAAAACCACCATTTAATACAAATACTGTAGTTACAGAATTAAATCATGCTAAGCTTAGTTTAGTGAAAGCAGTAAGTGATGCATTTGCAACAACAAATCAAACTATAGTTTATACAACTACTATAACTAATGATGGTAACACAATAGCTGAAAATATAGTTTTTGTTGATTCTATTCCTACAGGAACAACTTTTGTTCCTAACTCTGTTATTATTGGAGGTGTACCAGCACCGGGTGAAAACCCAAGTCTTGGGGTTGCTATTCCTAATTTAGCAAGTGGAGCATCAATTACAGTAGTATTTAGTGCTAAAATAGATGCTAATATACCAGTACCAAATCCTATTTTAAATACTTCTTTAGTAAATTATGAATATGTAGTAGATCCATTGAATCCTCCAGTTATAGCACCTCAAAGCATTTCAAATCAAGTTTCAACACTAGTTAATAAAGCTATTTTAGAACAAGTAAAAGCCGTTAATTTAGCATTTGCAGAGCTTGGAGATATTTTAATATATACAGTGAATATTTCTAATACTGGAAATGTTCTTGCGCAAAATGTTCAGTTCTTTGATTTAATACCAGCAGGAACAACTTTTATTTCTAATTCAGTTGTAATAGATGGTATTGCAGCTCCGGGGCAAAATCCAAGTATAGGATTTGCTATTCCTGATATTGCAGCAGGAGATACTATACCAGTTGAATTTAGAGTTACTATTGATAATGCTAGTATGCCTATACCAAATCCAATAGAAAATCAAAGCACAATAGTATACGATTATCAGGTAGATCCATTAGAACCTTTAGTATCTGACTTACCAAGTCAGTCTAATATTGTTCAAACTTTAGTTAATGAAGCTATTTTAGTAGGAGTAAAAACAACAAGTGCAAATGTTGTTAATCTTGGAGATACTTTCACTTACCAAGTTATAGTTACAAACAATGGTAATGTTGATGCTACGAATGTTTTATTAACAGATTTAGTTCCAAGCGGAACAACTTTTGTTGTTGGAACAGTGCAAATTGATGGAGTGCCAAGTGGTTTAGTAGACCCATTAGTAGGTATAAATATTCCTGATATTGCACCAAATGATAGTGTTACAATTTCTTTTGATGTTGTAGTAGGTGGAGTATTACCAGTACCAAATCCTATGCCTAATAATGCTGTAATAGATTATTCTCATCTTGTTAATCCTAGTAATCCACCGATAGATAAGACAAGTACAACTAATACTGTTAATACTCTTGTAATAGATGCAGGGAATTTTGCAAGTTTTGATATAGTCAAAGCTGTAGATAAAGCATATGCACTTTTAGGAGATATTCTTGAATATACTATTGTTCTTACTAACACAGGTACAACTGAAGCTTTAAATGTGGTATTAAAAGATCTTGTGCCAAATGGAACAAGCTTTATTCCAAATAGTGTATTTATTAATGCAGTACAAGCTTTTGGAGAAAATCCGTTAGTTGGTATAAATATTGGAACAGTAGCAGTTAATGAGGTTATTACGGTTACTTTTAATGTTCAAATAAGTCCAACTACTTTGCCAGTACCGAATCCTATGCCTAATGATGCTAGTGTTGATTATAAATTTAGAACAAATCCAAATCTTGATCCACCTATAGATGGTCCAACAACAGTATCAAATGAAGTTACAACATTAGTTAGAAAGATACAAATATCACCAGTTAAAGCTACAAGTTTAGATTATGCAACTTTTGGTGATGTTATAACTTATACAATTGGTATTGGAAATACAGGAAATACAGCAGTTAACAATGTCATTTTAACAGATCTTGTACCAAACGGAACTAGCTTTGTACCAGGAACTGTAGTTATAGGTGGTGTGCCTAATTTACTTGCAAATCCACAAGTAGGTATAGGTGTTGGAACTATAAATCCATCACAAATAATTTTAATAACTTTTGAAGTATTAGTTGGAAATGGATTCCCAGTTCCAAATCCACTTGAAAATATAGGAACTGTAAACTATCAGTATGTCCTAGATCCTAGTAATCCACCAATTGCAGGAACTCCTGTAGATACAAATCCTGTAACAACAGTTATTAATAGGGCTATTGTGAATATAGTAAAAGCTGTAGATAAGAACTATGCTGATTTAGGTGATATTATAACTTATACTTTAAATGTCACTAATACAGGAAATGTGAGTGCACTTAATACAGTTATCACAGATAATATACCAGCTGGAACTGTATTTGTACCAAATAGTGTAATAGTGGATGGTATAGGAGTTGGAGGAGCTAGTCCTAACACAGGAATTAATATTCCTATAATTGCATCAGGGCAAACAGTAATAGTTAAATTCCAAGTACAAGTTTTAGATGTTATACCAACTCCGAATCCTTTGGAAAATTTTGCTGCTGGAATTTATGAGTATAAGATAGATCCTTCTAGCCCTAATGTAAGTAATGTTATACCTCCTTCAAATATTGTATTAACACAGATTAATCATGGAGAAGTTGCAATAGTAAAAGATGTAGATAAAGCTTTTGCTGATGTGAATGAAGAAATAACTTATACTTTTAATATTGTAAGTGTTGGAAATGTTGATTCAGATAATGTGATTTTGACAGATTTAATACCACAAGGAACTACTTTTGTAGATGATAGTGTTATTGTGGATGGTATTCCAGCATTAGGCGCTAGCCCAATTACAGGTATTAATCTTGGAACAGTTAGTATAACTCCTGTTATTGTAAGTTTTAAAGTTTTAGTTGGAGCAACTATTCCAGTAATAAATCCTATTATAAATACAGGTAATGTAATTTATGAATATTTAGTAGATCCATTAGGTGTACCAGTTGTAGATAATAAGGATAGTAATTTAGTGGAGACTTTAGTTCAACATGCTGACCTTGTTACAGCTAAATATGTTGATAAAGATTTTGTTGGTATAAATGGTATTATAACTTATACAGCAACTATAACTAATATTGGGAATGTAGATGCAATAAATATAGTATTTAAGGATATAGTACCAAATGGAACAATTTTTGTAACAGATTCAGTTAAAGTTGATGGTGTAACGGTATTAGGCGAAGATCCAAATGTAGGTATAAATATTTTAAATATTGCACCAGGTGTTACTAAGGTAATTTCATTTAAAGTACAAGTAAATGGATCAATTCCAACACCTAATCCAATTCCAAATACTAATGAAACTAATTATGAATATTTAGTTGATCCACAAAATCCAGTTATAGTAGCACCTGCAATTTTATCGAATGAAGTTGAAACTCTAGTAAATAATGCTAGTATAGTTTCTGTAAAATCTGTAGATAAAACATTTGCTGATCTTTCTGATATTTTAAAATATACTATAGTTTTAACTAATACTGGTAATGTTACAGCAGAAAATATAATATTTACAGATAGTATTCCAAGTGGGACAACTTTAGTAAATGATAGTGTATATGTTAATGGTAATTTAATAGTAGGTGGGAATCCAGCTTTAGGAATAGATATTCCTAATATTGCAGCTGGGGATAATACTACTATAGAGTTTGAAGTTAAAGTAAATCCTAATGCTATACCAGTTCCTAATCCTATTCCTAATATAGGAACAACAACTTTTGATTTTAAAGTAAATCCTACAGGTAGTTTTGTAACAGGAATACCTTCAACAACTAATACTGTTGAAACTTTAATTAATAATGCAACACTTAAAATTAATAAAGACGTAGATGGTTATTATAAAGATTTAAATAAAGTAATTAATTATACAATAGAAATATTTAACGATGGAAATGTTGACGCTAATAATATATTCTTCAAAGATATTTTACAAGTTGAAAATGCATTTGTAGCAAATACTGTGAAAATTAATGGACTACCATTTTTAGGATATAATCCAGAGGTTGGTTTTGCATTACCAAGTATAGCACCTTTAGAAACTATAATAGTTACTTTTGATGCTTTGGTTGTTGGTATTCCAACGAATGGACAAATATTAAATAATGCACAGGTAGATTATACTCATGTCGTTGATCCTAGCTTACCAGAAGTTCCTAAAACAGCAAGTTCAAATACAACTATAGTTAATATACGTCATGGACAAATTTTACCATCAGATGTTGTGAAGTTTGCAGATAAGAATATAGTTACAGAAAAAGATATTATAACTTATTCTATAGATGTTACTAATTCTGGAAATTATAAAGTTGATAATGTAATTATTAGTGATGTATTAGCAAATGGTGTGGAATTTGTTAATGCAAGTGTAATAGTAAATGGTGTATCTAAACCAAGTGAAGATCCTAATCTTGGCATTAATGTTGGAACAATAAATGCAAATGAAACTATCACAGTGACATTCAGAGTTAAAGTTTTGGATAATGCACCAAGTGAGCTTGTTAATACAGCAACAGTTGATTATAGTTATATTGTAGATCCGATAGATCCACCTATAGAAAAAGAAACTATATCAAACGAAGTAGTAATTGATGTCGTTATACCAAATGTAACTTTAGAGAAATCATCTAATTTAGAAGTTGTAACTATTGGCGATGTTATAACTTATAAGTTAGTTGCAAAAAATATTGGTGAAATTGATGTTTATGATGTGATAATTAAAGATTTACTAGAGGCAGATATAGATTTTGTTGAAGGAAGCGTAGCAATTGATGGATTCCCAGATATTAATGCAGATATTATTTCTGGCGTTAATATAGGAGCTTTAGCAATTGGTAAGAGTAAAATTATTACGTTTAAAGCTAAAGTTATTAAGAAAACTAATGATTTTATAGACAATGTTTCAACAGCTGTTTATAAGTATAAGGTTGAAGGCAGTATAATTGAAAGAGTTAAATCTGTAGATAGTAATTTAAACAGAATTATTCTTGAAAAATATGAGCTTAAAATTGCTAAAACAGCAGATAAAAATTGGGTTACTTTAGATGATACTATATTGTATAAAGTTACGTTGACTAATACAGGCGAAGTTGAACTTTTAAATGTAGTGTTTAAAGATAATTTACCACAAAGTGTTGAATTTATAGAAAATAGTTTGACAGTTAACGGAACAACAGTTAATGATGTTTCATTGATAGATGGTGTTAATGTGGGTTCAATATTACTAGGTGAAGAAATTGAAATTATGTATAAAGTAAAAGTTATTAGTGGTAGTAGTAATAGATATATAACTAATGAAGCATTTGCAACATTTAATTATGCACTTAGTAATGGAGCCACAGGAACTAATGTTACAGAAACTGTTAGTGCTATTGTAGAAGTTGGTGTAGTAAGTTTTAAACAACTTAGTTTAGATAGAGATTTTGATATTCCATCAGTAAAACCTTCTGTTGAAGAACTTGATGATATAGCGGTAGAAATGGAAATTACTAATAGTTATGTTGTTAAAATTTTAGAAAGAGTTTCTAGTGAAGGGCAAAGATTAAGTGGTAATAAACTTATAATTCATGGTTGGATGAATGTATCATTAGAATATACAGCATTAGTCGAAGACCAAGCTATGCATTCAGCACATTGGAGAGTACCTTTTAGTACTTTTATAATTCTTCCAAAAGATTATATAGAAGGACAAGAGGTAGAAGTAACAGCTATAGTAGAAAATACAGATGCAGACCTAATAACTTGTAGAACATTCTCATTAGGACTTATGGTTTTAGTTATAGCTAATATAAAATGCTAAAATGATTTGAATAAAACTAAAGTTTTATTTAGTTATAATGAGAGTTTTATCTAATAGCTAGTGTTTTTGTATTACTTTTTATATAAATAGGAGATAAAGAAATACCTGCTCATAGATAATTTAGAGTTAATATTCAATTAGAGTGAAAACTCGTTTATAAGAAATATAATTTTGTATTAAGTAGTTCATATCTTACTTATTTAAGAATGACTAAGATATTAAAACTATTTATTAGCTAAAATAAAAAAGTAAAGACTATTTCAAATATAAATTTAATATTTATATTTTGAAGTAGTCTTTTTTATTTCTAATAAAGAATTGATAAATATAGGTTATGCAAGCTCGAAACTAAGAGGTGAATTTATATGGAAGATATTAATATTTTTGATGCTAGTAAATTTTTAGATGATTTTAAAATGTTTCAAGAACAAGATTTTTTAGAACAAAATATTGTGAAAAAAGAGTTAGAAGTATCATCATTTAAAATTGAAAAATGGATAGATAAGCCTTTTGCACGAGCTCTAGATTTTATAGAGACTAAAATTTTTATAGAAAATTATACGGAAAATATATTTAATAATTTAATTGTTCAAGATAATTTGTATTCAGGAACAACATTAGTATTGGATTCTTGCTACATAAATAATAAACAATTTTCAGACATACATCCTCAATTAGGAATTAAGGTAGATAAATTAAAAGCATTTGAAACAATAGTAATACGATTTTTAGTAAGAGTAAATATGTCTAGGAGGTTAGCTAATTCTATAGAAGGTTTTGCAACAGTTTTTTTTGAGGATGGCAAATGTGTAGATAGTAATATTGTTAAAATTAATTTAGAAAAAATAGAAGAAAATGAAAAAAGTAAAATTATAATGAAAAAAATTTATCAAAATTTATATTCTTATAAAACAGATGGAAAAACTGTGAAAATAAGGGAGGGGAAAATGTTGAGTAAAAATCCCAACATAGAAATTAATTTATTAGCAGAAAATTCATATTGTGAAGAGGGAGATATAAAATGTTTGTTGAAAATTGAAAATAAGAGTAATTTTGAAATTTTTGCGATCAGAATTATTGATGATTTGATTAAAAGTAAGGCTTTTGTTATTGTGGGGAAAATAAAATTAAATGGTAAAGAAATAACTTGTGATAATTTGAATCAAATTGAGATTAATAATTTAGAATATAATAAAAGTTGTTATATAGAGTTTAAATTGAAACTATATAAAAATATAAATTATCCTAAAATTAGTATGTATTGTTGTTTTGAATATTATGATAATGGAAAACTTAGAAGAGGAGAAAGTAATTGTTGTAGTGAGGAATTGACATTAGAGAAAAAGTCTTTTAAGGATTGTAGTTTCAACTTTATTTATGATATACCAAAATATTTAGAGGAGCCAGATCAAATAGATGATATAAAAATAGAAAGTTATATAAATAAAAGTTATCCAATAAAAACGTATAAAGCAAGTGGTTATAATGAAAATTTAACTGGATATGGAATTAAATTTATTGGAGAAATATTTGTTGTAATTGAGTATACAAGTAAGCGTGGTACAGTACATTCAATAAATTTTAGTAAGCAATTTAGTTCTTTAATAATAGTGACAGAAAAGGTTTATAATAAAGCTTGTTTTACTATTGAATGCTTAGTTGTAGATTCAATAGTGGATATTTTAAAAAATAGAACTATTAACATAGCAGTTAATATTTTATTTTTATCTGATAATTAGTTTTTTAGATTGTTGTTCTTTCTAATGCAGAAAATAAATAATATTAATATGAATTTTTTGCTTAACAAATTTTCTATTCTTCATTTTGTATCTAAAAAATATAAAATATGGTAAAATTAAACAAAATATGTTTATGATATAAAGGAAGGTGTATTATGGGTAGTCAGAAGATTAGAAGTTTGAGGGGGAAAATGGAAGAGAATAATATAGACTATTATATTATTACTAGTTCAGATGCACATCAAAGCGAATATGTTTGTGAATATTATAAGGGGAGAGAATATATATCAGAATTTACAGGTTCAGCTGGGACATTATTAATTTCTATGGATAAAGCTATTTTATGGACTGATGGCAGATATTTTATTCAAGCTGAACATCAATTAAAAAATAGTGGTATAGAGCTTTATAAAGTTGGTGTAGATAATTATGACACATTGGCAGAAGTTTTAAAAAAAAGTGTAAAAGAAAATGAAACAATAGGTTTCGATGGAAGAACAGTTTCAACTAATATGTATAAAGAATTAAAACGTATTGTATCTCAAAATAATGGGAAGTTAGCTTATAATATGGACTTACTTGAAGAGATATGGAGAAATAGAAAAAGTATTCCTCGTGATAAGGTTTTTATACATGATGAAAAGTTTTGTGGGAGAACTATAAGGCAAAAAGTTGAAGATATATTATTAAAGATGCAAGAAATAGAAGTGGATTCTTATATAATAGCTAGTCTTGACGACATAGCATGGACTCTTAATTTACGAGGAAATGATGTTCTAAATACTCCTGTATTTATGTCATTTTTATTAGTAACAAGAGGGAGTATTACACTTTATATAAAAGATGAAAAATTATCACAAAGTGTCTGTGATTATTTAGCCGAAAATGGAGTAAATATAAAAAATTATGATGAAATAATACAAGATGTTTCTATTTTAGAAGGCAAAGTTTTAATTAATCCTAATAAAGTAAATTCTTTAATTTTTAATAACATAAATATTAATGCAATTGTTGAAGAACAAGAGGATTTAACAGCAATTTTTAAAGCTATAAAAAATAAAGTAGAAGTTGAAAATATAGAAAATAGTCAAATTAGAGATGGTGTGGCTATGGTAAAGTTTATAAAATGGTTAAAAGAAAATATAGATAAAGAAAAAATAACAGAAATTTCAGCTGCTGATAAATTAGAGAAATTTAGAAGTGAAGGAGAGTATTATAAAGGTTTAAGTTTTGATACAATAGCAGCTTATAAAGAACATGTTGCTATGATGCATTATAAAGCAGAAATAAATAGTGCATATGAATTAAAAAAGGAAGGAATGTTTTTAGTTGATTCAGGAGCACAGTATCTAGATGGGACTACTGATATTACAAGAACAATAGTTTTAGGTGAGTTAACAAAAGAGGAAAAAATTAATTTTACCTTAGTTTTAAAAGGGCACATAAATCTTATGAAAATAAAGTTTTTAAAAGGAACTTCAGGAAAAAATTTAGATATAAAAGCTAGAGAATTTTTATGGAATGAAGGAATTGATTACAAATGCGGTACGGGACATGGTATTGGTTTTATGCTTTCTGTTCATGAAGGACCACAAGGAATAAATTCTAGTAATAATGTAATTCTTGAGGAAGGAATGCTGTTAACTAATGAGCCTGGTGTTTATAAAAAAGATGAGTATGGTATAAGACTTGAAAATACGATGCTTGTTGAAAATTATAAAAATACTTCTGATGGAGAGTTTTTAAATTTTAGAGTTGTTTCATATTGTCCTATTGATATAAAAGGTATTGATACTTCAATTTTAACAAGTGAAGAAAAATTTTGGATTAATAAGTACCATCAATTAGTTTATAGTAAATTAAAACCTTATTTGAGTATTGAAGAAAGAGAGTTTTTAAGCAACGAAATTAAAGAGATTATATAATTTTATAAGAGAATTTGGATTAGTATATATGTTCTAGGACATATATACTTTTTTTGTTCTACTTTATAATCTTATCTAATAGTTAGTATTTTTAATACTTTGTTTTTTATGAATAGGAATATTAGGAATATACGATTTTAAATAACTTTGACTTAGCCATTCAGTTTGAGTAGAAACTTGAGTCTTAGTTTAGTTTTTTGTTAATAAATTCTTTATAAGGATAATTTTTCAGTTTATTTAGATATAGAACTATTATTTGTGAATAAAATGTTAATTTAAAATTAGTATCATGTCTTTTGCTTAAATTAAAATTTCCTATAATATAAGATAGATAATTTCTTAATTATAATTAAAATAGATATTTTTTATTAATTTGATAAAATAAAATGTCGAAAATAGAGTAAAGGATAATATACAAATACTTTTTTGATGTTACTTCATTAGTTGAAATATAGTTGAGTTTGAAAAAAAAACCATTATATGTTTATAATATATTAACAATTTTAAATGAAATTTAACAGGTGGTTGATTTGGGAAAAAAATTATGGATTTTAATTGTACTTGGAATTTTAGGTACAATTTTCATTATAGGAGAAAATGTAAAGTATAGAGAGGTAAATAGTTTAAGTAGTAAATCTAAAAATATTTTACTCAATACTCAGACAGTTATAACAACAACTAGTGATCAAAATATAATTAATATAAGTAATAACGTTGTTTTACAAAATAATAACGTTCAAATTTATCTTGGAAATACAAGTAAAATGAAATTGTATCCTAATGAATATAAAAGTGAAAATATAGGAGTATTAAGAAAATATATTTTATCATGGTATAATGATGGGCATCAATTCAATAATTATAATAAAAATGTAAAATATGTTGTGCCACCACAAAATATAGTTGATCAATTATTTAGTTTTAATATGACTAATCAAGAAAAATTAAATTTTTTGAATACGTATGGAAATGAAAATATTATGATATCTGTAGAAACAGGTGGAATAGGTGGATCAGATAATCAAAATATTAAGCCAATAGTTTTAATAAATGGAACACCGGCATATGGTTTTGCTGTGTTTAATAACAATATTATGGCAAGTGGAAAAAAACTTTTTTATTATGGTTTTATAACAGCAGATGGTGTTGTAATAGCACCATATGAATTGAATATTTTTGGTAGACGTGGATTGTTAGAAGTTATAAGAACACATCAAAAAATTGACTTTGTAGGCTCTAATAATGGGCAATATTATTGGTTAGTATAGATGTTTAATCTAGATTATAGTAAAATACAAAATATGTGAATTATAAATATTAAGAATTCATAAAGCAATTAAAAAGAAAACAATTTGTATACATTACTATCAGATAAACTGATATAATAAATACTTATAATATATAATTTACTTATATATAACCAAATAAAAATAGAGAGTAATTTAAATATTGACTTATAAAATTGGGGTGGTTATGATGAATAAAAATACTTTAATAAAAAAATCTTGGGAGGAAGCAGTACCTTACTCAAACGAAGATTTTATTATCATAAATGATTCATATGGATTAAAATACAATGAAGAAGGTGAGTTATTAGTTTTTGATTTAAATAATAAAGATACAGAAATCTTATTATCAAATACAACAGCTTATGACATATTAGCAAATTCTTCTGATATTGTAGCTTTATTAAAAAGTAAAGGAGAAATATATTCTATATTTCTTTCAGAGGAAAATATTAAAGGTCTAGTACATAATATGACTTTTGATGATATTCAAGTGATTAATGAGTTTATAAATAGAAGAATAGATAGTAAAAATTTACCGGATGAATGTATAGGGAAAAATTTTGATTTAAATAAAAGCGTAGAAGTTAAAATAGATAATGAAATGAAAATTAAATTCTCTCAAAATAAAGCTAATAGAATTATAATAGTTCTTGCTGATGCTATGAATAATATAGAAGTAAATATTGATATAAGAGATTTAGCTAATAATTTATATGAAGATAATTATGATGTAGCAATGATGCTTATAAGACAATATTTAGCTTATGCATATGTATTAAAATATGGATTTAGTAGAGTAAATGAGGACAAGTTATCAATGTTCTTTGATTTTACTAAATTACAAGAAGAGTTAAATGTGGATACAGTTGTAATAAAAGAAAAAATCTGTGATTCATTAAAAGATCAACTAGCATAATTTTTTAAAGGTGTATCAAAATTTTTTCGGTTTTGATACACTTTTAATTTTTATTCTTGTGTATAATTACAAGGAAGAATATTTTAAAGTTATATAAATAGAGACTCAATTTGTATAAATAAGATTTTATTTGAGGTGAACTTTTAGTATAATCTAAATATTAAGCTATAGTTATTTAGAGATATAAAAGTAATGACTTTTAGATGGAAACTATATTTAAATATTAAATTGAACTTAGTTACAGGAGTGAAGAAAAATGATGGATGAATTTAATATTTGTCTAAGTATAAAAGAATTTAATACAATTATTAATACAAAAATATCAGAAGGGCTTAAAACTAAGGGGTTAACACAAGCACAAATAACTGCTATAAAGTTTATAGCACACGAAAAAAAATTAACGTTAACAGAATTAAGTGAAAAGATGGCTATAAAGAAATCAACATGCTCAGGAATAGTTGATAGATTAGAAGTTATGGATATATTAACTAGAATAAAAGATAAAAATGATAAAAGAGTTAGTTATATACAGTTTTCTGCAAAAGGCAAAGAGTTTGCTAGAGAAATAAAAGGAGATATGAATAGTATTTTTTCTGAGGTTTTTAGTGATGTGCCAGTAGAGTTATTACAAAGTATTGGAAAGGACCTACAGCAGGTAATAAATATAATAAAAAAATAGTATTTGAAATTTTGCTTTTAAAGTTATATAATACCAATAAGATATATGTTAGTATGCTAACTATTTTTAATTAATATTATATCCAGATAAGTGTAATAATATTAGTAAATAGATATTTATATTAAAATATATCTAAATACATAAGATGAGGTGGTAAAATGCCAAAATTACTAATACCGGCAATTATATTTATTACAGCAGCTTTAGTGTTCTATACTATAGGGGTATGGGGAGAAAATAGAGCTAAAGTCTTGAAGAAAAAACATGTAGTTATATTTTGGTTAGGTCTTGTATGTGATACATTAGGTACATTTACTATGAGCAGAATTGCAGCAGCAGGAACAGATAAAACTATAACTCATACAGAGCTTATGATACATCAAGCTACTGGAACGCTTGCAATTGGATTAATGCTTGTTCATGCTATTTGGGCAACTATAGTTATTACAAGAGGCAGCGAAAGAGCTAAGGCTATATTCCATAAATTTAGTATAGTGGTTTGGGCTATATGGCTTATACCATATTTTATAGGAATGTATATAGGAATGTCATCTTAATAAAAAATGACAATTAAAAAATATTTAGCAAATTAAAAGATTTATTATTTGCTAAATGAAATGATATTGAAAATATTTGCTTATTAAAAATTAAAAAAAGCGCAAAAAGACCTATTGAAATTATATTTCAATAAGTTTTTTTGTTTATAAAAAAAAATTTATGAATATAGTTAATTTAATGTTATTTTTATACAAATATACATAATTTAATGAATTGAGTTAAAGAAAAGTATAAGATAACTATTTATGTTAAATTTAAAAATAGAGAAAAGAAAAGTTTTGGTATAAAAACTTTTATAATAATGTTAATAATAGTGTATATAATTTATGGACTAGCACTTCTAATAAACAATGCACTTATTTTCAATGTGAGATTAGGAATTATAAACTTTTTCATACCAATTATATTTTCATGTATAGTTTTTGGAATAATTTCTAGACGAAAAAAATTCATAGTTTTTGGAATTGTGATTTTATTATTATGTATTTTAGCCAAAGTTATTTGTAGCCCTCTTGTAATGTGGAAGGCGCAGAGGAATCTTATAGGGCCAGTAAATGAAGTTAAATTTTCAGATCAAATACAGCCTATTGATTTAAAACAACTACCAACGATAAATAAAGAATTTGCAGAAAATCTTGCAGATAAAAAACTTGGAAGTATACAGGGGTTGGGAAGTCAGGTTACAATAGGTAATTTAGTATTACAAAGTGTAGACGGACAACTTTATTATGTTGCACCTCTTGAACCATTGTCATTTGTAAAATGGTTATTTAATGGTGGAACTCCAGGGTATGTTATGGTTAGTGCAACAAATCAAAGTGATGTAAAGTTAGTCACAGAGATTGATGGGAAAAATCTTGATTTGAAATATTTAGAAGGAGCTTATTGGTTTAAAAATATACAAAGATATGCTTATTTTAAAGATATGTTTGCAGGACATACAGATTTTACATTTGAATTAAATGATAAGGGAGAGCCTTTCTGGGTAGTTACAAGATATACAGCTGGAGTAGGAATTGATGAACAAAAAGTAATAGGAACAGAAATTATAAATGCACAAACAGGACAAACTGAAATTTATAATGTGGCTAATACACCTAAATGGGTTGATAGAATACAGCCAGAACCTATGATTATACGTCATTTAAATAAATGGGGAGAACTTGTTCATGGTATTTTTAACTTTAGCGGAAGAGATAAATTGAAAACTACAACAGGAATGAATCTTATATATAATAATGATGAATGTTATTATTATACAGGTATGACTTCAGTAGGAAATGATGAAGGACTTGTAGGATTTACGCTTACAAATACAAGAACAGGTCAAACTACTATGTACAAAACATCTGGAGCTACAGAAAGTGCTGCAATGAAGTCAGCAGAAGGAAAAGTGCAGCAGTTTAAATATACAGCATCATTCCCTTATCTTATAAATATTCAAGATCAACCAACTTATTTTATGTCTCTTTTAGATGCGAGTGGAATAGTTAAGCAATATGCTATGGTTAATGTTAAAAATTATGGTATAGTTGCTGTTGGAGATACTTTACAATCAACTCTTAATTCATATCTTCAAGCTATAAATTCGACAGGTATGGACATACAAGGTAGTGATAAAAATAGTATAGAACTTACAGGTAAAGTTCAAAGAATCGGCCTTGTTATAAATAATGGTGCAAGCACATATGAATTAAAATTAGATGATTCTAATAAGATATTTTCTGTTCCAACTCAAACATCTAAAGATGCAGCGTTAACAGATGTAGGAGATCAGGTGAAAATAAATTATATGAATATTGGAGATAATAGATATATGCTAGTTAATAGTTTTGAAAATCTTACTTTAAATCAAATGGTAGATACTGAAAAAAAACAAAGCGCAGCTTAAATTTATAAAATAATAAAGATACTTCTTTTGTAAAATAATTAGTTTTAAAGACTATGTTTATCAAGAGGAGTATCTTTTTTTGAGTGATTATTTAGTTTTAGGGTATATTATAAGTGTTATCAAAAAATATAGTATACGTGGCTATATAATTTGAATATAAGTTAATTATTATATGTATAGTAGTTAATATGTAAAATACTTTATGATTAAATTGATAAATTCATAAATTTATATGCTTATTGACTAAATATGAATCGTTTTTAACTTTTATGTAATATAAAAAATGATAAAAGTTTATTAAAAGTATGAAAAATATAATTAATTAATAAAAAAACACTCAATATATAAATAATTAGCACTTTTTTTGGTGAAAGAGTAATTTATTGGTTTTGCAATTATGTTACCTTTTTGTAACTATTTTATTGACTTAAATACTATACAATTAAATTGTGAAAAAAATTAAAATAATATAAAAAAAGAATAAAATAAATGTTAGTTTTAATAATAAAACCTATATAATTATTAATTTTATAATTTAAAGGATAATGCTTATTAACTAATATATTGGGTTAGAGAAAATGGGGATTTATAACGTTAAAGTAAATTTATAAAAGAAAAATATCTAGAAAATTCTAGTTTATTTAATAGATATTCAACATTTTAGGGAGCTGAATAATATGTTTAAAATCACAAAAGATGACAAATTTTATACGAACTTTCAAAATCAAGCGAGTATAATACTAGAAGCAGCAAAGGAGTTAGACAAATTTGTTGATTCATTAGAATCACCTCATATACACTCACAAACAATACAAGATCTAGAACATAAGGCAGATAATGTTGTACATACTATAATACAACAACTTAATGATAGTTTTATAACTCCAATAGATAGAGAAGATATATTCTTTATAACTAAAAGAATGGATGATATTATAGATAATATCGAATCTGTGGTTCATAGATTTATAATGTTTAATATTGTTAAGTCGAATGAGGAAACTAAAGTATTTATTAAATTTTTAATAAATTCTGTTGAAGAAATTGTTGAGCTTATGAAAGTTCTTCCTACAATGAGTAAGGAATCATCAAAAAGAGTGATTAAAGAAAAAGTTATAGCAGTAAATAGAATAGAAAATGAAGCTGATATATTCTTTAGAGAGATTGTTGGAAAAATGTTTAGAGCTGAAAATATAGATCCCCTTGAAATAATTAAATGGAAAGATATTTATCAAAGATTTGAAAATACAATAGACTCTTGCGAAGACGTCGTTAATGTAATCGAAGGAGTTGTGATGAAGCATGCATAGTACTCTTGCATTAATGATACTTATTGTTGTTTTAGCCCTTGTATTTGACTTTACAAATGGCTTTCATGATACTGCAACAGTTGTTGCAACTTCAATAACAACAAGAGCATTATCACCTAAGGTTGCAATAGGGCTATGTGCCGTATTTAACTTTATTGGTGCATTTACAAGTACAGCTGTTGCAAAGACTGTTGGAGATGGTATAGTTGATAGTAAACACATGCCGCTTTGGGTAATAGCAACTGTTTTAGTTGCAGCTATTGCATGGGATCTTTTAACTTGGTATGCTGCAATTCCAAGTAGTTCAACATGCGCTCTAATAGGTGCGTTAGTTGGTGGTGGAATTGCAATAGCAGGAAGTTTTAGCGCAATAGGGTGGAATACACTACTTTCAAAATTTGTATTATGGATATTCTTATCACCAGTAATTGGATTTATAGTTGGATATGTATTAATTGTTATTTTGAAGAAACTTGTTGCTAGAGCTAAACCAAGTAAAATGAATAAATTGTTTAAAAGATTTCAAATTGTATCAGGTATTTTAATAGCATTAGATCATGGTGCCAATGATTCACAAAAATCTATGGGTATCATAACTATGTCACTTGTAAGTGGAGGATTTTTAACAGCTTTTAATGTTCCTCTTTGGGTTGTAGCTTTATGTGCTACTGCTATGGGACTTGGAACATCAATAGGTGGTAAAAAAATCATTAAAACTATGGGGAATAAAGTTACAAAAATAGATCCTATGGGAGGTTTTGTAGCTCAGCTTAGTTCATCAATTGTACTTTTTGTTGCTACTAAATTGCATGCTCCTGTAAGTACAACTCAGGTTATGACTAGTTCATTAATGGGAATTGGTAGTGAAAAGAGTTTAAAAAGAGTTAATTGGGGTATGGCAAAGCAAATAATGATGGCATGGGTAATAACTATTCCAGCAGCAGGAATACTTGCTTATGTATTAGTTGAGATTATAAAAATATTTGTATATTAATTAAGAACATCTAAATTTAGCCTCTTGAAATAGGAGCTAAATAAACTATGCAATATACTCTTTTATTCTCTAAACTAAAGAGTTCAAGAAATTAAAATTTCGTTTGAATCAATTTTATATAAAGAATATCTATATTTTAGTTTATATAGGTGTTCTTTTTTATTTTTATTAAATATTATTAATTTATATGTTTATTTTAATAATTTTATTATTTATAAAGTATAGTAGAAGTAATTTGTAAGATAATAATATTGATAGGAATATATTATTATAAAATGTTATAGAAATTATAAATAGTTATATGATACAATAAAAATTAGTTTATTATAAAAATTAATAAATCAAAAGAAAAATATTAATGAGTGGTATAGCTTACCTTAAGTAAAGTTTACGTTTATTAATTAGGGGAGAGGTATTCATGGAAAAAAAAGAAATTTTTAAGAAAAAAGTAAATAGTATGTTTTTGATTAGAGAATTATATGAAATAACTACATTTGAAGGTATGGACGATACGTATTCAAAAAATATAGGAAGATTATGGATGGAAATTGCTATAGAACTTTCAAATGTTAAAGGAAATAATTTTTCAGACGTAGATATAGAGATTTTAAATGTATTTAAGAATACAAAATATACTGATATAGAAACAATACTTGCGCAAATTCCAACTATGAAAAAAAAGAAATTAGATATTATAAAACTTTTGAGTTTATAATAAAAATTACGGAATTAAGGTTAAATGAATTTAAGATTTATTTATATAAGCTTTTATTATTAAATAAAAAAACCTCCATTTGTTAGAAATAAGTTAGGCTAGAAACTAAGCTTATGATACAAATGGGGGTTTTTATATTGTGTTTTATTAGTTTAGTAGATATAATGGCAAATTTAATACAAAAAATAATTTTTAAAATAAGTGTTGAAGTATAAAGATTTAAATTTAAATTACGATAATTTTTAAAAGAAAAAATTTAATATTATAATTGTTTTGAAATGTAGTGAATTTAATATAAAAATTAAGAATATAGGAGTGAGGAATTTGCTTGCAGGATATGTACAAGTTTTAATTTTAAGAGTTACAAATAATACAAAAGAAGATATAAGTGATATAAAATTTTTTTATAAGGATAGAAATGATTTAGTAGATATAAAAATAAAGAAATTAAAGGCTAATAAACAAAAGCAGACAGGTATTGCTACAATGAATGTTAATGGAAATAATCTGTATTGTGAAATTGAAGGGAAATTATTTTTAATAAAAGAAAATGTCTTGAAAGGTGATTTATCAAGATACGAAGTAATAATTCAAGAGAGTGAAATAGATAAAGTAGATATTAAAATAAATAAGATAGAGGAATAAAATAAATACATAATAAATGTAGATTTAAGAATTTTCCATAAAAAATACCTTATCAAACTTTTTGTAGGATTTAGTTAGAATTAGGGTAAGTTTTAAGCTGAAAAATTCTTATTTGTTCCTCATTTTTGGATAAATATAATATCTAAGATGTTACAAAGAGGCATTTTCGTATGCTCTTTTGTTATATGCTTGTCTTTTTAGATCTATAATATTCGAGTAAGAAACAAACTGTTACAATTAGCTAGTAATTAATGCTGAATTGTAACGCTAATCAAAGACAAAGTAGAAGTTCTTGTTAAGTGGCGAATAATTGATAATTAGAATAGGTATACTAAACATAAGATTTAGTATAGGAGTAGTAACTAATGATAAAAAGGATAATTATATTTGTTTTAATATTAGTACTTGGAATATCTTTTTTTGGAGTGAGAAAAATATCTAAAGAAATGAAAAAGCGTAAAGGACTTACAGAGGTCAGTATTTCTGAATTATATAAAATATAGATAATTATTGGAGATTTTTAGTTGAATAAATATATGATTTAAGATGATTAGGATTTAGTATTCAAGTATAGGAATAAATTTAATGAGATATACTGTTTATTGATTAACATAGTTACTTAAATATATTTATAGATTTCTTTCATTTATTATTAAGAATATAAATGTTAAAAGAATCTAAATAAGAAAAGTGAAATTGGAATTATTTTAATAAGAATTTAGTAGTATCTAAATTAAATTATTAATTGTAAAGGTCTTGTCAGAGTACGAATAAGATAATATAATAATAAAAAAGTAAACACGCTTTTTATATTTTATTTAAAAGGAGTACATAATGAGAGCAAGATACAGAAACCCTAAGGATTTAGCAATAGCTGTAAAGGATCAGATTGATTTATATCAAGATGGATTAATGGAGTATGAAAAATTAAAAGAGAGAATAATAAAGATAGCTAAAGAGAGTCATGACGTTTTGTATAAAAATGATCATATGTCACATAAAATAGTTGATGTATTAGGGGAAGAGAGACTCGGAATAATTAAAGAAATTTTAGAATAAATATGTAGATTAGGAGTTGCCAAAAAGGTGACTCCTTTATTTTTTTATAAAAAATTCTAATTTTAGTTTTATTTTATGAAAAATAATAGAGGTAAATGGATATTTAATTACCAATTAATGTTAATATTTATAGTTAGTATAGCTTTGTAAATCTTACATAAAAATTATAATTATACTTTACATTTTATTAAAAAATATAAAGTTATTTATATATGATTTAATTTAAAGCCTGTTTTTTTTATTGTATATATTCAAAAATATGTATATTTTAATATATATAATAAAAATTTTTAAACTTTCTGTTAAGTAAAATTAAAAAAGAAATTATATGCTTAATACTTTAGAGAAATGAATGAAAAGAACTAAACTCGGATTTAAATGGGCATTTTAAATAAAATAATTAAATTATGTTAATATTATTTTACGAATGAAATAATAAAAAACAGTTTTTTTTATTTTATTCGTAAAAATTGTTGGGCGAAAATAATAAAATTTCTTTAATTACCAATAATAATGGTTTGACAATAAATACTATTAATAAGAAAATAATATTAAGCATCGATAACTTAATAATATTTGAATAAAACATGTTTAAATTTATTTAGACTTATCAATTCAATGAAATTAACTTAAATTTAGTTTTAGTTAGAATTTTAAAATTTAGGAGGAACAAATGAAAAATAAAATTGGTAAAATCATGGCTGGTACAGTAGCTACAGTAACAGCGGTTGGAACAGTTTCTCAAGCAATGCCACAAGTTAGACAACAAGAGGTGGAGCTTGGTGCTAAAGCTATGGAATTGTATGGAGTAAATGATATATCTATAACACCAGCTAATAGTGAAACAACAGTAAATGTAAATGGAACAACAACAAATGTAGATCAAGAAACTAAGGTTATATACAGCAATAATACGGTAACTTATGAAATTCCTTACAGCGTCGTTGCGAATAATGGTAAAACATTTAATATACCTGATATAACAGCAACAGCGAGTCCTACATTAACATATGATAATGGACAAGATACATCTATAGCTGATGCAATGGCAAAACAAATAACAGTTAATGCTGTGCCACAGATAAACCAAACTAGTTCTAGTTCTGGTATGGTGAAAGTAACTTTCTCAATACCACAAACAGATGTTAATATGAAATTTAATCCTAATATAACATTACATTGTGGATCAACAACAATTCCTGTTACACTCCCTAATATTAATGCATCAGCACAATATAGTAATACTTTAAATGTTTATCCAAAAGTTGATGGAAATCAATTGGGAATATCAATTTCATCAGTAAGTAATAATGCCATTAATTCTCAATATAATACATATGGCAAAAATTTAACTAGTTTAACATTTTCATTAGGACAATCAGCAGTAATGGGTGGAGTAAAATATACACCTATATCGAATCCAGATTTAACAGTTAATAGTAATGGAACTTATACAATTAAAGGATCATTGCTTAATCAAGTTGAAAATGGAAACTATGTTAATTTATTTAATATAACAAATGAAGGTGATGATGGTACTATAACAACAATTAGTGCAAGTACATCATCAGCTACTTGGCAAGGAATTGCAAGTGATCATCCATATGTTACAATTTATAATCATACTAACACAACACCTTTTACAGTCGCACCTAAAGCACAACAAGTTCCAGGGAATGGTTCAGTAGTTCAAATGGAACAAACTAATTCAACACAATATGCTCAGTATGGACTACAAGCTACTTTTGGGACAACTATAAAGCCAGGAATAAAGGGTACTTGGCAAGGTGTGACTTTTGGATATACAGAAGGTGGAACTATAGCAGCTTTAAGAGATGGAAATCAAGTTACATCAGCAAATTTAAATTATGTACATTTAAATCAAGATGGTATTGACATTATGAACAGTGGAACATCAGAACAAAAATATCAATTATTACAGGAAATAGTGAGTAGTAGTGAGCAATTTACGGATGCACCTATTAATTTTCAATATGGAATAGTATATCCAGCGAATGAAATGAATTCTGCTATAGGTGTTGGTGGAGGAACACCACTAAGTATAGGTACTGGTTCTCCGATAGATGGTACTTATCAATCATATCCAGTAGAATCTTGTCAGATGGTTTTTACCAATCCATATACTATAAATAATAATAGCGTAACAACTAATAGTAATTACTATACATCAATACCTAATCAAATAGGGATAGCTGTTGTTAATAAAACTTTTACTTTAGGACAAAATACAGGTAATGATGCTGTAAGTGGTAATATAGCTAATTTAGCTAATACAGATTATATAGATCCAAATGGAGAGGGATTTATGTTGGGTGCATCTAATGAATATACACCATCTTATGTTGATGGACATACTACTTTCTTTAATCAAGGAATAGGACAATCAATAAGTTTTAGAACAGGACTTACATCATATAATACATCTGCTATGAATGGTGGAGTTTGGGGAGGAGCATATCCAACTATTGATGGTTCTACAAATCTATCAGAACCAACTTCATGGATTTCGTCTCCTCATAAAGTATGTCTTAGTATACAAAGAGGTTCATCTATAGGAGGAGGACAATTAGCTCCTGATTCTACTATTATAGTTAATTTAGGAGCTCAAGCTACAATTAATGGTGATATTACAGTTGATGGATTTTCAATAACACCTGATCAATATATAACTAAAGAAGTAATAATAGATGGAGTAAGACAAACTCAAGTACAAATAAAATCAAGTTATGTTACTGAACAAGCATCATTTCCTGTTGAAGGAAAGAATATACACGTAGATATTCCATCTGTGCAATATGCACCGAATACAGCTACTATGAGTAGTATTGTAATGACTGGTAGTTTACAAGGTTCAAGTACAAATTCTAGTGGTGTAATTTATGAAATAAATGGAGTTACAATTCCAGGATCAAAAATTTTAGGTGATATAAATTATCCTGGATCAAAAGCAATAGTGCAATTAACACCAGGTGTTAATAATAACTGTAATCACTATGTTACTACTGTAAATTCTCAAAATATAGCTACAATGACAGATCTTGTTCATAATAGCTCAACAGGAGCTAAACAATATATAGTAGTTGGACAGTTTCCAACGCCAGCAACAATCTCTTCATTACCAGGTAACTTTGGACAACCGTCAGTTGGCGGGCTTGGAGCACAAGGTGTAACATTTAATAATCCAGATTGTCCATTATATGTATTACCAGAATCTGCGTTATCAAATACAGATCCAGAAGGATATACTAACCAACAAATTATGGAAGGTACTAATCCGTTCCAAATGAAAGGTGCTAAGTCTTGGATAGAAAATCCAGCAAGTGGATGGGTAAAATATACTCCAGGGATGAACTTAAGTGGTATGGTTGGATATACATATATGCCAACAATAGCAGCAGGGTCAAGTTGGACACAAACTTATAATGTTCAATTAACTAATATACAGAATGGTGCATACCAATTTGGAACATCACAATTTAAATATTTTGATACAACAGATGGTGTAGGTTCAGCATCTAATATTGTTACAGTTACTCCAAATGGAGTTAATATAGCTAATACATGGGTATCAAATGTTGTTTTGCAAACAGGTCCAGAAACATATAGACCTTTAAATACAGAAGAGCTAGGACAAAACGTGAAGTTTACTTCAGTAAATGGGCAGCAAGAAGAGCCTTTAAGCTATTTAAATTCACATGGAAATGATAATGATGGAAATAGTGATTTAACACCACAAACACCAGGAGATCATTTACAACAATCTGTTGATTTAGTAAGTGATGAAGCAGCATTAAAAGCAGCAGGATATGAATTAGTTGGTATACAAGTTAAAGTTGGTGATAGTCCATTTGTTACAGAAACACCAGATTATTTCCAAAATGTGGGGGTTTTATTTAACAATGAATTGACACATATCAAATTTATTATTAAGAAAATAACTCCAGTTTATCAAAATAAAGTTAGTGTAACTTTAAATGGAAACCCAATACCTAGTGATAGTCCTTTATTAAAAGAAACAAATGATAATATTCCACCTCAAACAGGAAAAGAAGTAGAAGCTAATCAATCAAATGGACTTAAAACACCAATAGCTCCTGCTGGATATAAAATAGATGGAGTTACAGTTATAACTTACAATTCAGATGGAACTGTTCAATCATATGTTACAGAACCAAATAATTATGAGGTTCCAACAGTACAAGGAGCAGATAATGTTCACTATATATATAATTTAGTACCGAATATAGTTAAAGTACAAAATATAGTAAAAGTACAAGTGAAAAATCCAGACGGAACAATAGTGCCGATAACAACTGAAAATGTAGGCAATTATGAAGGCGGAAGTAATCTTACTCAACAAACATCAATAGTAGGTGCAGAGGGAACAGCTGTTGTAAATAACGATGGAAAAGCACTAGAAACACCAGTAGCTCCTAACGGATATCATATTGTAAGTGCAAGTAATCAATTAGGAACAGTAACAACTTCTGAAACACCAGATTATCAAGTACCAACTAAATTTGGAAATGCTAATGATACTACAACTTATACAATAGCACCAAATAGTGCATCATTAGATGTAACAGTAAACTTGTTAAATAATAAGGGTGAAACTATATCACAATTAGAAAAACCAACAACAACAATACCAAGTACTAAAGGATATTATAATGAAACAATTGGTACAAATGGAGCGCCTACACAAGCAATACAAGATGGAATAAGTAAAGGTACTTATACAGTAGTAAGCGTAACAGTTAATGGTAAGACAATGTCATTAAAAGATTATAAAACAGAAGTTGCAAATGGAACATTAAATGCCGCAAACGGACAAAACCATGTAGT
>JBOGCE010000023.1:0-240374 GCA_051656585.1 Sarcina sp. | reverse complement strand
AACTAAATCTTGAGTTCTTGGTTTTAGTATCATAAACTTAGTTTAACAAGAATTCGAAAAAAATACGTTAAAACGTAAAAGGGGACTGTATCACTTTTAGGAATTTACTTCCATTGTGATACAGTCCCTTTTTTATTTAAATACATTGACAGTTTGAATTCTAACTATTATAATTTAGTTAGAATTCAAACTAATGAGGTGATAAGATGAAAGATGTTTGTATATCAAATTTGATAAGAGAAATAGGGATTAGAAGTAAAAATATAAGCGATAGCAGGTTACTAGAATATGGACTTAATTCACAACAAGCCAAAATGATTTCATATATATATGCTAATCAAGAAGAAGGCGTTATACAAAAAGATTTAGCTAAAAAATTTAATAGAAATAAGGCAAGTATAACTAGTATGCTTCAAGGCCTTGAAAAAAAAGGATACATACAAAGAGTTGTTTCTAAAAACAATGAAAGAGAAAAAAATATTTATGTTTTAGAAAAAGGAAAAGATTTGATTGAAGAATTTAATGAATTGTTTATTACGGTAGAAAATAAATTATTAAATAATTTCACAGATGAAGAAATAAAAAAGTTAAAAGATCTATTAACTAGAGTTAATGAAAATTTAATGTGAAATAAAGTTTTTACTAATGATGAAATGGAGGAGTCTAGTAAGTAGTTTGTTACTAGAAATATTTTATGGAAAATGAATATTATTTAAAAGAAGCTCCTATGAGAAAAAGTATTATAAAACTTGCTATACCAATGATGATAGGAATGTCTGTAGGTAGTATATACAATGTTATAAATGCTATTTTTATAGGAATGTTACATAATACGGCAATGTTTTCAGCAATAACTTTTGGGTTGCCTGTATTTGTTGTATTAATGGCTATAGGAAATGTTTTTGGTGCTGGTGGTGGAACATTTGTATCAAGATTATTTGGAGAGGGAAATACAGAAAAATGTAAAAAGGTTGGTGGCTATGGATTCTATTGTAGTATTTTAATAGGAATTATAATAGCAATTTTAGCAATTATTTTTGCGAATCCTATTACAAGACTTCTAGGTGCAAATGCAGAAACATTTTTATATACAAAAGAATACGTTATTACATTATTTGTAGGAGGAATACCTATAATACTTAATTTTACGCTAGAACAGTTTGTAAGGGCTGAGGGTGCATCTAAAGAATCTATGTATGGAATAATAATTAGTTGTGTTGCTAATTTTATTTTTGATCCATTATTTATTTTGGTTTTTAAGCTTGATGTAGTAGGTGCAGCTATGGCAATAAGTCTTGCAAATTTAATATCTGTACTTTATTATTTATATTTTTTAGAATTTAAAAGTACTCAAATGAGAGGTTTTTTAAAACATTTTAAAATTTCTATAAAAGATAGAATAGAAATTTATACTGTTGGTATGGGAGAATTGTTCCAAGCATTATTTTTAGTTATAGTAACTTTACTTTTGAATAATTTTACAATAGGATATGGAGATAGTGTAGTTACTGCTTTTGGGATAGCATTGAGGCTTACTCAAGTTCCAGAATTTTTAGCTATGGGAATAGTTTTAGGGCTTATTCCATTATTTGCATATACATTTTCAAGTAAAAATATAGCAAGATTTAATATTAGTGTTAAATATACATTTATATTTACAGGAATTATTTCTCTTGGATTTAGTATAGTTGTGTATTTATTTAGAGATGAAGTTATTAAATTATTTACAGATAGCCAAGGAGTAATAGGCGTAGGACTTCATGTATTAACTGTTATGCTTATAGCTTCAGTTTTTAATTCTTTTACAGGGATATTTATAAGTATATTTCAGGCAACAGGACAAGGGATTGAAACTATTATAATGTCAATTTTACAGGGAGGCTTATATATAATTGCATTAGTTGTTTTAAATTATTTTTATGGTCTTGAAGGTATAATTTGGTCTATGGCAGTTTGTGAAATAATAATGTGCTTTATAGGTAGTATTTTATATATTAGATTTAAAATTAAAATGAATGAGAGGAAGGTTGTTAAAGTTGGTATTAGTTAGTGCTTGTCTTTGTGGAGAAAATTGTAAGTATAATGGTGGAAATAATTATAATGAAAGAGTAATGGAGTTTATAAAAGGAGAAGAAGTTATTTATATTTGTCCTGAACAATTGGGAGGACTTACAACTCCAAGAGATCCAGCAGAAATAGTAGGAAGTGCGAATATAGTAATACATGGATGTGGGAAAGTAATTTCAAATAAAGGAAATAATGTAACAGATGAATTTTTAAAAGGTGCTTATAAAGTATTGGCAATAGCAAAAGAGAAGGGCATTAAAAGGGCTATTTTAAAGGCTAAAAGCCCATCATGTGGAAGAGGAATAGTATATGATGGCACATTTACAGGAATGAAAATAATAGGTAATGGAATTACAACAGAACTTTTATTAGAACATGGCATAGAAGTTTTAACTGAAGAGATGATTTAATAATATAGGTAAAATATGTTTTAATCATAATAATTTATTATTTTGAAAATTTTGAAATAAGGAGTATACTTAAAGAAATTACAGAAATATATTACGAAAGAAGATGGTTTTATGCAAAATTCTATAAATTCATATTGGGGAGTTGAATTAACACCTAATTTTACTGATAATCAAAGCGATGTTTTAGCAATAATTTTGCCAGGAATAGCGTACACTTTAGATAGAGGAAATCTTGAATATTCAACAGAACTTGCTTTAAGTCTCAACTATGATGTTTTGAAAATAGAATATGGTTTTCAAATAGCTAGAAAAGAATTTGATGTTCCAAAAGAGTTTGATATTTTATGTAAAGAAACTTTAGAGGAAGTTAAACCGTTTTTGAAAAATAAGTACAAAAAAATAGTTATTATAGCTAAAAGTATAGGAACTTGTGTACAAAAATATTTAAATAATAATATTAAAGAATTCAAGATTACAAATGTTGCTATAAGTCCTATTGATAAAACAGTTGATATGGGAATAGATAAACAAACACTTGTTATTACAGGGTCTTCAGATCCTTTATTATCTAAAGAAAATAAAGAATTATTATTGAAAACAAATAAATGTTTTGTTTGCTTTGAAAACGCTAATCATGCTTTAAATATAAGTGGTAAGCCTTTAGAGAGTTTAAAAGTTTTAACAGAACTTATAGAGAATATAGATTCTTACTTAAAATCTAATGTTTAATGGAAGAAATCACATATTTTAATATGTGATTTTTTTGTTTTTAAATTTTAAGAAATTTTGATTATTTTAAAGATTTGTTTGTAAAGGTTTTACTTTTATAAGAGTATTATTTATAGATAATTAATTTATATGCTACTTTCGGGTATAATATAGTTATAGAGGTGTATTATATAGTAACTTTTATGTTATACAAAAGTTATTAAGAAGATGCTATAATATAGTAAACCTAACGGAATTATGTAAACTAAGGAGGACTTATAATGAGTGGAAAGAGAATAGCAGCATTTTTTGATATTGATGGAACAATCTATAGAGAGGGGTTAATAACAGAAGTTTTTAAGAAAATAGTTAAATATGAACTTGTAAAAGATGAAAAATGGGAAAAAGAAGTTAAACCTGCTTTTGTTAAATGGGATAAAAGACAAGGAGATTATGACGACTATTTATTAAAAATGGTTGATATATATAAAGAAGCCATCAATGGAGTAAAAAAATATCATATTGAGCATATTGCAAAAAATGTTATAGATCAAAAAGGTGATAGAGTTTATACATATACTAGAGATAAAATAAGATGGCATAAAGAACAAGGACATGTTGTTATAGCAATATCAGGATCACCTATTGAACTTGTAAGAGAAATGGCGAATAAATATGATATGGATGATTTTAGAGGAACTATATATCAAATTGATGAGAATGAGAGATATAGTGGAGAAATAATTCCTATGTGGGATGCTGTTAGTAAGGAAAAAGCTATAAGAGAACTTGTTGAAAAATATGATATAGATTTAAGCGAAAGTTTTGCTTATGGAGATACATCAGGAGATTTAACAATGTTTAGACATGTAGGTCATCCAAGAGCAATAAATCCGACAAGAGAGCTTATTGGTAAAGTTAAAGAGTGCAAAGAAGTAAAAGATAAAATCAATGTTATAGTTGAAAGAAAAGATGTTATTTATAAAATTGATTTAGATACTGTTGAAATTTTAAATTAATGAGTTGAAATAAGAGAGCAAAAGTGTTCTCTTATTTTTTTGTTTAAATTATATGAATAGAAAATGTGTCTTCTGTTAATAATATTTTACAGGAGGGATGTAGTATGGAAAATTTAAACATAGAAAAGAGAACTAAGAATACTCATCATGAAGCAAGAAAAACTAGAAGAGCAGGAAAAGTTCCAGGTGTACTATATGGAAAGGCCATAAAAAGTACTTTATTTGAAATTGGATCTTTAGAGCTTAATGAATATATTTCAAAAGAAGGGTGTAATAGTCTTCTGAATGTTAATTTAGATGGATGTGAACATAAGGCTATCATAAAAGAAATTCAAAGAGACCCTGTTAACAGAAATATAATTCATATTGATTTAGCAAAAGTAGATAATCATACGAAAGTTACAGCAAATGTTCCTGTTAACTTTACTGGTGAAGAAAGAATTATTAAAAATGGTGCAGTAGTTCAAAAACAAAAGGATAGTATTAAAGTTAAATGTGAGGCTGACTGTATTCCAAAGGTTATAAATATAAATCTTGAAGGTGCTAAAATTGGTGACAATTTTAAAGTGGCTGATGTAGAATTTGGTAATGAAATATCAGTAATAGATAATTTAGAGTCAGTAATAGCAACAATAAGTTATGAGCAAAAAAGACAAATTGAAGAAAGTGAGTTAGTAGAAGAAACTCAAGAATAAAGGCATTTATATGCCTTTTTTTTAATTGGACTTTTTATATAAATTGTTAAATTTGTACTAGTGTTTAAAAATATAGTATTATAATAAGAGTTTATATAATATAATTATCTAGAGTTATTAATAGGAGGGTATATTAATGTATAAAGAAAAGTATGAAAAGTGGCTTACTTCTAACACAATTCCAGAGGATTTAAAAGAGGAGTTAAGAAGTATTAAGGATGATGAGAAAGAAATTGAAGAAAGATTTTATAAAGAATTAGATTTTGGTACAGGTGGACTTAGAGGAATTATCGGTGCTGGAACAAATAGATTGAATGTTATAACAGTAGGAAAAGCAACACAAGGATTTGCAAATTTCTTACTTAATGAATATAAAGAAAATATTTCAGTTGCTATAGCATATGATTCAAGAAATAAATCTGATGAATTTGCAAAAGCAGCAGCTTTAACACTTGCAGCAAATAATATAAAAGTTTACTTATTTACAAGTTTAAGACCTACACCAATGTTATCATTTGCAGTTAGATATTTAGGGTGTAAAGGTGGAATTGTATTAACAGCTTCACATAATCCTAAGATTTATAATGGATATAAAGCATATGATGAAAATGGATGCCAATTAACAGATAAGCCTGCTGAAGAAGTTATAACTTATGTTAATAATATAGAGGATTATAGTGAAATAAAAACTATGGATGAGATTAAAGCTTTAGAAGTTGGTCTTCTTGAATATATAGGAGAAGATATAGATAAAGCATTTATAGAAAATTTAAAAAAAGTTACTATAAGAGAAGACTTGGTAAAAGAAGCAGCTAAAGATTTGAAAATAGTATATACTCCTATTCATGGTTCAGGAAATCTTCCTGTAAGAAGAATTTTATCAGAGCTTGGTTATGAAAATGTTTATGTTGTTAAGGAACAAGAATTACCAGATAGTAACTTCCCAACAGCACCATATCCAAATCCAGAAGACCCAAAAGTATTCAAACTTGCATTAGAGTTATCAGAAGAAATTGGGGCAGATGTTATCTTTGGAACAGATCCAGATTGTGATAGAATTGGTGTAGTTGTTAAGGATGATGCTGGCGAGTATAAAGTTTTAACAGGAAATCAAACTGGAATATTATTAACTCACTATGTAATATCATCTCTTAAAGAACTTAATAAACTTCCTGAAAATGGTGCAGTAACAAAAACTATAGTAACAACAGAAGCTGTTAGAAAAATAACTAACGAATATGGTGTTAAATTATTTGATCTTTTAACAGGATTCAAATATATAGGAGAAATGATGACTGAATTTGAAAAAACTAATGAGTATAAATACTTATTAGGATTTGAAGAAAGTTATGGTTATCTTATAGGCACACATGCTAGAGATAAAGATGCAGTTGTTGCAGCTCAAATGATAGCTGAAATGACATTATATTATAAAAGTAAAGGTAAGACTTTATATGCAGCTTTAGTTGATTTATATAATAAATATGGTTTCTTTAAAGAGTCTTTAGTTTCTGTAACTTTAGAAGGAAAAGAAGGACAAGAAAAAATTGCTAAATGTATTGACGCATTAAGAAATACAACTATAAAAGAAGTTGCAGGAGTTAAAGTATTAACTTCATTAGATTATAAGCTTAGTAAAGAGGTAGATAATATAACTGGAAATGAAAAAGTTATAGACCTTCCAAAATCAAATGTGTTAAAATATGTTTTAGAGGATGATTCATGGTTTGTTGTTAGACCTTCAGGTACAGAGCCAAAAATGAAGGTATACTTATCTGTTAAAGGAACAAGTATGAAAGATGCTGAGGCTAAGAGCAAAGCGTTTGAAAATGACGTAATGTCTATAATTAATGAAAAATTAAATTAAGATATAAATAGGTTGTCCTTTAGGGCAACCTATATTTTTAGAAAAAGAGGAGTGTATTTAATATTGAATTTTAATGAGTACTCAAAGGAAAAATTAGCTAAATTATTATTTGTAGAAATAAATGCAGATGGTTTTTTAAAAGCTCTTAATGGAGATAATAAAAAATATGGAATAAAAGAACTATACATACCAATAGATCCAAAACATTTAAATCAAGATGTTAAAAGTGGACTTAAACTTGATAAACTTCCTATAAATTATTTTGTAGAAGGTATGTTTTTAGCTATGGGGGGAGATGAACATCTAAAGTTTAATAGTGATTACAAAAAAATTCTAGATTTAATAAGTGATTCTGAAATTATTGTGAAAAGTTTAATTGCAGATAATATTAAAAATGAAGATTTAGAAGAAGCTTTAATGCTTTTATTAGGACTTGTAAATTATAAAGAAAGCAGTGAAATATATGAAAAAACTCTTCTTGTGTGCGAAGCTTTAAGAGAAGGGAATCATGAGTATAATGATTTACAACTTACTATAGCAGATAAGGCAAAAGAGTTATATAGTAATGAAGCTTTTCCTTATTTATATTTAGCTCTTGCGTATAAAGATAAAGAGATTCTAAATAAAGCATTAGTAAATATTAATGAGTATATAGCAAAAGGCGGAGAAAAAGATGCTAATATTATAGCTCTATGTGAAGAAATATCAGATGCTAATGCCTATGAAGAGGGAAAAGAAGCTTTAATGGAAGATCCAACTAAAGCTCTTACAAAACTTTTACCACTTGCAGATAAGTTTGAAGAAGATGCTATAATAAGATTTTATATAGGAACTTGCTATAGAAGACTTGGGAATTTTGAAAAAGCAATATATTATTTACAAGAGAGTCAAGGACTTGATAATAATATAGTTGAAGTTGTTAATGAGCTTGGAATAAACTATGCGTCTCTTGCAGATTATGATAATGCTATAGCTTGTTTTAGAAAAGCATTTGAAGCAACAAAGGATGTAGAGATTTGTACTAATTTAATAATGTGTTATGTTCATAATGATGATATAGAAAATGCAAAAAAACATTTAGCACTTGCAGAAGCTATAGATAAAGATGATGAAATAGTAAAAGAAATAAAAAAATATTTTAAAGATTTATAATTAAAATTTAATAAATATATTTTAGAGAGGGGAATAAGTATGGAAAATACAAAAATAAGTGATTTTATTTCTGATTTAGCGTCAGAAAAACCAGCACCAGGTGGTGGAGCAGTTGCAGCTATAATTGCATCGCTTTCAGGCGCTTTAAGTTCTATGGTATATAGCTTAACAGTTGGGAAAAAAGTTTTTGATGAACTTTCAGATGAAGATAAAAAATTATTAGATGAAAATATAATTGAAGCTAAAGGGTTTTATAAGGAAATGTTGAATTTTGCTAAAAAAGATGAAGATGCTTTTAATGCATTAATGGAAACATATAAATTACCAAAAGACACTGAGGAAAATAAGAAACTTAGAACTTTTGAAATTGAAAAGAAAACTTTATCTTGTATGATAGTTCCATTAAGTCTTGCTGAAGAATCTTTAAACTTTTATAAAAATATAATGTTTGCAGCACAAAAAGGAAATAAAAATTTAATTTCTGATGCAGCAATAGCAGCAATAGCATTGCATGCAGCTATAGAAGCTTCAATGATAAATGTAAAAGTTAATCTTAATTCTATAAAAGATGAAAAAATAATAGAAAATGTAGATGCAAAGCTTAAAATAATAGAAGAAAATAATAATATAATGAAAATGGAATGTATGCAAATAGTAAATAAATATATGTAATAAAAACTGTATCAAAAGTTTGAAAATTTTTGATACAGTTTTTCTGTTAAGAGTTGTATAAATTATAGAGATGATCTAAAGATTTAAATTCATAACCTTCTGATTTTAAATGTTTTAATACTTTATCTAAAATAGTGGCATTGGTTTTAGAGCAAGCGTGTAACAAAATGACTTGGCCATTATGGATATTAGTAGTTATTTTTTTAAATGCGGCATCTTCATTTGGTTGTTCATTTACTATCCAATCTTTATAAGCAAAGCTCCAAAATACAGAAATATATCCAAGCTTCTTTGTTTCTTGTAGTGAGGCTTCACTAAATTTACCCATTGGTGGTCTAAAATAAATAGGCATTTTAGCCCCAGTTAAATTTTCAAATTCAGCTTCTACTAGTCTAAATTCTTTTTCAAAATCTTCCTTTCCAACAAGTGTTGGCATTGATTTATGTTTTACTGTATGATTACAAACTAAATGGCCACTAGTATGCATTTTTTTTATTATGGACGGTTCACTTGTTATATATGATTTGGTAACAAAAAAAGCTGCTGGAACATCATTTTCATTTAAAATATCAATAATTTTGTCAGTATAGCCATTTTCATATCCTTCATCAAAAGTTAAGTACAGAACTTTTTGTGATTCATCTCCCTTATATAAAGAAATACTATTATCTAGAAATGGAGCTTCTTTTGGAGCAAGTATTTGATGAATATTTTTATCGTACATGAAGTACCAACTTAATTCTTTATTATTTTCATTTGCTAATGTTTTTATAGGATTTAAAGCACTCAAAATGCTTATTACAAGTAATAAAAATTTAATCATTACAATCACCACCTTATAAAGTATTATTTGCAGTAATATTACGATTTAGCATTAAAAGGATTTAAATATTAATGGGTTAAAAGTAATAATTATCCACTGCTTGAAATATAATAAAAGCTAGAGTATAATTTTATAAGGTAATTAATAAGTAAATAAGAAAGGAATGTACATAGATGAAATTAGGAATAGTTGGACTACCAAACGTAGGAAAAAGTACATTATTCAATGCTATAACAAAAGCAGGAGCAGAATCAGCTAACTACCCATTCTGTACTATAGAGCCAAATATAGGAGTTGTTAGCGTACCAGATAAAAGATTAGATGTTTTAGAAGAAATGTATAAAACAAAAAGAAAAGTTTATACAGCAATAGAGTTTTATGATATTGCAGGTCTTGTTAAAGGTGCTAGTAAAGGAGAAGGACTTGGAAATAAGTTCTTATCACATATAAGAGAAGTTGAATCAATAGTTCATGTTGTTAGATGTTTTAATGATGAAAATGTTGTTCATGTAGAGGGTTCTGTAGATCCTATAAGAGATATAGAAACTATAAATCTTGAATTAATATTTGCAGATATAGATGTTCTTGAAAGAAGAATGGAAAGAGCAACTAAGGCTGTTAGATCAGGAGATAAAGATGCTAAAGCTGAATTCGCTTTCATGGAAAGAGTTAAAGCACATCTTGAAGCTGATAAGCCAGCAAGAACTTTAGAGATGGATGAAGAAGAAGAAAAAATAATGAAAGGTTTATTCCTTATTACATCAAAACCAGTTCTTTATGCTTGTAATATATCAGAAGATGATATGATGTCAGGAAACCTTGAAAATGAGATGGTTCTTAAAGTTAAAGAATATGCTAATAGTGAAAATGCTGGGACTACAATAGTATCTGCTAAGCTTGAAGAAGAATTATCAGGACTTGATGATGATGAAAAAGCCGAAATGTTAGCAGAGTATGGATTAGAAGAATCAGGATTAGATCAATTAATTAGAGCAAGTTATAAATTACTTGGATTAATTAGTTACCTTACTGCTGGAGTTCAAGAAGTAAGAGCTTGGACAATAAAAGAAGGTACAAAAGCACCAGCAGCAGCAAGTAAAATTCACTCAGATATAGAGAGAGGTTTTATAAGAGCTGAAGTTGTAGCGTATGATGCATTAGTAGAGTGTGGATCAGAAGCAGCAGCTAAGGAAAAAGGACTTTATAGATTAGAAGGTAAAGAATACGTTATGAAAGATGGAGATGTAGTTCAATTTAGATTTAACGTATAATTTAGTAGATAAACTCAACCTTAAATGATATTAAGGTTGAGTTTTAATATTTTATGAATATAATAAAAAAGGCTATGACTAAAATATTAGTAGTCATAGCCTTTTTGGCGGGAATATGTGAGAATCGAACTCACCAATGATAGTATTAATACCACAACTAGGTTTTGAAGACCTGTAGAGACACCAGCCCCTATCTATTCCCATATATCTACTTAATTGTATATTACTCGTACTAATATGTCAAAATAATAATGGACTCTTGTAATATAATATATGATATTGTATAAAAAAAGCTCTTAAAATTAACTATTTATATAATAAAATTAATATTTATTAAATGAAATACAATAAAAAGTGGTGAAAAGTGGTTAAAAGTGGTTGCAAAGTTGTGGTGATATGGTGTAAATTATATATATAAGGAATTTTAAAATAAATTTTAATTTACTAATATATGTTTTGTAGGAGAAAAATATGTTTATAGGAGAGTATAATCACAATCTAGATTCTAAAAATAGAATAATTATACCTTCTAAATTTAGAGAGAATTTAGGAAATAAATTTTTTATTACTAAAGGTCTTGATGGATGTCTTTATGTATACCCTACAAATGAATGGGAAGAATTAAAAAAGAAACTAAATACTTTACCTATAAGTAATAAGGAAGCTAGAGCATTTGTAAGATTCTTTTTTTCGGGTGCGGCAGAAATAGAACTTGATAAACAAGGGCGAGGTGGGATTCCTACGAATCTTAGAGAGTATGCTAATATAGAAAAAGAAGTAATAAGTATAGGTGTTTTAAGCAGAGTAGAGCTTTGGAGTAAAGAAAAATGGGAAGAATATAACAGTGAAAACATTGATTTTTCAGAAATTGCTGAAAGAATGATGGATTTAGGAGTATAAGGAGAACAAAATGGAGTTTAAACATATCTCAGTCCTTTTAGATGAATGTATAGAGGGATTAAATATAAAAGAAAATGGAATTTATGTTGATTGTACACTTGGTGGTGCAGGACATTCTTCTGTAATTTTACAACATTTGAGTCAAGAAGGAAGATTGATAGGGATAGACCAAGATAAAGATGCATTAAAAGCTGCTGGTGAAAAATTAAAAGATTTTAAAAATGCAACTCTTGTGCATAGTAATTTTGAAGAAATAAAAAATGTCTTAGAAGGCTTAGAAATAAATGGTGTTGACGGAATATTAATAGACCTTGGAGTATCATCATATCAACTTGATAATGCAGATAGAGGCTTTAGTTATATGCAAGATGCACCTTTAGATATGAGAATGAATAGAGAAGAAGCCTTTAGTGCATATGAGGTTGTGAATGGGTACACAACTGAGCAACTATTTAGAATTATCAAAGAATATGGGGAAGAAAAATTTGCTAAAAGAATAGCTGATTTTATAGTAAAAGCTAGAGATGAAAAGCCTATAGAAACTACTTTTGAACTAGTTGAAATAATAAAATCTGCAATTCCTGCAAAAGCTAGAAGAGAAGGGCCTCATCCAGCTAAAAGAACATTCCAAGCTATTAGAATAGAGGTTAATAGAGAACTTGCAATTATAGGTGATACAATAAAAGATGGAGTTGCAAAGTTAAATAAAGGTGGACGTATGGCTATTATAACATTCCATTCTCTTGAGGATAGGATTGTTAAAAAGACTTATAAAGATTTAACTAATCCTTGTACGTGTCCTAGTGGTTTTCCAGTTTGTGTTTGCAATAGTGAACCTATCGTAAAAATTATAACTAGAAAACCTATAGAAGCATCAACAGAAGAGTTAGAATATAATCCAAGAAGCCGAAGTGCAAAGCTTAGAGTTTTAGAAAAATTATAATATGGTATATTAAAAGGTGGTTTAGTGTATGGGGTTAGAAAAGTATAATTATGATATACAAAGAAAAACACTAGAACCAAAGAGAAAAGAATCAGAACACGAAAGAAGAAAATCTAGGGAAAAATATATAAAGCAGCAAAGAAGGCAAGTTGATATTGCTAAAAAAATGCAAGCTAAGAGAATAGTTTTTTATGTAGTAATACTATTTTCAATGGCAAGCGTGATATTGCTAAAGTTTAATTCTATACATATGTTACAGAGAGAGATTGAGAGTATTAAACAAGAAAGTAGAACTATTTCTGAACATAATGAGGATTTAAATATAAAAATATCAGAAAGCATATCTCTTGAAAAGATAGAAAAAGTAGCTAAAGAAAAGTTAAATATGGTTTATCCAACTAGAGAAGATGCTGTAAATATTAAACCTTAGAAATAGAAAAAATGTGGATGTACTTATTAAAAAGTGCATCCTTAATTTTTATACATAAGTGAGGGGAGTTCTGATGAAAAAAAAGGGTAAAAGACAGGGTGAGTATGATGTTAAAGTAAAAGAAAGAACTTTAATATTAGGACTTTTAGCTGGTGTAGTATTTTTATTTTTAACATGTATGACTGTTTTTAGAGTAATAATAAGAGGGAATTATTATAAGCAGTTAGCAAAAGAACAGGTTTTAAATGAGATAGAAATCAATGCAAAAAGGGGACGTATATTAGATAGAAATGGTAAGGATCTCGCTATTAGTGGTGATGTATATAGAGTAGATGCAGATCTTGTAAGTTTGAGAACAACTATAACTAAAAAGGCGGAAAAAGAAAATAAAACTGAAATTAAGCAAAAAGAGGAACTAGTTTTAAAGCTTTCAGAAATATTAAAAGTAGATAAAGATGAAGTTCTTAAAAAACTTGATGCGAAACTTGATTCTGGTCTAAATGCAACAAGTGCTATTTTAGCAAGACAAATTAGTAAGGATCAAGCGGATGCTATAAAGGAACTAAAATATTATGGGCTTTTGATAAGCTCTGATACTAAAAGGTATTATCCTAATAATGATTTTTCAGCATATGTTTTAGGAAATGTAAATTCTGATAGTGAAGGGTTAAATGGAATAGAACTTTACTATGATTCTATTCTTTCAGGAGTTTCAGGTATTAGAGTTGCAGAACTTGATAAATTACAAAATGAATTACCTAATGAAAAAGCTAGTTTTACGGAACCTATAGATGGTAAGGATATAATATTGACAATTGATGAAAAAATACAATTTTTTGCGGAACAAGCAGCTAAAAAAGCATTAGTAGAACATGGGGCTAAAGCAGTTAATATTTTAGTTATGGATCCTAATACTTCTGAAATTTTAGCTTTAGCAAGTAATCCAGATTACAATCTTAATTTTCCATATGAAGGGTTTGAATCTTTTAGTGGAAAGACTAAAGAAGATAAAACACAACAAATGTGGAGGAATAGAATTATATCAGATTTATATGAGCCAGGTTCAACTTTTAAGGTTATAACAGCAGCGGCTGCTTTAGAAGAAAAGCTTGCTAATAAAGGTGAAACATATGTTTGTACAGGTTTTAAAGTAATAGATGAAAGGCGTATTCATTGTTGGAAAAAAGAAGGACATGGACCTCAGACTTTTATGCAAATATTAGAAAATTCTTGTAATGTTGGATTTATGGAGCTTGGTAAAAAACTTGGAAGTGAAAAGTTATATGAATATATAAAAGAATTTGGATTTGGAGCATTAACTGGAATTGATTTAAATGGAGAGGCACAAGGAATAATAAAGACTCCTGAAAATATGAGTGATTCAGATTTAGCAACAATATCTTTTGGTCAGACGAATGCAGTAAGTATGATACAACTTTTAACTGGATTTAATGCTACAATAAATGGCGGTTATCTAATAACACCACATTTAATGAAAGAAGTTGCTATAAGAGATGATAAAGGTGGACTTATAGTTGAAGATACATTTAATTCTGAAAAGACACAGGTAGTTAGTGAAGAAACATCTAAAGTAATAAGAGAGAGTTTAGAAAGTGTTGTTAAAAATGGAACAGGACTACCATCATATATAGAGGGTGTTAAAATAGGTGGGAAAACTGGGACAGCACAAATGGTTGATGATAATGGAGGATATGGAGCTGGAAGAATTGCATCATTTATAGCTATGGCACCAGCTGATAATCCTAAAGTGAGTATGCTTGTTACAATAGTAGATCCTAAAAATGGTGTTGCATCAGGTAGTTCAATGGCTGCACCAGTAATTAAAGAAATGTTTGAAAAAATGTTGAGTTATAAATCTATTAATGATATAGATTTTTATTCAGGTAGTGCAGAATCTATTATATTACCAGAGATTAGAGGTATGAAAAAAGAGGAGGCAATAAGACTTTTAGAGTTGAAAAATTTAAAAGTTAATATTAGTGGGGAAGGAAGTATAGTTGCGAAGATGAATATATTACCTGGAACTATAGTAAAGAAAAATGCCGTAATAGATATAGAATTAACTAAAGGAAATACTGTAGATAAAAATATAAATATGCCTAATTTGGTAGGACATACTGTAGAAAGTGCTAAAAATATTCTTGAGCAATTTGGATTAACAGGGAAATTTGATAGAGAAATGGGCATTGTTATTGGACAAGGTGTTAAGCAAAATAAGACTATTAAAGCTGGAGATTCAATTAAATTTAATGTAAAAGAAGAAAATAACAAAGTTGAGTAATTTAATTATGATAATTAACATATTATTTAAGGATGTACTAAGATTAGTACATCCTTAATTTTATGTTCAGGAGGAGAGGGGATGAAAAATTTTAGTGATAATGCAACTTTGAAAAAGCGTATACTTATAGCTGGAGGAATACTTTTATCAATGATTTTAGCATTGATGATAAGAGTGAGTTATGTAATGATTTTTAATTATGATGAATATTCTAAAATGGCGATAGATCAATGGACAAGTGACGTTAAAATATCAGCAAAGCGCGGGAAGATTTTAGATAGAAATGGGGAAGAACTTGCTGTAAGTGGAAATGTATATAGAGTAGATATAGATTTAAAGGCTGTTACTAAATATAACAAAGAAAATGGAACAACAAATGAAGAACTTGCAAAAAAATTGTCAAGTTCATTGGAAATGGAAGAAGATAAAGTGTTGAAGCAATTGAATTTTAGGTTGCCATCAGGTGCACCAGCACAAAGTGCTATACTTGCAAGAAGAATAGAAAAAGAGATGGCAGATAATGTTAAGAAATTAAACATAGGTGGAATTATGGTATCACCTGATACTGTCAGGTATTATCCTAATGATAGTATTTTAGCACATGTTATAGGTAGTACAAATTCTGATGGAAAAGGTCTAACTGGTGTAGAACTTATGTATGATAAAGAACTTGCAGGATCTCAAGGTGTTAGAATTACAGAAAGAACAACAGAGGTAGAGGATGATGAAAGTGCGATAATATCTAGATTTATTCCTCCTGTTGATGGAAATGATGTTATATTAACTATTGATTTGCAGATTCAAGAATTTTTAGAAAAAGCAGCAAAAATAACTCATGAGAAAAATAATGCGGATACTGTTAGTATAATAGCTATGGATCCAAGAAATGGAGAAATTTTAGGGCTTGTTAATTATCCTAATTTTGATTTAAATGATCCTTATGAAGGTTTTGAAAGTTTTTCAGGAACAACGCAAGGGGAGCAAGTTCAGAAAATGTGGAGAAATAGAGCAGTATCAGACACTTTTGAACCAGGATCAATTTTTAAAGTTATTACAGCTACAGCAGCTATGGAGGAAGGTTTAGTATATGAAGATGAAATTTTTCATTGTTCAGGGGCTGTTAGTATAAATGGAGGAAGACCTATTAAATGTTGGAAAAAAGGTGGACATGGAGATTTAACATTTGAAGGGATTGTTCAAAATTCTTGTAACCCAGGATTTATGAAGTTAGGTGAAAGACTTGGTGCTGAAAAATTAACAGAATATATAAAAAGATATGGTTTAGGAAAGAAATCTGGTGTTGATTTGCCTGGAGAAGCTGATGGAATTATAAAAAGAGTTGATAAAATAACAGACCAAGATCTTGCAACAATATCATTTGGTCAAACTAATACTGTAAATATGATACAGTTTATGGCTGCATTTAATGCTATAGCAAATGGAGGAGATTTAATACAACCTCATATTATGAAAAATATTAGTTCAACAAATGAAGATGGAAGTAAAGAAATAAAAAGAGAATTTACTCCAATTATTAAATCTAATATTATTAGTAAGGAAACAACTAATAAATTTAGAGATATATTAGAAAGTGTAGTAATAGAAGGTGGAGCTAAAAATTCATATATAGAAGGTTATAAAATTGGAGGGAAAACAGGAACAGCACAAAAAGTAAAAGAAACAGGCGGGTATGGAGGTGGTTATGTAGCTTCATATATTTCAATGGTACCAACGGATGATCCAAAGTTAACTTTATTTGTATCAATAGATAATCCAAAGGGTGGTGCCTATTATGGAGGGGTAATAGCTACACCAGTTGCAAAAATGGTTTATGAAGATATTTTTAATTATTTGAAACCTTCTTATTTTAATGCTTCGAAAGATATGAATTATGATATAATAATTCCAGAGGTAAGAGGAATGAAAACCTCAGAAGCAAAGAAAATTTTGAAAGAATCAGGTTTAAAATATAGTATAGAAGGCGAAGATGAATATATAAGCGATATGCTACCAAAAGCAGGATATACTGTAGGTGATGAAACTGAGATAAAACTTTACACAGGTGGTAGTTCTAATTATAATAAAGATGTTATAGTTCCAAGCTTTATAGGCTATTCTAAAGAAATGGCTAAAAGTCTTATTGATAAAATAGGATTAAATGCTAGTTTTGATGGAGATGGGACTATAGTAAAACAGAGTCAAGAAGAGGGCAGTGTAGTTAGAAAAGGTGATACCATAACATTTACATTGACCGCAGATTAGTTTGATATCAGATTAGCATGCTAGGATGCATGCTAATTTTTATGAATTAAAGTAAAAGCTTGTGCATAAGAATTAAGGAGTGAAGATATGCTTTTAAAAGATTTATTGAAAAATTTAAGCTATAAAGTAATACAAGGAAATGATGACATAATCATTGAGAATGTATGCTATGATAATCGAAAAGTAAAAACAAATGATATATTTGTTTGTGTTAAAGGATTTAAAGTTGATGGACACAAGTTTGCATTAGGAGCTATAGAAAATGGAGCTTCAACTGTAGTAGTATCAGATGATATAGATTTACCATCAGAAGTTACAGTGATTAAAGTTGTTGATACAAGAAAAGCATTGGCTGTAATTTCATCTAATTTTTTTGATAATCCAAAAGATAAAATAAAATTAATTGGTATAACAGGAACTAATGGTAAAACTACTTCAGCATTTATTATTAAATCTATACTTGAAAAGGCTGGTAAAAAAGTAGGTCTTATAGGAACAATTGCTAACTATATAGGTGATAAAAAAATTGAAACAGAAAGAACAACTCCTGAATCATTTGAACTTCATGAATTGTTTAAACAGATGGTTGATGAAAATGTAGAGTATTGTGTTATGGAAGTTTCATCTCATTCATTAGATTTAGATAGAGTTTATGGATTAGAATTTGAAGCTGGTATATTTACTAATCTTACAAGAGATCATTTAGATTTCCATAAAACTTTTGATAATTACTACAATGCTAAATTTAAATTATTTGAACGTTCTAAAATTTCAGTAATCAATTTAGATGATGAGTATGGAATAAGAGTTTTAAATGATTTAAAGAATATTGATACAAAAAAAGTAACATTTTCAATAGAAAAAAATTCTGATTTTAAAGCGTTTGAAATTAAAATGAATGATAAAGGATCAGCATTTAATTTGAATATAGATAATAAAGTTGAAATTTTTGAGATAAATATTCCAGGAGAATATAATATTCATAATGCTCTTGGTACTATACTTGTGGCATATGAAATAGGTATTGATTTAAATAGTATAAAAGAGGGAATAAAAAATATAGTTATTCCAGGTAGATGTGAAATGGTCGCTAGTGAAAGAAATCTAGATTATAACATAATAATAGATTATGCACATACACCAGATGGGCTTGAAAATATTCTGTCAACTATTAAAGGATTTGCAAATGCAAGGATTATAACAGTTGTAGGATGTGGTGGAGATAGAGATAAGGTTAAGAGACCACAAATGGGTAAAATCGCTTGTGATTTATCAGATATTGCTATAATAACATCTGATAATCCAAGAACAGAAGAACCTATGAGTATAATAAATGATATAGTTAGTCCACTTTCAAATACTAATTATGAAGTTATTGAAAATAGACGTGATGCTATAGAAAAGGCAATGAGCATAGCAGGAAAAGATGATATTATTCTTATAGCAGGAAAAGGTCATGAAACTTATCAAATATTAAAAGATAAGACTATAGATTTTGATGAAAGAAAAGTAATTTATGAAATTTTAGATAAATAGGAGTGTCTAGTATGTTAGAGTTAAACTTTAATGAGATTTTAGAAGCTGTAAAGGGATATGCAGTTAAAAGTCCTAAGAAATACACAGGATTAAAGGTATCAACTGATACTAGAAAAATAGAAGAAGGAAGTATATTTGTAGCATTGAAAGGCATGAATTTTAATGGTAATGAATATGCAAAAACAGCTATAGAAAATGGAGCTAGTGTTGTTATTGTAGAAGAAGTTTTATTTGATGAAAAAGAAGTAAATGAGAATGTTGCAATTATAAAAGTTGAAAATACACAAGATGCTCTAGCTAATCTTGCGAGTTTTTATAGAAATAAATTAGATATAAAAGTTGTTGGAATTACAGGTTCAACAGGAAAAACTTCAACTAAGGATATTATGTCAGCTGTTTTAAGTTCAAAATATAAAGTTTTTAAAACTAAAGGCAATTTTAATAATCATATAGGACTTCCTCTTATGATTTTAGAGCTTGATAGTAGTTATGATATTGCTATTTTAGAGATGGGTATGAGCGATCTTGGAGAAATAAGTTATCTTGCTAATATTGCAAGACCAGAAATTGCTGCTATAACTAATATAGGGATTTCTCACATTGAGAATTTAAAAACTAGAGAGAATATTTTAAAAGCTAAAATGGAAATAGCAGATTATTTTTCAAAAGAGAATGTCTTAATAGTAAATGGTAATGATGATATGTTAGAGACTGTAAATAATAAGCCTTATAAAGTTATCAAAACAGGAATCACAAAAAATTTAGATGTAAGAGCTGAAAATATTGAATTTGATAGTTTGGTATCAACTTTTGATATAGTAGATGGAAATATAAGACAAAAATTTAGTCTTCCTATGCCAGGAAAACATAATGTATCTAATTTTATGCTAGCATATGCTGCAGCTAAAGAACTTTCAGTATCAATTGATGATATGCAAAAAGGAATTTCTGCAATTGAAGTAACTTCTATGAGATTAGATTTAAAAGATGCAAATGGATACAAAGTATTAGATGACTGTTATAATTCAAGTCCTGATTCTGTAAAATCTGCTATAGATGTTTTAATGTCACTTAGTGGAAATGAGAAAATAGCAGTTTTAGGAACAATGAGAGAACTTGGAGCACAATCAGAAAATGCTCATAAAGATATTGGTGAGTATGCTAAACAAAAAGGTATTAAAAAATTATTTGTTTTAGGTGAATTTGCTGAATTTATTAAGATAGGCTTTGGTAGTGGCTGTGAATTATATGAAAATAAACAAGAACTTATAGAAGAATTGAAAAAATCTATAGAAAAAGATGATATAATTCTAATTAAAGCTTCAAGAGGCTTAAAGTTTGAAGAAATAACAAATGCTTTAGTTTAAAGAACACATTAGGAGGTGAAGCTGCTAGGGGTGTCTTAGCAGCAAAAAAACATGGAGATATTAAATGGATTAATAGACGTAAGAATACTGACGGCTCTTATAGCTGGCTTTATAGTATCGGTGATAATAGGACCTTTCTTTATACCACTTTTACACAAACTTAAATTTGGACAAAATATAAGAGAAGATGGACCACAAAGTCACTTGAAAAAAGCTGGAACACCTACAATGGGAGGAATTATATTTATAATATCAACTGCAATAGTAGCATTAGTAGTTGGAATTGTTTCTAATGTTGGACATACAAGTGAAATAATAGCAGTAGTTTTAGCTTTCTTAGGATTTGGACTTGTTGGATTTTTAGATGATATTCTTAAAATAATACATAAGAATAATCTAGGCCTTAGAGCTTGGCAGAAAATGATTTTACTTTTAATAGTATCAGGAGCTCTTGCATATTATGCACAAAGAACTGTGGGAACAACTATATATGTACCGTTTACTACTTTTGAATTAAATCTTGGTTATGTGTATATACCACTTGTAATACTTTATTTTGCAGGTGCAAGTAATGCTGTTAATTTAACAGATGGACTTGATGGGCTTGCAACATCAGTTACTGTTTTAGTTGCAACTTTCTTTGCAATAGTAAGTTATAAAACAGGACATATGAGTCTTGCTATTTTCTGCGTTGCACTTGCAGGAGCACTTTTAGGATTCTTAAAATTTAATGCTTTTCCGGCTAGAGTTTTTATGGGGGATACAGGTTCTTTAGCACTTGGAGGAGCAGTTGCTACAGTTGCATTACTACTTAAAATGCCTCTTTTACTTGCTATAGTTGGTGGTATCTATGTATTAGAAACAGTATCAGTTATATTACAAGTTGGGTCATATAAACTTAGAAAGAAAAGAATCTTTAAGATGGCGCCTATACATCATCATTTTGAGCAAAATGGTTGGAGTGAAACAAAGATAGTTTCTATATTTTCAATTATTACAGTCATTTTATGCTTTATAGGATTTTTATCAATTTAGATTAATGAGTTAAAAAAGGGTGAGAGGAAAATTTAAGGGAGGAAAATTTAATGAGGGGTTTGAAGACTTCGTCGAGGAAAAAAAGAACTAAGAATAGTTTGAAAGATTATCCTTTTGATTATGCGCTTCTTGTAGTTATATTAGTAATATTAAGCTTTGGTGTAATAATGGTATATAGCGCTAGTTTTTATAAAGGAATTATAGATTACTCAAATAGTTCGTATTTTTTTGTAAGACAGGGAGCTTTTGCAGTTATTGGGTTACTAGGAATGTATATAGTTTCTAAAATAGATTATAAATATTATAAAAAATTTATGATTTGGGGTTTAGTACTATCTTTAATTATGGTATTAATCACAATATTTAAAATTCCGGGAATAACACATTCTGCTCTTGGGGCTACAAGGTGGTTAAAATTTGGGCCTATTACTATGCAACCATCAGAGTTTGTAAAATATGCAGTTGTACTTGCAATAGCGATACAATTATCTAATATGGGAAACAAGATTAAAAGTTTTACAAAAGGAATATTGCCAGTTTTGGGAATTGCAGCATTTTTTTCGCTTTTAATTATAGTTCAAAAAAATCTTAGTATAGCGGGTGTAATATTAATAACAGCTATAATAATGATTTTTGCTGCTGGTGCAAAGTTGAAACATATGGGTGGATTATTCTCATTTGGAGCAATAGTAGCAACTTTAGCAGTTTTAGTAGCACCATTTAGAGTGAAAAGAATTATGAGTTTTATGAATCCATGGTCAGATCCGAGTGATACTGGATATCAAATAATACAATCTTTTTATGCATTAGGTTCAGGTGGGCTTTTTGGATTAGGATTAGGTGAATCAAGACAAAAAACTATGTATCTTCCAGAGCCACATAATGATTTTATATTTGCAATAATTGCTGAAGAGTTAGGACTTATAGGATGTATATTTTTAATATTATTATTTGTATTCTTTGTATATAGAGGAATAATGATATCTATAACAGCTAGAGATTCTTATGGAAGATTTTTAGCTCTTGGGATTACATCTATAATAGGAGTTCAAGCTATTATTAATATAGCAGTTGTAACAGGGTCTATGCCAGTTACAGGTGTTCCTTTACCATTTATGAGTTATGGTGGAACTGCTTTATGTATAAATCTATTTGCTATGGGTGTTTTACTTAATATTTCAAGATTTTGCAAAAAGAAAATTTAAATTAAAAACTACTGAATTATATTCAGTAGTTTTTTTGTTGAAAAAAATTAGAATAAATTATTAATTTTAACTAAAATTTAGTATAAAATAATGAAATTAATAATTTATAATGGTATTATAATCTTAATATGGAAAGTAAAGGTAGCTTGAGGGGTAAGTTATGGACAAACAGACAGTTAAAAAAAATAGTAAAAAAGTAGAATTATATTTTAAAGAAAAAAAACGAAAAAAAAGGCGAAGAAAAATTGCTTTTGTTAGCCTAATTTTGATTATAGGAACTGTGATATTTCTTTTTAAATCGCCAGTTTTTAATATTAAAAAAGTTATAGTTTCAGGAAATAAGATGTTAAAAGAAATTGGTATAGTAAATAAAAAAGAAATTGAAGGGAAAAATGTCTTTTTGTTAGATACAAATATAATTAAAGACAAAGTAAGTGAAAATCCATACATAGAAAGTGTAAGTGTAAAAAGAACTGATTTAAATACAATATCAATAAATATTAAAGAACGAAAAATGTTTTATAAGGTTATACATGAAAATAAAGTATATATTTTGAATAATCAATTGTATATTATGGATATTTTAGATGATGATAAAAATTTAGAATTAGTCGATTTACATGGAATTGTACCAGATACTTTAGAAATAGGAAGTAGAATAATTAATAGTGATGAAATAGCAAAGATTGCAGAAAATATAGGAAATGATTTAATCGAGAAACAAAATAAGAGCATATTTAGCAAGCTTGATTTAACAGATAAAGGAGCTATAAGTATTTGTGTGCAAGATATAAAAATAATATTAGGAAGGCCAATTGATTTAGATAGTAAATATCAAAAGGCAATAGATATTATAAATTCTAAAAATATTGATTTTAATAAGGGATATATAGATGTTAGTGTTTTAGAGCATCCAGTAATTAAAATTGATGAACAAAGTGAAAGTTTACAAGGTACTAATCTAGATTATAAAGAAACAAATGAAAATATAAGTGAAGATAAACCACAGCAAATATCAGAGAATGTTAAAGAAAATATTGAAGAAAATATAAGCAATGCAATAGGTGCAGAACCTTAATAATGGATATTGTTAATATTAAATTGTATATAAAATAGGAGAGTAGAATGAAACAAAAGGGATCGAAAGTATCATTAGGAATAGTTTGTGCACTTTGTAGTTTTTTAGTTATTTCTCAGTTTAAAACAATCAAATCTAAAAATATAAATAGTATAAATTCTGGTGATAAAGAGCAAATGATGTCAGAAATAGAAGGATTAAAACAGGAAAAGCAAGAACTATTAGCTAAAAATAAAACACTTAAAGAGTCTATTGACAGAATAGAGGAAAAAGCAGTTTCAGAAGGACAAGTTGAAAAAGAGGTAAAAGAATTATTAGATAAAAGTAGAATGATACTTGGGGAAGAAGATGTAAAAGGTGAGGGGATTATTCTTTATATAACTATGGAGTCACCATTAGTAGTTGGACAAAATGCGACTACTATAAGAGAAAATGAATTGACTCATATTATAAATCTTTTAAAATTTTCAGAAGCAGAGGCTATTTCGATAAATGATTATAGGATTACATTACAAACAGGAATTAAATATGTAAATAATGCAATTTGGATAGGTGATGAAGGAAGAATATCTCCTAATGAGCCTATAGTGATAAAAGCTATAGGAGATATTGATAAGTTAACAAATGGGATAACATTTAGTAATGAAATGAAATTTGGCTCTCTTATAAATTATAGATATGTTATTGAAGAAAAAGTACAAGTAACAATTAATAAAAGCAATGAGGGACTTAATAGTGAATTTTTAAGTAAAACAGAGGAGTAGAAGAAATGGTAGTTTTTGTTGGGTTATTAATAGGGATTTTATTAGGTGTTATTTCGCCTGGATATATTCCTGATAAATTTTCTCCGTATGTTTCAATTGCAATATTAGCAGCGTTAGATGCTATATTTGGAGCAACTAAAGCCATTATAGCAAATAAGTTTAGAAGTGATATATTTATAACAGGCTTTTTAGGAAATGCAGCACTTGCAGCAATTTTAGTTTTTATTGGCGAAAAGTTAGGTATACCATTACATTTAGCAGCAGTAATAGTTTTTGGTGGGCGAATATTTCAAAATTTTGCTATAGCTAGACGTAGTATGTTGGATAAAGCAAGGGGTAAGGAATAAATGAAAAATTCAGAAGTTAGTAGTTTACTTTTTACAGCAGCTTTAATAACTGGAATTTTAATATCTGTAAATCTGAATATATCAAGAGATAAGAGTATGAGTTTAGATCAGTATCAAAAATATTATGAAGAAAGGTTTAAAATTTTATCAGATATAAATATAATAAAAGCTGATAATAAAAAATTAAATGAAAAAATAGAGAAATATACAGAAAAAGATGAAATAAACAAAGAACTAGAAAGTAACTTAAATCTTATAGGGAAAAATCCTGTTGAGGGAGATGGGATAATTATTAAATTACAAGATGGTGATGTTAATCAGTTTGAAGCTAGTGATAGCTTTATTATGAAACAGAAAACAATACATGATAATGATATAAATGAAATTTTAAATGAATTAAAAGCAGCTGGAGCACAAGCAATTTCAATTAATGATAGACGTCTTACGGTAAATAGTTATGTACAGTGTGGAGGGCAATTTTTAAAAATAGATGATGTAAAAGAACCAGCTCCATTTATTATAAAAGTTATTGGTAACTCAAAAAAAATTTTAGCTAGAATTAATGATGGAACAAGTAAATTTAAAAGCTTGGAAAATAGAGGGATTAAAATAGAAAAAAATTTATCAGATAGTGTAAAAATACCAAAATATCATAGGGATGTTAATTTTGATAAAATTGAGAAGAATTAAGAATTTAACTTTATTATTATTAAATTTTCTACTATAAGAAATATTTATAAATAAATTTTATGTTAAAATTATAAATAAAATTTGAAAAAAATAAAGAATAGTATAAAATAGTATAGAGAGGAGTGTAGTTTTATGAACATAAAAGATAATATAGAAAAACTTAGAATGTCTATACCTAGCAATGTAGAACTTATAGCTGTCTCAAAAACTAAACCTTTAGAAGATTTAGAAATAGCATATAATTTAGGGATTAGAGATTTCGGAGAAAATAAAGTTCAAGAATTATGTCAAAAATACGAAAATTTCTATAAGGATGTTAGATGGCATTTAATAGGTCACTTGCAAAAAAATAAGGTTAAATATATTGTTGGAAAAGTTCATCTAATTCATTCTATTGATTCTATCGCGTTAATAAATGAGATAGAAAAAAAATTTGCAGAACAGAATATAGTAGCTAATGGTTTAATTCAGATAAATATTGGGCGGGAAGAACAAAAATATGGTGTTCTTGAAGAAGATATATATGATATAATTAAAGCTATAGAACAATGTAAAAATTTGATTATTAAGGGTATTATGGTAATAATACCAAAAGGTGATGCTAAAGAAAATAGAATTTATTTTAGAAAAACCAAAGAAATTTTTGATGAAATTAAAACTAAACAATATAAAAATATCGAAATGAATATCTTATCTATGGGGATGTCATCAGATTATGATATAGCTATTGAAGAAGGTAGTAATATGATAAGAGTAGGACAAGGTATTTTTGGGGAAAGAATATATAAATAAAAATTATATATTTATAAAAATTTAAAGAAAACATAATAATTTTATTGTAAAATAAGGAATTTAAGTGTAATTTTAGGAGGAGTTAAAATGGAAGTTATGAACAAGTTTAAATCAATGTTTGGATTCAATGAGCAAGAAGATTTTGAAGATGATGATTATTACGATGAGGAAGAGGATCAAAGTTATGAGTCTGTAACAAGATCAACACCTCAGCAACAAGTATCTCAACAACAGCAACAACAATTCATGCCAGCAACAAATAACAGTAAAGTAGTTAGCATACATTCAGCAGCAGATGCTAAGGTTGTTATTACAAGACCAACTAAGTATGATGAGTCTGTAGATATTTGTACAGCACTTAGAAATAGAAATATAGTTATTATAAATACTAGTGCTTTAGAGACTAAGGTAGCTAGAAGATTATTAGATTTTGTTAGTGGTGCAGCATATGCATTAGATGGAAATCTTGATGATATAGAAAATAGAGTATATATTGTATCACCTTCAAATGTTCATGTTAGTAATGAATTAAAATCAGAGTTAAGTTCAAAAGGAATTTTTAACTGGAAATAATTTATGAATAAAGAATACTTTTTAAAAAAGTTTGACGGAAAAGTTGATGCAGATATTCTAAAGCTTTATAACCTTTATGAAAAAGCTAATAGCAGAGGAATTACTTTATTTAGTGATGAGTTTTATCCACCTTTTGTATGGAAAGAACTTGAAAAGATTTCGGGAAAAAATATAGAAATATCTTCTTCAGGGATTTTCCTTGAAGCAGATAGACGAGTTATTTCATTTAATAAGCGTGAGTGGGAGGAATATCCTACTAAGCTTATACAAATTAAATGTAATACTAAGTTTCAAAGCTTAGAACATAAGGATTATTTAGGTTCGATAATGGCTCTTGGAATAAGAAGAGAAAAATTAGGAGATCTTATACTAGTTAAAGATGACATTTGTTATTTAGCGGCAGAAGAAAACATAGCGTTATATGTTGTAGAGAATTTACATAAGATAAAGAAGTTAAACTGTGAATGTAGAATATTAGATTTTTATGAGGAAGTTCCTAGTGTTAGCTATAAGGAATTATCTATAAATATATCATCTAATAGGCTTGATGCAATAGTATCTGAGCTTGCTAAAATATCGAGAAGCAAAGCTAATGAACTTATAGATAAGGGTTTAATATTAGTAGATTATGCTAAAGTTTTTAGTAAAACTATAGAAGTAGAAGAAGATACTAGGATCACCATTAGAGGAGTAGGAAAATTTAAAGTGAAGGAAACTCTGGGTGTTACAAAAAATGGGAGATTAAAACTTACAATTTTAAAATATACTTAGGGAGAGATTTGAATAATGAAATTAACACCGATGGAAATAAATAACAAGGAATTTAAAAAAGGTATAAGAGGATATGTTCAGGATGAGGTAGATGAGTTTTTAGATCGTGTAGTTGAAGAATATGAAGCTTTATATAAAGAAAACTCAAAGTTAAAAGAAAAATTAGAGAATGCTAATGAAAAGTTAAACCATCATAGTCAAATGGAAAGTACTATTCAAAGTACTTTAATATTAGCACAAGAAACAGCTGAACAATCAAGAAAGACAGCGCAAGATGAAGCAGATAGAATAATTAGAAAAGCTAATGATACAGCACAAAAAATTCTAGATAAAGCTCATAGTGATGTTTTACAAATTAATGATGATTATGACCTAGTTAAGCAAGAATTTATTAAATTTAGAGCTAAATTTAGAAACTTCATGAATTTCCAAATGGAAACTTTTGATGACTTAGAGAGGGATTTTGTTAAAAACTTTAATGTCACAAAGCCAGAATCTGAAGAAGCTATAGAAGAAAAAGGAATAGAAATTTCTGATTTTGATTATACAAGAGAAGTAAATATAAGTAGTCTAAATAATGTTGATGATGAAGATGTTATGATGGACGATGATATGAAAGAAATTAAAAGTTACTTTGCTGAAAATTAATAAAGCAAGATGAAATCTCACTAAGTTTTATAAACTAAGTGAGATTTTTAATTTTAGCTTTAATTTGAAAGTGAAATTTTGTTATAATAGAATGAGAAATTATTTATTGTTTATATATAGACTATTAAATAAGAACGTAACTTAACATTTAAATAAAATAACAAAAGAAATTGTAATAAATCTTTTTTGTAAAAGATAGGAGAAACTTTATGGAAATAAAAGAGTTTGTAGTTGATGAAAAAGGAATTGATATTAGGGCAGATAAATATCTTTCGGATATTTTAAATGACTTATCAAGAAGTTTTATAAAAGGATTGTTTGATAATGGAAAAGTAATGATAAATGGGAAAATCCAAAAGGCAAAATATAAATTAAGTCAAGGAGATAATATTTCAATAGAAATTCCTGAAATTGAAGAATTAAAGGTAGAGGCAGAAAATATACCTCTTGACATAATTTATGAGGATGAAGACATTATTGTTGTAAATAAACCTAAGGGGATGGTAGTACATCCAGCAGTAGGTAATTATACAGGAACTCTTGTTAATGCATTATTATATCATTGCAAGGATTTATCAGGTATAAATGGTGTAGCAAGACCAGGAATAGTACATAGAATCGATAAAGATACATCAGGTGTTCTTGTTATAGCAAAAAATGATAATGCTCATAATGAACTTGCAAAGCAATTTAAAGATCATAGCATAAAAAGAGAATATTTTGCGATTGTTGAAGGTAAAATGGGTAAAGATGAAGGAACAATAGATGCTCCTATTGCTAGACATTCTAAAGATAGACTTAAGTATGCTATAATGCAAGGAGGAAAAAGGGCAGTAACCCATTATAAAACTTTAGAGGTTTATAATTCTTGTTCCCTTGTAAAATGTAATTTAGAAACAGGAAGAACTCATCAAATAAGAGTTCATATGGCATTTATAAGCCATCCATTACTTGGAGATACTGTATATGGATTGAAAAGACAAAAATTAGTGAAAACAGGTCAGGCATTACATGCTAAGAATTTAGGGTTTATTCATCCTAGAACTAAGGAATACGTTGAATTTAATTCAGAATTACCAGAATATTTTAAAGATTTAATAAGAAGGTTTGGAGGTCATTATGAAGATTAAAGCAATGCTTTTAGATGAAAATGCAATAAGAAGAACACTTATAAGAATATCACATGAGATAATAGAAAAAAATAAGGGGACAGATGATATAGTTTTAGTTGGAATAAAAAGAAGAGGGTATCCTATAGCTGAAAGAATTAGTAAAGCAATAGAGAAAATTGAAAATGTAAAAGTGCCTGTTGCAAGTTTAGATATAACTTTATATAGAGATGATCTATCTAAAATAAATGAATTGCCAAAAGTAAAAGAAAATTCATTTGATGTAGAGATAACAGGGAAAAAAGTTATTTTAGTAGATGATGTATTATATACATGTAGAACAGTTAGAGCTGCGATAGATGCTTTAATGGATAAAGGTAGACCAGAAGTGATAGAGTTAGCTGTTTTAGTTGATAGAGGACATAAAGAGTTACCAATAAGAGCAGATTTTGTTGGAAAAAATATTCCAACAGCAAAAGAAGAAATTGTAAAGGTTGAAATAGAAGAAATAGATGGTATTGATTCTGTTAAAATCTATGAATAAGAGGAGAGAAAAATAGTGGATTATAAATTAATAGCAACAACAACTTTTGGATTAGAAGCAGTAGCAGCAAAAGAGCTTAAAGCTTTAGGTTATGAAGATTTGAAAATAGAAAATGGTAGAGTTCATTTTGAAGGTGATGAAATGGATATAGCCATAGCGAATATGTGGCTTAGAACAGCAGATAGAGTGCTTATAAATGTAGCAGAATTTAAAGCTGAAAGTTTTGAGGAACTATTTAATAAAACAGCAGAAATAGATTGGTCTGAGTATGTGCCTTTAGACGGAAAGATGCACATAACTGGTAAATCAATAAAATCAACATTATATAGTGTTCCAGATTGTCAATCTATAGTTAAAAAAGCTGTAGTTAAAAGTATGCAAAGACATTATAATACAGAATGGTTTTCAGAAGATGGTCCTGTATATAAAATTGAAGTAGGAATATTAAAAGATATAGTTACTCTTACTATAGATACATCTGGAGAAGGTCTTCATAAGAGAGGATATAGAGAAAATTCAGGCGGAGCACCTTTAAAAGAAACTCTTGCAGCAGCGTTAGTAATGCTTTCTAAATGGGATTCAGAGCAACTTTTAATAGATCCAACTTGTGGTTCAGGAACTATATTAATAGAAGCAGCAATGATTGCTAATAATATTGCACCAGGTCTTAATAGACACTTTGTAAGCGAAACTTGGCCTAATATTGATAAAGAGCTTTGGGATCAAGTTAGAGATGGTGCTAGAAATTCAATTAAAAAAAATCAGTTAAAACTTATAGGTTATGATATAGATGGTAGAGTTTTAAGAACTGCTAGAAATAATACTAAAAAAGCAGGTGTGGAAGAATATATTGAACTTCAAAGAAGAGATATAGCAGAATTTTCAACACCTAAACGAAGTGGTGTTATTATAAGTAATCCACCTTATGGAGAAAGACTTGGAGAAGTAAAAGAAGTTGAAGCTATAAACAGAAGGTTTGGAAAAATAATAAAAGATTTACCAGGATGGGATATAAATGTTTTAACTGCATATCCTAAATTTGAAAAATTTATAAATAAAAAAGCTAATAAAAATAGAAAATTATACAATGGTAGATTATTATGTTATTACTATCAATATTTTGGAGATAAATAATATTTAATAATTAAAAAAGCTACATTAAGGTTTAGAGTTCTTACTCATCTTAATGTAGCTTTTATTTTCCTTAATTTAACTTTTCAGTTTCTATAATTTTAGGTGGGTCTATATAAAGTGTTTTATTAGTTGAATATATTACCATTCCAGGTTTTGCACCAGATGGTTTTTTTATGTTTTTAATTAAGGTATAGTCTACAGGAACTTTTGTGCTATCCTTTGCTTTACTATAAAAAGCAGCAAGATTTGCAGCTTCAAGTAAAGTTTCATCAGAAAATTTGAAAGCGGCTATAACTACATGTGAACCAGGAATTTCTTTTGTATGTAGCCAAGTATATCTTTTATCAGATGTTTTTAGTGTTAATAAATCGTTTTGAATATTGTTTTTCCCAACAAAAATATCAATACCTTCTTTGGATCTAAAGTGCAATGGTTTAGATATTTTTTCTTTTTTCTTTTTGTTGGTGTTTCTAAATCTAATATAAGAGGACTCTATAAGCTCATTTTTAATTTCATCTATTTCTGAATAGGTATCAACATTAGATAAATTAGTTGACACAGAGTAAAGATAAGCAAGTTCGTTATTAGCTAATTCTAGTTGATGTAAAGCTTCTATCTGCGCAGTTTTAAGTTTATTATATCTTTTAAAATAGTTTTGAACATTTTCAGATGGTGTTTTGTTTACATCAAGAGCAATATCGATATATTCTTCATTAGTACTATAATAATTTAAAAGTTTAACAGATTTATCTCCTTTTTTAAAACTATAAATATAAGAAGTAAGAAGTTCACCTTTTACTTTATAAATGTCTTTTTTCTCACAATCTTTTAATGTGTTTTCAAGGATTTTAATTTTTTTAAGACAACGATCTATATTTGTGTTTACTAGTCTTTGAATATTTACACTTTTAGCTATTAATCTGTCTTGTTTGTCTTTTTGTGAATAAAAATATTCTAAAAGTTCACTAGAACTAGTTATTTCTTGTTTATCATAATCTTTATATATCAATAAATCTTTGCAGTAGAAATCTTTTAGGATACCATTTTCAAGAAAAATTAAGTTCTTAAAATCTGATAAGATACTATCTTTTTCGTTATTTAAAAAGTCATATAGTAAATTAGAATTTAAGCTTTCTCCCATTTTTGTAGTATAGTTTATAAAAAGTTCCTTTGAAAAAGGCTTACTTATACCTGTTAATAATGTTGAAAAAGTTTTTTCATTTAAATCTAAAGGTGTTTCCTTTAAAAAGTTTTCTAGATCAGTTTTATTAAAATTTAATAGGTCAATTTTATTTGACTTTGGAGGATAAACATATTCTACGCCAGGATATAATACTCTATAGCTATTTTGACTAGCATTTAAATGTTTAATAGATTCCATTACTTTATTATCTCTTTGTCGAACTAAAGTAATGTTACTGTGTCTACCCATAATTTCAATGATAAGTTCATAAACACTTTCGAATCCTAATTCATCTTTAGCTTCTATTTTAAAAACTAAAATTCTATCAAGATCTATTTGAGTTATATCTACAATTCTACCACCACATAAGTATTTTCTCATAAGCATACAAAAAGTTGGTGCTTTTAGAGGATTTGTTTTTTGTATTTTAGTAAAGTGAATTCTAGGGTAAGTTGAACTAGAAGAAATAAGAAGCTTTCTATTTTCCTTCCCTCTTATAGTTAAAATTATTTCATCTTTTTCTGGTTGATTTATTTTATCTATTTTAGAACCAATTAAATTTTCTTTTAATTCGTTTATCAGACTATGCATAAAAATACCATCTAAGGCCATTTAAATCATTCCTTTCTTAATTAGATTTGTCTAAAAATATATTTTAGACGTGTAAAGCCTAATTGAAGTTTAGGTCTTAGCATCTTAAATAAGTATAACATTTTGGTATGGCTAATGGAAATGGTAGTATAAATAAAGTGAAAACAAAAAATATAAAATAAAAATAAAAAAATTCTGAAATAAATATTAAGTTATTAGTATAAATATAAATTATATGTAAAAAAATGTTATAATATTCAGTGTTATGATATGAGATATTATATGAAAATGGGGGAAAGAGAATGAAAAAGAATTTTAATTTAATAGGTATGTTAATTTTTTTTTGTATATTCTCTTTAGTTGGGTGTACTAGGAAAGAGTCTAATGAAATTTTAGAAGATATAGATGTTTTATCAAATTTAATTATAGATAGAAATAATGATGGTACAGAAGAATATAAATATTTCAAAGATGGTACTTTAGAAAGATTTAAGTTTGAAAATTATAAAGGGAATCTTAGAGCATATAATGAAAAGTCTGATATTTTAGTTTTTTTGAGTTATGAAGATGATGGATATTATAAATTAAAAATTAGAAATAAAAACAGGGAGAAAGTTATAACTATAGATGGTGTTTTGAATTTCATTAAAATTAGTGATAATGGAAATTATATATTTTACAGCACTTTAAATGATGATAATATTCCGATTTTTCATATCTTTGATAATACTTCGTTTGAAAATGAAGTGTTTGAGCAAAATAATATATTAGTATCTGGCAATTTAATAAGCTTTAATAGTAGTGATAATATAGTTTTTTATGGGATTGATATAGATAAAAAACAGGCTGGAATTTTTGAATATGATATAAAAGATAGAATATATAAATTAGTTTCTAAGGTGGAGAGAGGGATAGTTACTCACCTAGAAATATTAGAAAATAATAAAATTTTAATACTTAAGTCTGTAGAGGAAAAAAATTATATAGAGCTTATTGATGTTAATGAGAATAAGAACGAAAGTATTAAAACAGAAATTACTTATATAGAAGATGCTATAGTAATAAATGATGATATTTATTTTAGTGCAGTTGAAAATGAAAAAATGAATTTATACAAATTTGATAATAATGAAAAGATTATAAAAAGACTTACTTTTACATTTCCGTATAGCTTAGGGCGAGACAGTAGACTTTTGGAGTGGAATGATAGAATATATTTTGTTGACATAAAGGGACAAATTTATTACTATGACATAGCTTCAAAAACAACTGTTTTAGGAGATTTTGAAGAAGGTGAGTATATAATTTTAGATAAATAAATTTTAATGTTTATTTATCTTTTTTTTATGTTTAAAAATAAAAAGCTTGTCAATAATAGTGGCTAAGGGGTGATGAAATGATTACTAAGGAAATCATTGATAAAAGGGCTATGAAAAGAATACCAAGAACTATGGCAAGTAAACTTAATATTGTAATGGGAAGAGATGAAACAGATTCTCTTGTGGTATTTACAGATAAGATAACAGTAGATAAACAATTGTATTTAAATTTAGTATTTGCTAAAGAGTTTAAATTTAAGAAAATAGATAAAAGGCAAATAGTAAATCTTTTGAAAGAGTATAACCAAGAAAGAGAAAAGTTTATTATATCAGAAAATTATGTGGAAAAAGAGCTAGACAAGCTTATAGAAAATGCGATTAAAAAAGGAAGTAGTGATATCCATATAGAACCAGAAAAATTTTATTCTAATATTAGATTTAGAATAAATGGTGAATTAATAGTAATAGATAGAATTTCAACAGATGAACATACTTCAATTACAAATAGAATAAAAGTTTTATCTAACATGGATATAGCAAATAAAATAGAACCTCAAGATGGAAAAATGTCAATAAATATAGGGCTTGAGAGTTTTGATATAAGAGTATCTAGTATTCCGACAACTAATGGAGAAAAGTTAGTTCTTAGAATTTTATATAAAAATGAGGAGCTAAATACAATAGAGAATTTAAATTTTTCAAAGCAGCAAAATAAAACTATAAAAAAACTTTTAGCTTTGAAAAAAGGTATGATTATAGTTAGTGGGCCAACTGGAGCTGGAAAATCAACAACGTTATATGCATGTTTAAATGAATTAGATAAATCAAAGTTAAATATTAGTACGGTTGAAGATCCTGTTGAGTTTGATTTTTTAGGGATAACGCAAATAAATGTTAATGAAAAAATAGGATTTAATTTTTCAAAAGCTCTTAAATATATATTAAGACAAGATCCAGATGTGATTTTAGTGGGAGAAATTAGAGATGAAGATACAGCAAAGATGGCGGTAAGGTCAGCAATAACAGGGCATAAAGTATTATCAACAATACATACTTCTTCTGGAAAGGAAGTTTATCATAGGTTTATAAATATGGGAATAGATAAATATTTATTAGATGATGCTTTAGCTGGAGTAATTACACAAAGGTTGATAAAAACTTTATGTGATTGCAAAATTTCAGAAAAAGTTTTATTTGAAAATAAAGAGATTATGACATATAAAGCATGTGGTTGCGAAGAATGTAATAATACAGGATATAATGCGAGAACAGCAATAATAGAAGTTGTAGATCTTAGTAATAAAGAGAATGTGAAATGGGGAGAACAAATGATAGAAGGAGCAAAAAGGTTATTATTAGAGGGGCAAATAAGTTTAGCAGATTATTTGATATTTAATGAGGGGGAAGGGTTAGATTATTAAAAAAAGAGTAAAAAAAGATTATGCAAGTATTATGTATGTAGTTTCTAGTTTGGAAAGTTATCTTAATGCTGGAATAAATTTTATGAAAGCTTTAGAACTGATACAACAGGGACTTAAGAATAAGGAGTATGCAAGTTCTGTAAGTAGAATAGCTAAAAGAATAAATGAGGGAGAAAGTATAGCAGGAGCTTTTATTGAAGAAGAGGAGTTTTATACAACAACCTTTATAGATATGTTAGCAATAGCAGAAGAAAGTGGTGAAATAGAAAAAGTTTTAAGTGCAATCAATAGACATTTTAGTAGGAAAATCAAGCTAGAAACTCAAATAAAAAATGCATTAATGTATCCTAAATTTATATGTCTTGCAATATGTATTATGATTTTGTTTTTTATAGATTTTATTTTGCCGAGTATAGTTTCTATGTATGAAAGTTTAAATGTAGAAGCAAGTTTTTTTACTAGAGGAATTATAGGGTTAGAATCTTTTTTTAGTAAAGTAAATGTATATGCTTTCTTTTTAGTAGTTTGTTTTTTAATATTTTTATTTTATAAAATTATTAAATATTATAGTAAGGGGAAAGATTTAGTAGCTTTTCTAGAATTGAGAAAACGATATAAAGAGATTCGGTTAGTAGAATTATTAAATTTAATATTAGATAGTGGAGTCCCAATAGTTCATGCACTAGAGAGATTAGCACATTCTATTTCAGATGTGTACATGACTGAATATATAAATATTGTATTAACACAAATTAGATCAGGAAATGATTTATATGAATCTATAGATAAAGTTCAAGTTATGTCTGATATAAGCAAAAGTTTTATTTTAAGTGGGGAGCAAAGTGGAAGTTTAGATAATGTTGTTAATAGTTTGCTTAAAATTTTAAATGAAAATTTTGAAAAAGCTTTAAAAAGATGTGTATCTAAAGTAGAGCCTTTAAGTATTTGTTTTTTAGGGGCATTAGTATTAGGAATCATGCTTATGGTCTTTATACCTATGTATGAATATATGCATTATGTATAAAAAAGGAATTACTTTAATAGAGTGTATAATTTATCTATCATTAATTTCTATAGCCAGCATGATATTCCTAGGAGGCATAGGAAGTTATAGGAATAGGAGTTTGAATTTACAGAAAACATCAGAAATAAGAGAGGTTAAAAAAACATTTATTGAAACAAGTTTTACTTGTTTGCAGGAAAATAAAATAGTAGAAATAGAAGTTAGTGAAGATAGAATTTATATAGGAAATAATAAAATTCTAAAATTAAAAGAATTGAAAATAGACACTAAATCAATGCAAACTAAAATTTTTTATATAAATAATAAAGGCTTAATAAATGAAAATATAAAAATAAAATTTATAGGAGAAGGAGATGAATTCATAATTGAAAGTTGCAAAAAATGTAAGAAGATACACTTATAAAAAAAGAGGTTATCTTTTAATTGAATTAGTTGTGGCATCAGCAGTAGCAAGCATACTATTAATTAGTATTTTTGCAGCTTTTAATTTTACAATAAAAAATAATAAAAAAAATTTAGAGTTTGAATCAAATGTTAATGTTATGAATGCAATAGCAAATGATATCAAGTTTAATTCATCATTTGAAGAAGTTTATGCAAATATTGATAAATGTAATTTAGAAAGTTTAGTAGATATGGAAATTATAAAAAAAAATTATGGTGAGATAAAAAAGGTAGATTTAGTTATAAACAAAATTAATGAAAATATTTTAAAGGTTAAAATTTATAATTCAACTTATAATTTAGTATTAGAGGTGAAGAAATATAGAGGTATATGGGAATAAAAAAAGAGGATATATATTGGTAGAAGTTGTGCTATATATAGCATTAGTAGGGATTATAATGTTACCAGTAATAAATAGTGGTTTATTAGTAGTTAAACAGCTAAATAAAACTAAAACAAATGTTGATAATACATATCAAAAAATGCAATTAATGGTAAGTTTAGAACAGTTTTTAAAGGATGAACAATATAGTTTAACTATTATAAATAATAACGAAATAAAAAGTACTTTTATAGGATCTGGTGTATCAAGAGTTATAAAGGTTGATGAATATGGATTGATTGTTAAAATTTATGATAAGTTAGGAGCTTGGAAGGAAAGCATAACTATAGATGAAAATATAAAAAATTTAGATATTTTTAAAAGGGGAAATATTACATGTTTGAAATTCAAACTAGATAATAATGAAGAGTTTATTTATGAATTGTAGAAGTAAAAAAGGATTTGTTACCTTTCCTATGGTGTGTTTTTTATCTTTTATATCAATAGTTGCTTTAATTATGATGACTGAAAGTATAGAAAATACTAAATTGTTAAATCGACAAATGTTAATGGAAGAAAAAAATGAAGAAGCAAAACATAATATAAGATTAGCTCTACAAGTTATGAAACAAGAAGTAGAGTCTGATGGGAGTATAACAGAACAAGAAATAAAAGCATATCAAAAAAGTTCTAGTGAGAATCCTTTTAAAGTTAATATAAAATTTAATAATAGTAATAACTATATTACTACTAGCTATATCGATGGTACAGGAATAAAATATGTAGAATATTTTGATTATAAAATTCAAGAAAGTGATTTTAGTGAAGTCATATTTTTAAGTGTTTAATTAATGGGGGGATATATTAACATTAAATAAGATTTTATATAAAATTTGGTATAATATTTCTCAAAATAATTGCATTTGTAGGTACTATTTGATAGAATTGAAGTTGTTGCTTTGCATAAGGCAGGAATTATTATCAAATTATTTATAGGGTAATTGTTTTAACATACTTTTAGGGTATTAATAAATCATATAAAGGTTATACTATAAATGAATTAATAGATTTTGGAGGGATATTCAATGATATCAGCAGGTGATATAAGAAAAGGAACAACTTTTGAACTTGATGGACAAGTATTTACAGTATTAGATTTCTTACACGTTAAACCAGGTAAAGGTGCTGCATTCGTAAGAACAAAATTAAGAAACGTTATAGCTGGCGGGGCTGTAGACAGAACTTTCAACCCAACAGATAAATTACAAGAAGCTGTAATTGAAAGAAAGGAAATGCAATATCTTTATACAGATGGAGAATTATACTACTTTATGGATAATGAAACATATGAGCAAATTCCACTTAACTTCGAAAAAGTTGAAACAGCTATCAAATACTTAAAAGAAAATATGTCAGCTATAATTAAATTCTACAAAGGTGATGCTTTCTCAGTAGAAGCTCCAAACTTTGTTGAACTTGAAATTACAGAATGTGAACCAGCAGTAAAAGGTAATACAGCACAAAATGCTTTAAGACCAGCTACATTAGAAACAGGAGCAACAGTTATGGTGCCAATGTTCGTTGAACAAGGAGATACTATAAGAGTTGATACTAGAACTGGTGACTACATGGAAAGAATCAAATAAAAATTGATAGTGCTAAGTTCTATTTAGAACTTAGCATATTTGATATAAGGAAGTGTATAAATGGATAATATTCGAGGGAAGATAACTCAATTAAAACTTATTCTAGAAGAGAATAAAGATATGGATAATACTTTTAATAGAAAAATGCTAGAGGTCGTTACTGACTTATATGATTCAATAGAAGGAATGTCAGTTAATGTAGAGAGTATTGCTGAGGACCTATCATTAATAAATGATGACTTAGCTGATGTACAAGAAGAATTATTTGAAGAAATGACTTTAGAGGAATTAGAAGAAGTAGAAGATGAATATATAGAGATTAAATGTCAAAGTTGTGGTAAACCTATATATGTTGAGAATTCAGTAATCAAGAATAAAGAGAAAATTTCATGTCCATATTGTACAAATCAAATAAGTTAGAGAAGGATGTCTAAAGATATCCTTCTTTTTTTTACTCTACATAATTTTTTGTAGAGTTTTTTTTATATAAAGGAATATTTGTTTATGTAAAGTAGTATTAATTAAAGAGGTGAAAGGAGGGTGTGAATGCATAGGGTATTAAAAGTTTTACCAAAAGAGATAGAAAGTCTTATAACTGCTGATTTAGACAAGGATACGATAGAAGAAATAAGAATGAGCATAGGAAAACAGGTAAGAATACTAAAAAGAGGAAAAGAAGAGTTTAAATCATATAAAGTTACTGCTATAGATATAAAAAATATAATACAAAAAATAAGTAACTATTCCTTGTATGCCATAGAAGAAGAACTAAAGCAGGGATACATAACTATAGAAGGAGGGCATAGAGTAGGAGTAGCCGGGCAATGTATTATAGAAAATAATAGTGTGAAAACTATAAAAAATATTAGCTCTTTAAATATAAGAATAGCAAGAGAAATTTTAGGATGCTCGAATAAATTAATTGATTATATTGTAAATAATGGACAATTATATAATACCTTGATAGTTTCGCCACCTAAATGTGGTAAAACAACACTTCTTAGAGATTTAAGTAGAAATATTTCAAATGGAGTATCTAAATTAAATTTTGATGGAAAGCGAGTTGTAATAATAGATGAGAGAAGTGAAATAGCATCATGCTATAAGGGTGTTCCACAAATGAATGTAGGAGAAAGAACTGATGTTTATGATAATTGTGTTAAAGAAGAAGGAATTATGATGGCAATAAGAACTATGTCTCCAGAAGTGGTTATATGTGATGAAATAGGAAGTAAAAAAGATATAGAGGGACTTATATCAGCTGCTAATTCAGGAGTTAGTATTATTTGTACATTACATGGTAATGGCATAGAAGATTTATATAAAAGAGAAAATTTGAAAATTATGTTAGAAGAAAATTTAATAAAAAAGGTAATAGTTTTAAGTTCTAAAAAGGGAGCAGGTAGCATAGAGGGTGTATATGATGTCTAATAATGGAGGTGAAAAATGCTTAAAATTTTAATATTAGTAGCAATTACTTTAGTGTGTTCTTTAATAGGGTATATTTATGGAGAAACTTTCAAAAAAAGATATTTAGAACTTTTAGAGCTTATGCGAGGTCTAGTAGATATGGAAAATGAAATTTTATATAGTTATAAGGCGATACCAGAGGTTCTAGCAAATGTGTCTAATAAATTACAAGATGAACTTGGAACAGTTTTTTTTGAAGTATCAGAACTTTTAATAAGAGGTAAATTTGGTAGTATAAATGCAGCGTTTAATCATGTCATTGAAAAAAACAAGGATACTATAGCATTAAAGGAAGAAGATTTAAATATTCTTTTGGATCTATCAAAATCATTAGGTGATACTGATATTAGTGGACAAGAACAAATTTTTTCTTTAGCAAAAGAAAAGTTAAGTAGAGTAATAAATATTGCAGAAACAGAATACAGAATAAATTACAAAATGTATAGAAGATTAGGTGTTGGAATAGGCGTTATGTTAGCAATATTTTTGATTTAATAAATATAGACTAAATTCAAGTGTAAGTTTTGATTTTATTTGGATATTAAGTCTTTAAGTTATGTAAAAGTTAGATTTTTATTTTGTAGCAAAATTTAGAAATACTAGCTATCAGATAAATTTTATTTTAAGGGGGATTAACTTTGGATTTAGATTTAATTTTTAAATTAGGTGGCGTTGGAATAATTTTAGTTATACTAGATAAAGTTTTATCGTCAAGTGGAAAAAGTGAAATTGCAACGCTTATAAATTTAACGGGTATAGTAATAATACTGACTATGATAATAACTTTAATAAGCAATTTATTTGAATCAGTAAAAACTATGTTTATGTTATAGGTGATTGTATGGAAATAATAAAAGTAGTAAGTTTTGCTTTGGTAGCTTTGATTTTTTATATTTTATTAAAAGAAAGTAAAAGTTCTATAGCTTTTGGGTTAATACTTACGGCAGGAGTAGCAATATTTATATTCATGATTCCTATGCTAGAAGAGGTCATAATTTTTGTAAGAGAAATTGCTAATAAAGCAGGGGTGGATACTGCTTATATAGAAATAGTTATGAAAATTTTAGGCATATCATATATAGCATCTTTTTGTGTAGAACTTTGTAAGGATGGTGGTTCGGGTGTATTAGCTTCAAAGGTAGAATTTTCAGCTAAAATAATGATTTTAGCATTAGCTTTACCAATATTAGCATCTGTACTAAATTCAATTTTAAAAATATTGTAGGTGTGATTATGTGGAATAGAATAATAAGAGGATTAATTACAATAGTAATTTTATTTTCTAGTACGAGCTGTATAGCGATGTCTTTAGAAAATGAAGTAAGCAAAAATTTTGAAGAAACAAAGATTGAACTTGAGTCTGATCAAAGCATTCAACGATTTTATGAATATGTTAATGAATTAAACTTAGAAAGCGAATTTATCGAAGGAATGTCAATAAAAGAATATATAGATCAGTACATGGAAACAGGTAATACAACTTTAGATTTTACGAGTATAGTAAAGCTTACAATAGACTATATGTTTAGAGAATTTGGACAAGTTTTGAAGTTATTATTGTCAGTACTAGTAATTGCATTACTTAGTGCATTACTTAAAAATTTACAAAATTCTTTTAGTAGTGGAGCTATTTCAAATGTTGCTTTTTTTGCTTGCTACGCACTAACTATTATGTTGCTTACATCAAGTTTTCTTTTAGGGTTAAATATTGCTAAGGATATTTTACGGAGTTTAGTGGATTTTATGGCAGTTTTAATGCCGGTACTGGTATTTTTATTATCAACTTCTGGCGGTGTCGTATCTGCTATAACTATAGATCCTATAGTACTTCTTTTAGTTTCATTAACACCTAAAATTTATATAGATATTATTTTTCCTCTAATTTTCATGTATTTTGCATTATCTTTTGCAAACAATTTGACTAATGAACATAAGATTAGTAATGTTTGTAAATTTGTAAAGCAGATAGTTACATGGTCGCAAGGAATAGTGCTTACTATTTTTGTTGGAATTATAGCTATAAGAGGTATAAGTGCAAACACTATAGATGCAGTAACTTTAAAAACAGCAAAGTTTGCAGTTGATAATTTTGTACCTATAGTTGGTAAAGCATTTTCAGATGCAATAACAACTGTTGCAGGATATTCATTAGTTTTAAAAAGTGCAGTAAGCACAGTAGGACTTTTAATAATTATCGCGTTAATTTTATATCCAATTGTTAAATTAATAATGATGATATTTGCATATAGAATTACTTCAGCTATTATTCAACCAGTAGCAGATAGCAGAATTGTTTCAGCTATAGATTCAGTAGGGGATGCTATGACAATGATATTTGGGTCGGTTGTAAGTATTAGTATTATGTTTTTTATAATAATAGCTATTATGTCATCGGCAGGTAAATTTGTAGTAGGAGGATAATATGGAGTATTTAAAAGAGTTTGTAGTTACACTTACAACGATTAGTGTTTTTATAGTAGCTGTAGAGCTAGTAATGCCAGAAAATAGCATGAAAAAATATCAACACTTTGTATTATCTTTAATAATGCTAGCTGTTATGATTACACCAATAATCAAATTATTTAATGTAGAGGGAGATCTTGCAAGAAATATAGAACGTTTTATAGATGAAGAACTATCTGTAAATGGAGCAGAATTTTATGAGTCGGAGGTAGGAAACTCATTTGTGGTTCAGAATCTTGAGAATAACTGTAAAAAATTATTAGAAGAAAAATTTATAGGGTTCAAATTTGAAGTTGAAATAATAGGAAATATGGATTTGAATGAATTCAAGATGAATATAGAAAATATAAATGTAACTATAAAAGATAAAAATAAAAAAGAACTTGAGTTAACTACAGAGTTAGAAGAGAAGATAAAAAATGTTTTAGTTAATGAACTTGATATTGATAATAATAAAATTAGTGTGAAGTAGGTAGAAGAGATGGATAAAAAAAGCTTTGAGAAATTAATAAATAAGTTAAAAAAGGATAAAAAATTATTTTATTTAGTAGTGGGGTTATTAGTTCTTATTTTACTAGCTTTTTCGTTGTCATATTTAGGTGAGATAGGGAATATATCTAAAAGTGAGAAGGGTAACATAATTGGTAGTGCAAATTCTAATACAACTGATTTACCAAAAATAAATTATGAATATGAAAAAGAGGAAACTGAAAATCTTAAAAATATTTTATCTAAGATAAAAGGCGTTGGTGAGGTTGAAGTTAATCTTAGATTTGCAGGAAGTGAGGTAATGGTTCCAGCAAAAGATTCTAATAGTAAGGAGCGTACAACTGAAGAAATAGATAGTGAAGGAGGGAAAAAAAGTAATAGTGAAATAAATGATGATGATAAAGTTGTAATGCAAAATGGATCAAAAGGGAATTCTCCTTTTATATTAGAAACTAAAAAACCAGAGGTAATAGGTGTTATGGTAGTTGCACAAGGAGCTGCTGATAGTGAAATAAAATATGAAATAAGTAAAGCGATTTCTAATTTATACAACATAAGTTTAGAAAATGTAAGCATATTCGCAATGGAATAATGCATTAAATTAACATATAAAATTTGGAGGGGTTAAAATGAATAAAAAGGGTATAGATAAAAAACAAGCAATGATCTTAGCGACTTTAATGGTTGCAGTTTTAGGTGTAGGAGTTCTTGCACATAATGTAAATACAAAGTTATCAAAAAGTGATATTTTAACGATGGGAGAAAATGGTGACAAAAAAGAAGAAAGTAAATCTGATGAAACATCAAAAGATTATTTTTATGAAACAAGAAGTGTAAGAGAGAAGGAAGATGATAAAACAATACACACATTAAAAGCTATAATAGCTGATGAAAATACGTCAAAAGATCAAAAAGATTCAGCAACAGAAAAGCTTTCACAAAAGACAACTAATAGAGAACTTGAAAGTAGAATAGAATTAAATATAAAAAGTAAGGGATATAAAGATGCTATTTGTTTCTTAGATGATGATAAAGCTAGGGTTGTAGTAGCTCATGAGGGGAAATTAGCAGAAAAAAATGTAATTGAAATTCAAGATGTAGTTAAGAGTATTGCGAAAATATATGATGTGCAAATAGAGGCTAAATAATTAATTGTATTGTAATAGCATATTTGATATAATGTAGACATGATTAACAAGTTTTAGTGGTTAAAACTAAAAATAGGAGGGTTCACTTTTATGGATCAATTAAATAAAGAGAATACTAACCTAGGAATAGTTAAAATTTCTGATGAGGTAATAGGCGTTATATCTGCTATTGCTGCTTCTGAAGTAGATGGGATAGTTGATGTTGATACAAAAGGATTAACACACAAGATAAAAAATAGAAAGCATATGGGTAAGAATGTTAAAGTGAACATGGAAGACGATGCTGCTATTATTGAAATTGGTGTTGCGGTAAAGTATGGAATAAACATTCCAAGCGTAGTTGCTGAAGCACAGGATAACATTAAGAGAACTGTAGAGGCTATCACAGGGCTTAATGTTAAGTTTGTGAACATGATTGTTCAAAACATAATTATTTCTAAGAATGAAGAAGAAATTGAAATTAAAGAGAAATAAAAGACACCCTCTGAAATACAGAGGGTGTTTGCTTGTTGACAAAATGGTGCAATATAATATATAACTAACTAAGATGTAGTTAAAAGAAGTATAACTCAGGAGGAGAATATGAATAGAAAAAAATCAAGAGAATATTTAATGCAGTTAGTTTACCAAATGGAGATAACTAAAGAAAGTGCTGGGGAAGTTTTTGATTCATTTATGGAAAATGAAGAAATAGATAAAAATGGTCTAGATTTGACTTACATAAAAAGTTGTCTTATAGGAATTATGAGAGATAAAGAACTTTTAGATGCTAAAATAAAAGAAAATTTAGTTAATTGGAAAGTAGAAAGATTATCAAAAGTTAATCTTTCAATAATAAGAGTTGCTGTTTATGAGTTATTAATCTATAAAGAGGATGATATTCCAGGTAAAGTTTCAATAAATGAAGCTATAGAATTATGTAAAGAATTCTCAGATGAAAAATCAGTGTCTTTCGTAAATGGAGTGCTAGATAAGATATATAAAAATTCAATGAATTAATGAGAGAAAGGGTGTAATTTATGGGGGTAATTGATGGTAAAAAAGTCTCAGCAGAGATTAGAGAAGAAATTAAGAAATTTATAGAAAAGAGAAAACTTGATAATAAGAGCATACCTAAAATATCATCTATATTAGTAGGAAATGATAGTGGTAGTATTTATTATCAAGATTTTCAAGAAAAAATAGCACAGGGTCTTGAAATTGAATTTGAAAAAATAAGATTAAAAGAAGATGTGACAAATAGTGAAATTAAAACTATAATTTCTAATTTAAATACTAGTGATGAGGTTAATGGAATAATGCTTTTATTACCTCTTCCTAGTCATTTAAATGAAGCTGAAATAACTAATATGATAGATACAAATAAAGATGTAGATTGTCTTTCTGAAAGAACTGTGGGTAAGTTCTATAAAGGTGAAAAAACATTCAAACCGTGTACTCCTTACAGTGTAATAACTTTACTTAAAAGCTATAATGTAAACTTAGAAGGAGCTAATGTTGTTATAATTGGTAGAAGCAATATTGTAGGAAAACCTCTTGTCCAAATGTTTTTAAATGAAAATGCGACAATTACTGTATGTCATTCTAAAACAAAAAATCTAAAAAGCATAACGAAAGCAGCTGATATTGTAGTTGTAGCTATAGGTAGACCTAATTTTGTTGATAGCACATATATTAGTAAAGGTACAGTTGTAATAGACGTTGGAACTACTAAATTTGAAGGGAAAATAACAGGTGATGTTAAATATGACGAGATTAAAGACATTGCCAGTTTAATAACTCCAGTACCGGGTGGAGTAGGAGCACTAACAACGACATTATTATTTAAAAATCTTTGTGAGGGAATCGAGTAATGAAACTAAAAACTTTAACAGTTACGGATGTAAATAATTATTTGAAAAGAATAATTGATAATGATTTTGTTATGAATAATCTATCTGTAAAAGGAGAAGTTTCTAATCTTAAGTTTCATTCTAGTGGGCATATATATTTTTCATTAAAAGATGGAGAAAGTAAAATTAACTGCGTTATGTTCAAAAGTGACGCAGTTAATTTGAATTTTAGTCTAGATAATGGAATGGAAGTAAGAGTTAGAGCAAGATTATCTATATATAATAAAGAAGGAAGTTATCAATTATATTGTAGAGAAATATCTAGTCTTGGAATAGGAGAGCTTTTTGAAAAGTTTGAAGTAATGAAAAAGAAGCTAGAAACAGAAGGGATTTTTGAAAAAGCATATAAAAGAAAAATTTCTAAGTTTCCAAAAAGAATAGGAGTAATTACTTCGGCTACAGGGGCAGCTATTAGAGATATTATTCAAGTTATAAGAAGACGAAATAAAATGGTTGATATAGTAATTTATCCAGCTAAAGTTCAAGGTATATTAGCTGAAGAAACTTTGATAGATGGGATAAGATATTTTAATGAAGCCAAAAATATAGACACTATAATTATAGGAAGAGGCGGAGGTTCTATAGAAGAACTTTGGGCTTTTAACAATGAAGAACTTGCATATGAAATATTTAACAGTAAAATACCAGTAATATCAGCAGTTGGGCATGAAACTGATTTTACTATATGTGATTTTGTAAGTGATTTAAGAGCTCCTACACCATCGGCGGCAGCAGAATTATCAGTTCCTATAATTAAGGATGAAATAGAAAAAATTAAAGGTTTAGAAGCTTTATTAAAAAAAGATGTTATAAGAATAGTGGAAAAAGCAAATTTAAATCTTAATCATATGAAAAAAATTCTTGATAATAATATGCCAAGTAAGGTTATTGAAAGAGAAAAAGAAAACTTGAATTTATTAGAAATAAGATTGAAAAATACTATTAATATAAAGTTTGAAAGAGAACGTGAAAAAATATCTAGTTGTAATAAATTACTTTTAAGTATGAATCCTTTAAATGTTTTAGATAGAGGATTTTCAGTTATTAGTGATGAAGATGGAAATTTAATAAATAGTATAAATAATCTTGAAACTAAAGAAAAGATAAATATAAAGATGAGAGATGGAGAAAAACAAGGAGTCTTTGAAATTGTAGAATAATAGAGGTGGGTTTTATGGCAAGAAAAGTGGAAAGTTATGAGGAAACTTATGATAAACTAGAAGAAATAATAAATAATATGGAAAGAGGAGAATTATCTTTAGATGATTCTATAAAGAATTATGAAGAAGGGGTTAAACTTTTAAATAAACTATATAAAAAGTTGAATTCTGCTGAAGGAAAACTTAAAATAGTAAATAATGGGGCAGAACAAAATTTTGAAGGAGAAGAATAATGAGTATGAATAATCTCAAAGAAAAGATAGATTTATCTTTAGAGAAATACTTTTATAATAAAGGTAGCTATAACAAAGAGTTATATGAAGCTATGAGATATAGCGTTAATATTGGTGGAAAGAGGATAAGACCAATTTTAATTATGTTATCATATGGAATATATAAAGAGGATATAGAAAAAGTCATGCCTCTTGCGATGGCTATGGAAATGATTCATACATACTCATTAATACATGATGATCTTCCTGCTATGGATAACGATGATCTAAGAAGAGGGAAGCCAACAAGTCATATAGTGTTTGGTGAAGCTCTTGCTATTCTTGCAGGTGATGCATTGTTAAATGAAGCTATGAATATAATGTTTAACTATTCTTTAGATCATGGTAAAGCAGCTATAATAGCTTCAAAAACAATAGCAAATGCAGCTGGAGCAGATGGAATGATTGGCGGGCAAGTTGTGGATATTGAAGCAGAAGGTAAGGGAAAAAAACTTTCGCTAGAAGAACTTAATTATATGCACAGAAATAAAACAGGAGCATTAATAAAAGCATCGATATTATCAGGTGCTATTATGGGAGATGCAAGTGATGCGGATATAAAAAAGTTAGATTCATTTGGAGACAAACTTGGTTTAGTTTTTCAAATAAAAGATGATATTTTAGATATTACACAGACTACAGAAGTCCTAGGAAAACCAGCTAAAAGTGATATGGAAAATAATAAAACAAATTATGTTTCTATATATGGATTAGAAAAGTGTCAAAAGTTATGTGAAGAAATAACACATGAATGCATAGAATTATTGGAAAGTATAAAGGGAAATAATAAAATGCTAATGGAATTAACTTTAAGATTACTTGAGAGAAAAAATTAGTTGAAAAGGATTTGATATTTAGATGATAGAGATATTAAATGATTCTGAGGGGAAGTACAAAATAAAAAAATTAACTGATGCACAGCTAAATGTTCTATCCGAAGAAATTAGAAATTTTTTAATAGATAATATTTCAAAAACAGGTGGACATTTAGCTTCTAATCTTGGAGTCGTAGAACTTACTATTTCGCTTTTCAAAAATTTTGATTTCGATACTGATAAAGTTATATGGGATGTGGGACACCAAAGTTATGTATATAAACTGATAACTGATAGAATGGATAAATTTTCAACACTTAGACAGTATGAGGGTCTAAGTGGATTTCCTAAACGTATAGAAAGTAAGTACGATTTTTTTGATACAGGGCATAGTAGTACATCTATATCAGCGGCGATAGGGATGGCTAGAGCTAGAGATATAAAAGGAGAAAAATCTAATATTATAGCAGTTATTGGGGATGGAGCTTTGACAGGTGGTATGGCACTAGAAGCTTTAAATGACATAGGATATAACAAAACTAAAATGATAGTAGTTTTAAATGATAATCAAATGTCTATTGCTAAAAATGTTGGAGGTCTGTCAGCACATCTTAGTAAACTTAGATCGGATCCGGGATATAATAAACTTAAGGCGGATATAAGTGCAAGTTTAAATAATACTAATGTAGGAAAAAATATTGCTCAATCATTGGGAAAGATTAAAGATAGTATAAAACAGCTTATAGTACCAAGTATGCTATTTGAGGATATGGGACTTAAATATTTTGGGCCTATAGATGGTCATAACATAGCAAGTCTTAATGAAATAATGAAAAAGGCAAAGAGTATAGATGGACCTGTGGTTATACATGTTGTGACTCAAAAAGGTAAAGGATATAATTTTGCAGAAGATAACCCCAATAAGTTTCATGGAGTTGGACCTTTTGATTACTCAAGTGGAGAGGTATTAAAAGTTTCTAAAGTTAAGCAGAATTATTCAAATGCATTTGGAGATGCTATGATAAATATAGCAAATGAAGATGGTGACCTTGTTGCAATAACGGCTGCAATGCCTGATGGAACAGGGCTTAAAGAATTTGCGAAAAAATTCCCTAAAAGATTTTTTGATGTAGGGATAGCAGAACAACATGCAACAACTATGGCGGCAGGAATGGCATTATCAGGACTTAAACCCGTTTTTGCTGTTTATTCAACATTTTTACAAAGAGCATATGATCAATTAATACATGACGTTTGTATACAGAATTTACCTGTAATTTTTGCAATAGATAGAGCAGGAATTGTTGGAGAAGATGGAGAAACTCATCAAGGAACCTTAGATGTATCATATTTAAGTTTAGTACCTAACATTACTATAATGCAACCTAAAATTATAGAAGAAGTAGAACCTATGCTTAGATGGGCTTTAGATTATAAAAGACCTGTAGCGATAAGATATCCAAGAGGAACAGATTATGAGGATATAGATTTATCTGTTATTGAAAGTATTGTATGTGGAAAATGGGAAACTTTAAAGCAAGGAAAAAAACTCGCTATAATAGCAGGTGGGAAAATGTTGCAACATGTAGCAATTGCCTTGAAAAAATTAGAATATGATATAGAACTTATTAATGCTGTGTTTGTAAAGCCTATAGATACAGAACTTTTAGATAATCTTAATAAAAGAAATTTAGATATTTTAGTTATAGAAGATGGAATTAAAAGAGGTGGGCTTGGAGAAGGTATTATAAGTTATTTAAACACTAAGGAATATAAAGGCAAGATTGATATATTAGCTTATGATGATAAGTTTATAGAACATGGGAAAGTTGATATACTATATAAAGAAAATAATTTGGATCCTATTAGTATAGGTGAAAAAATTTCAGAAATGATTGATTAAAAAACATCAATATGGATAAAAATTAGTATGTTAATAGTAACCTAATAAGGAAAAAAGGAAGAATAACAATGGCTAAAAAGAAAGAAAGGTTAGATGTACTTCTAGTGGAAAAAGGTTTGTTTGAATCAAGAGAGCAAGCTAAAAGAAGTATTATGGCAGGAGAAATATTCGTTGATAATAGACGAATTGATAAAGCTGGAGAAAAAGTAGATGTAGAACTATCTATAGAATATAAAGGACATAAAATGCCTTATGTTAGTAGAGGTGGTTATAAGTTAGAGAAAGCTATTAAAGAATTTGGAATAGATTTAAAAGATACTATTTGTATGGATATTGGAGCATCTACAGGTGGATTTACTGATTGTATGCTACAAAATGGTGCAAAAAAAGTTTATGCAATTGATGTTGGATATGGACAATTTGCTTGGAAGTTAAGAGTTGATGAGAGAGTTGTCTGTCTTGAAAGAACTAACGTAAGATATGCAACTGAAGAACAAGTACAAGATAAATGTGATTTTGCATCTATAGATGTATCATTTATATCTCTTACAACTATAATGCCAGCTGTTACAAGACTTTTAAAGGAAGATGGAGAAATTATGGCTTTAATAAAACCACAATTTGAAGCTGGAAAAGGAAAAGTTGGGAAAAAAGGTGTAGTTAGAGAACCAGAAATTCATAAAGAAGTTATAGAAAAAATAGCAAACTATGCATTAGAAAATAATTTAAGGATATTAAATATAGACTATTCTCCTATAAAAGGACCTGAAGGAAATATTGAATATCTTATATATCTTAAAAAGAGGAATGAAAAACAACTAGATTTTAATGAAAATTTAATCGATGAAGTTGTAAATGCATCACATACAACACTATAAGAAAAGAGGGATTGTATGAATAAAATTGGAATTTTAATAAATAGAACAAAGGATCCTAATGGCGATATAAAAAAATTAATCATAGAAAAAACTGAGTTGTATTTAGAGCCAAAAGAACTTTTTATAATGGAACATTTAGAAGTTAAGGATTCAAATATATTAAAACATTTAGATTTATTGATGGTTTTAGGTGGTGATGGAACACTACTTGGAGCAGCTAGAAAATACTCAAGCGTAATAAAATGTCCTATGTTAGGTATAAATATAGGGAATCTTGGTTTTATAACAAGTGTTGAAATTAATGAAGTTGATATGGCACTTGCTAGTATACGAGATGGAATATTTAAGGTTGAAGATAGAATAATGGTTAAAGCATTGATAAATGGCGAAGAATTTAATGGTAATACAGCAGTTAATGATATAGTTATTGCTAGAGGAACTTTATCTAGGATGACAGAGTATAATGTATTTGTTGATAATGATATCTATACATCATTTAGTGGTGACGGTATAATAGTATCAACAGCTGTAGGTTCTACTGCATACTCATTATCAGCAGGAGGTCCATTAATTTATCCAGGGCTTGATTTATTATCAATAGTTCCAATATGTTCACATAATCTTAATTCTAGACCATTGATAGTAAATGGTAATAGTGAAGTGAAGATATATCCAGCAATAGAAGAGGATATATACTTAACTATTGATGGACAAAAATCAATAAAACTTAAGAGTAATGATGAGATTACAGTAAAAAAATCTCAGGCTATTTTTAAAATAATATCATTTGAAAATAAAAAATATTTTGAAGTTTTAAGAAAAAAAATATTTTGTAGAATGGATAAAACAAAGGGGTTATAATATGAAGTCAAAGAGACATTCTAAAATAATTGAAATTATAAATCAAAAAGCAATTGAAACACAGGAGGAGCTTGCAGAAGAACTAAAAAATTCTGGGTTTGATGTAACACAAGCGACTGTTTCAAGAGATATAAAATCTTTGAAGCTAATAAAGACTCAAGATGTAAGAGGAAAGTATAAATATTCATTAATAAAAAATGAAACAAACGATATAGTTGATAAATTAACTAGTATTTTAAAAAATACTGTTATAAATGTTGAACATATAAATAATATTGTAGTTGTCAAAACTTTGACAGGTTCAGCAAATGCGGCAGCTGAAGCTATAGATAGCTTAGGACTTGGTGAAGTGGCAGGAACTATAGCAGGTGATAATACTATTTTCATACTATTAAGAGATGATGAAAAAGCACTAGAGCTTGTTAATAGCATAGAAAAAATGTTAGATTAATTAGTTTTAGGAGGTTTAAGATGCTTCTACAGATTACAATAGAAAATTTTGCTTTAATAGAAAAAGCAAGTTTAGATTTTAAAAATGGGTTTAATATTTTATCAGGAGAGACAGGGGCAGGGAAATCTATTCTTATAGATTCTATTAATTATGTCCTTGGTAGTAAATTCAATAAGGATTTGATTAGAATCGGCGCAGAAAAAACTTTTGTTGAAGGTGTATTTTCCGTAGATAAAAATGAAAAATTATTAGAATTATTAGATGAATTAGAAATAGAATATGACGATGTCCTTATTATTTCAAGAGAAAGTTCTAGTAATGGTAAAAATATAAGTAAAATTAATGGGAAGTCATTGATTTTAACAGACATTAGAAAAATAACTAGTAGACTTGTAGATATACATGGACAGCATAATAATCAAAATTTACTTGATAAAGAATTACATATTGGATACTTAGATTCTTTTTGTGACGAAGCTTTTACTAAAATTTTAGATGAATATAAAATAGGTTTTGATGAAATAAAAGCAATAGATAGAAAAATATCAGAGCTTAGTAAAGAAGGGAAAAATGAAAAACTAATAGATTATTTGGATTTTCAACTGAAAGAAATTAAAGAGGTAAAGCTTAGAGTTGGAGAGGAAGAAGAGTTAAAGGAAAGATTTAATATATTATCAAATTCTGAAAAGATAGGTAAGGCACTTAGAGTTTCATATGATAAACTTAGTTCTAGTGGAATTGAAAGTGAGGGAATAATAGATTCTTTATCTGAAATTATAAAAGAACTTAGTAGTGTAGAACTTCATTCTAAGAAAATAGAAGAAATAAATTCTCGTATAAGTAATATTTATTACGAATTAGAAGAGCTTTCAAGAGAGATTTATGATGAAAATTCTAACATTACATATGATGATTTAGAACTTGATGAAATTAACTCTAGATTATATAAAATTGCAAGCATACAAAGAAAGTATGGAGAGTCAGAAACAGCTGTTTTAGAATATGCAAAAAGTATAGAAATACAGCTAGAAGAGATGCAAAATGCTGAAAAGATTATAGAAAAACTTAATGAAGAAAAGAAAGTGAAAATGAGTTCTTTATTAATTGTTGCTATGAAACTTCATGAGATGAGAGAAGAGGCAGCAAAAAGTCTAGTTAAAAATGTTAAAAGTGAATTAGAATATGTAGGGCTTGGAAAATGTGTATTTGAAGTACAAATAGATATAGATGATAATTTTAATGAAATTGGAAAAGATAAAGTCCAATTTATGATATCAACGAATCCAGGACAGCCTTTAAAGCCTATGGAAAGAATTGTATCAGGTGGTGAATTGTCTAGAATAATGCTAGCAATGAAAACTGTATTTATAGATAAGGATAAAATACCAACTGTAATATTCGATGAAATTGATACTGGAATAAGTGGACAAATAGCTCAAAGCGTAGCTGAAAAGATGTATGAAATATCTTTAAAACATCAGGTGTTTTGTATAAGTCATTTGCCTCAAATTGCAAGTATGTCAGATCATCATTATTTCGTATCAAAAGAAATTAAAGATGGCAAAACTTTTTCTAAAGTTGAAAGAGTTGATGATGAAAAGAAGGTTATAGAAATTGCAAAAATGTTAGGTGGAGTTAAACTTACAGAAAGTACAATTTTAAATGCAAAAGAAATGGTGGAACTTACAGAAAATAAGAAAAAAGAAATACAAAAAAGTTTAAATTTAACATAAATGAGTAGTGATGATTTTGAAGTAAATACAAAATCATCTTTTTTTTTATAAATTTTTAATTTAGCAATTAAATTTACATAAATATTTTAATTTAATTCAGAGTAAAATACTAATATTTTAATAGTTCAAAAGTAAATTACTTATTTACTTATAGTGAGCTTTTTGATAATAAAACTTTTTAGTGTATAATAACTATTATATAGAATTAATTATTATAAATAGATATTTTTCTTATTGGCTATATTGAAATAGTAGAAGTTTTTCAAATTAATTTAAAAGTAGTAGATAAGAAAATATATATAAATCTAGATAATAGATTTTATGTTTATAGCACTTAATTACGAATATATGATAGTGAATAAAAAAACTAAGGATAGTTAGACTTGCTAATTGTATTAAGTCTAGAGATATACTTTAGTATTTTTTTGCTAATATAGGCATTTTGCCTGCACTTATTAAGTAGAGAGTGGGAAGGTATGAAAATATGGAAAATGAAAAGTACATTCAAATGATTAAAAATAATCCTAGTGTTATTAGGACTATAGATAATCCAACAGAAGAAATGAAATTAATTGCTTTAAAAAACAAAGGAAGTTTATTAGAGTATATAAAAGATGCTACTAGTGAGATGCAAAAAGTAGCTGTTGAAAATGACGTAGAAGCAATAAAATATGTAGAGAATCCAACAGAAGAAATGATGTTAAATGCAATAAACAAAGGATGGAACTATTTAGAATATATTAAAAACCCAACACAAAAAGTTATTTTAGCTGCGATAGAAAAATCAGGATGGGCTATAAAATATGTTAAAAATCCAACTGAGGAAATGCAAGTTTTAGCCGTTAAAAATAAATATGATTCTATTCAGTATATTGAAAATCCTTGTTTAGAAGCACAGTTTGAGGCGGTAAAGTATAGTTATGATGCTCTAAGATATATAAATAATCCAGATTTAGAAGTAGAGGTTTTAGCTATTGAAGCTAATGATGCAGCAATAAAATTTATAAATAAATTAGATGAAGATAAGCAAAAGTTATTTTTGAAAAAAAATATATTAGTTATAAAACATATAGCTCAAGATATTTCATTAGAAACTTTAGAAGATGTTTTAAAGGATGTTTTATCTAAAGAAGATGTTAGTGAAAAGTATGTAAGAGATTTCTTTAGTTGTAATACAATAGATAGAAATAGTTCACAGATAGATTTAGACAAAATAATGTTTGTGTATAAATATGGTAGTAAAAAAGCTAAAAAGATAGCTGTAGATGAAAAATTAAAGATAGTATAGGAGAATTAGTATAATGAATTTTATAGATACATTAAGAAGTGTAGAGTTAATATTAGAAACAGGAGAAGTTCCTTTAATAGTAGGGGAAAGTGGAATAGGAAAAACAGCGCTTGCTAAAAAAATAGCAACAGATAATTATTGGAATCTTGTGGTTATAGATGGAAATTTATTGAAAGAAGGAGAAATAGGTGGTCTTCCAACAGTTGAAGATTATGTAAGTCTTGATTCAAAAGGAAATAAGTTAGATAAGAAAAAAACAGTTTATGCTGTGCATACAAAGTTGCAAGAGATAGAAGAGAATATAGTAAGTGGAAAAACTGTTTTATTATTTATTGATGAAATTAATCGTTGTGAGCATACAGTGCAACAAGAGCTTATGAATTTAATTTTAAATAAAGAGATAAATGGTTATAAGCTTGATGGGAATGTTAAAATTTTAGGTGCAATGAATCCATCAGGTAAATATGGTGGTGACTTTGATTATCAAGTTGTTGATATGGATAGTGCACAGGAAAATAGATTTGTATGGTTAGAGATGGAAAGTGATCATGTTCAATGGATAAAATGGGCTGTTGAAGCAGGAATAGAAGATAAGGTTATTGAGTTTATTTCAACTTTCCCTGAATATTTAAATAAAATAAATAATGATGATGTAAGAGCTACTCCTAGAAGTTATGAAAGAGTTTCTAAGAGCTATGCACTATATAAGAATAGAAAAGATAGTATAAAGAGAAATGTCTTTTTAAATATCATAAAAGGAAATGTTGGAAAAGTAATAGCACAAGAATTTATGGCTTTTGTAGAAACTGATAATAAACCTTTAATTTCTTATGAGGATATTTTTAGTGGTGATAGCTTAAGTCAAAATATTTTAGACCAAGTGAAGGAAGAATCACACACAAGATTATATCTTTCTGCTATGAACATAATAAAAAGAATTGATACTGATATAGCTAATAATGAAGGGGATAAAAATTATTATGTAGATAGATTTTTACAATATTTAAAAGCTTATCCTATAGATTTAATGGTTGGTATTATGAAAGATATAAAAGATAGATATACTAATTTATATGATGTAATTATAGAAAATGAGGATTTTGTGGGGTTATATTTTGAAGCTTATAAAATGATAAGAGGTTAGGAGTATGGGAAGTTATTTTGAAGAGGAAAGAAAATCTCTATATGAACGGGCAAGTAAGATTGCAGATGATTATTTTAAAAGCAAAAAAGTAGAAAAAGAAAATGCTAAGGTTATTGTTAATGAAGAATTTAAACGTGATTTTTTTAAGTTAGTTGATAAGGTTAGTTTAAGTTTAATGGAAGAAAAAGATAGTTTTTATGGCTATTTTTTATTTCAGGTATTAAGAGAAATTAGATTTGATGTGAATAATTCTACAGCAATAAATTTTAAGAATGCAAGATATGTTATAAATTTTAATCCTTTAATTTTTTTAAGGTTGACAATGAAGCAAATGGAAACTTCAATAAAACAAGAGATTTTGCATATAGTTTCAATGCATATTTTTAGAAGTAAGGAACTTAGAAAACAACATTATAGTAAGGTTGCGATTAATGTAGGAATGGATCTTGTTGTAAATAAATATTTAGATAATTTACCACCATATGCAATAACTTTGGATCATGTAAATAATAAGTATAATTTAGAACTTAAGCCTTATGAACCTTTAGAATATTATGTTGATAAAGTACAGGTAGCTATTGATCTGTTAGAAGAGGATAATGATGAAGGTGAAGATGTAGATAGTGATACAGAAGGAATTCAAACAGATTTCAAGGCAGAAAAAAATCATGATGTATGGGATGAAAATGATATTATTGATGATGATACATTATTAGAATTTACACAAAAAACTTTAGACAATGCTATAAAAGGTGAACTTCCAACTTATTTAGAGGGAATAATTAAAAATCTTAGAAATGCTAAAGGTGAACTTCCTTGGAATATTTTACTTAAAAGACTTATGGGAAGTATAGAAAGTAATAAGAAAAAGACTATTACTAGAAAGAATAGAAGGCAGCCAAGTAGATACGATCTTAGAGGGCAAATAAGAGATCATAAAGCAAATGTAGTTGTAGCTCTTGATACAAGTGGTAGTATTAGTGATGAAGAGTTTAAGCAGGCTATTAAAGAGGTTCTTAATATTGTCAAAAATTATAATCATGAAATAACGATTATAGAATGTGATAATACAATAAGAAATATATATAAAGTTAAAAATATAAATGATATAAAAAGTAGAAATAAAATTAGAGGTGGGACTGAATTTTCACCAGTTATTGATTATGCTAATAAGAATAAAGCAAATCTTTTAATTTATTTTACAGATGGAAAAGGTGAAGAAAGATTACGCGTTATACCAACAGGATATAAGATCTTATGGGTTATATCTGGTAGAGGTGATAAATTATCTTTAAAAGAGCCGTATGGTATAGTTAAAAAATTAAGTAAAGTTGATGTAAAAGAAGATAATGTAGATATGAGTGATATAAGAGTAGATGGTTATTCAATGATGAATAATCAAGCATCATTTTTATAATGAGAATGTTTTAATTAAGGATAAAAGCTATAAGATTAGCAGTATATTATGGAAGACTAAGGTAAAGTGTTACTTTAGTCTTTTTTGTTATATTTAAAGTTTTTTGATAAATTTTATAATATTTTTAGATAAGTTGGATATAATAACAACCGTAATACAACATAAATATTTGGACAATGGGTAAGTTAATAATGTAAAGGAGGAGATAAATGATGAAAAATAAAAGATACAAACCTATAATGAAAAATTTGATTGTAATAAGTTTAATTTTATCTTCAGTATTTGCATTAACAGTATTGTTTATTAATAAGAATGATACTAAAGAGGTGCTTGCAAGTGAAAAGCAAGTATCTAAAGAAAGAATGAAAGTTTATGTTGGTGGTGATAATATCGGTATTAAAATATCAACAAAAGGAATTTTAGCAGTTGCTTTTGCTGATATAGAACAACAGGACGGAACTTTAGCTCAGAGTCCATCAGAACTTGCTAAAGTTGAATTAGGTGATATTATATTAAAAATTGACAATAAAGAGATATCTACATCTAAAGAATTATTAGGTGCTGTAAATGAAAATAAAAATGGAAAAATAAATTTAACGATAAGTAGAAATGGAAACATAATAAATAAAGAAGTGAATTTATGTAAAAATAAAGATGGTGATTATAAGTTAGGATTATGGGTTAGAGATTCTACTGCTGGAATAGGGACACTTACATTCATAGAAGATAATACAAACATCTATGGAGGTCTTGGTCATCCTATAACAGATAGTGATGTTGGTAAGATACTTGATATTAAAGATGGAAAACTAATAAAATCAACTGTAGTAAATGTAAGAAGAGGAGAAATAGGATTTCCTGGAGAATTAAAAGGTATTTTCAGTAATGAAAAAAGTGCAATAGGAACTATAGGAAAAAATACATCAACAGGAATATTTGGTGTATTGAATGAAAAAAGTAAAAAAGAATTTACTAAAAATAGAAAGTTATATGAAGTAGCTTTTAAAGATGAAATAAAACTAGGAAAAGCTCATATTATTACAACTATAGATGAAGAGGGTCCTAAAATGTATGAAATTAGTATAGAAAAAAATTTAGATATGGCTAAGGGGATTAATAAGAATATGCTAATTAAAATTACAGATCCGGAATTGCTAGAAAAATCTGGCGGAATAGTCCAAGGAATGAGCGGAAGCCCAATAATACAAGATGATAAAATTATAGGAGCAGTTACTCACGTTTTAGTAAATAAACCTAACGTTGGATATGGAATTTATATAGAAAATATGTTGAAAGATGCTAATTTATTAAAATAAATGAGTAATTTTGAAAAATGTGTTATAATATACTAAAGAAGATATTTAATTGTTCTTTAGTATATTTTTTTAAGAAATTTTGAAAATAAAAAGGATTTATATAATTTTTGTCGAATTAAATAATTGTAAATAAATGGAATATTTAGAGGGTTACGTTAGTGAAGGGGAGAGAAAAATTTATGAACGATTCAAAAATTTCAGTTTTAATTGCAGATGATAATAAGGAATTCTGTAATATATTAAATGATTATTTGTTAAATCAAAGAGATATAGTAGTTGTAGGAGTAGCTAAAGATGGATTGGAGGCTCTTGAATTAATTCAGGATAAAAAACCAGATTTAGTTATTTTAGATATTATTATGCCACATCTTGATGGTTTAGGTGTTTTAGAAAAATTAAGTACAGGTGCTTTAGGAAAAATTCCAAGAGTAATAGTATTATCAGCAGTTGGACAAGATAAGATAACACAAAGAGCTATAACTCTTGGTGCAGATTATTATGTTGTTAAGCCTTTTGATATGGATGTATTCATTAAAAGAATTAGACAAATGTTTAATAATACAATCACTAGTGAAGACAATATTAAACAAGCATCTTTAATGGATTTATCAGAGTCTATGGTTCATTTAAAGCAAAAGCCAATGGACTTAGAGGCAGAAATTACTAGTATAATACATGAGGTTGGAGTTCCAGCTCATATTAAAGGTTACATGTATTTAAGAGAAGCTATAACTATGGTTGTTAATGATATGGAATTATTATCAGCAATAACAAAAGAATTATATCCATCTATAGCTAAAAAATATAATACTACAGCGTCTAGAGTGGAAAGAGCAATAAGACATGCTATTGAAGTTGCTTGGTCTAGAGGACAAATAGATGCAATAAATAAATTATTTGGATATACTATACACAATGATAAGGGCAAACCAACAAACTCAGAGTTTATAGCTATGGTTGCAGATAAACTTAGACTTAAAAATAAAGTAAGTTAAGTTATATAGAACAATAAAATATTTTTAAATTTTAATAAGAGAAATAGAAGAAAACATTTATTACACTACATTTTAGTAGTTGTAATAAATGTTTTTTTATTTTACATAATTTTAAAAATAGTTGTAATAAATTTATTATGTAAAGAATAATATGGAGTAAAGGGGGTTGAGAAAGTGAAGAGTTTAATAAAAAAAATACAATCAATAGTTGCAGATAATAGAGTAACATTTATGTGGATCTTATTGTTTTTTTTAATAGGTATAGTTATAGGGTCATATAGTGTTTATTACATGAGTGATATAGGAAAAGTAGAAATGGGAAAATATTTAAATAATTTTTTAGTTTATGTAAAGGGAAATGATATTGAGTATTTAAATCTTTTACTCAATAGTATTAAAAGTAATTTACCAGGAGTAATTTTAATTATTTTATTTGGGTTAACTATAGCAGGATTTCCATTTGTTTTATTGATAAATTTATTAAAGGGGTATATTTTAGGATTTACACTTTCGCTTGTCATAACAGTTTTAGGAGTAGAAGGAACAGGAGTTATCATTACTACTTTAATTATTCAAAATATAATTTTTGTACCGGTAGTTATTTTAATAAGTATATTATCTATGAGATTTTCAATATTGAAAGTTCGAGGGCTTAAAAAAGAAACTAATAGAAATACTAATAAGTTTAGTGAATACATAGCATTACAAGGTGTTTTAGTAGCGATTTTAGTATTTGGTATAATAATTGAAACATATATTTCACCAAATTTAGCAAGATTAGTAATTAGTTGAGCATAAACGTAATATAAATAATTATGTAATAACATTTTAGTTAGGAGTTAATATGAGAAATTTGGTGAAAAAGTATGAGGTTTATTTACAGTCTATAGGGAAAAGAAAGAATACTGTAAGTGCTTATATTACGGATGTATCTATGTATTTAGACTTTCTTGAGGAAAAAAAATTAGTTATAAATGAGGAAGGTTATCCACTTATGTCATATATCCAACACTTAAATGATAAAAGTAAATCACCATCTTCTATTCAAAGAACGATTATTTCTTTGAGAAACTTTTACAACTTTTTAGTGGCTGAGGGAAATTTAAAACATGTTCCAGAAACTAGTATAAAAAGAGAAAGAGTTCAAAAAAAGAAACCTGTTGTCTTGAGTATTGATGAAATTAATAAAATTATGAATACTACAAACATAAGTACTGAAAAAGGTGTTAGAGATAAAGCACTTTTAGAACTTATGTATGCAACTGGTATGAAAGTTTCAGAACTTATAGCATTAGACATAGAAGATATTAATTTAGATTTGTCATTTGTAAAGTGTAAAGATAATAAGGGCTATGAAAGATTAATTCCAATAGGAAGGGAAGCAAAGGATTCCATTAAAAAGTATATATCACTTAGAGAAGAAACTATTAGAAGTACGGATAAATTGTTTCTAAATATGAGTGGAGACCCTATTACAAGACAAGGTGTTTGGAGAATAGTTAAGGAGTATTCTGTTTTAGCAAATATAAATAAAGATATAAACTTAAATACTTTTAGACATTCATTTGCAGTACATTTATTACAAAATGGCGCAAATGCTAAAGTTGTTCAAGAACTTTTAGGTAATCAGGTTATGACTTATATAGATATGTATTATGAAATAATAAATAATGAGAAAATAAATAGTATATACAAAAAAGCACATCCTAGAGCTTAAGCAGTAATTAAAAAATGAAAATTCTAGAATTTTAAAAAAACTCCGCAGTAAAGTGGAGTTTTTTGATTTCTAAAATGTGTATTTGTTAACTAAAAATACAAAATAATTTAAAGTTTTTATTGTATTTTTTCATAAATTGGGGATAAAATTGTTTGATTTAGTAAAAATTACAATTAATATAATAAGAATAGTATGATGTTATTGTTAGATGGTTTGAATAGTGATATAATTAATTTTGTGAAAAGGTTATCATATACTGGAGGAATGTAGCATGAGAATGTACGATTTAATTTTGAAGAAAAGACATGGTGAAGAATTAACAACAGAGGAAATTAATTATTTTATAGAAAATTATACTAATGGAAATATTCCAGATTATCAAGTTTCCGCATTAATGATGGCTGTGTTCTTCAATAAAATGAATAAGAGAGAAACAGCTGATTTAACTATGGCTATGGTTAATTCAGGTGATGTATTAGATTTAAAAGAAATAGAAGGAATAAAAGTTGATAAGCATTCAACAGGTGGAGTTGGAGATACTACTACACTAGTTTTAGCACCTATGGTTGCAGCACTTGGTGTACCAGTTGCTAAAATGTCAGGAAGAGGTCTTGGACATACTGGTGGAACTATAGATAAATTAGAAACATTTAAAGGTTTTTCAGTTGAAATGCCAAATGAAAAATTTATCAATAATGTAAATACACTTAAAATAGCTGTTGGTGGTCAAACAGGAGATTTAGCACCAGCAGATAAAAAACTATATGCTTTAAGAGATGTTACAGCAACTGTCGATAATGTATCACTTATAGCATCAAGTATTATGAGTAAAAAAATAGCTGCTGGAGCTGATGCAATAGTACTTGACGTTAAAGTAGGTGACGGAGCATTTATGAAAAATGCTGAAGATGCGAAACTTTTAGCGACAGAAATGGTTGATATAGGTAAGCATGTAGGTAGAAATACAATAGCTATTATATCTGATATGGATCAACCTCTTGGACTAGCTATAGGTAATGCGCTAGAAGTAGAAGAGGCAATAAATACATTAAAAGGTAAAGGGCCAAAAGATTTATTAGAGCTTTGTCTTGCATTAGGAAGTAATATGGTTTTATTAGCAGGAAAAGCTAAAAACGCAGAAGAAGCTAGAAAAATGTTATTAGAAACTATAGAATCAGGAAAAGCTATAGATAAGTTAAAAGAATTTGTTAGTGCACAAGGTGGAGAAACTGATGTTATTGATGATACATCAAAACTTCCTAAAGCTGAATTTATTTTAGAAGTTAAAGCCACAAAGCCAGGTGTAGTTAGTAAAATTCACGCAGAAAATATAGGTCTTATAGCAATGGAACTTGGAGCAGGTAGAGCTACAAAAGAAAGCATAATAGATTTAGCTGTTGGTATAGTTCTAAATAAAAAAAGAGGGGATAGAGTAGAAGCAGGAGATGTTATTGCTTATGTTCATGCAAATGATTTAGAAAAAGGACAAAAAGCAGTAGAAAAAATTCTACAAAATTACGAAATTACAGATTCTGTAGAGGATATCCCATTAATTTATGATATAATAAGATAAAATTTTAAAGTAAAGATGTAGCTGTAAGCTGCATCTTTCTATTTATGTTAGGAGGAAACTATGAAGCCGCTAGCAGAAATTATGAGACCAAATGATATTGATGAAATGGTAGGGCAAAAACATTTAATTGGTACAGGGACAGTAATTAGAAATTTAATAGAGAATAAAAGAATTATAAATTCTATTTTTTATGGTCCACCAGGGACTGGTAAAACAACTCTTGCCCAAATTATGGCAAAATATACAGATAAAAGATTTTATAAAATAAATGCGACTACAGCATCGATAAAAGATATACATGATATAGTTAATAATCTTGATAATATATTGAATTATAATGGGGTTGTACTTTATATAGATGAAATACAACATTTCAATAAAAAACAACAACAATCTCTTTTAGAATTTATAGAGGACGGCAGAGTTGTTCTTTTAGCTAGTACTACTGAGAATCCTTATTTTTCTATACATAAAGCTATTTTGAGTAGAAGTACTATCTTTCAATTTAAATCTTTAGAAAAAGCAGATATAGTTTTTGCACTAGAGGAGAGTATTAAAAAATTAAACAAAGAAAGTTATAAAATTACATATGATGAAAGTGCATTGGATTTTATTGCAAGTATTTGTGCTGGAGATGTAAGAAAAGCATATACTATTTTAGAATTATTTATAAAAAGCACTTTAAAAGATGTTATTCATGTAAGTGTGGAAGGGATAGAATCGCTAAATCAATCTAATATGAGAGCAGATGCATCCGGAGATGAATATTATAATTTACTTAGTGCATTCCAAAAAAGTATAAGAGGTAGTGATGAGAATGCAGCAATACACTATCTAGCTAGGTTAATTAAAAGTGGAAATTTAGATGCTATAGTTAGAAGACTTGCAGTAATAGCAGCAGAAGATATAGGTCTTGCACATCCTAATGCTATAGTTGTAATTAATAATGGCATAGAACTTTGTCTTAAAGTTGGTTTTCCTGAAGCAAATCTAATTTTATCAGAAATGGTATTATATTTAGCTACTCTTCCTAAATCTAATAGTGCTTATCTTGCAATAAATAAGGCTCTTGAGGATTTAGAAAAAATAGAAATAGGAGATGTACCAAATAGTCTTAAAGATTGCTATTATAGTGGTGCTAGAAGTCTTGGGGTTGAAGGATATAAATATCCTCATAATTATGAAAATAACTATATTGAACAAGTTTATCTTCCTAAAGAATTAGAAAATACTAAGTACTATAATCCTCAAAATAATAAATATGAACTTAGTATAAAAAATTACTGGGATAAAATTAAGAAATAAAGTAGATATTTAATTTAAACAAAAGTTAAAATAATTAATAATTGACAAAAATAGGGAGTTGTAATATTATCATATTATAACTTAATAAATCTTCAGGGCAGGGTGAAATTCCCTACCGGTGGTAAAGCCCACGAGCAGTTGATGCATGATTTGGTGAAATTCCAAAGCCGACAGTAAAGTCTGGATGAAAGAAGAGAATAATATAAGTGAAGTTTAATAATTTTTATCTGATAGTTAATGATCTCTAATAGTTTATTTTTTATAAATATAAGGTAAGGAGATTAATACTTATAGATAACATAGTCTTTAATGTTTAAGTGAAGTTTATGTTTAATGAATTAGTATAACTAGATCTTGATTTGTTTAATATGCTCTGGAATATTTTATATTCTAGAGTTTTTTATTTTATAAATATGATTTAAAGTTGCATTTATATTAAATTTTATAGTTTTAGTTAAGTATAATATAAAGAAAATTTAGTGGGAGTTTGATACTTATAGCTAGATTTATAATCTGTATTAGTCATACTTTAAGAAAACTATTTATTATAACGTTTTTAAAAACCTGAAGAGTAATATCTTTAGGTTTTTGTTTTATTTAAATTCTTTTTAAGGAGGGATATTTTGAAGGAAAAGTTTATGAAATTAGCACTTGAAATAGCTGAAAAAGGAGCAGGGAGAGTTAATCCTAATCCACTTGTAGGGGCGATTATTGTAAAAGATGGAAGAGTTATTAGTAGTGGATATCACAAGGCTTATGGAAATCATCATGCTGAGGTTGATGCATTTAATAATTTGAGAGAAAGTTGTAAAGGGGCAGATATGTACGTGACTTTAGAACCATGTTCGCATTATGGAAAAACACCACCATGTGCAGATAAGATTATAGAAATGGAAATTTCAAATGTTTATGTAGGTGCTATTGACCCTAATCCTTTAGTTGCAGGAAATGGAATTAGAAAAATGAAAGAAGCAGGAATAAATGTAGAACTTGGAATTTTAGAGGATGAATGTATAAAGCAACAAGAAGTTTTCAGAAAATATATTATAGGTGAAAAACCTTTTATTTTGTATAAATCAGCTATGTCTATTGATGGTAAAATTGCTACTAAATATGGTGAGTCTAAGTGGATAAGCTCTGAACAATCTAGAGTTAGGGTTCAAAAATTAAGAAATTTTTTTATGGCGATTATGGTAGGGGTTGAGACTGTTATAAATGACAACCCAAAATTAACTTGTAGATTAGAGGGAGGTAGAAATCCTATAAGAATAATTGTAGATAGTAAACTTAGAATTCCTAAAGATGCTAATGTGATAAATGATGAATTTAAAGAAAGTACGATAATTGCAACTACAGATATTTGTGATAAAACCTATAAAAAGGTATTGATAGAAAAAGGAGTTAAAATAATAGAAATAAAGAATAAAAAAGGAAGGGTAGACTTAGATAGGTTAGTTATAGAACTTAGAAAACTAGGTATAGATGGGATTCTTTTAGAAGGAGGTTCTACGCTTGCATATTCAGCGATAAATGAGGGGATTGTAGATAAAATTCAATTCTATATAGCACCTAAAATTATAGGGGGAGATGCAAAAACAGCAGTTGATGGAACTGGAATTGAAAGTCTTGAAAATGCTTTTAAGATAGAAAATATAAAAGTGGACAAGTGTGATGTGGATATAGTACTAGAAGGATATTTAAAAAAGAGGTGTTGATGAATGTTTACAGGAATTGTTGAAGAAATTGGAGAAATAATATCCATAGAAATGAATGGAAAATCAGCTAGTGTTAGTATTTTAGCAAAAATAGTTTTAAATGATTCCAAAGTCGGAGATAGTATAGCAATTAACGGTGTTTGTCTTACTGTTACTAATATAAAAAAAGATAGTTTTCAAGCAGATGTTATGAATGAAACTATAAATAGGACAAATTTTTCTTGTTTGAAAGTAGGAAGTAAGGTTAATTTAGAGAGGGCAATGACTGTAAATGGAAGATTTGGAGGGCATATAGTAAGTGGGCATATAGATGGTATAGGTTCTATAGAAAGTTATGTTAAAGATGATAATGCAACATGGATAACTATAAAAGCTGATAAAAATATTTTAAAATACATCATTGAGAAAGGCTCTATTTGTATTGATGGAGTAAGCCTTACTGTTGCATATGTTGATGATAAAAGTTTTAAAGTATGCATAATTCCACATACAACAAAGGAAACGACATTACTTAAACATAAGATTAAAGAAAATGTAAATTTAGAGTGTGATATTGTAGGGAAATATATAGAAAAATTTTCACAGATGAGATGTAGTTATAGCAGAAAATCTAATATTAGTGAAGAATTTTTAAAAAGTAATGGATTTATGTAAGGGGGAGAAAAATGTTTAAATTTAATGAAATAGATGATGCAATTGAGTGTATTAAAGATGGAGGAATGATTATTGTTGTAGATGATGAGGATAGAGAAAATGAAGGAGACCTTATTATGGCAGCTAACAAAGTATCTAAAGAAGCTATAAATTTTATGGCTACATATGGAAAAGGGCTTATATGTATGCCTATAGAAGAGTCAATTTCAAAAAAACTCAATATACCATTTATGGTAGAAAATAATACAGATAATCATCAGACAGCTTTTACAGTATCTATAGATTATAAAGATACTACAACTGGTATATCGGCTTTAGAAAGAGCGACAACCATTCAAAAAGTTTTAGAAAGTAATAATCCTATAGATTTTAGAAGACCTGGTCATATATTTCCTTTAATAGCTAAAGAGGGAGGTGTTCTTAAAAGAAATGGACATACAGAAGCAGGAGTTGATATTGCAAAACTTGCTGGTTTTGAAGGAGCAGCTGTTATATGTGAAATTATGAAAGATGATGGAGAAATGGCAAGATTAGAAGATTTAAAAAAGTTTGCTATAGAGCATAATCTAAAAATTATAACAATAAAAGATTTAGTGATGTATAGAAAGCAAAAGGAGTATATAGATTTTGTAGAACGAGTTGTAGAAATAAAAATGCCAACTATATATGGAGAATTTACTATGTATGGTTTTATTAATAAGTATAGTGGAGAAGAACATGTAGCATTAGTTAAAGGCGATGTGAAAAATAAAGAGTCTGTACTTTTAAGGATACATTCAGAATGTTTAACAGGTGATGCTCTTGGGTCAAAAAGGTGTGATTGTGGTCAGCAGTATGAGGAGGCAATGAAAAGAATAGCAAAAGAAGAGTGTGGCGTATTAATTTATATGAAACAAGAAGGTAGGGGAATAGGTCTTATGAATAAACTCAAGGCATATGCCCTTCAGGATGATGGCCTTGATACAGTTGAAGCAAATTTGGAGTTAGGATTTGAGGTAGATGCAAGGACATATGAGTTTGCAGTTGGAATTATAAAAAATCTTGGTATTAAAAGTATAAAGCTAATGACTAACAATCCAAAGAAAATAAAAGAATTAAAAAATTTTGGAGTAAATATAGAAAAAAGAATTGAGATACAAATAGAGCATAATGAAAAAAATGAATTTTATTTGAGAACAAAAAAAGAAAAGATGAAGCATATGTTTATTTAATTTAAGTATGAAAATTATTTGTAAAAGGTTTATTTAGAAATAAGTATTATTGGTGAAAATATTAGGAGGGTTTAAAATATGAAGATATTAGAAGGTAGTTTAGTAGTAAATAATTTAAGGATAGGAATAGTTGTTGGGAGATTTAATGATTTTATAGTTTCAAGATTATTAAGTGGAGCTATTGATGGGCTTAAAAGACACGGAGTTGAAGAGGATAGTATCGATATAGCATATGTTCCAGGGGCTTTTGAAATTCCTCTTATAGCTAAAAAAATGGTAGGAAGTGGCAAGTATGATGCGGTAATATGTCTTGGAGCTGTTATAAAAGGAGCAACAGCACATTTTGATTATGTATGTTCAGAAGTAGCTAAAAATATAGGAATTATAGGAGTTCAAACAGAAATACCAGTTATATTTGGAGTTTTGACAACTGATACTATAGAACAAGCTATTGAAAGAGCAGGTACTAAAGCAGGGAATAAGGGATATGATGCAGCTTTAACGGCAATAGAAATGGCGAACTTACTAGTTGAATTTAAATAAAAAACAAAAATTATATATCTAAAAAAACTTTCCTATTTTTTATATAACAATGAGGAAAGTTTTTTTGAGAAAATTTAAGAAATAATCTTTAAATATAGAATAATAACTAGAAAAATTTAATTATACTAGTGGTATAAAAAGGAAAAAAGAGTAGAAAAATATGATGCTTTTATTGACATGACTTAAGGCGTTTGATATGATTAGCCTATAAAGTCTACTGAATTACTCGGCATTGGGGGTTAGTATAATGAAGTTATCAACAAAAGGGAGATATGGTGTTAAAGCTATGGTGGATTTAGCTATACATTATGATGATAAGCCAGTATCTATAAAAGTTATATCAAAAAGACAAAATATATCTGATTATTATCTAGAGCAATTATTTAGTTCTCTTAGAAAAGCTAAGCTTATTAGAAGTATAAGAGGTGCACAAGGGGGTTATGTTCTTAATAGAAAACCTAGTGAAATAACTATTGCTCAAATTATGGAGATTTTAGAAGGGCCAATAGAAATATCAGATTGTCTAGAAGGTGTAGAGTGTTATAATATAGATGCATGTGCAACAAGACTTTTATGGAAAAAAGTGAAGGAAAGTATTGATGGAGTGCTTTGTTCTGTAACACTTCAAGATGTTGTAGATGATTATTACAATATGAAGGGAAACAGTCAAAATATAAAGTTTAAATAGTACTAGGTACAGGAGTGATTTGTTATGGAAAAAATAGTATACATGGACTATGCGGCAACTACATATGTCAAACCAGAAGTTTTAGAAGAAATGTTACCATATTTTACAGAAAATTTTGGTAATCCATCTTCATTTTATGCAATTTCAAGAAAAACGTATTCTGCTATAGATAATGCTAGAGAGCAAGTTGCAAAAGCTCTTAATGCAAATAGAGCTGAGATATATTTTACAAATGGTGGATCAGAAAGTGATAACTGGGCTATAAAGGGTGTAGCTTATGCAAATAGAAAAAAAGGAAATCACATTATAACAACAAAAATAGAACATCATGCAGTTCTTCATACATGCGAATATCTTGAGAAAAATGGATTTGAAGTAACTTATTTAGATGTAGATTCAGAAGGATTTATAAATATAGAGGAACTTAAAGATTCTATAAGAGAAAATACTATTTTAGTCTCTGTAATGTTTGCTAATAATGAAATAGGAACAATACAAGATATTAAAACTATAGGTGCAATATGCAGAGAGAAAAATATTATTTTCCATACAGATGCAGTTCAGGCAGTTGGAAATGTAAAAATAGATGTTCAAGAAATGAATATAGACTTATTATCTCTTGCAGCACATAAGTTTTATGGACCAAAAGGTGTAGGTGCACTTTATGTAAGAAGAGGAATTAAAATTGATAACTTAGTACATGGTGGTTCACAAGAAAGAGCTAGAAGAGCTGGTACAGAAAATATACCAGGAATAGTTGGTCTTGGAAAAGCTATAGAGCTTGCGACAGAAAATTTAGAAGAACATAGTAAAAGATTAACTTATCTTAGAGATAAATTAATGAATGGACTTTTAGAGATTCCTTATACAATGGTTAATGGACCAAGAGGAGATAAAAGACTTCCAGGAAATTGTAATGTATGTTTTGAATTCATAGAAGGTGAAGGAATATTATTATCATTAGATTTTGATGGAATATGTGCATCAAGTGGAAGTGCTTGTACATCAGGTTCATTAGAACCATCACATGTCTTACTTGCAATAGGTAGACCACATGAGATAGCTCATGGATCTTTAAGACTTACTATAGGTGATGGAACTACAGAAGAGGATGTTGATTATGTACTACAATGTGTACCAAAGATTATAGAAAGACTTAGAAAAATGTCTCCTCTTTGGAAAAATCATTTAAAGGAAAATGGAGGTAATTAGTTATGATGTATAGTGAAAAAGTAATGGATCATTTTAAAAATCCTAGAAATGTTGGAGAAATAGAAAATGCTAATGGTGTTGGTGAAGTAGGAAATGCTAAATGTGGAGATATAATGAGAATTTATTTACACGTAGAAGATAACATAATACAAGATGTTAGTTTTGAAACATATGGATGTGGATCAGCTATAGCATCTTCAAGTATGGCAACAGAGCTTATAAAAGGAAAATCTTTAGAAGAAGCTTGGACTTTAACAAATAAAGCTGTTGCTGAAGCACTTGATGGGCTACCACCAGTAAAAATGCACTGTTCAGTATTAGCAGAAGAAGCAATTCACAAAGCTATAAATAATTACAGAAGAGAGCATGGTCTAGAAGAATGGGAAACAAAAACACATTCAGAGCATATACATGAACATGTTCATGGTGAATAAATAAAAAATAAAATTCAGATAGATTAAATCTATCTGAATTTTAATTATTTTGAAGATGAAAATATTAAAATACGCACATAAGAAAGAAGTGGTGATTAATTTGAATAAAAAAGTTGTTTTAGGAATGAGTGGAGGAGTTGATAGTTCAGTTGCAGCATATCTTCTTAAAGAACAAGGATATGATGTAATAGGAGTTACTATGCAAATTTGGCAAGAAGATAAAGAGTATGAGGAGCGAGAAGGCGGATGCTGTTCTTTATCAGCTGTTGAAGATGCAAGAAGAGTGGCAAATAAGCTAGGAATACCTTTTTATGTTCTTAATTTTAGAGAAAGTTTTAAAAAGAATGTTATTGATTATTTTGTAGAGGAATACATAAATGGAAGAACTCCTAACCCTTGTATAGCTTGTAATAAACATCTTAAATTTGATGAGTTGTTAATGAAAGCACATGGATTAGGTGCTGATTATGTAGCAACTGGTCATTATGCTAAAATTGAAAAAGTAAATGATAGATATGTCCTTGTTAATGCTGATGATGATAAAAAAGATCAAACTTATGCCCTTTATAATATGACACAATATCAATTAGAACATACTTTGATGCCATGTGGTGAATATAAAAAAGAAAGAATAAGAGAAATTGCCAAGGAAATAGGGCTTGCAGTTCATAATAAAAAAGATAGTGAAGAAATATGCTTTATACCAGATAATAATCATGGTTTATATATACAAACAGCTAAGCCTAAAAAAGTTAAAGAAGGTAATTTTGTAGATAAAGAAGGTAATATTTTAGGTAGACATAAAGGAATTGTCTATTATACTATAGGTCAAAGAAAAGGACTTGGGTTATCTCTTGGAAGACCAGCTTATGTTACAGGAATTAATCCGGAAAAGAATGAAGTTATAATAGGTCCTGAGAGTGATATTTTCAAAAAAGAATTAATTTGTAAAGATATTAATTTTATGGCTATAGAAGATTTAAAAGAGCCTCTAGAAGTACAGGCAAAAATTAGATATTCAGCAAAACCTGAAAAGGCAATAATAACAAAAGTAGGCGAAGATAGAGTTAAAGTATCTTTTGAAACTCCGCAAAGAGCAATTACTAAAGGACAATCAGTAGTTTTTTATAATGATGGTCATGTAGTTGGTGGGGGAATTATAGAAAGTTTATTTGAATCATAATATTAAAGAGAAGGCTATATTGTAGTGAGATGGAAGTTTCATTATGATGTAGTCTTTTTAATTTTCATATTAAAGGGGATTTGCTGGAAAATTTTTATATTAAAAAATAGAATATTCTAGATAGAAATTTATAACTTTATATAAATACATAGATTTTAAGAAAAATTTTCAATTTGAAGAAAAAATAAGTATTAAAATATTTATTTTACAAATACTAATGTTAATACTTATAGAAAAGAGGCGAGAATTTCTATGTATAGAATAAAAAATTTGAGTTATAAAGAAATTTATAATGATAAGGGAAAAAAATTTGGTGAGGTCAAAGATATTGGATTAGATTATTATGAACGAAAGATCAAAGGTTTTTTTATTCCTAAAAATATTTTAAATAAGAAAAATTTTGTAAATCTTGAAGATGTTTTAAGTTTTGGTGATAGAATCATAGCAAAAAGAAAAAAATATGAAAAAATAGTTGCATTTGAAGAAATTAAGGGATTGGATATTATAGATTTAAATAATAATATGATAGGGGTAGTTGAAGATATAATAATAGACTATGAGTTTAATATAATTGCTATTATTACATCAGAAGGATTTTTGAATAAATTTAAATTTGGGAAAAAATTAATTTTAATTAAAGAGACAATTTTAGGTGATGAAAATATTTTATATTTAGGCAGTAACAATGTTAAGTTTTATTCTTCACCACATAAAATTTTAGAGGCTCTAATATGAGGAAGCTTAGTAAAAGTCTAAAAAATAAACTTATTTTAATAGGGATTACAATAATAATTATTTATAGTTTCTATAAATTTAAATTCATACGAGAAATTTTATATGTGATTGTTTTGGCATTTATCTTTGCATATGCTTTAAAACCTATTCGGAATAAAATTTTAGAGAAGATAGCAATCAATAAGAAAATACTTTCAATATTACTAATTGTAGGAGTGTTTATAGGTATACTTTCAATTTTTTTATTTTTGATTCCAAATGTTTTGAGTGAAAGTTTAAATATTAATAATTTGATTTTGAGCTTAGAAAATTTTTTGAAAGAAATAATAAGTAAATTCAATTTACCAACAGAAGAGATATTAGAAGTTATAAATAATAATTTAGGGACTAAGCTAAGTGCGATTCTAGGCGATTTGCCAGAATATATTTTTCAATGTGTAATAGAATTTAGTGATAATTTTATAGCTTTTGCAATAGTTCCTATTGTTGCATATTATTTTTTATCTGATGGAGATTTTATATTAAATAAGCTTTTGTTACTATTTAATATAAATCAGAGAGTTTTGATTTATAAGGTTATTAAAGATATAGATTTAGTTCTTAGTAAATATATATTAGGACAATTTCTTTTATGTGGTTTAGTTGGAGTATTAAGCTTTTTAGGTTTGTGGATAATAGATGTAAAGTTTATATTATTATTATCGATACTAAATGGTGTTTTAAACATAGTCCCTTACTTTGGAGCATTCATAGGTGCCATACCAGCAATTTTGATAGCACTAATAGATAGCCCTATAAAATTTGTTTATTGTGTGTGTTTATTTTTAATAATTCAACAAATTGAGGGGAATATATTAGCTCCTAAAATAACTGCTAATAGTGTAAAGATGCACCCTTTAATGGTGATAATTTTATTGCTAATAGGAGAACGGGTTGGTGGGCTTATGGGAATGGTTATGATAGTTCCTATAGGCGTAATTATTAAAATAATATATGAAGATATAGATTATTACTTATTTTAAAGTATAATATTGACAGGATAAAAAAAGTTTTTTATAATCAGTTTAGATATTAATATAAAACGGTGAAGAGGATGAGTAAATAAGACTTTTCTATTTAGAGAGAAAGTGGTTGGTGTAAACTTTTTAGAAAAATTATTGAAGCTACCTTGGAGTTTTTGATTTTGAGTGATGTATTTTTATACATAATTAGGGTGGTACCGCGGAAATTATAGCTTTCGTCCCTTGCTAGGGATGGGGGCTTTTTATATTTTTATAGGTATTTTTTGAAATTTAATATTTGAGAAGATACTACCATTAAACTTTATGTTAATTAAAATTTAGCAATGAAAATTAGCTATAGCGAGTTTTCATTAATTATAATCGATGGAGGAATTTTTTTATGAAATTTATAGGTACAAATGATTTAAGAAAAAAATATCTTGAGTTTTTTGAAAGTAAAGGACACTTAAAGTTAGATTCATTTTCTTTAGTTCCTAAAAATGATAATAGTTTATTATTTATTAATGCAGGTATGGCACCATTAAAACCATATTTTACAGGTTTAGAAAAACCACCAAGAACTAGAATAACTACATGTCAAAAATGTGTAAGAACAGGTGATATAGAAAATATAGGAAAAACATCAAGACATGCAACTTGTTTTGAGATGCTTGGGAATTTCTCATTTGGTGATTATTTTAAGAAAGAAATAATACCTTGGGCTTGGGAGTTTATAACAAAAGAACTTAATATTCCAAAGGATAAATTATATGTAACAATCTATCTTGATGATGATGAGGCTTATGATATATGGACTAATAGTACAGATGTAGACCCAAGTAGAATATTTAGACTTGGTAAAGAAGATAATTTCTGGGAAATAGGTGTTGGACCATGTGGACCATGTACAGAAATTCACTTTGATAGAGGTGAAGGAAAGGTAGAAACTGTTGAAGAATTTTTAGCAGCTGCTGATGAAGATAGAATAGTAGAATTTTGGAATCTTGTATTTACTCAATTTGAAAAAGATGAAGATGGAAACTACAATGAGCTTTCTCAAAAAAATATAGATACAGGTATGGGACTTGAAAGAATAGCAACTATTATGCAAGGTGTAGATAATATATTTGAAATAGATGTTGTTAAAGCTATATTAGCTAAAGCAGGAGAACTTACAGGTACTAAGTATGGAGAAGATGCAAAAACAGATGTATCACTTAGAATAATAACAGACCATGCTAAGAGTACAACTCTTCTTATATCAGATGGAGTAAGACCTAGTAATGAAGGAAGAGGATATGTATTAAGAAGACTTTTAAGAAGAGCAGCAAGACATGGAAGAATGCTTGGAGCTAAAGGGTTATTCTTAAATAATATAGTAGATGTAATAGTTGATAATTATGGAGAAGCTTATCCAGAGCTTAAAGAAAATAAAGAAAATATTAAAAAAGTAATTAAAATGGAAGAGGAAAGATTCAACCAAACAATAGATGCTGGTATGGATATTCTTAAAACTTATATTGACGAAACAGAAAAAGAAGGAAAAACAGTTTTATCAGGAGATAGAGCATTTAAGTTATATGATACTTATGGTTTCCCACTTGAACTTACAGAAGAAATTTTAGAAGAAAAAGGATTTACTGTAGATCAAGAAGGTTTTGATAAAGAAATGCAAGCTCAAAGAGAGAGAGCAAGAAATGCTAGAGGTGAAACTAGTTATATGGGAGCTGATGGTCCTGTAAATAGAATTGATGCTAATATTGAAACAGTATTTGATGGATATGATAAGACAGAAATGACTTCAAAGATAATAGTTTTAGGTGATAATGAAGATTTTAGAGATGAATTATCAGAAGGACAAGAAGGTTTCTTAGTTACTCCTATTACACCTTTCTATGCAGAAATGGGTGGTCAAGTAGGTGATACAGGAAGTTTAGAAACAAATACAGGTAGAGCTGTAGTGCTTGATTGTAAAAAGAATGTTGGTGGAAAATTTGTACACTTTGTAAGAGTAATAGAAGGAACAATAGCTGTTGGAGAAGAAGTTAAGTTAATAGTTAACTCAAACAGAAGAAATGACATAAGAAAAAATCATACAGCTACTCATATGTTACATGCAGCATTAAGAGTTGTAATAGGAGATCAAGTGCATCAATCAGGATCACTTTGTAATAATGAAAGATTAAGATTTGACTTTACAAACTTCTCAGCTTTAACAGAAGATGAAATTCAAAGTGTTGAAATGCTTGTAAATAGACAAATAATGAATGTTGATACTGTAATAACAGAAGAAATGTCAATTGAAAATGCTAAAAATAGTGGAGCAGCTTGTTTATTTGATGAAAAATATGGAGATAAAGTAAGAGTTGTATCAGTTGGACAATTCTCAAAAGAGTTATGTGGAGGAATTCACGTTGCGAATGCAGGAGAAATTGGTCTATTTAAAATAGTTTCAGAAAGTGGAGTTGCTGCTGGAATAAGAAGAATAGAAGCTGTTACAGGAATAGAAGCATTAAAATATGTAGAAGCAAAATCAGAAGTATTAAAAAATGCAGCTAAATCATTAAAATGTGCTCAAAAAGATATACTTTCAAAAATAGAAGCCCAAACACAAGAGTTAAAAGAAAAAGATAAAGAAATAGCAGAATTAAAAGCAAAATTAGTTCAAGGTGCTGAAGATGATATTCTTAAAAATTCAATAGATATAAATGGAATAACTTTAGTAAGAGCTTCAGTTAAAGATATGGATGGAAATTCATTAAGAGATCTTGCTGACAAGGTAAGAAATAAATTAGAACTTGGAGTTGTAGTTCTTGCAAGTGATGTTGATGGAAAAGTAAACTTAATAGTTATGGCAACAAAAAATGCTTTAGAAAAAGGTGTTCACTGTGGAAAAATAATTAAAGAAGTTGCAGCAGTTGTTGGCGGCGGCGGTGGAGGAAGACCAGATATGGCTCAAGCTGGTGGTAAAAACTCTACAAAAATAGATGAAGCTTTAGAAAAATCAAAAGAGGTTTTAGAAAACCTAGTAAAATAGTATACAATTTTGAATTTATAGTTTATAATAAAATTAACAAGCGGTTTATTATATAAACTGAATAATAAATAGAAATAAAGTTAATACTATAAATATTAGTATAAATATTGTAAGGGGGTGAAGCTACAAGAGTAGCGAAACTATGGGAAACAATTTAGATCATACTATGCAATTTGATTTTAACAATGATAAAGAGGATTTAACAAAGATAATTTTGACAGATGTGTATAATTCACTGAAGGAAAAAGGTTATAACCCAGTTAATCAATTAGTTGGATACTTAATATCAGGAGACCCTACTTACATTACTAATTATAACGGGGCAAGAGCTTTAGTTAGAAAACTAGAGAGAGATGAAATTCTTGAGGAAGTTATTAAGACTTATCTTGAAATAAAATAAAGAGTGCCCTTTATAGGGCGCTCTTTACTTATAAGGAGTAATATATGAGAATCTTAGGGCTAGATATAGGAAGTAGAACTATAGGAGTGGCAGTGAGTGATCCTTTAGGATGGACTGCACAAGGAATTACAACTATAAAAAGAAAAAATTTCACTGCAGATATAGCAGAAGTTAAAAAATATTTTGATGAATATAATGCAGAACTTATAGTAGCAGGACTTCCTAAAAATATGAATGGAACAATAGGACCATCAGGAGAGATGGTATATGAATTTTGTGATCGTATGAAAGAAACTTTTAATCCAGAAATAAAATATTGGGATGAAAGACTTACAACAGTTGCAGCACACAAGGCGATGTTAGAGGCAGATTTATCAAGAGCAAAAAGAAAAAAGATTGTTGATAAAATAGCAGCTATTTATATATTACAAGGATATCTAGATAGAATATCGAAATAATTAATAAAAAAGGAGGATTTGTAATGGAAAACGAATTACAAACTGTAGTTTTAAGTGACGAAAATGGTGTAGAGGTTACATTTAAAGTAGTTACTAAATTAGAAATAGAAGAAGAAGAAATTTTCTTATTATCACCAGAAGGTGAAGAAGATGATGTCGTAGTCGCAATGAAAGTCGTAGAGGATGAAGATGGCGAAGTTGGATTAGTTCCAGTAGAAAATGAAGCAGAAATAGCAATGATAGAAGAGGCGTATTCAACTATCATGAGCGAAGAATAAGATGAAAAAGTGAGGGGTTTAGAGAATGGCGCAATTAACTGCAAAAGATTATAAGGCTCTAAAAGAACAGTTTAAAAGCAAAGGATATAAGCTTACTCCACAAAGAAGAGCTATAGTAGATATAATAATTGATAGTGAGAAAAAGCATTTAACAGCGGAAGAAATATACGACCAAGTTAAAATAAGCTGTCCAGAAATTGGTCTCGCAACAGTTTATAGAACAATATTACTTTTAGAAGAAATGGGAGTAATATATAAATTAGATTTAAATGACGGATGTAGTAGATATGAATTGGCTAATGAAAATGAACATCATAGACATCATCACTTGGTATGCAATAGCTGTGGAAGTGTCTCAGAAGTTGAAGATGATTTATTAGAAGAGTTAGAACATGAAGTTGAAAACAAATATGGTTTCAAAATAGAAGACCACTCCGTTAAATTTTTTGGATTATGTAGAAATTGTAGAAAGTAAGCAAGATATTTCTTAAATATTTATTTATAGATACTTATACAAATTTCGAAGGAGGGGAATTATGAAAAGAGAAAAGCTAAAGGCAAGAATTATACCTTTAGGCGGAATTAATGAGATAGGAAAAAATATTGCAGCTATAGAATTTAAAGATGACATAATAGTTATTGACTGTGGTCTTAAATTTCCAGATGATGATATGTATGGGATTGACATAGTTATTCCAGATATTACGTATCTTATTAAAAATGCGGATAAAGTTAGAGGTTTATTTATAACTCATGGACATGAGGATCATATAGGAGCAATTCCATATGTATTAAAGCAATTAAACGTTCCTGTATATGGAACTAAATTAACGCTTGGAATTTTAGAAACAAAATTAAGAGAGCATGGTTTACTTGGAACAACAGAACTTATAACAGTAAAGCCAAGAGATATAGTTAAATTAAATTCAACATCTGTTGAGTTTATAAAAACTAATCATAGTATAGCTGATTCAGTTGCAATAGCTGTTCATACACCAATGGGAGTAATTTTACACACAGGAGATTTCAAGGTGGAATTTACTCCAATAGATGGAGAAAGAATGGATTTTGCTAGATTTGCAGAACTTGGTAAAAAAGGAGTTTTAGCATTATTATGTGACTCTACTAATGTTGGTAAACCAGGGTATACGCTTTCAGAAAAGACTGTTGGAGAAAATTTAAATAGAATATTTGGGAAAGCGAAAGGGCGTGTAATAACGGCTACATTTGCTTCAAATATTCATAGAATTCAACAAATTGTAGAAGCGGCAGAATTATATGGTAGAAAAATTGCTGTATCAGGAAGAAGTATGGAAAATATTATTCAGGTAGCAGTTGAGCTAGGATATTTAAAAGTTCAAAAAGGAACTTTAGTTAATATTGATAGTATAAATAAAATGCCACCAGAACAAATCGCAGTAATTACAACTGGAAGTCAGGGTGAGCCAATGTCAGCTTTAGCTAGAATGGCAGCATCAGAGCATAAAAAATTAAGTGTTATTCCAGGAGATACTGTAATAATATCAGCAACACCTATTCCAGGAAATGAGAAGTTAGTTTCAAAAGTAATTAATCAGCTTTCAAAAAAAGGAGCAGAAGTTATATATCAAGCTTCAGAAGGTATTCACGTTTCAGGACATGGATGTCAAGAAGAGTTAAAACTTATGCAATGTCTTGTTAGACCAAAATATTTTGTTCCAGTTCACGGAGAGTACAGACATTTAAAGAAGCATGCTGAAATTTCTCATGAACTAGGAGTTCCTAAAGAAAATATTTTAATCGTTGAAAATGGAGATGTTGTTGAATTAACTAGAGACTCTATTAAAAAAGCAGGTACAGTACCAGCAGGGCAAGTATTTGTTGATGGACTTGGAGTTGGAGATGTTGGTAACATAGTTTTAAGAGATAGAAGACATTTATCACAAGATGGTATAGTTGTAGTTGTTGTAACTATGGATAAAGCCGGTGGTTATGTTGCATCTGGACCAGATATAATTTCTAGAGGATTTGTATATGTTAGAGAATCAGAAGATCTTATGGGTAAAGCTAAAAATGTTGTTAGAGATGCATTAGCAGAATGTGAAGAAAATAACGTTAAAGATTGGGCGACTATAAAGTCAACTATAAGAGATGTCTTAAAGAGCTACTTATATGAAAAGACTAAGAGAAGACCAATGATATTACCTATAATTATGGAGATATAATATTTTCCTTATAGTACATTAAGAAAACTTAAGGTTGACATTTTAAAATGAAACCTTTAAAATTCTAAAGTGAGAAAGAAAATTGGGTACTGAGTCGAGTATCCAATTTTTTATGCGATAAACTGAGTCTTTTTAAGGATTTAGCTTATTATTATACATTGTGTCTAAGGAATTTTGATAATGATTAGAATTTAAGATATAAATTTAGTTGTTATCATAATAAAAAACTTTAAATTTGGAGGAAAATTGATGAGCAATTTTGTAAGAGAAGATATAAGAAACATAGCTATAATAGCCCACGTTGACCACGGTAAAACTACTTTAGTAGATGCCTTATTAAGACAAAGTAATATATTTAGATCAAATGAGAAGGTCGACGAGAGAGTTATGGACTCTAATGACTTAGAGAAAGAGAGAGGAATAACAATCCTTTCTAAAAATACTGCAGTAGAATACAATGGTATTAAAATAAATATTATAGATACACCAGGACACGCAGATTTCGGTGGAGAAGTTGAACGTGTACTTAAGATGGTTGACAGCGTACTTTTAGTTGTTGACTCATATGAGGGACCAATGCCTCAAACTAAATTCGTTCTTAGAAAAGCTTTAGAATTAGGACTTCGTCCAGCAGTTGTTATCAATAAAATAGATAAATCAGATGCTAGACCAGAAGTTGTAATAGATGAAGTATTTGAGTTATTCTTAGAGCTTGGTGCAACAGACGAGCAATTAGATTTCCCAATAATATATGCTTCAGCTAGAGATGGAAAATGTACAAATAACTTAGAAACACCTAAAGAAGATATGCAAGATTTATTTGAATTAATAGTTGAACATGTTCCAGCACCAGTTGGAGATAAAGAAGCTCCACTTCAAATGCTTGTTACAACACTTGATTCAAGTGAATATGTTGGTAAAATAGCTATTGGTAAAATAGTTAGAGGAACAGCTAAAAGAAATCAACAAGCAGCTGTAGTAAGAGAAAATGGAGATGTAACTAAATTCAAAATTTCAAGTATCTTTGGATATTCAGGATTAAAAAGAGAAGAAATTGAAGAAGCAACAATTGGTGATATAGTTGCAATAAGTGGTATCCAAGATATCAATATTGGAGAAACTATAGCAGATGCAGGAACTCCAGAAGCATTACCATTTGTCAAAATAGACGAGCCTACATTAAGTATGAACTTCATGGTAAACAACTCACCATTTGCTGGTAGAGAAGGAGACTTCATAACATCAAGACATTTAAGAGATAGACTTATAAAAGAGTTAGAAACAAACGTAAGTTTAAGAGTTAATGAGCTTACACCTGAATGTTTTGAGGTAAGTGGTAGAGGAGAACTTCATTTATCAATACTTATCGAAACAATGAGAAGAGAAGGATTTGAGCTTCAAGTTTCAAAACCAAATGTTATCTTTAAAGAAGAAAATGGTGTTAAAGTTGAACCAATGGAGTACTTAACAATAGACGTTCCAGAAGAATTTATGGGACCTGTTATGGAAAAATTAGGACCAAGAAAAGGTGAAATGGTTAATATGACTTCAGCTGTTAACGGATATTCAAGACTTGAGTTTAGAATTCCAGCTAGAGGATTAATTGGATTTAGAAATGAATTCATGACAGATACTAAAGGTAACGGTATAATGAACCACGTATTTGATGGTTATGATAAATACAAAGGTGAAATGCCAGGAAGAAGTAGAGGTTCAATAGTTGCGTTTGAAACAGGAACAGCAGTTGCTTACGGATTATACAATGCTCAAGATAGAGGTATCTTATTCATAGGTGCAGGAACAGAAGTATACGGTGGTATGGTTTGTGGTGAATGTGCTAGAGCTGAAGATTTAGATGTTAATGTATGTAAGAAAAAACAACTTACAAATACAAGATCATCAGGTGCTGATGATGCATTAAAACTTGTTCCACATAGAGAGATGTCTTTAGAGCAATGTTTAGAATTTATAGCTAACGATGAATTAGTAGAAGTAACTCCAATAAGTGTTAGAATTAGAAAGAGATTACTTGATCCATCAGAAAGAAAAAGAGCATCAAGAAAATAGTTTATTAATTTGTAGAAAAACATTATAATATATAAGAATAGCCAAAGTTATTTGGCTATTTATACTATATAACAGGGGGAGTTCTATGAGTAAAAGTCTTAAATCTAAGATTATGATTATAGTTATAGCAGTAGTTGTAATCATACTTATAGCAATAGGGGTATTTGTTTTTAAATATAATTCAAATAAAAATACTCCATTTGAGTCAAATCAAAAAAGTGTCGACATAACTGTACAAAAAAATGAATATATGTATTCAGTTTTAAATGACTTAGAGAAAGATGGAATGTTAAAAAGTGATTTCTTAACAAAAGTTTATTTAAAACTAAATCCAGCGTCAACTGACATAAAGCCTGGTAATTATCAAGTAAATAGTAACATGGATTTAAAAGATTTCGTTAATATGTTAACTGAAGGGCAAGTTATGACATATAAAGTTACTTTCCCAGAAGGATTTACTATTGATAAAATGGCACAAACATTACAAGCACAAGGAATTATGTCAGCTGATACTTTCACAAATGCAGTTAAAAATTATCCATTACCAAGTTACATTAAACCAAATTCAGAAAGAAGATATAATTTGGAAGGATTCTTATATCCTAATACTTATAACATTCCAAAGCTTATTAATCCTACAGAACAGCAAAAAACAGAGCTTGCAGATAATCTTATACAAATGATGTTAGATCAATTCCAACTTCATATGAATCAGGCAGAAAAAGTAACAGGTGTTACAGTAGCACCAGATCAATATGAAAAGATAGTTACTATTGCTTCAATGATAGAAGGGGAAGCTCAAACAGAAAAAGATGCTGCGTTAGTATCATCTGTAATTTATAATAGACTTGCTAAAAATATGAAATTACAATTAGATGCAACTGTATTATATGCTATGGGTCAACATAAAGATGTAGTATTAGATAAAGATTTACAAACACAATCTCCATATAACACATATGTAGTTAGTGGATTACCAATAGGACCTATTTGTAGTCCAGGAATAATGGCTTTAGAAGCAGCTTTAAAACCTGCTAAGACAGATTACTTATATTATGTTTTAAATGCAGGAAATAATGAGCACATATTTACAAATAACTATGCTGATTTCCAAAAAGCTGCTAATCAATATCATGAATATTTAAAACAGCAACAAACAAGTGGAAATACAAGTAATTAAGTAAAGGAGCTTGACTAGTGAGTGGAGTAACTTTTAGCTATATGGAAGAATATCTTAGGGATTTGATTCCAGATAGAAATGATGAACTAAAAGAATTAGAAGAGTTTGCTATACAACATCATGTTCCAATTATCCAAAAGGAAGGTGCTAAGCTTTTAGAACTTATGGTTACTATGCATAAACCTAAAAAAATTCTAGAACTTGGTACCGCTATTGGGTATTCATCAATTCTTATGAATAAGGCAACACAGGGAGAGTGCTTTATTACAAGTATTGAAAGAGATGAAGAAATGATAAAGTATGCAACTGAAAATATAAAAAAATATGGTTATGATAGTAAAATAAAAATCTTACAAGGTGATTGTCTAGAACATTTAGAAGAGTTAGATGAAAAATTTGATATGATTTTTATGGACGCAGGAAAGGGACATTATAATCATTTTTTACCGCATTGCTTGAGATTATTGAGTGAAAATGGCATAATAATATCGGATAATGTTCTCTTCAGAGGAATGGTAGCAACTGATGACTTAGTTAAGAGAAGACAGATTACGATTGTTAGAAGAATGAGATCATATTTAGATATATTATCTAAATCAAATGATTTTATAACAACAATTATTCCAATGGGAGATGGAATTGCTATAACTAAGAGGAGGAATTCATAATGAAAAAACCAGAATTACTTGCACCAGCAGGAAACTTAAGTAAATTAAAGACAGCGATCGATTATGGTGCAGATGCTGTTTATTTAGGAGGAAGCCAATTAAATCTTAGAGCTTTCGCTGATAATTTCTCAAATGAGCAAATAGCAGAAGGTGTTAAATATGCTCATGACAGAGGAAGAAAAGTATATGTTGTAATGAATATATTTGCTAGAAATGGTAATCTTAAAGGTGCTCCAGATTATATAAAAGCACTTTCAGATATTGGAATAGATGCGATTATAGCTGGTGATCCAGGAATAATAGCAATTGCACAGGAAGTAGCACCAGATTTAGAAATTCATTTAAGCACACAAGCTAATAATGTTAACTGGAAAGCAGCAGAGTTTTGGTATAAGCAAGGTGTTAAAAGAATAGTTCTTGCAAGAGAATTAAGTTTTAAAGAAATTGCAGGATACAAGGAAAACTTACCAGAAGATTGTGAGCTTGAAGCATTTATACATGGTTCAATGTGTATAGCTTATTCAGGAAGATGTCTTATTTCTAACTATATGTTAGGTAGAGATGCAAATAGAGGAGCTTGTTCACAAGCTTGTAGATATAAATACTACATAATGGAAGAAACAAGACCAGGAGAGTTATATCCAATAGTAGAAGATGAAGATGGTACATACATTATGAATGCTAAGGATTTATGTATGATAGACCATATTCCTGAACTTGTAGAAAGTGGAATAAACTCATTTAAAATTGAAGGTAGAATGAAGAGTGAGTTCTACGTAGCTTCAATTGTTAAAGCTTATAGAGAAGCTATAGATGCTTATTTTGAAGATAAAGAAAATTATGTATTAGATCCAAAACATAAAGAAATTCTTATGAAAATAAGTCATAGACAATATGAAAAAGGTTTCTATTTTGGTAGAAAAAATAATACAGAAATATTTGATACAACATCATATGTTAGAGATTATGACATAGTTGGAGTTGTTCAAAAATATGATAAAGAAACTAAAGTCGCTACAATACTTCAAAAAAATAGAGTATTTGAAGGTGATGAGGTTGAAGTATTAACACCTAATAGAGATTATTTCACATTTATATTAGAAGATATGCATGATGAAGAAGGAGAAAAAATAAGTGTTGCAAATAAAGCCACTATGATTTTTACTGTTAAAACAGATGAAGAATTAACAGTGGGCGATATGCTTGTTACTAGTAGAAAAGTACAACCACTTATGGTGATGACAAAGTAAGGAGGCAAATAACATATGAGTAGACCAATACTAATAGGGATAACAGGTGGAACTGGGTCAGGAAAAAGCACAATAGCTAAAGAGATATATGCACAATTCAGCGAAGAGTGTATAGCTATGATGGAACAAGATTCATATTATAAAGACCAAAGTTATTTAACACCTGAAGATAGATGTAAAACAAATTATGATCATCCAAATGCATTTGATAATGATCTTTTAGTAGAACATCTACAAGATTTATTACAGGGGAAGAGTATAGAAAAGCCAGTATATGATTTTACAACTCATAATAGAAGTGTAGAAAAAGTCTTGGTGGAAGCTAAAGAAATAATAATTGTTGAGGGGATTCTAGTTTTAGAAGATCCTAGAATAAGAGAATTATTAGATATAAAAATATATGTAGATACAGATGCTGATGTTAGAATCATTCGAAGAATGGTGAGAGATATTAACGAAAGAGGAAGAACATTAGAATCAGTAATAAATCAATACCTTAATGTTGTTAAGCCTATGCATAATCAATTTACAGAACCAACAAAAAAATATGCAGACATAATTATTCCAGAAGGTGGAAGAAATAAAGTTGCGATTGATTTAATGGTTGCAAAAATAAAGCAAGTTATTGGTAAATAGAATGTATAAAAACACTCTTTTATGGCTATTATTTAGCTAAAAGGGGTGTTTTTTTTGTTTAATAAGAATTATGTTTTAGAAAATAGAATAAAAATAATTAATATTATTTTATTTATATTTTTTGTAGTTCTTGTAGGAAGGACTATATATGTTAATGAAAAATTTAGTTCGGTTGCAACTAGTACAGTGAATAATAGCATAGAAGAAGAAAAAATAGGTAATTATAATTATCTTTTATTAGATAGAAATGGTAGAGATTTAAATGAATATAAAAGAAAATATAAAGTTGTTATTGAAGGTAGAACGTTAAAAGTTAATAGTATAAAACAAAATTTGGAGAATTTTATAACTTTTAATTATATTATGAAGGAAGCTGTAGAAGATTTTAATATAGAAAAAATAATAGGGGTGGCAGGGAAGTTTTCATATAATGTTTCAGAAGAAGCTTATAATAAAATAAAAAGTTTAGATGGATTAAAAGGTATATATGCATATCAATATGATGAAAAAGAAAATATTGATAATTGGAGTATTGAAAGCATTTTAATGAAGGAAAAAGCCTATAATCCATATGAAGGACTAGATAATTTTGATAAAAGTGAGGAATCATTAGAAGGAAAAATTATGCGGGTTACAAAGGAAAATAAACTTCCAACTATAAGATTTGAAAAGGATATAGAAGCTATTTATAATGAAATAGGTTATAACATAGATGAAGATAATGCTAATATTAAACTAACAATAGATTCTGAAATTCAACAGATAATAAGAGAAGTTCTTAGTAGAGAAGAATATGATATATATGAAAATGTAGGAGTAGCTATTACTGATGCACAAAATGGAGAGATATTAGGTCTTGCACAACAGGATGAATCAAAACCTAATATTTTAACAGGATCAGGTGCTATTAAGGGGTTTGACGCAGGATCAACTTTTAAGGTAATGACACTTGCAGCAGCTTTAGAAAATAAAGGTGTAGGGATTTATGATAAATATGAGTGTAAAGGATTGGTTTGTAAAAGTATTAATATTCATGGAGAAATTACGGTAGAAGAAGCTCTAGAGGTTTCTTGTAATGATATTTTTGTTGAGCTTGGTTTCTTAGTTGGATATGATAATTTATTGGATTTCTCAAAGGAACATGGTTATTTTGAATCTGTATTAGGACTAGATAAGAAAACTGGTATGGAAAGTAGTGGAGAAAGATTATCTAAAGAAAGAATAGAGCAAGTTCAAGGGAATATTGCAATAGGGCAAGAAGTTAAAGTTACACCATTACAGGTATTGTCTAGTTTGTCTAGTATAACTAATAATGGAGAACATATAGATCCGTTTATTATAAAAGGCATAGAAAGTCAAGCAGGTAAAATGTTAGAGACATATGAAGGCAAAAAAGAAGATGTAATTTCTAAACAAACAGCTAATACTATTAAAATGTTACTTGCTAGATGTGTGGAAAATGGAACTGGTAAAAGAGCAAGTGTTCCTGGCGTATTAGTAGGGGGAAAAACAGGAACAACAGAATCTGAAAATAATACATCACATGGATGGTTTTTAGGATATTTTGAACTTAATAATAAATTATACAATATGGTTGTATTTGTACCTAACATTGAAGGCAAAGGAGAAAATGGGAAAGCTTTAGGCGGAGGAACAACAGCAGCACCAATATTTAAAGAGATAGTGACAGAAATAGCTAAAAAATAATTTTAACATTAGGCAATTTTGAACAGTGATACTCATATACTTATAGTAAGTATTATTAGGAGGAATTATAAGGTGTTCATATTGCAACATATAGTAAATGTTATCAGTAGTAATTTGTTTTTTACGGGATATGTTACAGGGAATACAACATTTCCTAAACCACTAAATGAAGAAGAGGAAGAGCTATATTTAAAAAAGTTTAAAGAAGGAAATGTAGAAGCGAAAGGGATTTTAATAGAGCATAATTTGAGACTTGTGGCTCATATCGTTAAAAAGTACTCTTATCCTAATAAAGAAATAGATGATTTGATATCAATAGGGACAGTAGGACTTATAAAGGCAATAGAATCATTTAATACTAGTAAAGGGACGCGGTTAGCTACATATGCAGCAAGATGCATAGAAAATGAAATATTAATGTTATTTAGAAATAGTAAAAAAACTAAAGGGGAAGTATATCTACAAGACCCTATTGGGATAGATAAAGAAGGGAATGAAATTTGTCTTATAGATGTACTTAGTAGTGAAGAGGATTCAGTAGTAGAAGCAGTAGAAAATGCGTTACAAGTAAAGGCACTATATAATAAGATGAAACTTGTTTTAAGTGAAAGGGAAAGAGAAATACTTGAAATGAGATATGGACTTCTAGATGGAGATGTGAAGACACAAAGGGAAATAGCATTAATACTTGGTATTTCAAGATCATATGTATCAAGAATAGAAAAGAAAGCTCTAAAAAAATTATTTAAGGAATTTAATTCACAAAAATAATAAAATAGCACTGATTAAAATGTCAGTGCTATTTTTTATTATAAACTTTGTATTCAAAAATATAATTTGATATACTTAAAGTAAATAAAGTTAGAGGGGTGATAGTATGGGAATAAAAGAATTTAATAACAGAATTTATACATTAGAAAAATTTTCAGAGATAGAAAATAATAGTGATGAGATACTAGAGTTCATAGATGGATATATTTATGCTAAATCTTTTTCCTTTATGAATCACAATACTATAGTTAATAGAATTACTGCTAAAATAGATAGCCATCTTGTAGGAAAACCTTGCAGAGTTTTTTCAGAGCAAATAGAAGTTATTTTAGGTAAAGATAGAGTTAAGCCAGATGTTTTTGTTGTATGCAAAGAAAAGGGGAAAGATAAATTTAGAACGCTTGGTCAATCAGTATTAACTATTCCAACATTAGTATTTGAAATAGTATCACCTAGCAATGCAAGTTTGGATACAGTTATAAAAATGGATTTATATGCTAAGCATGGTATAGAAGAATATAATTTAGTATATCAAACTGGAGATATTCATCAATATAAATTAAGTGAATTTGGTTCGTATTACTTAAACAAGTCTTATAGATTTGATGATGTATATAAAAGTCTTGTTATGGAAAATTTAGAATTTAAAATAAATGATATCTTTGAAGGTTTAGATTTATAAGCAAATATTTAAATTAGAAATAAACAAAGTCAAGCTAGTTTATAGAGCTATCTTGGCTTTATTTATATTTTTCAATTATATATAACATGAACTGAACCCAAATAAGTAGACAATGCTTAACTCTGTACTTTATCTATGGTTATTTTCTGATTAGCTAGTTTCCATTTATAATAGCCGCTACGTGAAATGCTGGTTAAATAACATAGTAGGGTTATAGAATATTGATTTTTTAACTCATCAATTGTAATAAATTTAGAAGTTTTACTTATAACAACCTTTGCAGTTGCATTAATTTTTTTTAGTAATCAATCTCAGATTTTAATCTTAAATTTTATTTTTCTAAAGTCATTATATTTTTTTTAGATCTATCTTATATTGAGTCAACTATAAGTTCCTCTATGTTCTTGAAGTCAAACGTCACCAAATTCTTTATAACGCTTTACTCATAATAGAACTCTACGTTCAGATGAAAGCTCTAACTTTTTTTATTATATAATACTAAAAAATATATCTTTCTAATATTTATATAATATGGTATTATTTGGTTGGAGGGGGCGTTATTATAAAGAAAAATTTTATAAATCCACTTAATTTATTATGTATATCAGTAACACTAATAATTATATTATTAGATATAAGCCATATATTTAATAATGTATTTCTAGATATACTTTCTTATGTATTAATTTTTTATGTTGCCTATTCATTACCTAAAAATAAATAGAAAATTTAAAATGAAAAATATGCTAAGCGGGGCATAGAAAAATATAATTTAGTATATCAAACTGGAAATAGCATTAATGCTTGGTATTTCAAGATCATATGTATCAAGAATAGAAAAGAAAGCTCTAAAAAAATTATTTAAGGAATTTAATTCACAAAAATAATATATAGTAAATATTAAAAATCCATTTATGAAAAGTATATTTTTATGAATGGATTTTTTGTGTTTAAGTTTGAAGGTATAAAGTATCTTTTATACTAGCGAAAAACTTTTTTTTTATATTTTTATAAAAGATGATAAAGTATTATTATCAAAAGCTAATAATAGATATGTTAGCTGATAAAAAAAAGGGGGAGAGCTATGTGTTTACAAGAGAAATTAAACAGCGTGCAAAAAATAGATTATTAGAGAATAGAACTAATAAGTATTTAGCTGGTATAGAGTTAGCCTTAATTCCTTTGATAATTCAAGTAGTTTTATTTTGGGGATTTATAGAAAGTAAAAGTTTAGTTCTTATGATAATGTTATTTGTTAGTAATGTTATAGGGATGTACCTTGTTTTATGGCTTCAAAGTTTTCTAGTTAAGAGAATTAAAGAGGGGAGTAATTTAAAAAGTTCTTTACCAGATGCTAAATTAACTGTTAAGTATATGCTTCCTATGATTGTAGTATATATTATAATTATTTTATTAGCTCTAGAAATTATGAATGGTGCAACAGCGTTAATAACTTTTATAATAATTATAAGTGTTTTATTTACAATTTATATGAATTTACAATTTATATGAATTTATATGTAGTATCATATTTATTGAATAATGGAAACGTTAAGATTAGCATAATTTTTAGTTCAATACCAGAACTTTTATGGAAGTCAGTAGTTTTAATGATAAGTTTTATACCTATTATTGTATTAATACTAATAACAGGAGGTTTACTTGCATTTTGGAAGAGTACATATATGTTTATGACTTATGAGGAGTTAGTGATTTCTGTATATAATAAATATGAGGGAAATAAAGAAAGTTCAATATTAAAGCATATTGTAGGGGCAGGACTTGTTTTATTTATTTTAGTAGGTATTGGAAATATTAATCTTGCTATAAATAATAGTAAAATGCCTCATAAAAGTCAGTTTAATGGATTAAGACTAAATTTATATGATTGTACTGCTTATAATGGGCAAGAAATAACTATTTTCATCAAGGATGGGCAAATTACGGAAGTATTATATCCATTAAGAGCTAATTTAGAGCAACATATTGATGGAGTTTTAAGACCAATCATGATTGGTGGTCAAAAGATAGATATATGTGCAGTGTTTAATAAAAAAGGGAAAATAATTGGTTTTGAAAAAGTAAAAGATACTAGTGATCTTCAAGGAATTGGTGATATAGAGGAAATAAAGAAAGCTTTAAAATCTGCTGTTCCAGGATATGGAGGAGAAATTCAGGTAGTTGATGGAAAAATAGTTGGATAGTATCCTTAATATATGTTGAAGGATTGAGGTAGATAATGTAATTTAAATAAGAGAAGAAAAATTTTGATGAATGTACAGAGCCAAGTTATTGATATATCTCGGCTCTGACTAAATTTTTACTATATATAATTTGTTTAATATTGGATGTTTAAATAAGATGAATTTAAAGACTTTATTCTTTAAAAACTGCAATTACAATAAATAAGATTAGAGTAAGAGAAAAAATATTATATTTATTTAACAAAAGATTCTGGTACATGATTAAATTATATATAACAAAAATTACATTTATTATAAGTATAATAGCTGCGATAATAAGTAGATATTTTTTTTTATTAAGTTTAGTTATAAATGATGACATCTGAATTTCCGCCTTTAATTGTTATAGTATTTTGAAATATATAGCTCATCTGATAGTTAGTAATTTAAGTTTAACATAAGTAAAAGTATATCGTATTCATTATATCTTAAAATATTTGATTTTAAGATATAATGAAGTGAGTAATATAAAAAAATTATTATAATATAAAATAATATAATAAATAGAAAATTTAAAAAGAAAATGAATAACTGATATACTTAAAAATATCGTTTAGAAAATAGATGTTTTTTATAATAATTTTAAAACAAAAGAAAAGGGAGTGTATTTTTTATGAGTGAATTTACAAATATCGTTTTTAATGCTTTTATGTATCCATTTGAAAAGATTGCATTAAAAAAAAGAAGACAAGCTTTGATTGCTAAAGTTAAGGGGAATGTTTTAGAAGTTGGTGTTGGAAATGGAGTGAATTTTGAATATTATAACATTGAAAATATAAAGAGTCTTACAGTAACAGACCTTAGTTTTACGAAACAAATTAAACAACGAGATTTAAATAATAAAATAAATATAAATTATAAAATTGGAAATATGGAAAATTTACCTTTTGAGGATAATACTTTTGATAGTATAGTAGCAACTCTTGTTTTTTGTAGTGTTGATAATCAGGATAATGCGCTAAGCGAAATTAAAAGAGTTTTGAAACCAAATGGGTATTTATATTTTATTGAACATGTTGTTCCAGAGAGTATAGGATATAGAAAAATAGCTAATAGTTGTGATTCTACTTGGCATAAAATTGGGAAATGTCATATAAATAGAGAAACGCATAAGAATATACAAAATTTTAAGTTTGAAATTAGTTATTTTGAAGAGTTTGGAAAAGAGTGTTTTATATTTGTAAAAGGCATTGGTAAAAATATTAAATAGTTATAATTAAATAACTTCATAATATAAGGAGTGATAATTATGTTTCTTGTTATGATTTTGGTTCCAATAATATTTTTGATATTAGGTTTTTGTGAAATTTATATATTTTCAAAGAAAATTAATGAGCGATTAGGATATCGCTCTAAATTAGCAAGTAAGAATATAGAAAATTGGACATATGCTCAAATATTGTATGGAAGAATACTAGTAGTAGAGGCTATTATTGCAATTTTTGTAGGATTATTAATTCTAAGTATAGAAGCACCATTATATTCAAGTAGCGTATCAGAATTATATTCTGTTTTTTGTATTTTGATTTTTATTATATCAAGTATGTTTGTAGAACGTAAATTAAAAGAATTTGACAACAGATAAGTTATTATTTTTTAGTTTTGGTTTGATAATATGTATAGTAGAAATTTTAGTGTAATTTATGAATTATAAAAAATAAGGTATTTTCATAAATTATAGAGTATTTTGAAAAAATATATCGAAAAAAATTATTAAAAACTTCAAATTAATAAAAAAAACTTGAAAAATTTAATAACCTTAAAGTTCTAGCATTTAATTTATTTTTAGTTTATAATTTAGTATAGGATAAGTTTGATAAATTAAGGGGTATTGAATATCAAGTTATGACTAAAAAAATATAGTAACTTGTTGCTTAAACTAAATTTTGGAGGTTTATTAATGTTTGATTTACATGAATTATTGAGATTAACTGTAGAAGAAAAAGCTTCAGATTTGCATTTAACAGTAGGTATGCAACCAGCTATTAGAATAAATGGATCACTTAGAAAAATAGGTCAGGAAGTTTTAAAGCCTAGTGATACAGAAGAGTTTGCGAAGCAAATATTAGGAGAAAGATACGAAGAGTATGAAAAAACAGGAGAATATGATACTTCATATTCATCACAAGGAATGGGAAGATTTAGGGTTAATATCTTTAAACAAAGAAGTAGTACAGCTTTAGCTATAAGGGTTATAGCATTAAAGATACCTACATTAGATGAGTTAAATCATCCAGAAATTTTAAAAGAACTTACAACTAAAAAAAGAGGTTTAGTTCTTGTTACAGGCCCTACAGGAAGTGGTAAGAGTACAACTCTTGCAGCTATGATTAATGAAGTTAACAATACAAGGGATGCACATATAATAACATTAGAAGATCCTATAGAATATTTACACAAACATAATAGATGTATCGTTAACCAAAGAGAAGTTGGAAAAGATACTGTAAGTTATGAACGTGCTTTAAAATCAGTATTAAGAGAAGATCCAGATGTTATACTTGTTGGAGAGATGAGAGATTTAGAAACTATTTCTATTGCTATTACGGCAGCAGAAACAGGACATTTAGTATTTTCAACACTTCATACAATTGGAGCATCTAAGACTATAGATAGAATTATAGATGTATTTCCACCACATCAACAACAACAAATTAAAGTACAGTTATCAACTGTTTTACAAGGAATTATTTCACAGCAATTAGTTCCAACAACAGATGGTAGTAGAACAGCTGCTTTAGAAGTAATGGTTTCAACTCCAGCTATACAAAACCTTATTAGAGAAGGAAAAACTCATCAAATTGAGTCTTCTGTTCAAACAGGTAGTAAATATGGAATGAAAACTATGGATATGGCTTTAGCAGAGCTTTACAAAAAAAGAATTATTACATCTGATACAGCAATGAGTTTTTCAGTAGATAAAGATATGTTAAGTAGAATGATATTATATTAATAATATATGCTAAGTATATCTTAGCATATATTATTTTAGTATAGGAGGTAACACTATGAATAAGAAAATCGTTGCCTTAAGTATAGGTAGTAGCTATATAACAGCTGCTCTAGCACAAGAAAATAATGGTGAATTTGAATTACTAGACAATGTTATAAGACCATCTAAGGGCATAAAAAAGGGAAGAGTTGTGGATGTAGATTTAACTGTTGAATCAGTTATAGCAATTTTACAAGAACTTTCAACTAAAAATAATGAAATGTATGATTCTATGTATGTTTCATTACCATTAAGTGATGTAAGAGTTATAAATTCTAAGGGGAATTTTGAATCTAACAAAGAAATAATAGTGACAAAAAGAGAAATTACAGAAACTTATGTAAAAGCTAAGCAGATAAAGATAAATGATGATGAATACATAATTGATGCTATTATACAAGGCTTCTATGTAAATGGAGAAGGGTATATTAATGATCCTTTAAACAAAAATCTTAAGAATTTTGAGATGGATTTAGATGTTATAGTTGTAAAAAAAGAAATTATTGAAGAATTTCAAAAGGTTTTTGAAAGAGTTGCTTGTAAAGTTAAAGGATATATTTTAGGAATAGAAGCTTTAAAAAATATTTTTTTAGTCGATAATAAAAAGGAAAATACATTAATAATAGATTTTCATGCAAATAGTACTAAAATTGGATATTTTGAATATGGAAGAATAAAGCAAGTTCTTAATATACCATTAGGTGGAGATGATATAACTAGAGATTTAGCAATTGTAACTAAGCAAAGTCCTGAATTAATGGAACAAGTGAAAATTCAGAATAGTAGTAATTATGCCAAACTTAGAAAGGAATTTGCAAAAATTGAAATTGCTGATGCAACATTTGAAGCAGGTTTATTATTTGACATAATAAATGCTAGAGTAGATGAAATTACGAATTATATTAAAAAAGAGTTAGAAAGTCTTGGGATTTATGATAAAATAGAAAGTATAATTATAATAGGCGATAGTATAGTGTCTTTTGAAGAGATAGACATTCTATTAGAAGAGATTCTTCAGAAAAAGCTTAAAATTATTACAAAAAATGAGTTAAATATTGAAAATTCTTCAATTATTATACCGATTGCTATTGTTAAAGAGGCATATGATAGGTTAAAATTATTAAGTGAAGAATTTGTAGTTACAAATAAATCTTTAGATAAAGAGAATGTAGAAAAAATAGAGGTATCAGAGGAAAACGTTAAAAAAGTTAAGAAAAAAGGAATATCAAAAGTATTGGGTTTTTTAGGGGATATTTTTTAAAGGAGGAATTGTTTTGTTAGATTTTGATGTAGATATGCAAGATTTTACTAATATAAAAGTAATAGGTTGCGGAGGCGGAGGTAGCAATGCCGTAAACAGAATGATTATGGAAGGATTAAAGGACGTTGAGTTCATTGCTATAAATACAGACAAGCAAGCATTAATGCTTTCACATGCAACACATAAAATTCAAATCGGTGATAAACTTACTAAAGGATTAGGTGCTGGAGCAGACCCTGAGATTGGTAAGAAAGCAGCTGAAGAGAGTATAGAAGAAATAACTGAATCAATAAAAGGTGCAGATATGGTGTTTATAACTGCCGGAATGGGTGGTGGAACAGGAACAGGTGCAGCACCTGTTGTTGCAGAAGTTGCTAAATCAATGGGGATATTAACTGTTGGTATAGTTACAAAACCTTTCCCATTTGAAGGTAGAAGAAGAATGAAACACGCTGAAATGGGAATTGAGAATTTAAAAGCAAAGGTAGATACTTTAGTTACAATTCCAAATGAAAGATTATTATCTATGGTAGATAAAAAAACTACTTTATTAGATTCATTTAAAAAAGCAGATGATGTTTTAAGACAAGGGGTTCAAGGTATTTCAGACCTTATAACAAATCCAGGTCTTATTAACCTTGATTTTGCTGATGTAAGATCAGTAATGGTTGATAAAGGGCTTGCTCATATGGGAATTGGTAAAGGTTCAGGTGACACAAGAGCGAAAGACGCTGCTGAAGAAGCAATTTGTTCACCTTTACTAGAAACATCAATTACAGGAGCAACTGGTGTTCTTATAAATATTACAGGTGGACCAGATTTAAGTTTATTTGAAATAAATGAAGCATCAGAAATAGTTCAAGAATCAGCAGATCCAGATGCTAACATAATATTTGGAACAGCAATTGATGAATCATTAAAGGAAAATATAAGAATAACTGTAATAGCAACAGGTTTTGATAAAGAAACAAATCTTGCAGCAGCTATGAAAAAAGCTGAGAAAACAGTAATAAAAGAAACAGTAATTGAACAGGTTAAGGAAGAAGTTCCAGCTCCTAAAAAAGAAGAACCATCAGAAGATGATGATTTAAGTATACCAGCTTTTTTAAGAAGAAATAGAAGATCTTAATTTAGATGAAAATACTCTAAGCAATAGCTTAGGGTTTTTTTTTGTCAAAATTTATTTTGTAAATATTTGACATTAAAAGAGCGGGATAGCGCTAATTAATGCAAAAATATGATGTAATTTAAAATAAAATAAAATAATATAGCACAATAAATTTATTTTAAATAGATTTATTATGACAAACTTTTAACTGATTAAGTCTTATAATTTAAATAAGGGGGGGATACAGTGACTATTTACATAGATGTATTGCTGCTTGAAAATTTTTTGATAAACTTTTTTTTATTGACTATGACATTACAAATTTTATCTTATGATTTTAAGTATAGAAAAATACTTTTATCTAGTATATTAGGGAGTATTTATACTTTGGTTATATTATTTGAAGAACTTAGCATTTTTACTAATATAATTTTTAAAGTTTTAGTTGTGTTGATAATGATAAAAATAATTTTAGGTAAAATTAGGAATATAGAGCTTGTAAAAAGTATTGGGGTTTTCTTTTTTGTTTCTATATGTTTTTCTGGATTTTGTTTTATGTTTGCAATGGCAGAAAATCCATATGATATAACTAATGCTTTCACGATTAATAATTATTCAAGTAAAGTGCTTTTATTTTCTTGTATTATATTATATTTAGCTTTAACTAGAATTTATACCTATTTGAAAAAACGTAGTATAGTAAAAGGGCTTTTATATGAATTAAAATTTGTATTTAGAGGTCAAATTGTTAATATAAAAAGTTTTTTAGATACAGGAAATGAACTTGTAGAGCCAGTAACAGGATTACCTGTCATTATAATAGAAAAGGGAATAATAAATGTTGAAAATTTTGTAAATAGCGAAAAGTTTATCATTCCATATAGGGTTGTGAATGGTATGACAAATAAAATTGAAGGAATAAAAATATCAAACGTAAGTCTAAAAGATGTGGATGGACAGTTGAAAGAAATAGATGCAATTATAGGAGTTACACAATCTAAATTAAGTAGAGATGGGAGCTTTCAAGCTCTTTTACCAAGAGGTATATTGTAAGGGGGAAGTTATGATTAAATTACAACTTTTATTAAATAAAATATTAGCAAAGTTTAAAATCTTTGCAAAGGATTTATATTATGTTGGGGGGAATGATACATTACCAGCACCTTTATCAAAAGAGGAAGAAGAGTCCTTAATTGCAAAGCTTGCAGCTGGTGATGAAGATATAAGAAGTATTCTTATAGAGAGAAATCTTAGACTTGTGGTTTATATAGCAAGAAAATTTGAAAATACAGGAGTTGGAGTTGAGGATTTAATATCTGTAGGAACAATAGGACTTATTAAAGCAGTAAATACATTTAATCCAGAAAAAAATATAAAGCTTGCAACTTATGCTTCAAGATGTATAGAAAATGAAATACTTATGTATCTTAGAAAAAATAATAAAGTTAAAGCGGAAATTTCATTTTATGAGCCTTTAAATATAGATTGGGATGGTAATGAACTTTTATTATCTGATATTCTAGGAACTGAAAATGATATTGTATATAACCTTATTGAGGATGAAGTGGATAGACAGCTTTTAGTTGCAGCTATGGAATATCTTAGTGCTAGAGAGCAAGAAATTATAACATTGAGATTTGGTTTATATGGGAATAAAGAGAAGACACAAAAGGAAGTTGCAGATATGCTTGGCATTTCACAATCATATATTTCAAGACTTGAGAAAAAAATAATAAAAAGATTACAAAAAGAAATAAATAAAATGGTATAAAATTTGTATAAAATATACACTCTTTGGAGATAATTAAAAATGCACTAGGTAATTACTTTGAAGGGGTTGATTTTTAACTATGATGATAAATAAGGTAGAAATATGTGGTGTTAATACATCAAAATTACCGGTACTTAAGGAAAAAGAGATGAAAGAACTCCTTTTGAAAATGAATAGTGGGGATTATAGTTCAAGAGAAAAATTTATAAATGGAAATTTAAGACTTGTATTAAGTGTTATTCAAAGATTCAATAATAGAGGCGAAAATGTTGATGATTTATTTCAAGTAGGATGCATTGGGCTTATGAAGGCTATAGATAATTTTGATTTATCACATAATGTTAAATTTTCTACTTATGCTGTTCCTATGATTATAGGAGAGATTAGGAGATATTTAAGAGATAATAATTCAATTAGAGTTAGTCGGTCATTGAGAGATATTGCATATAAGGCATTATTAATAAGAGATAAACTCATTAATGATAACAACAAAGAACCAACAGTAGGGCAAATAGCTAAGGAGCTTCAGCTTCCAAGAGAAGATGTAGTTTTTGCACTTGATGCAATACAAGATCCTGTATCTTTATTTGAACCAATATACCATGATGGTGGAGACGCTATCTATGTAGTTGACCAAATAAGTGATACAAAGAATCAAGACAAAAATTGGTTAGAAGAAATATCAATAAAAGAGGCAATGAAAAAATTAAATGATAGAGAAAAGCTAATTATCAGTTTGCGCTTTTTTGCAGGAAGAACACAAATGGAAGTAGCAGATGAAATAGGAATTTCACAGGCGCAAGTTTCAAGGCTTGAAAAAATTGCTTTGAAACATATGAGAAAATATGTTTAGAAGTAGAGCAAATTAGTGATAAAAGGGGGAAGTATAGATGGAAATGAATTTGATGGAGGAACGTTTATTTTCATTGAAAGATTTAAAGAATTTAGAGGTTATAGACATAAATGAAGGTAGAAAATTAGGCTATATAATAGATGTTAAGCTTGATTGTGATGACTGTAAGGTACTTTCTATTATTATACCAGTAGAAAAAAGTTCTTGGTTCGGAAAGCAGGAAGTAATAGAAATTAACTGGGAAGATGTTCTAAAGGTTGGTGTGGAATGTATTTTAGTTAATTTGAAAGAAAAAATATTAAGAGAAATATAGAAATTATAGTAAAAAAATTGTATAATTAATGTACATCTATATAGTGAAAGGTGTGGATTAATATGAAATGTCCTTATTGTTTTCATGAAGAAAGTAAAGTAGTTGATTCAAGATCAGCAGATGATTATGCTTCTATTAGAAGAAGAAGAGAATGTTTAAAATGTTCTAAAAGATATACTACATATGAAAAAATAGAAGATATTCCTGTGCTAGTAATTAAGAAGGATTCTACAAGAGAAGCTTTCAATAAAGAAAAGATTGTAACTGGGCTTATAAAAGCTTGTCAAAAAAGACCAGTTTCAAGAAAACAAATAGAAGAAATTGCAGAAAGTATAGAGAAAACAATTAGCAATAAGATGTTAACAGAGATAAGTTCAGACTACATTGGTGAGTTGATTATGGATAAATTAAAAGATGTTGATGAGGTTTCTTATGTTAGATTTGCTTCTGTTTATAGGCAATTTAAAGATATAAATACATTTATGGAAGAGATTAAAAGTTTAATGAAAGAATAAAGTGAAGCATTCATAACCGGTTATGAGTGCTTTTACTTATACAATAAAATAAAAAGGAATGATTTGATGAAAGTAATTGAGAAAAATGGAATGGAATTTATTAAAATTGATGCAAATAATATAGAAATATATTTTTCTACAGCAAAAAATAATATTTCTTATAAATTGGCACAGGAGAGTACAAAGCGTAATATTTTTAAATTAGCAGATGTTTTTGAGGTTGAAAAGGTGAATTATACTAATCAGATTCATAGTGATATTATAATAGACATAAAAAATGAAACTTCGGAAGATAAAGAAGCGGATGGAATTATAACAAATAGACCGAATGAGATAATAGGAGTGTTTGCTGCTGATTGTATACCAGTTATTATTTATGATGAAGAGGCAAAAGTGATAGCAGCTGTTCATAGTGGATGGAAAGGGACTATTGCTGATATTAGTAAAAAAGCTTGTGAAAAAATGAAAGATATTTATGGTTGTAAAACTTTAAAGGTAGTTATAGGGCCAGGAGTAGGACAATGTTGTTATGAAGTTAGTGAAGAACTTATACAAAAGTTTAAAAGTAAATATGGTGATACTGTGGCTAAAGACAGAATGTTAAATTTAAAGGAAGCTATTAAAATTCAATTGAAGGAATTAGTAAAACCTGAAAATATTATGGATCTTGATATTTGTACTAATTGTAATGATAAGTATGAGTTACATTCATATAGGAGAGATAAAGAAAATTCAGGAAGATTATTTGGATTTGCTTATATTAAATAAAAATATTATTTAGTAGGTAAATGAAAATTAATATTTAGTTGAGTTACAAAGGGGAATTTTATGAAAAAAAAGATTTTAACTTCAACTATAGTAGTAATAGTATTTTCTTTGGTTATTATGACTAGTTTTTATATGATTATATCAAATTACAAATATATAGAACATTCTAAAAAAATGTTAAAAGAGTACAATGAAATGATAACTTATTTTTTAGATAGTAATGACCAAGGAGAGGCTAAAGATATTATAGAATTAGAAAATATGATACAGCAACACAAGGGACCATCTATAAGGATAACTTATATGAATGCTGATGGACAAGTTTTATATGAATCTTATAAAGATAAAAATGATATGGATAATCACGCTAATAGAGAAGAGTTTATGGCTGCTAAAAAAGATGGTAGTGGTGTTTCAGTTAGATTTAGTAAAACGCTGAGTGAGGAAACTATATATTATGCTACTAGATTAAAAGATGGAGGGGTAATAAGAACATCAGAAGTTATAAATGGTAGTGTATTACTTAAAAATACGGATATGAAATATTATTTTGCAGCTTTAGGTCTAGCCCTTATGTTAGGTAGTATTATTGCTATTAGGATAACAAATAGTATTACAAAACCTATTAATGATTTGCAATTTATTGCATCTAGAATAGCTAATGGAGATTTTCATAAAAGAGTTAAAATAACTACTAATGATGAATTAGGTAGTCTTGGGAAATCTTTTAACCATATGGCGGATCAATTAGAAGAAACATTAAAAGAGCTAATTAGCAAGCAAAGTAGGCTTACAGCGATATTAAAAAGTATGGGTAGTGGTGTTATTGCTATAGATAAATATCATAGGGTATTGATGGTTAATCCGTATGTAAAAAGAATTTTTAATATAAAACTTACTGAAGAACAAATAATGGGAATGAAAATAGAAGACATAATTAAGGATGAAAATGTTGTGAAAGCTATTTTTGAAAAAGTGGATAGCATGGAAATGAAAATATCATCTAATGATTCAAGACATATAAGACTTAGAACAACTGAACTTTTAGAGGGTGAAGATGAAATGGGAATAGTAGTTGTTATTGAAGATATAAGTGATTATAAGAAGCTTGAAAATATGAGGAGTGAATTTGTAGCTAATGTATCACATGAACTAAAAACTCCTGTTACATCTATAAGAGGATTTGCTGAAACTTTAAAATATGTTGATGATGTTAAAACAAGAGAAAAATTCTTAAGTATTATAGAAGAGGAGTCTGATAGACTTACAAGACTTATACAAGATATACTTTCTTTATATGATATAGAAAAAAAGCAAACTAAGGATATAGGTGTAGTAGACATAATTTCTATAATTGATAGTGTGCGAGAGCTTACTAGGAGTGAAACAGAAAAAAGAAATATTAATTTTATTAGTGAGGTTAATATTGAAAATTCTATAATAGCTGATTCTGATAGTATTAAACAGCTTATATTAAATCTTGTGGATAATGCAATTAAGTATTCTGGAAATGACTCTAGTGTTTGGCTTAATATAAATGAAGACAAAAATACCTTTAAAATAATTGTTAAGGATAATGGTGTTGGGATAGAAAAAATTCATTTAGAACGTATATTTGAAAGGTTTTATAGGGTTGATAAAGCACGTTCAAGAGAAACAGGAGGAACAGGATTAGGACTTGCTATAGTTAAACACATAGTAAATAATTTAAATGGTGATATTTTTGTGGAAAGTGAACTTGGTAAAGGAACAGAATTTACAGTGTGCATTCCTAAAGAAATATAAAGAAATAATAGGGAAGATAATGGTCTTCTCTATTATTTTAAATTTAAATAATATCCTTTGTATATAGGGGATTTAGTTGACTAGAATTTATAATTAATGTAATATAACATAATGATAGCAAAATTATGTCTATCATTAATATGTATTTAGTTAAAATATTATAATTCATTTGCGAAATAGAGTTATATTAAATAAAAGTATTGGATTTATTAGCTAAAGGATAAAATATGTAGTAAATACGTATGAGTTATTAATACATATGTAAATTAGATTTGAAAAATTAATTTAGAAATGGGAAAATACCGTAAGGAGGCGTAATAATGGGAAAACCAATAGTTGCGATAGTAGGAAGACCGAATGTAGGAAAATCTACATTATTTAATAAATTAGCAGGGAAAAGAATATCTATCGTTGAAGATACACCAGGTGTAACAAGAGATAGAGTATATGCAGAGTCAGAATGGATAGGGAAACCATTTACAATGATAGATACTGGAGGAATAGAGCCAGAAAGTAGCGATATTATTGTAAAGCAAATGAGAAGACAGGCACAACTTGCTATAGAAATGGCAGATGTAATTTTATTTGTTGTTGATGGAAAAGAAGGATTGACTGCAGCAGATACAGAAGTAGCAGGAATGCTTAGAAAAAGTAAAAAACCAGTTGTATTAGCTGTCAATAAAATTGATAACTTAAAAGATGAAGATAATATGTATGAGTTTTATAATCTTGGTATAGGTGATCCAATTACTATATCATCATCTCAGGGTAAAGGTCTTGGAGATATGCTTGATGAAGTTGTAGCAAACTTTGAGCAAGTAGATGAAGAAGAAGTGGATGAAGATATTATAAATATTGCACTTATAGGAAAACCAAACGTAGGTAAATCTTCATTAATTAATAGACTTTTAGGTGAAGATAGAGTTATAGTAAGTAATGTACCAGGAACAACTAGAGATTCTATAGATAGTTATCTTGAAACAGAGCAAGGAAAGTTTAATATAATAGATACTGCTGGTTTAAGAAGAAAGAGTAAAATAAAAGAAGAAATAGAAAGATATTCAGTTGTTAGAACTTATGCTGCTATTGAAAGAGCAGATGTTTGTGTGCTTATGATAGATGCAAGTGAAGGTATTACAGAGCAAGATGAAAAAATCGTAGGATATGCTCATGAAATGCATAAAGCTATATTTGTTATAGTAAACAAATGGGATCTTATAGAAAAAGATGATAAGACTATGAAGAATTATGAACTTGATTTAAAATCAAACCTTAAATTCTTAGCTTATTCACCATTCTTATTTATATCAGCTCTTACAGGACAAAGAGTTCATAAGGTCTTAGAGATGGCTACTATGTGTTATGGTAATTATACAAAAAGAATAGGTACAGGTGTACTTAATGAAGTTATCAATAGAGCAGTTATGATGAAAGAACCTCCAGTAGTTGGAATTAAGAGACTTAAAGTTTATTATGCAACACAAGTTGCAATTAAAGCTCCAACATTTGTATTCTTTATAAATGATTATAGTGCACTACATTTCTCATATGGGAGATATTTAGAGAATCAATTAAGAAATGCATTTGATTTTACAGGTACAGGAATTAAGATTGAGTACAGAGAAAAGAAAAAGGAGTAGATGAATATGAATAAAACTACCTTTATAGGTGCAGGAAGCTTTGGAACAGCATTGGCTATTTTATTAGGAAATAAAGGGATAGAAGTATCGCTTTGGGATAGAGATGAATTGATAGTAAATGAAATTAATACTAAAAGAACTAATGATAAATATATAAAAAATTTAGTAATTCCAAAAGAGGTAACGGCCTATACAGATATGGATGAGGCGTTAAAAGACAGTAAGTATGTTGTACTTGCAGTTCCATCTCATGTCATAAGGGTAGTTGCAAGGGGATTAAAAGGAAAATTAGCTGAAGATGTTATAGTTATAAATATAGCTAAAGGGATAGAGGAAGGAACAAATCTTACTTTATCACAAGTTATAAGTGATGAGCTTAAATCTAATAAAGTGGTTGTATTATCAGGACCTAGTCATGCTGAAGAAGTGGCTAAAAATATCCCAACGACTTTAGTTGCAAGTTCTTTAGATATGAATGCAGCAAGAAAAGTTCAAGATTTATTTATGGATAAGAACTTTAGAATTTATACTAATAATGATGTTATTGGTGTAGAAATTGGTGGAGCTATTAAGAATATTATAGCTCTAGCAGCTGGTATAAGTGATGGAATTGGATATGGTGATAATTCAAAGGCAGCACTTATGACTAGAGGAATGCATGAAATTACTAAAGCTGGTATAGCTTTAGGTGGAAGAGCAGAAACTTTTTATGGATTAACAGGTATGGGTGATTTAATAGTTACATGTACTAGTATGCATTCAAGAAATAGAAGAGCAGGTATTCTAATAGGTCAAGGAAAAACTTTAGAAGAGGCTGTAGAAGAAGTTGGAATGGTAGTTGAAGGTGTTAAAGCTTGTAAGGCATTTCATGAACTTCAAAAAACAGTTGAGGTTTCAATGCCTATAACTGAACTTTTATATAAAGTTTTATTTGAAGGAGTAAAGGCAAATAGTGCAGTTATTCATTTAATGGAAAGAGATAAAAAAAGCGAATAGCAATATAAAATCAATTCTTTTAAAATTACTTAAAAAAGAATTGATTTTTTTTTCAAAAAAACTGATTTTTAGTATACTTTTTTGAATTTTTTAATATATATATAGTGATAATAATTTAATGGTAGGAGGTATATCTTTTGGAAGAATTTAACATATATAAAGATATAGCAGAAAGAACACAAGGGGACATATACGTAGGAGTTGTTGGACCTGTTAGAACTGGAAAGTCAACATTTATAAAAAGGTTTATGGATCTTATGGTATTACCTAATGTAGATAATACTTACAAAAAGGAAAGACTAAAAGATGAGTTACCACAAAGTGGATCAGGAAAAACTATTCACACAACAGAACCAAAGTTTATTCCAAGTGAAGGTGCAGTCGAAATAAATTTAGAGGAAGGAATAAAATTTAATGTAAGAATGGTAGACTGTGTTGGGTACATAGTCAAGGAAGCCCTTGGATATTTAGAGGATGGAGAGTCTAAAATGGTTACAACTTCATGGTATGAAGATGAAATACCATTTGAAGATGCAGCTGAACTTGGAACAAGAAAAGTCATAACAGATCATTCAACTATTGGAGTTATGATAACAACAGATGGAAGTATTACAGGAATTAATAGAGATGAATATCTAGATGCAGAAGAAAGAGTAATAAATGAATTAAAACTTATAAATAAACCATTTATTATAGTTTTAAACACATCTAAGCCGAATCATGAAGATACTAAAAAGTTACAAAAACAAATGGAAGATACTTATAATGTACCAGTACAAATAATGGATATAGCTAATATGGATGTGAATGGAATAAATACTATTTTCACTAAGATTTTAAAAGAATTTAGTATAAAAGAGATAAACATAGATATGCCTGAATGGATTGAAAAGTTAGATCCTAGTCACTGGCTTAAAAATAGTTTTATGAACATAGTGAAAGATATGTGTAAAAATATATTTAAAGTAAGAGATGTTAGTGAATGTATAGGTAAGTATGTTGGAGATGAATTCTTAGGAATGACTGAAATTTGTGAGATGAACCTTGCTAATGGTGAAGCTAGAATTTATATGAATCCACAAAAAGATATATTTTATAAAATTATAAGTGAAATCTGTAGTAATGAACTTAAAAATGAAAGTGATTTAATAGCTCTTGTAAAAGAACTTCATGGTTCAAAAATTGAATATGATAAGGTTGAACAAGCTATTAAGGATGTAAAAGAAACAGGATATGGGTTAGTTGCACCTCAACTTTCAGAAATAAAATTTGAAAAACCTGATATAGATAAGCAAGGATCAGAGTATGTAATTAAACTTAAAGCTAGTGCACCTAGTCTTCATATGATAAAGGCAGATATTGAAACAGAGATTTCACCTATTATGGGAAAAGAAAAGGAAACACAAGAAGTATTTAAAACATTGCTTGAACAATTTGAGAATGATCCAGAAAAATTATGGCAAAGTAATGTTTTTGGGAAATCATTAGAAACTTTAGTTAAAGATGGTCTACAAAACAAACTTTATAAAATGCCTGAAAAAATACAAGTTAAGATGCAGCAAACATTACAAAAGATTATTAATGAAGGTGACGGAAATTTAATTTGCTTTATATATTAATAAGAAAATAGCGTTGAGTTTTCAACGCTATTTTTATTACAAGTAGATACTTAATGAAATAGTAAAGGAGGAAGTTGTCAAATTTATAAGGTTTATCTACACTATTGTAATTTATCTAATAGCTAGTGTTTATAATTCTTCTTTCTTTTATAAGTAAGAGATAAAGAAAGATTAGTTTTTAGATAACTTTGACTTAATATTCAGCTAGAGTTAAAACTTTATCTGAATTAGGGAGTGATTTATGTTAATTTTTAAACTTTATAATATTGTGATAATGTTAAGAGATGGAGATAATAAATAATATTTATAATCAATGTAATTCTCTAGGAAGTGCATTAGGATTTGGTGCATTTGAGGGCGGCATAATATACTTTTCTATTTTTAGTTTAATTATTTTAAAAGGAACTGATGCAATAAAAAAAGTTATGTCTCCTAAAAAAAAGCCGCAGGAAAAAACTGAGTCGTTAGATATAAATGTGAAAATAATTAAATGATAAAAAAGCTGTGTACTTTAGAAATTCAAAGTGCACAGCTTTTTTATTAAAAATATTATATGATAGATAGAAATAAGCTTGGTAAATAAAGTCTATTACAATAGTAAAAAGTCGAGATATGAAGTATAATGTAGTCGAGTTAAATAGATATATTATTAGTTAGACTAATATTTTATAAGTTTGGAGGGTACTATGAAAAAAATTGCAGTAATATTTAATGGCGGAACTATTTCTATGAAAGTTGATGAGAGAATACAAGCGGCAGTTCCTAATCTTAGTGGTGAGGAGATAATGGCTAAAGTTACAGGGATTGAGAATTATGCAAAAATAGAATCACATAATTTCTCATCACTTCCAAGTCCTCATATATCTGTTGAATTGATGTTAGAGTTATCAAAAAAAATAAAAGAACTTATATCTAGAGATGATATAGATGGAGTAGTTGTAACACATGGAACAGATACTCTTGAAGAAACTTCTTATTTAGTAGATCTTACAGTTAAAAGTGATAAACCTATAGTTTTTACTGGAGCTATGAGAAGTTGTTCAGAACTTGGATATGATGGACCAGCTAATTTAGCAGCTTCTATATGTACAGCAGCTGCTGATGAAGCAAGAAAAAGGGGCGTTCTTATTTGTTTTAATGGAGAACTTAACAGTGCATCAAAAGTGACAAAAGCTAATTCAATGGCTCTAAATGCATTTAGAACACCAAATTTTGGGCCTATAGGGATTGTAGATAATAATAAAGTTATTTTTTATAGAGAAGTTAAAGATATACAACATGTAAATGTTGATGAGCTAAAGGCGAAAGTGGCTATTATTAAATGTCATGCTGGAGCTGAATCAGACTTTATAGATTTTGCAATAAAATCTAATTATAAAGGAATTGTATTAGAGGCTTTAGGAAGAGGTAATGTTCCACCGATTATGGTTGAAGGAATTCAAAGAGCATTAGATGCGGGGATAATAGTTATACTTACATCAAGATGTTTTGAGGGAAGAGTTTATGGTTCATATGGCTATGAAGGTGGAGGACAACAGTTAAAGCAAATGGGTGTTATCTTTGGAGAATCTATGCCAAGTCAAAAGGCGAGAATAAAACTTCTTATGCTTCTTAGTGCTGGAAAAAATAAGAATGAAATAGAAAAAATGTTTGAGAAAACATATACACAGATTAAATGATGAATAATTTGTAAAAATGTTCGTGATTATATAGACGAATATAATAACTGTAATATATAATAATATTCGTGGGATGCTTGGGGGAGTAATTTCACGAATATTTTAGTTTTAAGAGAGAATACATAAAAATATAATTATAAATTTATTTAGGGGGACTTTATAAAATGAATAAGTGTTTAAATCGTTTTGGAACAAATGTTGATGTGAAAAAAGAATTTATAGCTGGTCTTACTAGTTTCTTAGCAATGGCGTATATTATAGCTGTAAATCCATCTATATTAGGAGCTACTGGAATGCCAGAAGGTGCTATTGTTACAGCTACATGTTTATCGGCTGCTTTAGGTTGTATAATTATGGGGCTATATGCGAATTTACCTTTTGGATTAGCAGCTGGAATGGGACTTAATGCATTTTTTGCATTTTCAGTAGTATTAGGTAAAGGAATATCATGGCAAATAGCACTTACAGCAGTATTTGTAGAGGGAATCATTTTTATATTATTATCAATATTTAAAGTTAGAGAAGCAGCAGTAAATTCAATTCCTTTGAATTTAAAGTATGCAGTGACTGGAGGAATAGGAGTTTTTATTGCTTTTATAGGTTTTTCAGGAGCAGGTATGGTTATTGCAGATGAAGCTACGTTTGTAAAACTTGGAAGCTTTTTTAGCCCAACAGTTTTAATTACAGTTATAGGGTTAGTAGTTATAGCTATATTAGAAAAAAAGAAGGTCAAAGGTGGACTTTTAATAGGTATATTAGTTTCTACTTTAATTGCATGGGGATATGCACTGTTTAATACAGAAGTTGCAGCTAATATGGGTATTTATTTACCAAATGGCATTTTTAAATTTGAATCAATAGCACCTATAGCAGGTAAATTGGATTTTTCATTTATGAGTAGTGTTCAAGGTATTATGAATTTTATAATAATTGTTTTCACATTTTTATTTGTAGATTTTTTTGATACGTTAGGTACTTTAATAGGAGTTTCATCAAGAGCTAATATGCTTGATGAAAAAGGAAACGTTCCTAATGCAGGAAAAGCATTAATGGCTGATGCTATTGCAACAACAGCAGGAGCTCTTATGGGAACTTCAACTGTTACTACTTACGTTGAAAGTGCAGCAGGAGTAGAAGAAGGTGGTAGAACTGGTTTAACATCTATTTTTATTGGTATGTTCTTCTTAGTTGCAATGTTTTTCTCACCAATATTTATATCAATACCAGCATGTGCTACAGCACCAGTACTTATCTATGTAGGATATCTTATGATGGGAAATATAACAAAGATTAATTTTAATGATATTACAGAGGGATTACCTTGTTTCTTAATAATAGTTTTAATGCCTTTAACTTATAGCATAGGTGATGGTTTAACAATTGGTATATTAGTATATGTTGCGCTTAATATTTTTAATAATATAGTTTCTAAAGATAAAAAACATATTTCACTTGCTATGAAGATTTTAGCTGTTATATTTTTATTAAAGCTTGCAATGCCATTTATAGAAAAATTACTTTTAGGATAAGGTTAGATGAAAAATATTTTTACTATAGAATTGTTTTTTTGCAAGTGTATAATTTTTTAGATAAAGATTAAATTATTTTTGACATTAAATAAAAGGAATTTTAGGAAGCTTTCTCCTAGAATTCTTTTTTTATAAAATAAAATGTTAATTTTTTGTTAACGAATCATTGACCATTTATAGTATGTTAAAGTACAATAAAATAAGATTGACTAAAAGGAGGGTAGATATGGTAAGAAGTATGACAGGTTTCGGAAGAGCTTGTACTGAAGAAGGCAAAGAAAGAAGTTTTTCTATAGAAATAAAAAGTGTTAATCATAGATATTTAGATATAAATATAAGAATGCCTAAATCTATGTTTTCACTAGAAGATAAGATAAGAAGATGCATTAAAGAAACTTTAAATAGAGGTAAAGTTGATTTATTTATAAATTACAAAAACTATGCTAAAACTGATTCACTTGCAAAAGTAAATTTAGATTTTGCTAAAACATATGTTTCAGCTCTTGAAAATTTAAAAGAAGCTTTTCCAGAAATTAAAAATGATATAAGTTTATCCCTAATATCAAAACATCCAGATGTTATTATTACAGAAGAAAAAGAAGAAAATTTAGATGATATTTGGAGTGAAATAGAACCATTACTTAAGAAAAGTATAAATGGACTAGTTGAAATGAGACGTTTTGAAGGTGGAAAGTTAAAAGATGATATTATTAATAAAACTTTTGAAATTGAAAGTTTAGTTAACAGTATAGCTAAAAAAGCAGATGTTTTAGTTTCTAACTATAAAGCAAAACTAGAAGAAAGATTAAAAGAGATATTAAAAACTGTTGATATAGATGAGAATAGAATAGCTATGGAGTTAGCTATTTTTGCTGATAAAGTTGCAGTTGATGAAGAAATAACAAGACTTAATAGTCATATAATTCATTTAAGAGAAACGTTAAGTTTAAGTGAACCTGTAGGAAGAAAATTAGATTTTATTATGCAGGAAATGAATAGAGAGGCAAATACTATAGCATCTAAATCTACAGATTTAAATATAACAAATAAAGTAATTGATATAAAAAATATACTTGAAAAAATAAGAGAACAAGTTCAAAATATAGAGTAAATATAGGAGGAAAGTGAATGGGAATAAAATTAATTAACATTGGTTTTGGTAATATAGTTTCAGCAAATAGACTTGTAGCTATCGTAAGTCCAGAGTCAGCACCTATAAAAAGAATAATTCAAGAAGCTAGAGACAGAGGTATGCTTATTGATGCTACTTATGGAAGAAGAACAAGAGCTGTTATAATAACTGATTCTGATCATGTTATATTATCAGCAGTACAACCAGAAACTGTAGCTCATAGATTATCAACGAAAGAAGAAGTTGTTGAAGAGGTTGACGAATAATGGTAGACAATAGAGGCGTTTTAATCGTTATATCAGGGCCGTCTGGGGCTGGTAAAGGAACTATTTGTAAAGCTTTGCTTGAAAAGCATAAAGAAATTTCATTATCAGTATCAGCAACAACAAGAAGTCCAAGAGAAGGCGAAATTGATGGTGTTAACTATCATTTCTTAACAAAAACTGAGTTTGAAACTAGATTAGCAGAAAATGATTTTTTAGAACATGCACAGGTTTATGGAAACTATTATGGTACTCCAAAATCAAATGTTGAAAAAATTCTAGAATCAGGAAAAGATGTTATTTTAGAAATAGATATACAAGGTGCTTTAAAAGTTAAGGAACAATCAAAAGAAGGAGTATTTATTTTCATATTACCTCCTTCAATGGAAGAATTAAAGCAAAGAATTATAAAACGTGGTAGTGAGACTCCAGAGAGTCTTATGACTAGATTTAAATCTGCATATAAAGAAATTAATTATGTTTCTAAATACAATTATGCAGTTGTTAATGATACGGTAGAAACAGCTGTATCAAAAATAGAAGCTATTTTATTAGCTGAAAAATGTAGAGTAGATAGATTAAAAGAAACAATTTTAGATTCAAAGGAGGATATTATTCATGAACAACTCTATGATTAGTCCATCAATAGTGGAACTTTTAGAAAAGGTAGATAACAGATATTCACTAGTAATAACTAGTTCAAAAAGAGCAAGACAAATAATTGACGGAGCTGAGCAATTTGCAGAGGTTGAATCAAATAAACCGCTTAGTATAGCTATAAGAGAAATTAATGATGGTTTTGTTGTTGGAGAAAATGTAGCTTATCAAGATGAAATGCTTGGAGACATGGAGATCTAAAAATGAGTAAAAAGTGTGTTGTAATTGGAGTTTCTGGAGGCATAGCTGTATATAAAGCTTTAGATATAGTTAGCAGATTAAAGAAGCATGATATAGATGTAAGGGTTATAATGACGAAATCAGCGATGGAGTTTGTAACTCCTTTATCTTTTCAATCATTAAGCCAAAATATGGTTGTAACTGACATGTTTGCAGAACCAAAAGCGTGGGAAATTCAACATATTTCTCTTGCTCAAAAAGCAGATCTTATGCTCATAGCACCTGCAACTGCTAATATAATAGGCAAGGTTGCAAATGGGATAGCAGATGATATGTTATCAACAACAATAATGGCATCAACAGCTAAGGTTGTTTTTGCACCAGCTATGAATACTAATATGTATGAGAATGTAATTGTACAAAATAATATTTCTAAGTTGAAATCATTTGGTTATGATTTTATAGAGCCAGCAAGTGGAAGATTAGCTTGTGGCGACATAGGTAAAGGAAAGCTAGCAGACACAGAAGATATTGTAGAAATAGTTTTATCAAAGCTTTATCAAACAAAAGATTTAGTTGGGAAAAATGTTTTAGTAACAGCAGGACCAACTAAGGCTGATATAGATCCAGTAAGATTTTTAACAAATAATTCAACGGGCAAAATGGGATATGAAATAGCTAAAGAAGCTAGGGATAGAGGTGCTAATGTAGTTTTAATTTCTGGTTCTGATGTGCTAAAAAGACCAACAAATGTTGAATTTGTAAGTGTTAGAAATAATAGTGATATGTATAATGCAGTTATTGATAGATTTGAAGATATGGATATTATAATAAAAGCTGCAGCTGTTGCAGATTATAAGATAAAAGAGTATAGTAATCAAAAAATAAAAAAACAAGAAAGTGATTTAGTTTTAGAATTTGAGAGAGATAGAGATATTTTAAAAACACTTGGAGAGAAAAAAACTAATCAAATACTTGTTGGATTTGCAGCTGAAAGTAATGATTTATTAGAAAATGCTAGAAGAAAATTAGATTCTAAAAATTTAGATTTTATAGTTGCAAATGATATTACATCAGAAGGTGCAGGATTTGCATCAGATGATAATACGGTTACAATTTTATCAAAGGATAATATATATGAATTATCTAAGATGAATAAAAGAGAAGTTGCAAAACAAATTTTTGATATTATAAAGGGGCGCTAATTTGCGCCTTTTTATTTATAGTTTAAAAGGTGAAGTAATATGAGTTTATACGCAGATGTTATTGTGAATAGTGATGCAATAACTATAGATAAGCCATTTAGTTATAAGATTAAAGATGAATTAAAAGAGAAAATACAACAAGGACATAGAGTGAGAGTTCCTTTTGGAGCTAGTAATAGAACAATAGAAGGCTTTGTTTTTAATATATATGAAGATGAAAAAAATGATGGAATAAAATATAAGTATATAGTTAATATATGTGATGAAGAACCATTGTTAACAAGAGATAGTTTTCTATTAGTAGAGTTTTTAAGAAGAAAGTATCTATGTAAATATATAGACGCATTGAGAATTATAATACCACCTAAAATAATGAGTGGTAATAAAGAAAAGGTTAAACAAGTAGTTGTTGTTAAAAATTATATATTTGATCTTAATCAAAAGCAGTTAGAGGCTTTGGAAATTATAAGAGAGCATAACGGAAAATATAATAAAACAGAACTTATAAAAAATTTTTCTATAAGTGCATATACTATTAAAAAACTTATAGAAAGTAATGCTATAGGTGTTGAAGGAAAGCGAATAGATAGAAGTGATTTACGGGCATATGAAAATTATCCAGCTAAGAAGTTAACAGATGATCAAGAGTTGGCTTATTCAAAAATTATGAGAAGCAATAAAACTATGCTTTTGAAAGGCGTAACAGGAAGTGGAAAAACAGAAGTATATATGAATCTTGTAAGTGCTATGCTCTTAGAAGATAAAACATCAGTTATTTTAGTTCCTGAAATAGCACTAACTCCTCAAATGATTGAGAGATTTAAGGGTCGTTTTGGTAATAATATAGCAATATTTCATAGTAGATTATCAGATGGTGAAAGGTATGATCAGTGGTATAGAATAAAAAATAAAGAAATAAGAGTTGTTATAGGGGCTAGATCAGCTATATTTTTACCTTTTGATGAATTAGGACTTATTATAGTAGATGAAGAGCATGAGAATACATATAAATCTGATGTGAATCCGAAGTATTCTACAGTTGAAGTTTGTAATTTTTTAAAGGGATTAAAAGGATGTAAAATTGTTTTAGGATCAGCAACTCCAAGTATAGATAGTTATTATAAGGTTATGAAAAAAGAATATGATATAGTTGAGTTGAAAGAAAGAATTGGTGGAAGACCTATGCCTAAAATAGCTATAGCTGATATGAGAGAAGAACTTAAAAGTGGTAATAAAACTATGTTTAGTAGATCTTTATATAATAAAATAAAAGAAAAATTAGCTAAAAAAGAACAAATTATTTTATTTTTAAATAGAAGAGGTTTTTCAAGTTTTGTATCATGTAGAAGTTGTGGATTTGTTTATCAATGTGAAAGTTGTGATATTTCAATGACTTATCATAGTAGTGGGAAAATGATTTGTCATTATTGTGGAAAAACTAAAAAATTAGATAAAACATGTCCTAAGTGTAATAGTAAATACTTAAAACATTTTGGAACAGGTACAGAAAAGGTTGAAGAAGCAATAAAACATTATTTTAAAGAAGCTAGGACTATTAGAATGGATGTTGATACTACTAGAAAAAAAGATTCTTATGAATTATTATATAATAAATTCAAAAATCAAGAGGCTGATATTTTAATTGGTACACAAATGATTGCTAAAGGACTTGATTTTGAAAATGTTACTTTGGTAGGTGTTTTAGCTGCTGACCTTGGAGTGAATTTTCCAGATTATAGAGCTAATGAACGTTCTTTTCAGTTATTGACTCAGGTTAGTGGAAGAGCAGGAAGAGCTGATAAAGAGGGCGAAGTTATCATACAGACATATAACCCAGAGAATTATTCTTTGAAATATGTTAAAGAAAATGATTATGAAAATTTTTTTGCGGATGAAATCAGAGTTAGAAAAGCTATGGATTATCCACCATTTTCAAAACTTATGGTTATAAATATAAGTAGTAAGTTTGAAAATGAGTTAGCGCACTTCTCCTGCGAATTATGTAAACATATAAAAGATGTTTTAGAATTTGAAAATGAAGTTTTTGTATTTGATGCAACACAATCAGTTGTTGCTAAAATAAAAGACACTTATAGATGGCAAATATTAATAAAGGGGAATTTAAATGATTATAATTCTTCTTTAATAAAAAATGGGGTTTATAAGTTTACACAAGGTGTATATAATAAAATTAGGGTGACAATGGATATAAACCCTAACAATTTAATGTAGGAGGAAAATAAATGGCATTAAGAATAATAAGAACTGATGATGATCCAGTTCTAAGAAAGATTAGTAAGGAAGTTAAAGAAATAACTCCTAGAATAGATTTATTAATTAAGGATATGTTACAAACAATGTATCATGAAAAAGGTGTGGGACTTGCTGCACCACAAGTAGGGATTTTAAAAAGAATATTTGTTGTTGATGCTCAAGATGGTTTTGGGCATAGAGTTTTTATAAATCCAATAATTAGTGAAGAAAAAGGGTGTCAAATAGGACCAGAAGGATGTTTAAGTCTTCCAGGAGAAACTGGGGAAGTAGAACGTTTTGATTTTATACATGTTAAAGCAATGAATGAACTTGGTGAGGAGTTTGAACTTAATGCAAATGGATTTTTAGCACGTGTTATACAACATGAAAATGATCATTTAAATGGTGTTTTATTCACTGATAAAGTTATAGACTAGGAGGAATAATATGAATATAGTATTTATGGGAACACCAGATTTTGCAGTTCCATCATTAAAAGCACTTATAAAGGAATTTGGTATAAGAGCTGTTTATACACAACCAGATAGACCAAAAGGACGTGGTAAAAAACTTGCTATGTCTCCTATAAAAGAGGTTGCGTTAGAAAATAATATAGAAGTTTTTCAACCACTTAGTTTAAGAAAAGAGCCAGAAGCTATAGAAAAATTAAAATCTTTAAATCCAGATTTTATTATAGTTGTTGCATTTGGTCAAATATTACCTAAAGAAGTTTTAGAAATACCTAAATATGCTTGTATTAATTTACATGGTTCATTATTACCAAAATATAGAGGTGCAGCACCAATACAATGGAGTGTAATAAATGGAGAAAAAGTAGCAGGTAATACAACGATGCTTATGGATGTAGGACTTGATACAGGAGATATGCTTTTAACTAATGAAGTTGAAGTGACAAGATATATGACTGCTGGGGACTTATATGAAAAACTAAAAGAAACAGGAGCACCTCTTTTAGTTGAAACTATAAATAAAATGGTAGCTAATGAAATTACTCCTATTAAGCAGGATGATTCTAAAAGTACTTATGCATCAATGTTAAATAAGGAAATGGCAAAAATTGATTGGAATAGATCAGCAGAAGAAATTCACAATCATATAAGAGGATTAAATCCGTGGCCTATAGCTACAACTATTATAGACGAAAAAGTTGTTAAAATACATGCTAGTGATTATGAGGATGTACAAAATGAAAATGAGGCAGGAACAATATTATCTGCAGATAAAAAAGGTATTAGAGTTGCGACTGGAAATGGAGTTTTAATAGTTACAAAATTACAAATGCCAAATTCAAAACCTCTTCTAGTTCAAGATTTCTTAAATGGAAATAAATTAGAAATAGGTATGAAACTTAAATAATCTAAAATATTAGTTGCTAAAATATTGAGAGAGAGATACAAATTAAATAATGGGGTGGTATTATGCTATATCCAATTTTGGATCCAACATTAATTATATTAGTACCCGCTGTTTTATTATCTTTATGGGCACAATATAGAGTTAATGGAACTTTTAATAGATATAATAAAGTTCCTAATAAAATAGGTTATACTGGTGCACAAGTTGCTAGTATGATTTTAAATAAAAAAGGAATTAATGGAGTTAGAATTGAATTGGTGAATGGAAGATTAAGTGATCACTATGATCCAATTCATAAGGTTGTTAGATTATCTCCGGAAGTTTATCAAGGAACTTCTTTAGCAGCACTTGGCGTTGCAGCACATGAAATTGGGCATGTACAACAAGATTTTGAAGGATATGCAGCTTTAAGATTTAGACATTCTATGTTTCCGGTTGTTAATTTTTCAAGTAGCATATCATGGATATTGTTTTTTATAGGGATTGTTATGAGTATGAAAAGTTTAGTATGGATAGGAATAATTTTATTTGCAGTAGTTGTCCTATTTCAACTAGTTACATTACCAGTGGAGTTTAATGCTTCTAATAGAGCTATAAAAGATTTAGAAAATATGAGCATTTTGGCAGATGATGAAATAACAGGTGCTAAAAATGTTTTATCAGCAGCAGCACTAACATATGTTGCAGCAACACTTATGGCAATATCACAATTAATAAGACTTATTGCTATAAGTAACAGAAATTCAGATTAGAGTAGAGGTAACTTATTATGAATATAAGAAAAATAATAGTTGAAATATTAGATGAGGTGTTTTACAGACATGCATATTCTAATATAGAAATAAATAAAAGGCTAAGTGGATTAGATATTGATTCTAAAGATAAAGCTCTTATTACAGAAGTGGTATATGGAACTATTAAATATAAGAAGACTATAGATACTATACTTGGAAATTTTGTAAGACAAATTGAGGATATTGATTTAAATATCCTCAATATATTAAGAAGTGCTATATATCAAATGAAGTATCTTGATAGGGTTCCTGATTATGCAATAGTAAATGAGGCTGTTAACTTAACTAAACTTAGAAGTAAAACTTTAAGTAGATTTGTAAATGGTGTACTAAGAAATTATATAAGAAATAAAGATAAAAATTTTGAAGGTAAACTATCAGGTAGTGCAAAACTTGCGTATGAGTATTCTTTTGAAAAATGGATGGTAGATTTATTTATTGCACAATATGGTGAAGAAATTACAAAGAAAATACTTGAAGGATTAAATACAAGACCTGCTGTTACTGTAAGAGTAAATTCTTTAAAAGCTGATTATGATGAGGTTTTAGAAAAATTAGAAGCAGAAGGTTATGATGTAGAGGAAGGATACATATGTCCTGAAGCTATAATAATCAAAAAAGGAAGTTCAATTGAAAAGAATGAACTTCATAGAGATGGATTAATAAGCGTACAGGATGAGAGTGCTATGTTAGTAGCTCCACTTTTAAATCCTAATGAAGGTGATATTGTAATGGATCTATGCAGTGCTCCAGGTGGTAAAACTACTCATTTAAGCGAGCTACTTATGAATACAGGAAAAGTTTATGCTTTTGATATATATGAGCATAAATTAAAGCTTATAGAAGAAAATATTAAAAGATTAGGATTAACAAATGTTGAAACAGGAATAATGGATGCTGCTAAATTAGAAGGTAAATATGTTGAATTTGCAGATAAAATATTATTAGATGTCCCTTGTTCAGGGCTTGGAATTATAAGGAAGAAGCCAGAGATAAAATGGACTAAAAATTCAAAAGAGCTCCAAGATATTGCAAGAATTCAAATGCAAATTTTAATGAATGCATGGGAATACTTAAAAAAAGGTGGAGAGCTTGTTTATTCTACTTGTACTTTGAATAAAAGAGAAAATGAAGCAGTTATTGAAAGATTTTTAAATAAAAACCATGATGCTTCTGTAGTTAAGGAATTTATAGGACAAAATGAAAATATTATATATAATGGTGATGGAAGTATAACTATATTACCAAATGAATATATGGACGGTTTCTTCATGATAAAACTAAAGAAAAATTAGTGGAGGAAGATATGAAGAAAGATATATTATGTATGAGCTTAAAGGACCTTCAAGATTGGATGGTTGAAAATGGAGAAAGTAAATTTAGAGCAAAACAAGTATTTGATTGGATTTATAAAGGAAAAGAAAGTTTTGGTGAAATGAAGAACTTACCAGCTAAAACAAAAGATATTTTAGAAGAAAATTTTTATCTAGAATATCCAACAGTAATAGGTAATTTAACATCGATATCAGATGGAACAAGAAAGTTTTTATTAACATTAAAAGATGGTAATATCATAGAGTGTGTTGTTATGAAATATAAACATGGTAATACTATTTGCGTTTCAACACAAGTTGGGTGTAGAATGGGATGTAAGTTCTGTGCTTCAACTATAGAGGGCAGAGTTAGAAATCTTACTGCAGGCGAAATATTAGCACAAGTAATAGTTGCACAAAAACTTTTAGGTGATAGAATATCTAATATAGTGTTAATGGGAAGTGGTGAACCACTAGATAATTTTGATGAAACTATGAAGTTTTTAGAACTTGTTAATGCTGAATATGGACTTAATATTGGGCAAAGACATATTACATTATCAACATGTGGGCTTGTTCCAAGAATTTATGAAATGGCTGATAAAGAATTACAGGTAGGTCTTGCTATTTCACTTCATTCAGTAACAGATGAAAGTAGAAGGCAAATAATGCCAATAGCAAATAAATATTCTATAAAAGAGTTATTAGATGCTTGTCAGTATCATATAGATAAAACTAATCGAAGAGTAACTTTTGAATATGCCTTGTTAAAAGATGTTAATGATAATATAGAGACAGCTAATGCTCTTGGAAAACTTATAAAAGGAATGCTTTGTCATGTTAATTTAATACCTGTAAATGAAATAAAGGAAAATGATTTCAAAAAACCTTCAAAAGAAGATATAGAAAAATTTAAAGATGTTTTAAGCTCATATGGAATTGAAGCAACTGTAAGACAAGAAAAAGGATCAGATATAAATGCTGCTTGTGGACAGTTGAGAAGAAGCCATTTAGAGAAGAAAAAAGATTCCTAAAAAGGAGATTGATTTATTTATGGTTGGATTTGTAACTGATATAGGAAACGTTAGACAAATCAATGAGGATTATGGAGATTATTATATAAATGAAAATTACAAGTTATATGTTGTTGCTGATGGAATGGGAGGACATAATGCTGGTGAGGTTGCTAGTAAAATGGCCGTTGAAGGTATTATAAATTTTGTATCTGAAAATTATGGCCAAATCAACGATTCAGAATTATTAATAGAGGCTGTTGCTGATGTCAATTATAAAATATATAAGCATTCACTAGAAATGAATACTTTATCTGGGATGGGAACTACTATAGTAGCTGCTTTTATAACAGATGAGTGTACTAGAATAATTAATATTGGGGATAGTGTATGCTTTGGTATTGATGATGAAGCAATTGATAAAATAACAAAAGATCATTCATTAGTTCAAGAACTTTTAGATACTGGAAGTATTACAGCTGAAGAAGCTAAAAATCATCCAAGAAAAAATATAATAACTAGAGCTGTTGGTACTAATATTAGAGTTGAAGTTGATCAATTTACAGTACCAAATGGGATATATAATTATTTTGTGCTTTGTACTGATGGCCTTAGTAACGATGTTAGTGAAAAGGATATTTTTAGTGAGGTTAGATGGTCTCAAGATATAGAAGACGCTTGTAAGAGATTGGTAGAACTTGCTAAGTACTCTGGGGGGAATGATAATATAACAGTTCTTGTATTTGGAGGAGAGAAATAGTATGGAAAATATGATGTTAGGAGAAAGATACCAGCTAATAGAAAAAGTTGGAGAAGGTGGAATGGCTGTAGTTTATAAAGCTATGGATATAAAACTTAATAGAGCTGTTGCACTAAAAATTCTTAAAGAAAATTTTAAGGAAAATGACGCTATAATCAAAAAATTCCAAGCAGAAGCAAGAGCTGTTGCGATGCTTTCAAACCCCAATATAGTAAATGTATTAGATGTTGGAACAGAAGATGGAATAAATTATATAGTAATGGAATTTGTAAAAGGAAAAACTTTAAAAGAAATTATTGTAGAAAATAAGAAGTTACCAGTTGATGTTTCTATAAGAATTGCTATTAAAGTAAGTACAGCATTAGAATGTGCGCATAAAGCTAATATAATTCATAGAGATATAAAACCTCATAATATATTAGTTACGGCTGATGGAACTGTTAAGGTTACAGATTTTGGAATAGCAAAATCTATGGATTCATCAACATTAGCACATACTAACACTATAATAGGATCAGCACATTATTTTTCACCAGAGCAAGCTAAAGGTGGGTATATGGATTATAAAACAGATATCTATTCGCTTGGTGTTGTTATGTATGAAATGCTTACAGGAAAAATACCATTTGAAGGAGATACAGCTGTTACCGTTGCTTTAAAGCATATACAAGAAAAACCAGTACCTCCTATAGAACTAAATAGTAATATTCCTAAAAGCTTAAATGATTTAGTTTTAAAGTGTCTAGCTAAGGATCCAGCTAATAGATATCAAACAGCTAGAGAACTTACAATGGACTTAGATAAAATTAAAGAAAATCCAGATGTTACATTAGGTGCAACTCCTAATGAAAATGATTATACAAGAGTTATACAACCAGCATCTATGGATGAAACTATGATTTTAAATAAGCATGAAGATTTAGATACAACTAGTGCTAATCTAAATGTTGGGGATCCTGTTTTAGCAGATATCTATGAAGATGAAGATTATGATGATGATGATTATGATGGATATAGTGATGACAGAGAAACAAAACAAAACTATGTAGCTAATAAGGAAAAGTCTAAAAAAGGATTTGTTATTGCAATTATTGTTGTTGTTGCAATAGTTATTGGTGGAGGAGTTTATTTAGGTGTTAGCATGGCTAATAGTGGAAATAAACCAAATAAAAATACATCACAAGAGCAGAATAAAGTTATTACAGTTCCAAACCTTGCTATGCTCACAGAGGCTCAGGCTATTAATCAATTAAATGCAGCAAATATTCCGTATACTATTGATGTAGAAGCTAGTAGTGACGTTGCAAAAGGATCAGTAATAAAAACAGATCCAGCATATGGAACAACTCTTGCACAAGGACAAAAAATAACTCTTTATGTTAGTAGTGGGACTAAAGAAGTTGAAAAAGTTCAAATTCCTAATATAATAGGTATGACTGTCGAAAATGCAAAAGCTACTCTTACACAATTAGGCTTAACTGTAACAACATCACAAGGTTATAGTGACACTATTAAGAGTGGAGAAGTTATGTCAATTGATCCAAGTGTAGGATCTGAAATAGCAAAAGATAGTACTGTTAATTTAGTAGTAAGCCAAGGACCACAACAAGTAAATGTTCCAAATGTAGCTGGAATGACTTTAGATCAGGCTAAACAAGCAATACAACAAGCTGGTTTAGTAGTAGGTACTGTTACACAACAACATAGTGATAGTGTAGCTAATGGTAATGTTATATCTGTAAGTCCAACTGGAGCTACACCAAAAGGAAGTACAATAAACATAACAGTAAGTAGTGGAAAAGAAATTCAAATGGTTGCAGTTCCAAATGTTGAACAAAAATCTTTACAAGATGCAACAGCAGCTTTACAAGGTGCAGGATTAACTGTTAATGCTGTAAAAGGACTAGAAGCACCAGATGCATCTAAAAATGGTCTTGTTTATCAACAAAACCCTGGAGCAAGCTACCAAGTGAAGGCTGGAGCTACTATTACAATAACTTATTATGCAAATGCAAAACCAGCGCCGGTACCAGAACCTAACCCTAATCCTAACCCTAACCCTAACCCTAATAATGGTGGTAATAGTTCTGGAAATAATGCAGGAACTAATAATGGTGGGAATTCTTCAAATACTCAAAATAAACCTGCTAATAGCAATGAAGTAAATGTTCCTAACGTTGTTGGTGAAACAGTTGGTAATGCAATAAAAACTTTAAAAGCAGCTGGACTTGTTCCATATGCTAATACTAATGATAATTCAGCTATTGTGAAATCACAAACTTGGGTAGCAGGAAGACCTGCACCAAAGGGATCAGCTATAAATATATCAACTAAATAAGAGGAAAGAAATCCAAGAAATATTCTTGGATTTCTTGCATTATTTGATAAGTTATGTTTATTATTAAATAAGAACTTTTGTTTTAAATTTTGTGATAAGGAGAAAATATGGAAGGAAGAATTATAAAAGGTATAGGCGGATTTTATTATATTAAGACTAAGGATGATATAATAGAATGTAAAGCGAGAGGAAAGTTTAGACATAAATCAATGAAACCTATGGTTGGAGATTTAGTAGATATAAATGTTGAGAATGGAAAAGGTGTAATAGAAGATATACATGATAGAAGTTCTGAACTTATAAGACCTACTGTGTCTAATGTTACAAGAGCTTTTGTAGTTTTTGCATTGAAAAATCCAGATATACAATTCGATCTTTTAAATAGATTTTTAGTTTTATGTGAATATAATGACATAGAAGCAATTATATGTCTTAATAAAGAAGATTTGTGTAGTGAAGAGGAAAAAGAAAATATAAAAGAAGCTATACAAGCAATAGGATATGAAGTTTTATTTATAAATGCGAAAGATCAAAAAGGACTAAATGTTTTAAAAGAAAAAATGCAAGGACATATAACAGTTTTATGTGGTCCGTCAGGAGCAGGGAAATCAACATTATTAAATGCACTAGTAGAAAGAGATCATATGGAAACAGGTGCAGTTAGTCAAAAAATTGGTAGAGGAAAACATACTACAAGGCATAGTGAACTTATAGAGATAGAAGATGGATATTTAGTTGATACACCAGGATTTTCTAGTGTTGATATTAGCTTTATGGACAAGGAACAATTGAAATATTGTTTCCCAGAGTTTGAAAAATATCAAGATGAATGTAAGTTTAGAGGGTGTAATCATTATAAAGAACCAGGATGTAGTGTGAAAGAAAATGTAGAAAAGCAAAATATTGATAAATTAAGATATGATTTTTATATTAAACGATTAGAAGAAATAATAAACGGGAGAGTGAGATAAATGGTAAAAATAGCACCATCAATTTTATCAGCAGATTTTAGGAATTTAGGTAAGGATGTAAAGAGAGTAGAAGAGGCGGGAGCAGAATTTTTACATATAGATGTAATGGACGGTAGATATGTTCCAAATATAAGTTTTGGGTTTCCTATTATTAAAGCTCTTAGAAATGATTGTAAAATGATATTTGATGTTCATTTAATGATAGAGGAGCCTTCAAAATATATAGATGAGTTTATAAGTTCAGGTGCAGATATAGTAACTATACATTATGAGGCAGAAAGACATTTAGATAGAGCTATTTCATATATTCAAAGCAAAGGTGCTAAAGCTGGAGTTTCACTTAATCCATCTACACCAGTTGATGTATTAAAGTGTGTGATTAAAAAACTTGATATGGTTCTTATTATGTCAGTAAATCCAGGGTTTGGTGGGCAAAGTTTTATAGATTATTCAATAGATAAAATTAAAGAAGTTAAAGCAATGGCTATAGCAGCAGGTAATCCAAACTTATTAATAGAAGTAGATGGAGGAATAGGAGCTAATAACATTAAAACTGTTGTTGACGCAGGGGCTAATGTTATTGTAGCAGGTTCAGCAGTTTTTAAGGAAGATAAAATAGAAGAAAATATTAAAGCTTTAAGAGCAGCATTATAAGATATGAAGTTTTTAGTAGTTGCTGCTGGGGATAGACCATCTAAAAATTTATTTTTATCGTATGTTAAAGACTGTGATAAGTGTTTAGCTGTTGATAGAGGATTTGAAATTTTTTATGATAATGAAATAGAACCTGATTATATAGTAGGAGATTTTGATTCTATAGATGAAAAATATAAAAATGAAATAGATAAGAAAAAAAAGATAGGCTATCCTAAAGAGAAAGATTATACTGATTCAGATATAGCTATTTCTGTGGCTTTAGAACATGGAGCTACTGAGATTGTCTTATTAGGGATGACTGGTGGAAGAATTGATCATTTTTTAGGTAATATTGGACTTTTAGATAAAGCTTTAAAGCATAATGTTAAGGCTTATATAATTGATGAAGTATCTATGATGTTTTTAGTAAACCGTAATATAACTCTAAGTGGTAATTATGGGGATGTATTTTCATTGTATGCCTATACTAGTGAAGTAAAAGGATTAACTATTAAAAATGCTAAATATGAACTTCTAAAATATGATTTAGATGCTTTTGAAAGTTTGTGTAACTCTAATGAGTTTTTAGACAAAGATATTGAAGTATCTTTTGATGAAGGAAAATTATTAGTTATTTATTCAAAAGAATAGGAACATTTTGCCTACTTGTTGCATAATATATAATAAGTTTAATTATAGAAGGTGATGAGTAGATGAAAATAACAGTGATAAAACTACCAAAATTTATAGGGAAAATAATTAAGATATTTAAAAAGAAATAAGCTAATACATAGCTAAAAGAGGAGGTTATTTGTAACCTCCTCTTTTTTTATTATTTTTTTGTGAACAAAAAAATGCAATTGCTTTCACAATTGCATTTTTATCAAAAAACTATACAGCTCTTTGAACCTTACCAGATCTTAAGCATCTAGTACAAACTGTTATTGTCTTAGGTGTTCCTTTAACGATAGCTTTAATTTTCTTAACGTTAGGAGCCCAAGTTCTATTTGATTGTCTGTGTGAGTGACTGTACTGTTTTCCAGCTACAACACCTTTAGCACATATATCGCATTTTCTTGCCATGTAAAACACCTCCTTTATTTGAAGATAAATCTTCAATAGGACAAATAATATTCTAGCATAAAATTTAGCGTTTTTGCAAGAGAAATATTAAATTATTTGAAAAAAGTTATTATTATAGCATATAAACATAATTTCACAGTAAATAATAATTCTTGAATAATACAGGTATTTAATATAAAATATAATATATGGAATAGTTGAGGAGGAATCATCATGATTGGATATTCAAATGAGCAAGGTCAGATCGCTTACGCAGATGATGTGTTATCAAAAATAATAGGATTATCAACAATGGAATGTTATGGAGTTGTTGGTATGGTTTCAAAAAGTGCAACAGAAGGCCTTTGGGAATTAATGAAAATAGAAAACCTATCAAAAGGTGTAAAGATAACTCATAAAGATGATAAACTTGCTATAGAACTTTTTATAATGGTTGAATATGGCACAAAAATTTCAGTAATAGCGAATAATATAATTCAAAAAGTGAAATATAACGTAGAAAATTATACTGGCTTAAAGGTTTCAGCTATAACAGTTAATGTGCAAGCTGTAAGAGTCTAGGAGGTAAAACAGAATGAAATATACTACTATAAGTGGGGAACAGTTTTATATTATGGTGCAAAATGCATCAAATAAATTAGAATCACAAAGTGAATATGTTAACTCACTAAATGTATTCCCAGTACCGGATGGTGATACAGGAACTAATATGTCAATGACATTCAAAGCAGCTGCTAAAGAAATTGCAGTAAATAGAAGTGGATCAATTGATGAGGTATCAAAAAAATTAGCTAAAGGAGCTCTAATGGGTGCAAGAGGGAACTCAGGAGTTATTCTTTCACAAATTCTAAGAGGAATGTCTAAGGGATTTGAAGGGGTAGAAGAAGCTCAAGTTAGAGATTTTGTTAATGCTATAGAAGAAGGGGCTAAAGCAGCTTATAAAGCTGTTATGAGACCTACAGAAGGAACTATTCTTACTATTATAAGAGCAGCGGCTGAAAAAGCTGCAAGTGTTAATGTTTCAGATATTGAAATGTTAATGTCAGAGGTAGTAAAAGAGTGTAAAATCATGCTAGATAAAACTCCAGAAATGTTACCAGCACTTAAAAAGGCTGGAGTTGTAGATTCAGGTGGAATGGGACTTTTAATAATATTAGAAGGTATGCTTGAGTCACTTAAAAATGGTCTGAAAATAGATAATGTTGAAGCTGTTTATGTAGAAAATAATGTTGCTAAACATTCAGCACAAGAGTCTATTAGCGAAGATGATATAAAATTTGCATATTGTACTGAGTTTATAATACTTGGAGATGCAAAAAAAGCAGAAAGTTTCAGAAATCAAATAGAAAGTCTTGGAGATTCTATGATAGTAGTAGGATATGAAGATGTAATAAAAACTCATATTCACACAAATGATCCAGGAAGAGTTCTATCAATGGCAGTTCAAATAGGTGAGCTTTCAAATATTAAAATTGATAATATGAAAGAAGAGCATAGAGAAATTTTAGCTATGAATGAAGAAGGGGCTACAGCTACAGAAGTTTTAACACATGAGGTTGAAACTGTTCACGAAAATAAAAAATTTGGATTTGTATCTGTAGCAATGGGAACTGGAATAACTGAAATTTTTAAAGATTTAGGAGTTGACTATGTCATTGAAGGTGGTCAAACTATGAATCCTAGTACTCAAGATATCTTAGATGCTATTGAAAAGATTAACGCAGAATATATATTTGTATTACCAAATAATAAAAATATAATAATGGCAGCTAATCAAGCAGCTGAAGTATCAGAGAAACAAATAATAGTTATACCAACAATTACTGTTCCACAAGGAATAACAGCTGTTACAATGTTTAATCCAGCAGCAGAGCTTGAAACAAATGTAGAAGTATTAAACGATGCTATACAAAATGTAAAATCAGCATCTGTTACTTATGCTGTAAGAGATACTGAGATGGATGGTATTGAAATTAAAGAAGGAAATATTCTTGGTCTTTTAGAAGGTAAAATAAAAGAAGTAGGTAGTTCAGAATATGATGTAGCTAAGGATCTTATAGATAATATGACTAATGAAGATTCAGAGCTAATAACTATCTTCTACGGTGCTGATTGTGATGAATCAAAAGTAGAAGAATTAGTAGCAGATTTAGAAGATAAATATGAGGATTTTGATATACAATGTTATAAAGGTAATCAACCATTATATTACTTCATAATTTCTGTTGAATAATAAACTTAATTTAAATAAAAATTGAGTTTATCTAGAATTTTAAATTTCGTAATGAAAAAAATATATTTACATATTTTAAATATGTATGTAAATGTGTAAATATAAAGGAAGCGATTATGTCGCTTCTTTTTTCTATATGAGGAGGATTAATTTTGAATATATATAGCGAAATATCTATATTAAAAGGAGTAGGAGAAAAGCTTCAAGAAAAATTAAATAAATGTGGAATTTTTACAGTATTAGATTTGCTTTTATATTTCCCAAGAGATTATGATTTTATGACAAGTGAACTTGAACTTAATGAGGATTTTGAAAAGGAAAAAGCGGTTTTAAAATGTACAGTTATTGCGATTGAAGGAATTATAAGAGTAAAGAATAATATGACTCTTATAACGATAAGATTTAGACATGGAAACTATACAATCTTAGGAAAATGGTTTAATCAAAGATATATTTCTAAAACTTTTAAAGTTGGAGGAGAATATGATCTTATGGGAACTTTTAAAAGGGCTGGTAGGAACATAGAGGTCATGAATCCTATATTAGCTTGCACAGAAGCTGTTCAAAGTGAGATTGTTCCTATATATCCATTAAAGGGGAATTTAAATAGTAAAGTTTTAGTGAAACTTATAAATAATGTTCTAAAAGAAATTTATATCAATGATAATTTACCAGAAGACATGATAGAAAAATATAATTTATGTAGTCTTGATAAAGCTATAAGAAATATACATTTTCCTAGTGATAAAGAAACACTTAAGGAGGCTATGACGAGACTTAAATATCAGGAATTATTTACATATTCTATGAAGATTATGATGATGCGTAAGCATATTAAAGAAAAAACTAATGGAATACAATTTAAAATGTGTGACGAGCTTGTTGCACTGAAGGAAAGTATTCCATTCCCACTCACTAATGCTCAATCAAAGGTAGTTAGAGAAATATTGAAAGATCAAAAAAGTTTAGTTCCTATGAATAGGCTTGTACAAGGGGATGTAGGAAGTGGTAAAACACTTGTAGCACTTATTGCGTTATTTAATGTATACAAAAATGGATATCAAACAGCTATTATGGCTCCTACTGAGATTTTAGCGATACAGCATAAGGCTGAAGCAGAAAAATTTTTAAGACCATTTGGTGTAGATATAGAACTTCTAACAGGAAGTACAACAAATAAGGAAAAACTTCGTATAAAAGAAAAAATAAGAAGTGGGGAACCAATATTAGTAGTTGGAACACATGCGTTATTACAGGATGATGTTGAATTTACAAACATAGGTTTTGTAGTTACAGATGAACAGCATAGGTTTGGAGTAGAACAAAGAAGTAGACTTGTAAATAAAAATAGAAGGGCGGACACACTTGTTATGACTGCTACACCTATTCCGAGAACTTTATCATTATATCTTTATACAGATTTAGATATTTCTATAATTGATGAGTTACCACCGGGCAGAAAAGTTATAGACACTAAAGTAATAGATATAAAAGAGAGGAATAATGTTTATAAATTTGCTTATGAACAAATTGTAAGTGGGAGACAAGTATATGTGGTTTCACCATTAATAGAGGAAAATGAAAAATTAGAATTGAATTCAGTAGAGCAACTTTATGATGAATTAAATGATGGAATATTTAAAGGGATTAATATTGCTATTTTACATGGCAAAATGAAACCTAAAGAAAAGGAAGATATAATAAATAGATTTAAAGAAAATGAAATAAAAATGATTATATCTACTACAGTTATAGAGGTTGGAGTTAATGTACCTAATGCTACAGTAATGATAATAGAAAATGCAGAAAGATTTGGACTTGCACAGCTACATCAATTAAGAGGTAGAGTTGGAAGAGGAGAATATAAATCTTATTGTATGTTAGTTGCAAATATGAAAACTGAAATTACTAAAAGAAGAATGAAAATTATGGAAGAAAGTAATGATGGGTTTTATATATCAGAGGAAGATCTGAAATTAAGAGGTGCTGGAGAAATTTTTGGAGTAAGGCAACATGGTGATGAAGAATTTATTTTAGCAAATGTAACTGAAGATATTAAAATTTTAAAATGTGCGAATATGGAAGCTAAAAATATAGTAAATGATAATAGTGAATTGAGTAAAAAAATATGTATGGAAGTGTCGAAAAACTTGGAAAGAAGTAGAAGTTATATCTGTTTTAATTAATAAAGAATTGTGTGGATAATTCTCATATGATAAAATAAGGCGTAAGATAAAGCGGGTAAACTTAGTATTTATAAATGAGATTAAGTAAATTATGTTTATTATATTTATTAGTTACAAAAAGGAGGACATAAAATGAGAATAATTTCAGGAAAGGCGAGAGGGAGAAAAATATTATCTCCAGCTACTATGGAAACAAGACCTACGCTTGATAGAGTTAAAGAAGCAATGTTTAATATAATACAGGGGTATGTTCCAGATGCTGTAGTTGTAGATGTTTTTGCAGGAACAGGAAGCCTTGGTTTAGAAGCAGCAAGTAGAGGTGCTAAAGAATGCTATCTAGTTGATAAAAGTCCAGTTACATATCCTATTCTTAAAAAAAATATAAAAAATCTTGAATTTGAAGATACTTGTACAGCTTTAAATATGGATGCATATACAGCTTTAAAAAGTTTAAATGCAAAAGGTAAGGTTTTTGATCTTATATTTATAGATCCACCATATTTAAAAGATTTAATTCCAGAAGCAATAAAAATAATAGATGAAAATGGAATGCTGCAAGAAGATGGAATTATAGTTACAAAAATAGATGCTGTGGAAGAAATTTATGAGGGTTCAGAAAATATTAAATTAATACGTAGTAAAAAATACGGAAATACAATAGTTAACTTATATAAAATGAGTTAGTAAGGAGTTTTTATGAAAAATGCTATTTATCCAGGAAGTTTTGATCCAATTACAAATGGGCATTTAGAAATCATAAAGAGAGGGGCACTTTTATTCGATAAATTAACTATAGCAGTTTTGATAAATCCGGATAAGGAAGGTCTTTTTTCTATGGAAGAAAGAGTGCAATTTATAAAAAATGCTGTTCTAGATATAGATAATATAGAAGTTATTAGTTTTTCAGGATTATTGGCAGATCTAGTAAAAGAAAAAAAATATCCTGTTATTTTAAAAGGTTTGAGAAACTCAAAAGATTTTGCATATGAAAAAGAAATGGATATACTAAATAAAATGTTAGATGAAAAAGTTGAAACTATTTATTTATTATCAGAGTCTAAAAATATGGTAATTAGCTCATCGGCTGTTAAACAAATAGCTAAATTTAATGGAAATGTTAAAGAAATGGTTACAAGAGATGTAGAGGAAGCTTTAAAGAAAAAATATAATTTGGTATAGGGGAGAATTGATTATGAGACAAGAGGAGTTAGAAAATTTTGATACTATAGAAATGTTAGAATTAGTTTATGAGATGATTGATAGAGGAACTAAAGTTCCAATATCGGGTAAAGTAATGGTTGATAAACATGAAATTTTAGAAAAAATAGATGAAATAAGACATATGTATCCTCAGGAAGTGACCAAAGCGAAGTGGATAGTTGATAAAAAAGATGAAATGTTAAGAGAAGCAGATATAAGACTTAGCACAGCTAAAAGAGAAAGTATGGATATCATAGAAAGTCAAGTGAAAAATCATGATATAGTTAGAGATGCACAAAAAAGAGCCCAAGTGATAAAAGAACAAGCAAAGGAAGAGGCAAGACAAATAAGAGTTTATGCTAGAGAATATGCTGATGATCTTTTAAAAGAATTACAAGGACAAATAGAATTTATGACTAAAAATCTTCTTGAAAAAATGAAAGGTGACGTTGAGGATTTTGCAGAAAAGTTAACAATGGATATGAAAGAAGCTATTGAAACGATTGACGAAAATGCAAAAGAATTACAAGTTCCTTTAGATTAATAATAAAACCCTCTTTTAAGTCATTTTAGACTTTAAGGAGGGTTTTATCTTTATAGAAAAAAGAATAATGTTATAAACATAAGCAAAGCTGATAGAATCCCTTGTAAAAATTTTATGAAGATATATTTAGATAATTTTATATTATGTTTTGATAAAAAAGAAAAGGTTTGAGAAATTATTGAAAATCCTGAAAAAGCAGCTAAAAACGATATTAAACAAAGTTTTATGTTAAGAGAGATGTCCAGACTAATGCTTATTAAAGAACATCCATTAGAAAGCTCTATAGAGCCTAAAAAAAGTGAATTTATTAAATTAGAATTTATACTTAAAAATTTCGATGAAATATCTGTTAAATATTGAAGTAGTATAGACTCTTTACAAAAATTAATGATTACAGCAAAGATTATGATGTAACCTCCTATAGATAAAATAGTAGATATGGCATCTTCTATTGCTTTTTTTAATGAAAGACTAAAATTGATATTTTCACCTAATGGTTTTAAGTGTAAGTTTATATATTTATTTTGCTTATTTTTTTTAAAAAATAATAAAGCGGTAATAATAGTTGTCCCGTATGAAGGAATCAATAATAAATAACCAAGTTTAGTACTAGATAACATTGTAGTGCCAACTGTTGAAATAAGAAATAAAGGACTAGCGTTAGATGATATAAAAATTAATTTTTCAAATTCACATTGAGATATAAGTTTTTGTTCATATACATAAGCAGAATACTTTGCTCCAAGTGGATAGCCACAAATATAGCTTGCAATAAGAGGGAAAGCACAATTATTAGATAGTCCTAATGGTTTACATAGTATAGGTCCTAAGAGTATACTTAAAATTTTCATGCTATTAGTATAAATCATAAGATTGCATATTATAAGAAATGGAAATAAAACAGGGAAAATAGCTTTGAAAAATAAGTCGCTACCTTTAGTTGCACCAATAATTGAAATCTCTGGATTTATAATTATAGAGGCTAGAGAGAGTGAAAGTAAAAGTGTAAGAAAAAAATTTGTGTTTGGTTTAATATAATTAAATAGAATAGCAATTAATATAATAAGTGTAATAGTGAGTAAAAAATATATAAACATAAAATCCCTCCTTTTATCATATGGAATATATATATTAAAAGACTTTACATATTATTAATTAAATTACTAATATAATTTTCGGATTAAGCAAAGTGAAAAGTTTTTTGTTGTTAAATTGTATTTTAAATAGGGAATTTAATTTGATTTTTTTAAAAGTATGAATTTGAGAATATACCTTTAGTGTGTTATTACTAAAAGTAAGGATTATTTTGAATTAAAAAGAAAATTTTATATAAGGTATTTAAAAAAGTCTAAGTATCTTAAAATAGATAACTTAGACTTATTGTGAATATTATTTTATTATTGGGCTTTTAAGAAAATCACTTGATAGAGAAATACTTGGATTTATTAGACTATATAAGTTACTTGCTTTTAGATCTAATGCAAGTAAGGGGTCATTATTATTTTTAGGAACTTTAGTTATAATTGTAGTATCAGAATTTGATTTTATTTCTTTTATAATTTTAGCGCCGGTTTTATTTAGACCGAGTATTCTTATATATGATGGAATAGTATTGTATAAGGGCTTAAAATCAGAAGTTATGCTAAGAAAAACTTGGCAAAGAATTCTAGATATACGAGTATGAGTATATCTTTTACTTTTGCATCTTGAAATTAAGTCAGAATAATCAGTTGCTAGATTTAGTTCCTTTAGTATTTTATTGTCTAATCCTTCAGAAGCATCCGGAATGCTTTTAATTAATGAAGGGTTAGAAAGCAATATATATTTTATAAATTCAAACATCTTATTTATATCAGGCAGTGATTTTTGAGAATTTAGTATATTATAGCTTGATTTTGGTAATAATTCTTTTATGCTCTGCAAAGATTTCTGTGAGTAGATTAAATGTCTAATCGCAGTAGCAGAGGAAAAGCTTTCATTACTAGGTTTTATATCGTTATAAGAAGATCCTAATCGTTTTAGAGATATAGGTTTAATATTACTGTTCAATTTTAACAAGTTTTTACAGTATTCTATGGCTAAAATGTTATTTGAATTATTTAAAAGTTCTGTTAATTCATCTATAGTTATGTTGGTAGAATTGACATAAGTAAGTATATAGCTAGAAAGAGCTTTAGCTCGAGCAACAGGAAATGCTAAACCAATATTTAAGTTTTCTTTTAAAAGAAATTTAAATTCTATTGGTTCATTAAATAAAATTTTAGCAATCAATTCTATTGCTTTGATGTTTTTAGACTCAGCACCAAAATAGACATTATCGACTATTTTTAATGAGTCTAAAATAGAAATTGCTCCATATGCAAAAAATTCAGCAGATGAAACTGAAAAAAGGGTTGGTAGTTCTATTACTAAATCAACTCCTTGTTCTAGAGCCATTTGAGCTCTAGCCCATTTATCTGTGATGGCAGGCATGCCACGTTGTACAAAATTTCCACTCATTATGCAAATTATTCCATCACTATTGGTTTCCTTCTTACAGGATTCAAGATGGAATTTATGTCCATAATGAAAAGGATTATATTCTGTTATGATGCTACTTATTTTCATTACTATCACCTTTATATATGTTAATAAACAATTTTATTTAAATAACATACTACAAATGAGATGTAAAGTCAAAGAATATATAGAATTTTCAGACTATTTTTAATTTACTTTTTTTAATATCACATAGTATTTTTTTATGATATTATAAGAGTGCGATATCCTAGAGGTATTATAATTTAGAAATTATAAAGTAAATGTTTCTAAAAATGGAAGGAGAAATTACAATGCAACTTATGAAGGAGATTTGGGCAGCAGCCAAATCAAACAAAAAAAGAATAGTTTTACCAGAAGGTGACGAAGAGAGAACTTTAAGAGCATCTCAAATGATTGTTAAAGAAGGTCTAGCTAACGTTATACTAGTGGGTAATGAGGACAGTATAGTAAATAAAGCTAAAGAGTTAAATGTTAATTTAGATGGAGTTGAGGTTGTAGACCCAGCTAAATCAGAAAATTTAGATAAATATGTAAATGCATTTTATGAGTTAAGAAAAAATAAAGGAATGACTATAGAAAAGTCACAAATGATTGTAAGAGATCCTTTATATTTTGCTACTATGATGGTAAAGCTTGATGATGCAGATGGTATGGTTTCAGGAGCAGTTCATACAACAGGTGATTTATTAAGACCAGGATTACAAATAATCAAAACTGCACCAGGAGTATCAGTAGTATCAAGCTTTTTCATAATGATGGTACCAGGATCAAAATATGGTGAAGATGGATTATTATTATTCGCAGACTGTGCAGTTAATCCAAATCCTACAGAGGATCAATTAGCATCAATAGCTATAGCAACAGCAGATACAGCTAAAAATCTTTGTAATGTAGAGCCAAAAGTTGCTATGTTATCATTCTCAACAATGGGAAGTGCAGATCATGATTTAGTTACTAAAGTTAGAAATGCAACAGAAAAAGCTAAAGAATTAAGACCAGATTTAGATATAGATGGAGAATTACAATTAGATGCTGCAATAGTATCAAGTGTTGCTGAGCAAAAAGCTCCAAATAGTAAGGTTGCAGGAAAAGCTAACGTTTTAGTATTCCCAGACTTACAAGCTGGAAATATAGGATATAAATTAGTTCAAAGATTTGCTAATGCAGAAGCTATAGGACCTGTATGTCAAGGTTTTGCTAAACCTATAAATGATTTATCAAGAGGTTGTAGCTCAGAAGATATAGTTAATGTTGTAGCGTTAACAGCAGTTCAAGCACAAGCACAAGAAAAATAATTTCTTAAAATAACATTTTTAGAAATTTAAATTATAGTAGTTTTAGCTGTAGCAGATTTTTAGGTTAAAACTACTATAAATATATACAAAAAGAAAAAATTAAAGTTTTAGGGAGGATTACTTATGAATATATTAGTAGTAAACTGTGGAAGTTCATCATTAAAATATCAATTAATCAACATGGATAATGAAGATGTTTTAGCATCAGGTCTTGTTGAAAGAATCGGAATTGATGGGTCAGAACTTATACAAAAAGTAGAGGGTAGAGATAAATACACTTACAAAAATAATTTAAAAGACCATAATGAGGCTATTAAATTAGTTTTAGATACATTAGTAAGTGCTGATAATGGGGTTGTTAAATCATTAGATGAAATACATGCAGTTGGTCATAGAGTAGTGCATGGTGGAGAGAAATATGCAAAATCAGTAATAGTTACTGATGAAGTAATGAAGGACTTAGAAGATCTTTCAAAATTAGCACCTCTTCATAATCCTGCTAACATTGTTGGAATTAAAGCATGTCAAGAATTAATGCCAGGAGTTCCTATGACAGTTGTATTTGATACAGCATTCCATCAAACAATGCCAGAAAAAGCATATATTTACGCTTTACCATATGACTTATATAGAAAGCATAATATTAGAAAATATGGATTCCACGGAACATCACACAAATATGTTTCAGAAAAAGCAGCTGAATTCTTAAATAAAGATATTAAAGATTTAAAAATAGTTACATGTCATTTAGGAAATGGAGCTAGTGTATCAGCTGTTAAGGGTGGTAAATGTGTTGAAACTACAATGGGATTCACACCTCTTGAAGGCTTAGTTATGGGAACAAGATGCGGTAGTATAGATCCAGCAGTAGTTACTTATTTAATAAGTGAACTTGGATATACAGCTGATGAAGTAAATACATTAATGAACAAAAAATCAGGAGTACTTGGAGTTTCAGAAAAAAGTAGTGACTTTAGAGATATTATAGATGGTGCTGAAAACGGAGATAAACAATGTAAACTTGCTATGGATATTTTCTATTACAAAGTACAACAAGCTATAGGAACTTGTACAGTTGCAATGCATGGATTAGATGTAGTTGTATTTACAGCTGGAATCGGTGAAAATTCATTTATAGCTAGATCAGGTATTTGTAAGGATATGGAGTATTTTGGTATTGAAATAGATGAAGAAAAAAATGTTCAAAGAGCAGATATTAAAAATATTTCAAAAGATGGCGCAAGAACAACAACTTTAGTTATTGCTACTAATGAAGAGCTTATGATAGCTAAAGATACTTTAGAACTTGTAAAATAAATAATAATAAAATAACTTGACTTTTAAAAATTAAGTTTATATAATAATACTTGTGTTATTTGCACATTACTATAGAGGTTTAGGAGTGTGAAGGCGATATTCGTCGATTTTTATGGAATTAAGATTTTCAGAATTAACTTCAAAAAAAGAAAAATGTAAAGCTATAAATCTTGTAGTAGAGGAAGATACAATTTATATTCCTGGTGAAATAATAAAAGTTTTAAAGCCAATAACATTTAACGGAGTTGCTAAAGTTGTTGAAGATGTTATCACTTTAGAAGGTAATATTTCAACAGAATTAGAACTACAATGTTCAAGGTGTTTAAAAAATTTCTCAACTACAGTAAATACATCTATAGATGAGAAGTTTTCAAATAATTTTAAAGAAGATGAATCTATTGTTCCGATTGAATCTGATATATTAGATGTTTCGGAAATAATAGCAAATAACGTAATTTCAACCTTACCTATAAAAAGACTTTGTGATGAACAATGTAAAGGCTTATGCCAAACTTGTGGAGCTGATCTTAACCTACATCAGTGCAGTTGTTCTGACTTAGATACTGATATTAGGTTTGAAAAGCTTAAAGAATTGTTCAAGCAATAAGGAGGTGTAATAATGGGAAATCCAGCAAGAAAGATGTCTAAAGCAAAAAGAGATTCAAGAAGAGCTCAAACTTTCAAGTTAAGCGCACCTGGAATCGTAGAATGCCCACAATGTCATGAAATGAAAATGGCACACAGAGTTTGTAAGAACTGTGGACATTATAAAGGTAAAGAAGTAGTTTCAACTGATGCAGAATAATAAAGAAAGTCTTTGGACTTTCTTTTCTTTATATTCATAGAAAAAAAGGGGGCATAGATATGAAATTAGCAATAGATGCGATGGGATCAGATAATTCTCCAGTTGCAGAAATAGAAGGTTCTATTGATGCTTTAAAAGAATTTTCAGATGTTGAGTTATTTTTAGTTGGTCATAAAGCTAAAATAGAGGCTGAGTTAGCTAAATATACTTATGATAGCAATAAAATAAAAGTTATAGAAGCAACAGAGGTTATTTCACCTAATGAAGAACCGGTTAGAGCTTTAAAGGAAAAAAAAGATTCTAGTCTTGTTAAGGCTTTAAATTTAGTTAAATCTAAAGAGTGTGATGCAGTTTTATCTGCTGGAAGCACAGGAGCTTTTTTAGCGGGATCAACTCTTATTGTAGGGAGAATTAAAGGTATAAAAAGACCAGCTTTGGCTCCTGTTATGCCAGGAAAAAATTCTCCATTCATGATAATTGATGCAGGTGCTAATGTTGATAGTAAAGCCCCTTTTTTAATTCAATTTGCTAAAATGGGTCAAGTTTATTTTAAGGCTGTTATGGGAAAAGAAAATCCAACTGTAGGACTTGTTAATATAGGAGCAGAAGAAGAAAAGGGTAATGAGCTTACAAAAGAGGCTCATAAGCTTTTAAAAGCTGAAAACGATATTAACTTTATTGGTAATGTAGAGCCAAGAGATGTTTCTACTGGAGATGTTGATGTATTAGTTTGTGATGGCTTTGTTGGAAACACTATACTGAAAATGTATGAAGGGACAGCTAAAACTATTTTAACTATGATTAAAGAAGAAATTTTATCATCAGCAATTTCTAAATTTGGTGCAATATTTCTTTCAGGAACTTTTAAAAAATTAAAGAAAAAAATGGATTATAAAGAATATGGTGGAGCACCTTTTCTCGGTGTAGATGGTATTTGTATCAAAGCTCATGGGAGTTCAGATGGAAAAGCTATCAAAAATGCTATAAAACAAGCCAGAAAATTTCATAATAACGATTTAGTTGGAAAGATAAAGGCAGAGATAGAAAATTAAAGTATTTTTAATTTAATTTGGTCAATTGTAATATTGACGAATTTAAAGATATATAATAATATCTATATAGGTTGATATAGGAGGTGAGCTTATAATGTTTGATAAAGTTAAAGAGATAATAGCAGATAAATTATCAGTAGATGCAGATAGTATTAAAATGGAATCAACATTCGTTGATGACTTAGGAGCAGATTCTTTAGACGTAGTAGAGCTTATTATGTCATTAGAAGAAGAATTAGAAATGGAAATACCAGATGAAGATGCTGCTGAATTCATTACAGTTGCGGATGTAGTTGAATATATTAAGACACATAACGAAGAATAATTAAATCCCGCTAGTGCGGGATTTTGTTTACTATTTCTTAGTAGTATCAGGTTTATTCTTGAATTTGCTTGAAAATTTTGCAAATTGAAGAATAAACCTCAAGGAGTGGGGTTTAAGTGAAGGATTTAACAATAAAGGATTTAGAACAAAAAGTTGGTGTTGAGTTTACTAATAAAGGATTATTAATAACAGCACTTACACATAGTTCGTTTGCAAATCAATATAAAGATGTAAAATATAATGAAAGATTAGAGTTTCTTGGAGACTCTGTATTACAATTAACAATTACAGAACATCTTTACAATAATTATAAAAACAAATCAGAAGGTGAGCTTACAAAAATAAGAGCATTGATAGTTTGTGAAAATTCATTATTCGAAATAGCTAAAAATATGAAGCTTGGGAAAATAATTAGAATGAGTAAAGGTGAAGAGTTAACAGGAGGTAGAGATAGAATCTCTATACAAGCTGACTGTGTTGAAGCACTTATAGCTTCAATTTACTTAGATAAAGGAATAGAATTTGCTAAAGAATTTATTTTAAAGCATTTCCATGACATAATAAGTAAAGCTATAAATGAAGAAATAATTTTGGACTTTAAAACAAGACTTCAAGAAGTTTTACAAAAAAATGGTGAGGTAGACATTAAATATGAACTTATAAAGCATGAAGGTCCACCACACAGAAGATGCTTCTTTACTCAAGTCAGAATAAATGGCATGATTATGGGTGTAGGTCAAGGTTTTAGTAAAAAAGAAGCAGAGCAGAGTTCAGCAAAAGAAGCATTAGAAAAGGTGGAGAATAAGAATTGGGAAAAAGACATTATATAATTCCTATTTTTGTGCCTCATGAGGGATGTCCTCATGATTGTGCATTTTGTAATCAAGCTAAAATTACAGGTGAGAACACTGATGAAATTTCAGGACCTAAATTTAAACTTGAGAATAGTGTTAATGCTAAATTTGTTAAAGATACAATAGAAGAATATTTACAAACGATTAAAAAAGACAAGGATACTATTTTAGAGGTATCATTTTTTGGCGGTACATTCACTGCTATTGATATAAAAAAACAAAAAAGGCTACTAGCTGTTGCAAAAGAATACAAGAATAATGGGATTATAGATTATATAAGATTATCTACTAGACCAGATTATATAAATGATGAAATATTGAATCATTTAAAAAGCTATGATGTTGATATTATAGAGTTAGGAGTTCAATCCTTAGATGATGAAGTTTTAATACAAGCAGCTAGAGGACATAATGTAGAAGATGTTATAACAGCTTCAAAATTAATAAAAGAATTTGGTTTTGTATTAGGTCATCAAATAATGCTTGGTTTACCAGGTGATACAAAAGAAAAAAATATAGCTAGTGTTGAAAAATCAATAAGTATGGAACCGGATTTATGTAGAATATATCCGACCTTAACTATAAAAGACACTCCTATGGAAATAATGTATAACAAAGGGATATATAAACCATATACTTTAGATGAATGTATAGATATTGCAAAAGAATGTTATAAATTATACTATGATGCAGGTGTTAATATTATTAGAGTTGGTCTTCAAGCTACTGATAATATTACAGATGGAGCAGATGTGATAGCAGGACCTTTTCATTCAGCTTTTAGAGAACTTGTAGAAAGTAGCATTCTAAATGAAAATATTTACAATATATCAAGAGAAAAGAATGCTAAAAAAAGTATAGAAATACAAATAGATCCACGAGCTATTTCTAAATTATACGCTGATAAAAAGAAATATTTTTTAGAGCTAAAGCAAAAGCTTAAGGATTTAAATATAACTGTAATAATGCAAGAAATGGATTCGAAAAAAAGTATTAATCTCAATATAGACAATGAATTTTATGAGAAAATTAGTATTATTTAAAAAAAAGTAAGTTTTAGACATGTCTAGAACTTACTTTTTTAATAGAAATAGATAAATACTTATGATAATATATGTTTATAGAGTTTTAAGGAGTGATTGAAGAATGAAAGAATCTACTAGAAAAAATATGGCTAGAGGACTAGCAGTAGTTGTTGTAGTAGCAATGGTATTAATGCTAGCTACATCATTGATATAAATAAATGGGGAGGAGGAGTCAATCTAGTTAATATAATAGATTGACTAATTTATATGTTTTTAAAATCTCTGGAAATAAGAGGCTTTAAGTCTTTTGCAGATAAGACAGAATTAAAGTTTACTAAGGGCATAACAGCAATAGTTGGTCCTAATGGAAGTGGGAAAAGTAATGTCTCAGATGCTGTAAGATGGGTTTTGGGTGAACAAAGTGCTAGAACTTTAAGAGGCTCTAAAATGGAAGACATAATATTTACTGGTACTGAATATAGGAAGGGAATAGGGATTGCTAATGTTTCTCTGACTCTTGATAATAGTGATGAAAGTCTTCCTATTAATTTTAATGAGGTTAAAGTTACAAGACGAATATATAGATCAGGAGAAAGTGAATATCTTATAAATAATACAGCTTGTAGATTAAAAGATGTTGTTAATCTTTTTATGGATACAGGGATTGGTAAAGAAGGATATTCTCTTATAGGACAAGGTAAAATAGATGCTATTTTAAGTGGAAAGTCGGAAGATAGAAGAGCTTTACTTGAAGAAGCAGCAGGAATTGTGAAATATAAAACTAGAAAAAATGAAGCTGAAAGAAAACTTAAAAATACGGATGAAAATTTGATTAGGATAAATGATATAGTTTATACTTATGAAGAAAGAATACACCCTTTAGAAATAGAAAAAAAGAAAGCAGAAAAATATTTAGAACTTACAAGTGAACTTAAGCAAAAAGATATTAATTTATTGGTAAATAATTTACTTAGAATAAATAATCAAATAAAAGAAAAAAAGTATGTGTTAGAAGCTTTAGAAAATGATTGTAATGAAGAAAAAAAGAAAAATTCTATATCTAAAGAAACATTGAAAGCTTTAAAGTTAAATCTTGAAAAATTAGAACAAGAAGATTTAAGTAAAAAAGAAAGTTATATAAATAAAAAAGAAGAAATTTCTAAAGCGGAATATGAAATAAAATTACTAGAAGAAAAAATTAAAAATAGTAATGCTACTATAAATAAAACTAAAAAAGATTTAGAATTTGAATATGAAAAGATTAAAAGTTTAAATCTTGAAAAAGAAGCTTTAGAAAATGATATAAATTCTAAAATAAGTACTACAGAAGCTTTAGAAAAGTCTATTGAATCTTATGATATAAAATTAAAAGAATTAAAAGTTTTAAATGAAAAAAACAAACTAGAGCAAGAGGCGCTGAAAAGTAAAGACTTAGAGGCTATAAAAGAAGAAGCTAATTATTTAAATCAAAAAGAAACTTTTAACAATAAAATGCAAGATTTTACAGCAATTATAAAAGAGAGAAATAATAAGTTAGAATCTTTAAGCGTTGCTCATAAAGTTAATATTGCAACTAAAATAAGTCTAGACAAAGAACTACAAGAAAAAAATAACATTAAAGAAAAAATCTTTAGCGATAAAAATATAAAAGCGGAAGATTTAATAAAAGATGAAGAAATATTAAAAAATTATAATTTAGAGCTAAATAAGATTATAAGTGAAAATACTAAAAATCAAGCGAGTTTGGACATTCTAAAAAAATTAGAAGAAAATCATGAGGGATATAATTATTCAGTAAAAAGGTTATTTTTAGATATTAAGGCAAGTAAACTTAATGTAATAGAGAATAGTGGATATATATTAGGTGATGTTTTAAACACTAAAAAAGGATATGAATTAGCTATAGAAATAAGTTTAGGTGCTGCTATTTCTAACGTTATTACTAGTGATGAATTTATTGCCAAAAAAATGATAGAACACTTGAAAAAGAATAAGTTAGGACGAGCAACCTTTTTACCAATGTCAATTATTAAAGGAAAGAAAATTAGTATTCCATCAGAACTTAGAGAATCAGAAGGATATTTAGGTATAGCTTCTGATTTAGTTGAATTTGATGCTCGATATGAGAATATAATAAATTATGTACTAGGAAGAACTATTATCTGTAGAAATATAGAAGCTGCTTTGAGTTTTGCAAAAAGAAGTTCTTATAAATATAAAATTGTAACTTTAGACGGCGAAGTCATAAATACTGGTGGTGCTTTAACTGGTGGAAGTATAAATGGTAAAAGTGCGGGAATAATATCTAGACGAGTTGAAATAGATGAATTAAAAAGAAAAATTGAAGTAAATAAAAATAGTAGGCTTCAATTTAAACTTAAAATAAATAAAATTGAAAAATTTATAGAAGATAAAAAAAGCTTAATTATTGATTTCGATAAAGAGCTTCATAAAAATGAATTAGAAGTTGTTAATATTAGAAATGAAATAAAAAGAGTAGAAAATGAAATTTTTAATATTAAAACATCATCTAAAAATATTACTTTAGAATTAGAAGATATAAATGTAAAACTTGAAAATATAATAAAAAATCTTGAAATTTTAGAAAAAAAATATTCTAATTTGAAGAATAAAGATGATGATAATAAAATTTTAATTAAAACCTTAGAAGATGTAATTAGCAATTTAGACATAGAAATATCAAAAATAGAAAATGAATTAACAAATAAAAAAATTGAACTAGCAAGTATAACAGAAAAAGTGCAAAGTAATAATAAAAATATAATTCGTATAAGCACAGAAATTAAAAGTGTTAATACAAATATTACTAGATCTAAGAAGTATATAGAAGATAACATACATTCAAATAAAACTGCTGAAAAAAATATATTAGATAAGAAAAACTTTATAAATTTTGAAAAAGAAAAATTGTCTAATATGCAGGAAAAAAGCAAAGAGTTTGAAGGTTTTAGGGCAAAAATAAAAGAAAAAATAGTTAAAGTTGAAGGAGAAATAGAAAATACTATTTTAGCTATAGCAAAAAAAGAGGAAGAAATACATCGTCATAAAATAATAGATACTAAATATGAAAGTGAGAAGGAAAATTCTATACTTAAATTAGTTGAAGAATATAATATTAATGTTGATGATGCGATAGAAAACTCAGAGATTATAGAAGATATAGAAAAACATAAAATGAATATATACGCTTTAAAATCAAAGATTAATAATTTAGGGACTGTTAATGTTAATGCTATTGAAGAGTATAAAGAACTTATAGAAAAATATAGATTTTTAGTTACAGAAAGAGCTGACCTTGAAAATGCTAAATCTGAACTTATTGGTATAATAGATGAAATGATATCAAAAATGAAAGTTATTTTTAGGCAAAATTTCAATATACTTAGTAATAATTTTGATATTACTTTTAAGGAATTGTTCAAAGGTGGAAGTGCTAAGTTGATTTTGAATGATGAAGATGAATTATCAAGTGATATAGAAATAAAAGTTCAACCTCCAGGAAAAAAAATACAGAATATCAATCTAATGTCAGGTGGAGAAAAGGTTTTATCTGCAATTGCACTTATGTTTGCTATTTTAAGAATGAAACCTACACCATTCTGTATATTAGATGAGATAGAAGCTGCACTTGATGATGTCAATGTAGTGAGGTATGCTGAATTTTTAAAAGGATTTACACATGATATTCAGTTTATTGTAATAACACATAGAAAAGGAACTATGGAAGTTGCAGATGTTATGTATGGAGTAACTATGGAGGAAAAAGGTATTTCTAAAGTGGTATCTGTTGATTTAAATAAAAAATAATTCGCAAAAGAGAAGGAGAGATTTGATGTTTGGAAAATTATTTGACAAGTTAAAAGATGGATTAAGTAAAACTAGAGACAGTTTAACTGATAAAATTAATGAAACTTTAAGACTTGCAGTAACTATTGATGATGATTTATATGAAGAATTAGAGGAAGCTCTTATTACTTCGGATGTAGGAATGGAAACAACTCTTAAAATAATAGAAAATCTTAAGATAAAAATAAGAAAAGATAAAATTAATGATCCAGAAGAAATTATACCTGCAATGAAAGCGGTAATTGAAGAAATGCTTTTAGAAGGTTCAGAAAGAGAAGAGGCAAAAAGTGATAAGAAAGTATTATTGATAATTGGTGTTAATGGAGTTGGGAAAACAACTTCTATAGGAAAACTTGCGGCTAAATATAAAAGTGAAGGTAAAAAAGTTTTACTTGCAGCAGCTGACACATTTAGAGCAGCTGCAATAGATCAATTAGATGTTTGGAGCAAAAGATCAGGAGTTGATTTAGTAAAACATACAGAAGGGTCAGATCCAGCAGCAGTAGTTTTCGATGCAGTTGCAGCTGCAAAGGCTAGAAATGTAGATGTTTTAATTTGTGATACAGCAGGAAGACTTCATAACAAAAAAAATCTTATGGATGAATTAGCTAAAATAAATAGAATCATAGATAGAGAACTTGGCGATATTGATAAGGAAACATTACTTGTTTTAGATGCTACAACAGGACAAAATGCTGTTATACAGGCAAAACAATTTATGGAAGCATGTCCTATAGATGGTATAATTTTAACAAAGTTAGATGGTACTGCAAAAGGTGGAGTAGTTATTTCTATAAAAGCAACATTAAATATACCAGTTAGATACATTGGTGTTGGTGAAGGAATAGATGATTTACAAGAGTTTGATCCTAAAGATTTTGCAAATGCCTTATTATAAAAATAAATTTTTAGTTGATAATTATTGAAAAATTCATTTTATCAATAATTAAAATGTTTTGAAAAGTCTTATATATTAAGCTTTAACACTTATTTTGAAAAAAATATAAGTGTTAAGTAAAAATACTTGACACTCATATATAATTCTGATAATATATCATTTGTGAGTAAGGTGATTAGATGGAAGATAGATTTGAAATATCAATGTTATTAGACTATTATAGTTCCTTACTAACTGAGAAACAGCTTAACATAATGAATCTTTACTATAATGATGATTTATCGTTAGCTGAGATAGCTGAATTAAATAATACGAGTAGGCAAGCAACTTTTGACTTGATAAAAAGATGTTCAAAACAATTATCAGCTTATGAGGAAAAACTTAAACTATTAGATAAATATAGAAAAAGAATAATCTTAAAGGAAGAAATTCTTAAAGCTTTAAAATCTAAACATTCATTAAATGATGAAATATTAGAAATGCTTGATATAGAAATTGATAGGATTATTAACGCATAGGAGGGTATGAACATGGCTTTTGATAATTTAGCATCAAAATTACAAGATGCTTTTAAAAAGTTAAAGGGCAAAGGAAGACTTACTGAAAAAGATATTAAAGATGCTATGAGAGAAGTAAAGCTTGCTCTATTAGAGGCTGATGTAAACTTTAAAGTTGTTAAAGAGTTTATAAAATCAGTTAGTGAGAAATGTGTTGGTGAAGACGTTTTAGAAAGTTTAACACCAGGACAACAAGTTATAAAAATTGTTAATGAAGAGTTAACTGCTCTTATGGGACAATCAGAAAGTAAACTTAATTATTCATCAAGTGGATTAACAGTTTTAATGATGGTTGGACTTCAAGGTGCAGGTAAAACAACAATGACAGGAAAACTTGCATTACATTTAAGAAAACAAAATAAGAAACCTTTACTTGTAGCTTGTGATATTTATAGACCTGCAGCTATTAAGCAATTAGAAGTTGTTGGGAAACAAATTGATATACCGGTATTCTCAATGGGAGATAAAGTTAAAGCTGTTGATATAGCTAAAGCTGGTATTGCACATGCAAGAGATAATGGGAATAATGTAGTAATCATAGATACTGCAGGTAGACTTCACATAGATGAAGAATTAATGCAGGAACTAAAAGATGTTAAAGAAGTTGCTAATCCAACAGAAATACTTCTAGTAGTTGATTCTATGACAGGACAAGATGCTGTAAATGTTGCACAAACATTTAATAATACATTAGATATTACCGGAGTTATTTTAACAAAACTTGATGGTGATACTAGAGGTGGAGCAGCATTATCAATTAGGAAAGTAACTGAGAAGCCTATTAAGTTCGCTGGTATGGGAGAAAAGATGAGTGATCTAGAAGTATTCCATCCAGATAGAATGGCATCAAGAATTCTTGGGATGGGAGATGTTTTATCTCTTATAGAAAAAGCACAGGAATCTATAGATCAAAAAGAGGCTGAAGATCTTGCTAAAAAAATGACTAATCAAGATTTTAATTTTAATGATTATTTAAAAGCAATGGAACAAATGAAGAAGCTTGGACCAATCAATAAACTTTTAGAGATGATTCCAGGTGTTAATGCGAAAGAACTAGGTGATTTAGATCTTTCAAACAGTGAAAAAGAAATAGATAAAGTTAAGGCAATTATTTATTCTATGTCAGATAAAGAAAGAAAAAATCCTAATTTATTAAATGGATCAAATTCTAGAAAACTTAGAATAGCTAAAGGGTCAGGAACTACTATGCAAGATGTTAATAAACTCATAAAAGGTCATGGGATGATGAAAAAGCAAATGAAGCAATTTAAATCTCTTACAAAAGGTCCTGGTAAGAAGGGATTACTTGGTAAAATGCCGTTTATGAAGTAAATATATATATTATTTTTTAAAGGAGGTGAAAATGACATGGCAGTTAAAATAAGATTAAGAAGAATGGGTGCACATAAAGCTCCTTTCTACAGAATAGTTGTAGCTGATTCAAGAGCTCCAAGAGATGGTAAATTCATCGAAGAGATTGGATACTACAATCCAGTAGCTAAAGAAACAGAAGTTAAAATAAACGCTGAGAAAGCTACAAAATGGTTAGCAGATGGTGCACAACCAACAGATGTTGTTAAAAGACTTTTTGCTAAAGCTGGAATCAACAAATAATTTCCAGGGAGGTGAGTTGCTAAGTTCTTAGCATACTATGAAAGTGATAGAGTTAGTTGAACTAATAGCAAAATCATTAGTTGACTCTCCTGATGATGTATACATAACTGAAGAAGTGAGAGAGGATAAGATTATACTAAAGCTGAAAGTATCAGAAATTGATACCGGAAAAATCATAGGAAAGCAAGGTAAAGTTGCTAAAGCGATTAGAACAGTTATAAAAGCAGCTACAACCAAGGAAAACAAAAGAGTTGAGCTAGATATTATATAAAAAAGAGTTAGGGTGACCTAACTCTTTTTATACATATAGATATTTAAGAGGTGATTTTTAATGATAGAGTTTTTAAGAATAGGACAAATAATAAATACTCATGGAGTAATGGGTGATGTAAAAGTAATGCCATTAACAGATGATATGAGTCGATTTAAAGGCTTGAAGGAAGTTTATTTAAATAAGGAGTTAGTAAAAGTAGAAAATGTTAAGTTTTTAAAAGATAAAGTTGTTTTAAAACTTGAAGGAATTAATTCTATGAATGAAGCAGAAAAGTATAAGTTTAAAAGACCTTATTTAGAAGTTCTAAGAAAAGATGCAGTAGAACTTCCTGAAGATACTTTCTTTATTGCTGATTTAATAGGTTGTGTAGTTAAAGATACAGAAGATTTTGAGTATGGAAAAATATCAGATGTTATAAAAACAGGAAGTAATGATGTTTATTGGGTTAAGGGAAATAAAGAAATATTGGTTCCAGTAACTAAAGAGTTTGTATATGAAATAAATGTAGCTGATAAATTAATAGTCATAAGACCTTCAAAGGAATGGTTAGATGAAAATTAGTATTTTAACATTATTTCCAGAGATGTTTGATCTTTTTTCGCATAGTATTATGGGAAGAGCACAGGAAAATAATCTTTTAGAAATAGAAGCTATAAATATTAGAGATTATACGCTTAATAAACATAAAAAAGTAGATGATGCACCTTATGGTGGTGGGGCAGGAATGGTTATGGCACCACAACCTGTTGTGGATGCTATTAAAACAATTAAAGAAAGTAATAATGGAAAAGTTATATTTTTAGGACCAAGAGGTAAGACATTTAATCAAAACATTGCAAGTGAACTTGCTAAAGAAAAAAATCTTATATTTGTATGTGGGCATTATGAAGGCATAGATGAAAGAGTCTATAAATATTTTGATATGGAGATATCTTTAGGTGATTTTGTTCTTACAGGTGGTGAAATGGCAGCGATTCCTGTAATAGATAGTATCTGTAGATTAATACCTGGAGTTCTTGGGAAGGAAGAGAGTTTTCAAGAAGAGTCTTTTTATGATGGAACTTTAGAGTATCCACAGTATACACGTCCATTTGAATATGAAAATGAGGTTGTACCTAGTATTTTAATATCAGGACATCATGAGAATATAAGAAAATGGCGAAGAAAAAAATCTTTACAAATTACAAGAGAAAGAAGACCTGATTTATATGAAAAATTAGTACTTACAAAGGAAGATAAAAAAATTCTAGAAGATGATAGAATATAGTTGCTTACTATGTAAACATATGATAGAATAGACTTTGTGCTAGTACGGGCGTTCCTCTGGCAATACATATTTTGTTTAAGAGCGTCACATTATAGTTAATCGAGGAGGGAATGCACAATGAACGAATTATTAAGATCAATCGAACAAGAACAAATCAGAACAGACTTACCTGAGTTCCACATAGGGGATACAGTTAAAGTATATGTTAAGATTAAAGAGGGAGAAAAAGAAAGAATCCAAATGTTCGAAGGAACAGTTATAAAAAGACAAAACGGTGGATTAAGAGAGACTTTCACAGTAAGAAGATTAGCTTCTGGTGTTGGTGTTGAAAGAACTTTCCCTGTTAATGCTCCAATAATCGATAGATTAGAAGTAGTAAGAAGAGGTAGAGTAAGAAGAGCTAGACTATTCTACTTAAGAGATAGAGTAGGTAAAGCTGCTAAAGTAAGAGAATTAAAAGTAAGATAATTAAATCTGATTATCATAGAGAACAGGGGCTAGTAATAGTCCCGTTTTTTATTATATAGATATTTAAGATAAGACAAGAAAGGAGATGTTAATATGACAATACAATGGTTCCCTGGGCATATGGCAAGAACTAGAAGGAAGATAGAAGAAAGTTTAGCACTTGTTGATGCTGTTATAGAGATAAGGGATGCTAGAATACCTAGAGCATCAAAAAATCCTGAAATAGATAGAATTTGTGGAGATAAACCAAGACTTATCCTTTTAAATAAGAGTGATTTGGCTAATTCTAGCATAACAAAGGAATGGAAGAAAGCTTTAAATAATGATACAACAACAGTTCTTGAGGTAAATGCTATTAATGGAAAAGGACTACATACTATTAAACCAGCATTAGATGAATTGTTAAAAGAAAAACATGATAAACTTAGAGCAAAAGGTGTTGTTAATTTTACAACAAGAGCAATGGTTGTAGGTATACCCAATGTTGGGAAATCTACATTTATAAATAAAATGGCTAAGAATAATATTGCTAAGACAGGGGATAGACCTGGGCTTACAAAAAATAATCAATGGATTAAAACTGTTTATGATATAGATCTGCTAGATACTCCAGGTGTTTTATGGCCTAAATTTGAAGATAAGGCAACAGGATATAACTTAGCGTTTACAGGGGCAATTAAAGACGAAATAATGGATACTGAAGAACTTACATATAAACTTATCGAAAAATTAACATTAATAGCTAGAGATAAGTTAGAAGATAGATATAAGTTAGACGAAGTTTCAGATAATCCCATCGAAAATTTAGATGCTATTGCTAAAAAAAGAGGTTGCATTATGTCTGGAAACAGAGTCAACTATAACAGAATTTCTGCTATAGTGTTAGATGAGTTTAGAGGCGGTGTTATAGGAAATATAACACTTGAAGGGCCTTATGATGAGATTGAAAAAGAAGAAGATAGGGAATTTACAGAAGAAGAAAAAATAAAATATGATAAAAAAATAAAAAAAGAAAAGAAAAAAATAAAAAGACAAGAAGCTAAAGTAAATAAAGAAATACAAGAAGCTACTAAACTTTTAGAAGGTGATAAACCTAAAAAGGTTAGTAAGTTTGAAGAGTATCAAGAAAAGAAAAAAATAAAAGATGAAATTAAAACTAAGAAAAAAGAAAAAGCTGAGAGTAAAGTTAAAAAGATTAAGGGAACAAAGGGTTCTAAGAAAATAAAGAATAAAAGAAGACCTAGAACAAAAACTTTATAAATTAATTTAGGAGGATTTTATTATGGATATATTAGAATTAATAAAAGAATCTACAGAAAAGAAAATTTCATTTAAAATTTTAAGTGAAAAAACTAAAGAAATTGAAATAACAAAAGAAAATTTAGATTTATTATATAATGTTATAGACCTTTTGAAAAAAGATGATAGAAAAAATGTGTTAGCTCTTGCAAGTAAGTTAGAAAAACAAATAAAAGCTTATCTTGCAGAAATTGATAGGGTTAAGTCAATGTATGAATTTGATAAAACATTAGGTGAAGGAAAAGTTGTAGCAGGGGTTGATGAAGTTGGAAGAGGACCTCTTGCAGGGCCAATAGTTGCAGCTAGTGTTGTCCTTGATTTAGAAAATATGGAAAAAATAATTTTAGAAATAAATGATTCTAAAATGCTTTCAGAGGTTAAAAGAGAAAGATTAGCACAAGAGATAAAATCTAAAGCTATAGCATATAGTATATCTGAAAAATCAAATGAAGAAATTGATGAAAAAGGTATCTCGTATTGTAATAATCAAATTTTTATAGAAGCATGTAAAAATCTTGGAGTAGAAATTGGTATTACTTTGTCAGATGGCTATCTTATAAAAAATTATGATGGTGAAAATAAGTCAGTAATAAAAGGTGATAGGAAAAGTGCATCTATTGCATGTGCATCAATTATTGCTAAAGTATATAGAGATAATTTAATGAAAGAATATGCCAAAAAATATCCTGATTATGATTTTGAAAATAATGTTGGATATGGGACTAAAAAGCATTTAGAAGGTCTTAAAGAGCATGGTGCTACCGAGATTCATAGAAAATATTTTATTAAAAATTTGATAGATTAAAATATAAAAAAGGAAGTGTTTGAATCACTTCCTTTTTTATGTTCTAAAAGCATCTTCTATGTGGTTAAAGTTATAGGTTGTATTATCAGTATTAAGATAAATTTCTATGACATCAAAGCGTATATAATAGGTAGAAATACTATTTTTAAATAAATAATAATTTATAGTTTTGATTAGATTGGCAATCTTTTTTTTTGTAATAGATTCTAGTGGTAAGCCGAACTTATTTGAATATCTAGTCTTTACTTCAGTGCAGACTAATATGTCAGGAATGATAAGTGAAATAATGTCTATTTCACCTAGTTTTGATCTATAATTTTGTTCTAAAATTATATGTTTTTTTTCTTTTAAAATATCTACAGCAAGTTTTTCACCAAAATTGCCTATTTCTTTGTTTAATTTTTTCATAAATAATCACCTTTTAATAATTATTGCCATAAACTTTTAGAATTTTTCAAAAAAAGAATAATAATTGTTTAAAATATTTGAGAAAAGGAAAGGAATATAATAAATTAATTAATATAGGAGTGTTTATTATATGGCAGTAACAATTTTATCTTCATCTTATGAAGGTGTTGAAGGAGTTTTATTAAATATAGAAGTTGATATTTCGAAAGGTCTTCCAAACTTTGGTATAGTAGGTCTTGCAGATACCTCTGTTAAAGAATCTAAGGAAAGAGTGAGAACAGCTATTGAAAATTCAAATTATAATTTTCCTTTAGGCCGCATAACTGTAAATTTAGCACCTGCAAATATAAAAAAGAAAGGATCTTTTTTGGATTTAGCAATAGCGATAGGTATTTTAATAGAAAGTAATCAAATAAAAAATATAGAAGATAAAAACTTTTTGTTCATTGGAGAATTATCTTTAAATGGAGAATTGCGTAAAGTAAATGGAATATTAGGAGCTATTTTAGATGCTAAAAAAGTTGGAGTAAGTAAATTTGTGATACCTAAAGAAAATTTAATTGAATGTGATAGCATAGATGGGATAGAAATATATGCACTTAATAATTTAAAAGAAGTAATAGAGTTTTTAGATTATGGACACTTAAAACCTGAAAAAATTAGAGCGTTTCAGACTCTTGAAACAAAAGTAGAATTATTTAATAGTATAGCAGGTCAAGAAGGTGCTAAAAGAGCATTAATGATTAGTGCAGCAGGAGGGCATAATATAGTATTACAAGGACCACCAGGTTCAGGTAAAACCTTATTAGCAAAATCTTTAATTGAATTATTGCCAGATATTACGTTTGAAGAGTCTTTAGAGGTGAGTAAACTTTATAGTATAAAGGGGTTGTTGCAACAAGGAATAGTTAATAGTCGACCTTTTAGAGCACCACATCATACAATTACAAGAGGAGCTTTAATTGGTGGCGGAAGAGATTTAAGTATAGGAGAAATATCTCTAGCACATAATGGTGTTTTATTTTTAGATGAACTTTTAGAGTTTGATAGACGAGTATTAGAAAGTTTAAGAGAGCCAATAGAAAAAGGAAGTATTAGTATATCTAGATGTGCTGGGCAGGTTGAGTATCCATCTAAATTTACGCTAGTTGCAGCTTTTAATCCATGTCCATGTGGAAATTACTTAAGTGGGTTAGAGAATAGGAAATGTATTTGTAGTGAAAAGGCGATACAAGTATATGAAAATAAATTATCAAAAGCAATGAGAGATAGAATAGATATTTTTTCGTTTGTTTCATATGTTAACTATGATAGCTTGAGTAATATGGATAAAAGTGAAAAAATTGATTTAGGGTGTATAAAAAAAGCTAGATTAAGACAAAGAGAGAGGTATAAAAAACTGGGGATTTCGACAAATTCTGAACTTACTCATAAGCATATAGAGGAGTTTATTAATTTAAGTGAAGATGTTCATAAAACTTTAGGAAAAATATATGAAAGTTTTAGTCTTAGTAGTAGAGCACTTCATAAAATTATTAAAATAGCAAGAACTATTGCAGATATTGAGGATTCAGATGAAATAAGTTTAGAACACCTTTATGAAGCTATAGGTTATCGCAAAAATATTAGAGGGGAGGTGCTATAATTTTATGGATGTATATAAATTATGGTTTATAATATTAGATATTCCCTCTAAGGCTAAAATAAGTATAATAAATATAGAAAAAGACTATTTTTTAATATATAAAAATAGGGAAAAGATATTTAAAAATACAAAATATTTAAAAAAAATACTTGCAATTAATTTAAATAGTGATAAAATCAAGAAATTAGAGGAGCAATTATATAAAAAAGAGTATTTTATTGTTATTTATGATGAAATAAATTATCCAGAGTCCTTAAAACAAATAGAAGATCCTCCATTTGCCCTTTTTTATAAAGGACAAATAAAATATTTGAATTCTAAAAATTTTATTGCTATAGTAGGCTCTAGAAAACATAGTAAATATGGAGAAGATACAGCAAGAAGGATAGTAAGTGAAATAAGCGGGCAAGATAACATGGGAATAGTTAGTGGCGGAGCTAAAGGAATAGATTCAATTGCACATAAAGTAGCTATTGAAAATAATCTTTTTAATGTTAGTGTTTTAGGGTGTGGAATAGATATAATATATCCTAAAATAAATACTAAACTGTTTAACGAGATAGGCAAAAATGGTGTAGTATTAACTGAATTTTTGCCGGGAACAGCACCTATGTTTTATAATTTTCCAAGAAGAAATAGGCTTATAAGCGCTTTATCTAAATGTGTTATAGTAATAGAAGCAAGTGAAAAAAGTGGAGCAACAAATACAGCATATCATGCTTGTATACAAAATAAAAATGTTTATGCTGTTCCAGGATGTATAAATTCAGAGTTTAGCAAAGGGTGTAATGCTCTTATAAATGATGGAGCATTAATTTATATGGACATTTTTAGTGTGTTTAAAGAATTAGGATTATATTACAAACCTAATTTAAAGAAAACAAACTATAATATAAAGCTAGAAATATTAGAGATTTTAGATGATGAACCAATGCATTTAAATGAAATTATGAAAAAAATTAAAGTTGACAGAAATATTATTAATGAGTTATTATTTGAAATGCAATTCAATAACGAAGTTGTTGGGTTAACAGGAAATAATTATATGAAAAAAATATTGCGAAATAATTAGAGGGGGTGAAGCTCCGAATTTCGGAGAGTTACTATGGGTCAAAAGTTAGTAATTGTTGAGTCACCAGCAAAAGCAAAAACTATAGAAAAATATTTAGGAAAAAATTATGTAGTTGAGGCTTCAATGGGGCATGTAAGAGATTTACCAAAAAGCCAATTAGGTGTTAATATAGAAGAAAATTATGAACCAAAATATATCACTATTAGAGGAAAAGGGGAACTTTTAACAAAGCTTAGAAAGCTTGCAAAAAAAAGTGATAAGATTTATCTTGCGACTGACCCTGATAGAGAAGGAGAAGCTATTTCATGGCATCTTGCAAATGTTTTAAAGATAGCAGATGGAGAAAAATGCAGAATTGAGTTTAATGAAATAACTAAAAATGCGGTAAAAGAATCAATAAAAAAACCGAGAGTTATAAATGAAAATCTTGTTAATGCACAGCAAGCAAGAAGAGTGTTAGATAGACTTGTTGGATATGAAATTAGTCCACTTTTATGGAAAAATGTGAAATGGGGATTAAGTGCAGGGAGAGTTCAATCTGCTATGCTTAAAATGATTTGTGACCGAGAAAAGGAAATAGAAGAATTTGAACCAGTAGAGTATTGGACTGTCGATATAAAACTTGAAAAAAGCAAAAAAGTTTTTCCAATTAAATTATCTACAAAAAAAAGTAAAAAAGTAGAAATTAAAAATAAAGAAGAGGCAGATCAAATAATAAAAGATCTTAGCAATGGAGAATATGTTGTTAAGAAAGTTAAAACGGGTACTAGAACTAAAAAGCCTTTAGCACCTTTTACAACAAGTACACTTCAACAAGATGCAAGTAAAAAGTTGAATTTCATGACTAAGAAAACTATGCAAATAGCTCAACAACTTTATGAAGGGGTTGAAGTTAAAAAGTTTGGTACAGTGGGTCTTATAACTTATATGAGAACAGACTCTGTAAGAATATCAAATGATGCTAAAGATAAGGCAAAAGAATTCATAACAGAAACATATGGAAGTGAATATTTACCAAAAGAAGATAGAGTTTTTAAGGGTAAAAAAAATATACAAGATGCCCATGAGGCAATAAGACCAACATATGTAGATATTACACCAGAAGTTGCAAAAGAAAATTTATCTAGAGATCAATATAAACTTTATACCTTGATATGGAATAGATTTATTGCAAGTCAAATGGAAAATTGTTTATTAAAAACAAATAGTATAGAGATTATAAATGGAGATTATAAATTAAGAGCTAGTGGGTCTAATATTAAATTTGATGGATTTATGAAAATTTATGATTATATAAATTCAGATGATGAAGAAGATGTGTTACTTCCAGAAATTGTAGAAAATGAAGTTTTACATATGAATACAATAGAAGGTAAACAGCATTTTACACAACCACCAGCAAGATATACGGAAGCATCTTCAGTAAAACTTTTAGAAGAAAAAGGAATAGGAAGACCAAGTACTTATGTTCCGACAATAACAACTCTTGTTAGTAGAAAATATGTTAATAGAGAGAAGAAAGTTTTATATCCTACAGAACTTGGGATTATAGTTAATAGTATAATTTCAGAGTATTTTAAAACTATAGTAGATGCAGATTTTACAGCTGCTATGGAAAATAAGCTAGATTCTGTTGAAGAAGGAACTTTAGAATGGAAAAAAGTCGTAGATGAATTCTTCAAACCACTAAATGAAGATATTAAAAAAGCCGAGAGCGAAATATCTAAAATAGTTATAGAGGATAAAATAAGTGATGTTCCTTGTGATAAGTGTGGTAGAATGATGGTTATAAAACATGGAAGATTTGGAGACTTTTTAGCATGTCCAGGATATCCAGAATGTGAAAATACAAAACCAATAGTTGAAAAAGTTGATGCACCATGTCCACTTTGTGGAGGAGATGTAGTTGCTAAAAGAAGCAAAAAGGGAAATAGATTTTATGGATGTTCTAATTATCCAGATTGTAATTTTGTAAGTTGGAATGAACCAGTTGCACAAAAATGTCCAAAATGTTCTGCATTTATGGTTAAAAAATATTCAAAGGCAAAAGGACAATTCTTAGAATGTAGTAATAAAGAATGTAAAGAAAGAATAGATTTACCTGAAGAAAAAAAAGCTGAAGAGGAATAGTTGAATAAATACCAATTAATATTGGTATATTATTGAAAATACTAGTGCATGACTTTAATTTATGTAGTATAATTTTGAGAAGAGTTTTGAATACATATTATAATAAATGCCTAGTATTTTATAGTGAGGAGGAGTTTCATGTCAGCTTTATTAGAAAAGACGAGAAAACTTAATAAAATATTACAAAAATCTGGAAGCGATATAGTTGTTTTTGAAGATATATGTAACATATTAAGTGAAGTATTAGAATGTAACGTCTATTTAGTTGAATCTAAAGGGATTGTTTTAGGTTATGCATTTTGCGAAAAGTTTGAATGTAACATAATGAAAGAAAAGGTTGTTAGAGATCGAAAGTTTCCATCAAGTTATAATAAAAGACTTTTGAGTAATAATAATACAGTATCAAATACACCTAATAATGGAGAGTGTGTATTTGAAGGACAAGGACTATGTCCAATGTCAGATAAAATTTCTACAGTAGTTCCTATATTGGGAAATGGTGAAAGACTAGGGACGCTTCTTTTAGCTAGATTTGGAGAAGGTTTTACAGATGATGATTTAGTGTTGTCAGAATACAGTGCTACAGTTGTAGGGATGGAAATATTAAGATCCAAACGTTTAGAGTTAGAAGAAGAGGCTAGAAAAAAAGCGGTCGTTCAATTAGCTATAGGGACTCTATCGTATTCAGAGTTAGAAGCGGTAGAGCATATCTTTAATGAATTAAATGGCAGTGAAGGTTTACTAGTGGCTTCTAAAATTGCTGATAAGGTTGGAATAACAAGATCAGTAATTGTAAATGCATTAAGAAAATTTGAAAGTGCAGGAGTAATAGAAACTAGAAGTCTTGGAATGAAAGGAACTCATATTAAGATTTTAAATGAAAAATTATTAATAGAGTTAAATAAAATAAAGTAAAAAAGACATCCTATAGTTTATAGGATGCTTTTTTTTTTGAAAAAATTTATTTTGTTATTGATACTTTAATTTAGCTATGCTATACTAACTAAGGTAATAAATACACACATTATTTGATCTAATTAATGGTGCCTTGTAGTTAAGGAAGTTTTTTAGAAAGTTAAATAGTGGAGGAATAACCAAAATTAAGGAGGACAAATTAATGTCAGTAATTTCAATGAAACAATTATTAGAAGCTGGAGTTCATTTTGGACACCAAACAAGAAGATGGAACCCTAAGATGGCTGAATACATCTTCACAGAAAGAAACGGAATCTACATAATAGATTTACAAAAAACAGTTAAAAAAGCAGAAGAAGCTTATGATTTCGTAAGAGAAGTTGCAATAGAAGGGAAAGATGTTCTTTTCGTTGGAACAAAGAAACAAGCTCAAGACGCTATAAAAGAAGAAGCTATAAGATCAAACATGCACTATGTTGACCACAGATGGTTAGGTGGAATGTTAACTAACTTCAAAACAATAAAAACAAGAATAGCTAGATTAGAAGCTTTACACACAATGGAAGAAGACGGAACTTTTGAAGTTTTACCTAAGAAAGAAGTTATTCAATTAAAAGGTGAAATGGAAAAATTAGAAAGAAACTTAGGTGGTATTAAAGACCTTAACGTTTCAAATATAGGAGCTATGTTTGTAGTAGATACAAGAAAAGAAAGTAATGCTATATCAGAAGCTAAAATATTAGGAATCCCAGTAGTTGCTATCGTAGATACAAACTGTGATCCTGATGTAGTAGATTACGTAATTCCAGGAAATGACGATGCTGTAAGAGCGGTTAAATTAATAGCTGCAAAAATGGCAGACGCTGTTTTAGAAGGAAGACAAGGTGAATCAATAGCTGAATAATATGGTGAAAGGGTAGATGAGAAAGTTCTTATGTACCCTTTACCTAAAAGTTTTAGGAGGATTTTATAATGATAACAGCAAAAATGGTTAAAGAATTAAGAGAAAAAACTGGTGCAGGGATGATGGATTGTAAAAAAGCATTATCAGAAGCAGTTGGAGATATTGAAAAAGCTGTAGAAGTTTTAAGAGAAAAAGGTCTTGCTGCTGCTGCTAAAAAATCAGGAAGAGTTGCTGCAGAAGGTATAATTAAAACTTATATCGCTGAAGATAAAAAATCAGGAGTTATATTAGAACTTAACTGTGAAACAGATTTCGTTGCTATAAATGAAGATTTCGTAGGATTTGCTGATGCATTAGCAAAACTTATTGCAAACGGAAACTATGCTAATGTAGAAGAAGTTTTAGCAGCAGAGTTTGAAGCAGGAAAAACAGTTCAAGCTGCTTTAACAGAATTAATAGCTAAAATCGGAGAAAACATGAGTTTAAGAAGATTCGAGAAATTCACAGTTGCTAATGGAGTAGTTAAAGACTATATCCACGGAGCAGGAAGAATCGGAGTTATGGTTGAACTTGGATGTGATAAAGAATCAGAAGAGTTAGAAAATCTTGCTAAAGAAATCTGTATGCAAATAGCTGCTGCAAACCCAATGTATTTATCAGAAGCAGAAGTTGATCATGTTGCTTTAGATAAAGAAAGAGAAGTTTACAGAGCTCAAGCACTTAACGAAGGTAAACCTGAGAAAATAGTTGAAAAAATGGTTGAAGGTAGAATTAAAAAATACCTTAAAGAAGTTTGTCTTTTAGACCAAGTTTGGGTTAAAGATGGAGATATGACAATAACAAAACTTGTTGAATCAAAAGCTAAAGAATTAGGTGCAACAATAACAGTTAATAGATTCGTTAGATTCGAAAGAGGAGAAGGAATCGAAAAAGCTGAAGAGAACTTTGCAGAAGAAGTTGCTAAAATGGGAGCAAAATAAGAAATAAAATGCAATAAGAGAACACTTTTGGTGTTCTCTTTTTTTGAAAAACAAGGATTTTATCAGTTGGAGGAATAAATATGGAAGCTTGTAAATATAAAAGAGTAATGTTAAAACTATCAGGAGAAGCATTAGCAGGGACAAATGGATTTGGAATAGATTTCAATGTAGCAACTAGAATTGCTAAAGAAATTAAAGAATTGGTTGATATGGGAATAGAAGTTGGAGCTGTTGTAGGTGGCGGAAACATATGGAGAGGCAGAGAAGGTGAAGGCATGGACAGAACTACTGCTGATTATATGGGAATGTTAGCTACTTCAATAAACGCTTTAGCACTTCAAGATTCATTAGAAAGTATCGGTGTCCATACAAGAGTGCAAACAGCTATAGAAATGAAAGAGATAGCAGAACCTTATATAAGAAGAAGAGCTATGAGACATTTAGAAAAAGGTAGAGTTGTAATATTTGGTGCTGGTACAGGTAACCCTTATTTTTCTACTGATACTACGGCTGCATTAAGAGCGGCTGAAATAGAAGCAGAAGTTATTCTTTTAGCCAAAAAAGTTGATGGTGTTTATGATAAAGATCCAAATAAACATAATGATGCTAAAAAATATGATAAATTATCATATATACAAGTTTTAGAACAAGGACTTCAAGTAATGGATTCAACTGCAACAACTTTATGTATGGATAACAATATCCCTATAATAGTTTTTGCTCTAGATGAAGAAGGTAATATAAAAAAAGCTGCAAGTGGAGAAAATATAGGAACAATAGTTTCTAAATAGTTATAAGGAGGATATATATGAAAACAATTATGAATTTAATGGAAGAAAAAATGAATAAAACTATTTCTGTTTTAATATCAGATTTAGGAACTTTAAGAGCGGGAAGAGCTAATCCTAAAATGCTTGATAGAGTTGAAGTAGAATGTTATGGGGCTATGTGCCCAATATCACAAGTTGCTAACGTTTCTATTCCAGAACCAAGAATTATTGCAATAGCACCATGGGATAAATCAACTCTTAAGGATATCGAAAAAGCAATATTAAAGTCAGATCTTGGAATGAATCCTTCAAATGATGGAAGCATGATAAGACTTATAATTCCAGAATTAACAGAAGAAACAAGAAAAGATCTTGTTAAAAAAGTTAAGAAAATGGGAGAAGATTCAAAGGTTGCATTAAGATCAATAAGAAGAGATGCAAATGACAAAATAAAAGCTATGAAAAAGAACAATGAAATAACTGAAGATGATATGAAAAACGGTGAAGATCAAGTTCAAAAGATTACTGATAAATTCATAAAAGAAATCGATAAAGAAATCGTAGCTAAAGAAAAAGAAATCATGAGTATATAAACTTAAAGCCTGCTTTCTTTAGCAGGCTTTTTTTCTTAATTACTTTAAGCTAGGAGGATATCTTTATGATAAATATATTTAAAGGTAGAAAAAATGGAGAAATTGAAGATATTAGCTTAGATATGGACAATATTCCTAAACATATAGCTATTATAATGGATGGAAATGGACGTTGGGCTAAAAAAAGAGGTTTGCCAAGAACAATGGGGCATAAAGCAGGGGCTGAAACAATAAGAAAAGTCCTTAAAGAATGTGATAGTCTTGGTGTTAAATATTTAACTTTGTATGCATTTTCAACAGAAAATTGGAAAAGACCAAAAGATGAAGTTAATGCAATTATGAAATTATTAGTTGAATTTTTAAGAAAGGAAATTGCTGAGTTACATAGCAACAATGTTAAAGTAACTACTATTGGCGATTTGGATAAAATACCTAAGTTTTGTCAAGATGAAATAGCAATGGCAAAAGAACTTACAAAAGATAATACTGGAGTTGTGTTAAATGTTGCATTTAATTATGGTGGAAGAGATGAAATAATTAGAGCAATTAAAAAATGTATTGATTCTGGTATAAATTCAAGTGAAATTACAGAAGATGTATTTGAGAAATATCTAGATACTTGTGGGATGCCAGATCCAGATATTATAATAAGACCAAGTGGAGAACAGAGAATTAGTAATTATCTTTTATGGCAATGTGCTTATTCGGAATTTTGGTATTCAAATATAAATTGGCCAGACTTTAAACCAGAAGATTTAAGAGAAGCAATTTATGATTTTCAAAATAGAGACAGAAGATTTGGTGGAGTTAACAAATAAGAGGTGAATTTATGAATTCTGATAATAGATACTTAGGAGCAGCTATTATGGCTCCTTTCGTGATACTAATATTTTTAGGTGGTATATGGTTGAAGGCATTAGTCATAGTACTATCAGTTATAGGTATGTATGAGTTTTACAAAACTGCTAAAGTTGCAAAAACATTACCAGTAATGTTTATGGGATATATATTTTTATTAATTTACTATTTAACTAACAATAATTTTAGTATATTATCTTCAATAATAATAATAGGTACTGTAGTACTTTTATGTATTCCAGTTATTAATGTGAAATATACTTTTATAGATTCAGCAGTTAGTATGCTAGGGTTTATTTATGTGGGAGTTTTATTTAGTTTTATTTATTTAGTAAATAGAATGAATGGCGGAGAATTTTTAGTTTGGTTAATTTTTCTTGCTTCTTGGTTTTGTGATACTGCAGCATACTATTCAGGGAGATTTTTTGGAAAACACAAATTATGTCCAAAAGTTAGTCCGAAAAAAACAATAGAAGGTTCTATTGGTGGTGTTATAGGAGCTGCTGTAGCATGTGGAGTTTTTGGATATTTTATTTCAGGACATGTAGAAGGTATAGCTTTATATAATTATATAATCATAGGTTTAATTTGTGGTGTATTCTGTCAGTTTGGAGATTTAGTAGCATCATCAATTAAAAGATATGCAGGAATTAAAGATTATAGCAAACTCATACCAGGACATGGAGGAATACTAGATAGATTTGATAGTATATTATTTTCAGGTACAATAGTATTTTTCTATTTAACAATATTTTTAGGAAGATAGATATCTCAAAAGAGATATCTTTTTTCTATTTAAAGAATATATATATTATACATAGTTAAAAATAGTAATATAAAGAAAATAATCTCTTGAATTTTTAGTATATGATGTTAATAGATATTAACAAAAGTTGTATTTAAACAAATTATGTTTTAAAATAAAGACTGTAAGATAAGTGAATACTAACTTTAAATATATATAAATCTGAGGAGAAAATTAAAATGAGAAATATTTCTATCTTAGGTGTTACTGGGTCTATAGGAACTCAAACACTTGATGTTTTAAGATATCATAAGGGGGAGTTTTGTCTTAAGGCTGTATCAGCGCATAAAAATATAGACTTAGCATTAGAAATAATAAAAGAATTTGATGTTGAATTAGTTGCTATTACTGATAAAGAATCTTTTGACAAGCTAGTTATACTTTTAGCAGAAAATAATTTAAATACAAAAGTTATTTTTGGTATGGAAGGCTTAATAGAAGTTGCTACCTATAAAACTGTAAAGGTTGTAGTTACTTCAGTAGTTGGAATGATTGGTTTAAGACCAACAATAGAAGCTATAAAAGCTGGTAAAGATATTGCACTTGCTAATAAAGAAACATTAGTCGTTGCTGGTGAGTTGGTTATGGGATTAGCAAATGAAAAAAAAGTTAAAATATTGCCAGTAGATTCTGAGCATAGCGCAATATTTCAATCTTTGCAAGGTAATGAAAAAAATCCAATATATAAAATTTTATTGACAGCTTCAGGAGGTCCATTTAGAGGATATACTAGAGAACAGTTAGAAAACGTAACTGTAGAAAAAGCATTAAAACATCCTAAATGGAATATGGGAAAGAAGATATCTATAGATTCTTCAACTTTAATGAATAAAGGCTTAGAAGTTATAGAAGCTCATTTTCTATTTAATTGTCCATATGAAAAGATACAGGTTGTAGTGCATCCTGAGTCTATTATACATTCTATGGTAGAATATGAAGATGGAGCTGTAATTGCTCAACTTGGTGTTCCAGATATGAAATTGCCAATTCAATATGCTTTAAATTATTGCAAAAGAGAGGGAAGTATAGGGGGAAGACTTGATTTTGCAAAAATTAAAAATTTAAATTTTGAAGTGCCTGATTTTAATGTTTTTTCATGCTTAAAACTTGCTTTTGAAGCAGGAAAAGCAAAAGGGCTTATGCCAGCTATATTAAATGGTGCAAATGAAGCAGCTGTTGATTTGTTTTTACAAAGAAAAATTGTTTATTTAGATATTGAAAAAATAATAAAAGAATGTATGGCGATTTTTGATTACAAGAAAGAAGTAACATTAGAAAATGTAATAAGGGTAGATAAAGAAGTTAGAGATTATGTATATAATAAATATAATGTCTAAATAATTATTAAGGAGGGGGATTAGTGAGCATAATTTTTGCAATTTTAGCTTTTGGTCTAATTATATTAATACATGAGTTAGGTCATTTTGTTGCAGCTAAATTAAGTGGTGTTTTAGTTTTAGAATTTTCTATTGGTATGGGGCCAAAGCTTTTTTCTTTTAAAAAAGGCGAAACAGATTATAGTATAAGAATTTTTCCAATAGGTGGTTTTGTCCAAATGTATGGGGAATCAGAGGGAGATGAGGTTGATATTGATGATAAAAGAGCTTTATCGAATAAATCTCCACTTATAAGATTTATAGTTTTTTTTGCAGGTGCATTTATGAATCTTGTACTTGCAGTGTTTATTTTTACTATGATTACTATGAATTTTGGTTATACAACTACATTAATTGATGATGTTGTAAAAGATTCACCAGCATATGAGGCTGGAATTGAAAAAGGAGATACTTTACTTAGGCTTAATGGAAAGAAACTTTTAACTCCAGATGACCTTACTATGGGTATAGCAATGGAAAAAGGTGCACCAGTTACTATAGAATATAAAAAAAATAATGGAGAAATAAAAGAAGAAATAATTAAACCAGAAAAAAATGAAGATGGATTATATCTTATAGGTATATATAGTCATAAAGTTGAAAATCCTACAATAACTGAAAGTTTAACTAATGGATTTAAAGAGTTAATAGGCATGATTGGTCAAACATTTACAAGCTTTAAAATGCTTATAACTGGTGAGGTTAATTTTAAGACAGATGTTGGAGGACCGGTTACGATAATAAAAATGGCTGGAGAAGCAGCTAAAGTAGGTATTTGGAATTTACTTAATTTAACAGCTTTTTTAAGTGTTCAAATTGGTATATTCAATTTAATTCCATTCCCAGCATTAGATGGTGGACATATATTTGCAGTTTTAATAGAAGGTATTACAGGTAAAAAGATACCAAGTAAAGTTTTAAATGCTATAAATACAGTCGGATTTATGTTACTTATGGGCTTAATGGCTATAGTTTTATTGAAAGATATATTATTTCCAGTTAACATATAGAGGAGTATAATATGGATAATATAAAAACAGAAAATATTGTATTAAATACAAGCAGAGAATTTGCATTTGAAAAGAGAAAAACACGTAAGGTTAAAGTTGGAGATGTATATGTAGGAGGAGATTCAAGAATTACAGTACAATCAATGACTAATACAGATACTAGAGATGTAGAGGCTACAGTAGCTCAGATAGAAGAACTTCAGAATGCAGGATGTGATATAGTAAGGTGTGCTGTGCCTGATATGGAAGCTGCTGAAGCTATAAAAGATATTGTAAACAGAGTTTCTATACCAGTTGTTGCTGATATACATTTTGATTATAAGCTTGCTCTTAAATGTGTAGAGTATGGGATTTCAGCAATAAGAATTAATCCAGGAAATATAGGAAGCAGAGATAGAGTTGAAAAAGTTGTTAGAGCTTGTAAGGAAAAAAATATTCCTATAAGAATAGGGGTTAATTCAGGATCATTATCTAAAGAACAGCTTGATAAATATGGTAAAGTCTGTGCACAAGCGTTAGTAGAGAGTGCTTTAGATCATGTTAAAATTTTAGAAGAATTAGATTTTTATGATATAGTAATATCTATAAAATCATCTAATATAAAGACTATGATAGAAAGTTATAGACTTGCATCTGAAGAGGTTGATTATCCATTACATTTAGGTGTGACTGAAGCAGGAACAATTTGGAGAGGAACAATAAAATCATCTATAGGAATAGGAACTTTAATAGCAGAAGGAATAGGTGATACTATAAGAATTTCTTTAACAGGAGATCCTGTAGAAGAAATTAAAGTTGGAAAAGAGCTTTTGAAAAACTTTGGGCATTTAAATGAAGGAATAGAATTTGTATCTTGTCCAACTTGTGGAAGAACAGAAATTGATCTGATTTCAATAGCAAATGAGGTTGAATCTAAATTATCTGAATCTAAGAAAAATATAAAAGTTGCAGTTATGGGATGTATAGTTAATGGTCCTGGTGAGGCAAGGGATGCAGATATTGGAATCGCTGGTGGAAAAGGTATGGGAATTATCTTTAAAAAGGGCGAAGTTGTTAAAAAAGTTAAGGAAGAGTTCTTAGTTGAAGAATTACTTAAAATAATAGAAGAAGAATTATAATTTATGTTAAAGGGCTCTTTTGGGAGTCCTTTCAATTTGAGTTATTTTAAAGGGTAAAGGAGATGTGTATTTTGAGTGCTGAATTTATAAAAAAAATTAATGCAACACTTAAAAATGATGAATTTCTTGAAGATTTAGAATTTACTATAGAAAAATTTCAACTTGTAAAAAATAAAAATTTACTTAAAGTAATTATAAAAAGTAAAGATAAAATAAATGATAATAATTGCAAAATAATAAAGCGTTATATACAAAAAGCGTTAGGATTTGAAATTAAAATAGAACTTTTGGTTTATATAGATCTTAGTAATCTTACTATAGAACAATTAGTTAAAGATTATTGGATAGATGCAGTAAGTGATGTTATAAGTGGGCATCCTATGCTTAAACCATTAATTGTTAGCGCAAAAAGAACAGTAGATAATAATACTATTGTTCTTGAATCAGGTCTAGGATATCTTATTGAGATAGCAAATAAAAAGAATATAGGTCTTGCTTTAAGAAATGCAATAAAAGTAATATTTGGAGTTAATGTTGAAATAAAATTTGTTGAAAATAAAGAAATGGTAGATTTATCATATATAGAAGAACAAGAAAAAGTACAAAATCAAATAATAAAAGAAATTAAAAATAGACAGGGCCAAGGTGAGAGTGTAGCCAAAGAAGATGGTGAAAGTAAAGCTAAAGTACCGGAGGCTAAGCCATATTATGAGAAAAAATATAATAATACAAAAAGTGAAAACACTATACTTGGAAGAGATATTACTCAGGATAGTATTGATATTGCTGACATAGATATAGGATCTGGATATGTTGCTGTAACAGGTGATGTGTTTAAAACTGAAATATTTGAAACAAGAGCAGGAAAAATTATATTAACATTTTATATAACTGATTATACAAGTTCTATTGCAGCTAAGTGTTTTTTAAAACCTAAAGAAACAGAAGTAGTTTTAGAAACTGTAAAAAAAGGATTGCATTGTAAAATTAGAGGAGAAGCCACTATGGATAGCTATATGAAAGAAGTAGTTATTATGTGCAGAGATATCAGTATAGTTAAAAAGAAGGAGAGAATAGATACAGCTGATGAAAAGAGAGTAGAGCTTCATTTACACACTAGTATGAGCAGTATGGACGGAATAACATCAGTTAAAACGATTATAGAAAAAGCAGCTAAATTTGGACACAAAGCTATAGCTATAACAGATCATGGTGTCGTTCAAGCATTTCCAGATGCACAAATAGCTGGTAAAAAAAATAATATTAAGATATTATATGGAGTTGAAGGTTATCTAGTTGATAATGGAACACCTATAGTTATTAATGGTGATGAAGGAAATCTTGATGATGAGTTTGTGATTTTTGATTTAGAGACAACTGGATTTTCAAGTAAGAATGATAAAATAATAGAAATTGGTGCTGTTAAAATAAAAAATGGTGAAATTATAGATAGATTTAGCAGCTTTGTCAATCCACAAAGATCATTACCAGCAGTAATTATAGAGCTTACAAAAATAACTGATGAAATGCTTGTAGATGCTGATGTAATTGAAAATGTATTACCTAAATTTATGGAATTTGTAGGTGATTGTACAGTAGTTGCTCATAATGCTGGATTTGACGTAGCATTTATTAAAAAGAATTTAGCTGATATGGGGAAAAAATTTAAAAATCAAGTTTTAGATACAGTACCTTTAGCAAGATTTTTATATCCTGAATTAAAGAGAGTTAAGTTAAATATTGTTGCAAAACATTTAGGTGTGGTTTTAGACAGTCACCATAGAGCAGTTGATGATGCTAAAGCAACGGCTGATATACTTTTAGTATGCTTTAAAAAATTAAAAGAAGAGTTAGAAATAGATACATTAAAAAAATTAAATGAAAGCTTTTTAGAAAATGTAGATATAAAAAAACAACCAACAAGTCACGTTATAATACTTGCTAAAACTCAAGCTGGGATCAAGAATTTATATAAAATAGTTTCAGCAGCTCATTTAGAACATTTTTTTAGAAAACCTAGAATACCTAAAACATTATTAGCAGAAATGAGAGAAGGATTAATTATAGGCTCAGCATGTGAAGGTGGAGAAATCTTTAAGGCGGTATTAGAAGGGAAAACATCAGAAGAACTAAATGATATAGCAGATTTTTATGATTATTTAGAAATACAGCCTATTGCTAATAATGCACATTTGGTTAGAAAAGGAAATGTTTCAGGAGACCAAGAACTTAAGGATATAAATAGGAAAATATATAAATTAGGAAAAGATACAGGCAAGCCAGTAGTAGCAACTTGTGATGTTCATTTCTTAAATCCTGAAGAAGGCATATATAGAACCATAATACAAGCAGCACAAGGATTTGGCGATGCTGATAATCAACCACCTTTATATTATAGAACAACAGATGAAATGTTACATGAATTTGCTTATTTAGGAGATACAATAGCTAAAGAGGTTGTAATTGAAAATCCTAATAAAATAGCAGATATGATAGACGATATAAAACCAATACCTGATGAGACTTTTCCACCAAAAATAGATGGAGCTGAAGAAGATATAAAAAATATGACTTTATCAAAGGTTCACTCTATATATGGAGATGTATTACCAGAAGTGGTTCAAAAAAGAATAGATAAAGAGCTTAATTCCATTATAAATAATGGTTATGCAGTTTTATATCTTATAGCACAAAAACTAGTGGCAAAATCACTTGAAGATGGTTATTTAGTTGGATCAAGGGGATCTGTTGGATCATCATTTGTAGCAACTATGAGTGGAATAACGGAAGTTAATGGACTTCCTCCACATTATGTTTGCCCAAAATGTAGAGAATCAGAATTCTTTTTAGACGGTTCTATAAGCTCAGGAGCAGATTTACCAGATAAAAATTGCCCAAGATGTAATATACCGTATGTGAAGGATGGTCATGATATACCTTTTGAAACATTCTTAGGTTTTGAGGGTGATAAAGAGCCTGATATAGATCTAAACTTTTCAGGAGAATATCAAGCTGTTGTTCATAAGTATACAGAAGTTTTATTTGGAGAAGGATTTGTATTTAAAGCAGGAACTATTGGTACAGTTGCAGAAAAAACTGCATATGGATATGTTAAAAAGTATTTAGATGAAAGAGGGCTTGTTGTATCACAAGCAGAAATAGAAAGACTTACTATAGGATGCACAGGAGTAAAAAGAACATCTGGTCAGCACCCTGGTGGAATTATGGTTGTACCAAGAGATAATGAAATTTTTAATTTTTGTCCTATACAGCATCCAGCAGATGATATGACTAGCGATATTATTACAACACATTTTGATTATCACTCAATAAGTGGTAGACTTTTGAAACTTGATATATTAGGTCATGATGATCCTACTGTATTAAGAATGTTACAAGATTTAACAGGATTAGATCCTAAAACAATACCGTTAAATGATCCTAAAGTTATAAGCTTATTTACTTCTACAGAAGCATTAGGAGTAACTCCAGAAGAATTAGGATGTGAGGTTGGAAGCTATGGTTTACCAGAGTTTGGAACTAAATTTGTTAGACAGATGCTGGTAGATACACAACCTAGAAGTTTTGCAGATTTAGTTAGAATATCAGGGCTATCACATGGTACAGATGTATGGCTAAATAATGCACAGTACTTTATAAAAGAAGGATATACAACACTAAAGGATTGTATTTCTACTAGAGATGATATTATGGTTTATCTAATGTATAAAAATTTACCACCAAAGACTGCATTTACAATAATGGAAAAAGTAAGAAAAGGTAAGGGCTTGTCAGAGGAAGATGAGAGTATAATGAAAGAAAATCAAGTCCCGGATTGGTATATAGAATCTTGTAAAAGAATAAAATATATGTTCCCTAAAGGTCATGCTGTTGCATATGTTATGATGGCAGTTAGAATAGCATATTTCAAGGTTCACTATCCTGCTGCATATTATACAACATATTTCACTGTTAGAGCAGATGATTTTGATGCAGATTTAATATGCAAAGGTGAGGCTATAATACAAGCAAAAATAAAAGAAATTAGTGCTCTTGGAAATGCGATAACACAGAAAGAAAAAGGGCTACTCACTATTTTAGAATTAGCATATGAAATGTATAAAAGAGGATTGAAATTTAATAGAGTAAATATATATACATCAGAGGCTACTAAATTTAAAATAGAAGAGGATGGAAGTATAACACCACCAATAAATGCACTTCAAGGAGTTGGAGATAATGCTGCAAAAGCTATTGTAGAATGTAGAGATGATGGTGAATTTATATCTAAGGAAGACTTGCGAATTAGAGCAAAAGTTTCTAAAACTGTTATAGAAACTTTATCTAATCATGGTTGTATTGATGGACTTCAAGAAACAAATCAGATAAGTTTGTTTTAAGGAATATATGTATAGTAGATATCTATGTTTGCAAATAGCACTTGTAATGTAGTGTAAAGTATGATATTATATCATCATAAAGTATTTTACTAATAGCTTGAATGAAAAGAGTGGGGAGAAGATTCCCGCTCTTTCTGTTTAAACGCAACTTCTATTACAGTTGCGTTTTTATATATGTTTAAATAATTAGGTATTAGGAATACTATATAAATGAAAACTGAATAAGGAGGGAAGAAAGATGATGAATAATAATGTTCTTGATGAATTAGTTACTCTATTCAACCCTATATTTGAAGATGCAAATTGTGAATTATATCACATAGAGTACGTCAAAGAAAATGGCGAAAATTATTTAAAAATCTATATTGATAAGCCAGAAGCTAAAATAGATTTTAGTGATTGTGAAGCTGTTAGTAGAAAAGTCAATGAGCTATTTGATTTAAATCAAATGGAGAAGAAAATTGATGTTGATTATTTAGAGGTTTCATCACCTGGAATATTTAGAGCATTACATAATGATAATCATTTTACTAAAGTTTTAAATGAAAATATAAAAGTAATTCTAAATGGTCAAATTGATGGAGCTAAAAAATTTGAAGGAATTTTAAGAGAAGTAAATAAAGAAGATATAGTAGTTGAGGTTAAGGGAAACAACATAGTTATTCCGAAAGATAAAATAAAATCAGCTAATCTAGAAGGAGATATATAAGTAGGAGGATATAGAAATGAAAAATGAATTTCTAGGAGCGTTAACTGAGATAGTCAAAGAAAAAGGAATAAGTGAGGAAGAGTTATTAGAAGTATTAGATGAAGCGATAATAGCAGCATATAAGAAAAACTATTCAAGTCAAGCGCAAAATGTTAAGATACGTAGAGATAAAGATGGTGCTATAAGAGTTTATGCTCAAAAAGAAGTTGTAGAAGAAGTTTATGATGATTCTACAGAGATAGCTATAGAAGATGCTAAAGCTATAAATCCTATATTCCAATTAGAAGATATAGTAGACGTTGAAGTTACACCAAAAAACTTTGGTAGAGTTGCAGCACAACTTGCAAAGCAAATGGTAATTCAAAAAATTAAAGAGTCAGAAAGAAGTATCATATATAATGAGTTTTCAGAACTTGAGCATGATATAATTACAGGAATAGTTTTAAGAAAAGATAAATCAAATGTATTTGTTGATCTTGGGAAAATTGAAGCTATTTTAGGGCCAAGTGAGCAAATGAATGGTGAACATTATGATTTTAATGAAAAGTTAAAACTTTATATTGTTGAAGTTAAGGATAGTACAAAAGGACCACAAGTTGTTATATCAAGAACTCATCCAGGTCTTGTAAAGAGATTATTTGAACTAGAAGTTCCAGAAATATTTAATGGAGTAGTTGAAATAAAAAGTATAGCAAGAGAAGCAGGCTCAAGAACAAAAATATCAGTATTTTCTAATGATGAAACTGTTGATGCTATGGGAGCTTGTGTTGGTCAAGTAGGAAACAGAGTTAAAAAAATAGTAAATGAGCTAAAAGATGAAAAAATTGATATAATAAAATGGAGTAATGATCCAGCTGTTTATATAGAAAATGCTTTAAGCCCAGCAAAAGTTATAAGTGTTTCAGTAGATGAAGAAAATAAATCTGCTAAAGTTGTAGTAGATGACTCACAATTATCACTTGCTATTGGTAAGGAAGGGCAAAACGTAAGACTTGCTGCTAAACTTACTGGTTGGAAGATAGATATAAAAAGTCAATCACAAGTAGAAGTAGTTGAATAATTCATTGTTCAAGGAGGGATAAAGATGAAAGTCAAAAAAATTCCAATGAGAATGTGCAATGGTTGTTTAGAAATGAAACCGAAAAAAGAATTGATTCGAATCGTAAAAGATAAAGAAAATAACATATCTGTTGATTTAACTGGTAAAATGGCCGGAAGAGGAGCATATATTTGTAAGGATATTGAATGTTTACAAAAGGCTTTTAAAGCTAAAAGACTTAATAAGAATTTATCGAGTAATATAGATGAAGCAGTATATGGAAGATTGAGAGAAGAAATTAATGAGAAATAAGTTTTTGAATTTTTTGGGGCTTGTTAAAAGATCTGGAAATATTTTAGATGGATATAATAAGTGTGAAGAAATTCTTGGAAAGAAAAAAGTGTACTTAATAATTTTTTCGAATGAAATTTCAGAGAAATCTAAAGAAAAATTTATTAAAAAATGCGAAAAATATAATATTCCTTATAAAGATGGGTTTTCAAAAGAAGAACTTGGTCTTAGTATAGGAAGAAAAGAGATAAATATAGTTGGAATATTAGATGCAAATATGGCTAATAAACTTATGTCATACGAATTTTAATTGACTATAAATACTTTCGGGGGTGAATATATGTCAAAGATAAGAGTATATGAATTGGCAAATGAATTAAGAATATCAAGTAAAGATTTAATTAGAATACTAATGGAAGAGTTTAGTATTGAAGTTAAAAACCACATGAGTATCATCGAAGACGAGGATGCAGAACTTATAAAAGAGTTAATAGCAAGTGGTGAATCAGAAAATATAGTAGCATTATATGAAAAAGAATTAGACGAAGAAGTTAATAATAGTGCTAAGAAAAAGAAAAGAAAAAAAGGTGATAAAGCAGACAGTTCTGAAGAATTAGCTGTTGAAGTTATCGAAATTGGTGAAACAATAACAGTTAAAGATTTAGCTGAAAAACTTAAAAAACCTAATAATGAAGTTATAAAAACACTTATGTTTGAAGGTGTTATGGCTGGACTTAATCAAGAAATAAACTTCGAGATAGCTGAAAAAGTAGCTGAAAAATTTGAAATCGAAGCCTATAAAAAAGAAGAAGAAGAGTTATTAGAAGAATTCGAAGAAGAAGAAATAGATACAGCTTCATTAGAATCAAGACCTCCAATTATAACAGTTATGGGACACGTTGACCATGGTAAAACATCTATATTAGATGCTATAAGAAAAGCTAAAGTTGCATCAGGAGAAGCTGGTGGAATTACACAGCATATTGGTGCTTATACAGTTGATGTTGATGATCAAAAATTAACATTCTTAGATACACCAGGACATGAAGCTTTTACAGCTATGAGAGCTAGAGGAGCACAAATAACTGACGTTGTTATATTAGTTGTTGCAGCTGATGACGGTATAATGCCTCAAACAGCAGAAGCTATAAATCACTGTAAAGCAGCTAAAGTTCCAATGGTTGTTGCTATCAATAAAATTGATAGAGAAGGTGCTAATATAGATAGAGTTAAGCAAGGTCTTGCTGAACATGGATTGATAGTTGAAGACTGGGGTGGAGAAGTAATATCTGTTCCTGTTTCTGCTAAAACAGGTGAAGGGCTTAATACATTATTAGAAATGGTTGTTCTTACAGCTGAAATGCAAGCATTAGTTGCTAATCCACATAGAAAAGCAAAAGGAACAGTTATAGAAGCAAAACTTGATAAAGGTAGAGGTGCTGTAGCATCACTTCTTGTACAAGATGGTACATTACACAGTGGTGATTCTATATTCGTTGGTAATACTTACGGTAGAATAAGAGCTATGTTTGATGATGAAGGTAAAAAAATCAAGAATGCTGGACCATCAATACCAGTAGAGATCTTAGGACTTTCAGAAGTTCCAGCGGCTGGAGATAGATTCATAGTTGTTAAAGATGAAAAAACAGCTAGACAAATGGCAGAAAAGAGAGTTGCTAAGCAAAGAGTTGAAAGCTTTAATAGCTCAAATAGAGTTTCTCTTGAAGATTTATACAGTCAAATTAGAGAAGGTAAAGTTAAAGAGCTGTCAGTTATAGTAAAAGCAGATGTTCAAGGTTCTGTTGAAGCTATCAAAGGTTCTTTAGAAAAATTAAGTACAGAAGATGTTAAAGTTAGAGTTATTCACGGTGGAGTAGGTGCTATTACTGAAACAGATGTAACACTTGCTACTGCTTCTAATGCTTTACTTATTGGATTTAATGTAAGACCAACAGTTATGGCTACTGCACTTGCATCAAAAGAAGATGTAGAGATTAAAACATATAGCATAATATATGAAGCTATAGAAGATGTTAAAGCAGCTATGATAGGAATGCTTGATCCAATAGAAAGAGAAGTTGTATTAGGAAATGTTGAAATCAGAGCTACTTATAAAATTTCTGCAGTTGGAACAATTGCTGGATGTTATGTTTTAGATGGTAAAATTATAAGAAATGCTGGCGTTAGAATTATAAGAGATGGTATAGTTATTAAAGAAGGTAAACTTGCTTCACTTAAGAGATTTAAAGATGACGTTAAAGAAGTTAAAGCAGGATACGAATGTGGTCTAAGTATAGAAAACTACAATGATATCAAAGAAGGAGATATTATTGAAGCCTATACAATGGAACAAATTGAGAGAAAAGAACTTTAGGATGAGGTGATTTTTCATGGCGAATTATAGAGGCGGAAGAATTAACGAAGAAGTTAAAAAAGAAGTTAGTAATATAATAAGAAATGATATTAAAGATCCAAGAATTACTGCAATGGTTAGTGTTACTGAGGTTAAAGTTACTAAAGACTTAAGTTATGCAAATGTATATTTAAGTGTTTTTGGTACATCTAAAGAACAAGAAGAAGAGACTTTTGAAATTATTAAAAAGTCAGCAGGATTCATAAGAAAAGAATTAGGAAAAAGAGTAAAGCTTAGAATTACACCTGAAGTTGTTATTGAAAGAGACTCTTCAATAGCACAAGGAATGTATATAGATTCTTTACTTGCAAAAATAAAGGAGAAATAAAAATGAATTTACGTGAAATAATAAATTATATTGACTCTGTCAATAAAATAGGTATTACATTTCACGTTTCTCCAGATGGTGATGCTACAGGGAGTGTTTTATCACTCCTTCAAGGCTTAAGAAAATATGGAAAAGAAGCTTATGTTATTTCAAAGGATAAACCTGCGAATAACCTAGGCTTTCTTCCATATTATGAGGAAATAACAGGTGAAGTAGTAAAACCAACTGAAGGAACTGAATGTGTAATAGTATTAGACTGTGGTAATGTTGAAAGAATAGCAGCAGACCTTGAAGAATTTAACGGAAAGGTATTAAATATAGATCACCACCTATCTAATGATAAATATGGATACTTAAATTATGTAGATACAGAAGCATCATCTACATCAGAAATTATTTATATGTTGTTAGAAACTATGGGAGTAGCTATTGATGAAAAAATAGCTAGAAGTTTATATACGGGAATAGTAACAGATACAGGTTCATTCAGATTTTCTAATGCTACTAAAAGGACTCATAGTATAGTGGCTAATTTAGTTGATATAGAAAAAAAACATGATGAAATTCATAGAGAATTGTTTGATAACAAATCGTTTGAAAAGTTAAAATTAACAGGAAAAGTTTTAGATGGAATGGAACTTGCATGTAACGGTAAAATAGCAGTATTAACATTAACTAAAGAAATGTTAAGTTTAATAGATACAGAAAAAGAAGATACAGGAGATTTAGTTTCATTTGGAAATAAGATTTCTGGTGTAGAAGGTTGCATTTTATTAAAAGAAACTGATGATGCAGTTAAGATAAGTTTTAGATCTAAAGATTCTTTAGATGTTAGAAAAGTTGCTGAGGAGTTTGGTGGCGGTGGTCATACAAAAGCTGCTGGTGCGAAGATAAATGGTGTAAGTATAGAAGAAGCTAAAAAGCTTATATTAAAAAAATTAGAAAAAGAGTTGATTTAATTGAATGGTGTAATAAATATTTATAAAAATAAGGGTGAAACATCATTTGATGTTGTTGCAAAAGTTAGAAAAATTGCAAAAATTAAAAAAGTAGGTCATACAGGAACATTAGATCCACAAGCATGTGGGATTTTACCAATATGTATTGGTAAAGGAACAAAAATTATTGATTATATTATGGAAAATCGTAAAACTTATAGAGTTACCTTTGAACTTGGAAAAACAACTGATACTTATGATTTAGAAGGCGCAGTGCTTACAGAAAAATCTATTGATGGAATAAATGAAAAAGATATTTTAAATGAGATTGAAAAATTTAAGGGAGATATAATGCAAGTACCTCCAATGTATTCAGCACTTAAAAAAAATGGGGTTAGATTATATGAATTAGCTCGTCAAGGAATAGAAATAGAGAGAGAGGCAAGACCGGTATCTATTTATAAAATAAATAATATTATAATAGAACTTCCTTTCATTACGATGGATGTAACTTGCTCTAAAGGAACTTACATTAGAAGCCTTTGCTATGATATAGGTGAAGGCTTAAATGTGGGTGCTGTAATGACAAATCTTGAAAGAATTGCTAATGGACCTTTTATTTTAGAAAATTCAATAAATATTGACGATTTAGATTATGAAATTTTAAAAGAAAATTTAATTTCTATATCAGATGCGTTAGATAAATTTGATACTATGTATATAAATGATGAAAAGTTTATAAAGCTTTTAATTAATGGTGTCGCTGTAAATGATAAAAGAGTTTATAATGGAATAGATATTAAAGAAAATATTTTATATAGAGTATATGATAACAATAATAAGTTATTAGGACTAGGTATGAAAAAAAATAATGCATTTAAAATAGAAAAGTTATTGTTAGAGGAGTAAAGTTTAGATGATGTTAATAGATGATAAAACAAAAGAAAACTTTAAATTTGATACATATATTGCACTAGGAAGTTTTGATGGACTTCATAAGGGACATTTAACTCTCATGTATGAATTAGTACGATTAAGCAAAGAAAATGGTGCAAAAAGTATGGTGTATACTTTTGCCAATCATCCATTAAGTGTTATCAATCCTAATAGTAAGCCTAAAATTTTAATGACTAATGAAAAAAAACTTAAAGTACTAGATGATTTAGGTATAGATTTTGTTTGTCTAGATGACTTTAATAAAGAATTGATGGGGAAAAGTCCTGAAGAATTTATACAAATGTTGTTAGAAAAATTTAATGCTAAAGGTTTTGTTGTAGGATTTAATTATAGATTTGGTTATAAAAACAAGGGTGACATTAAATTGCTTGAAGAATTAGGAAGAAAATATAATTTTACGGTTTGTGTTTTAGAGGCATACAAAGAGAAAGGCTGTATTATAAGTTCGACAAAAGTTAGAGAACTTATAGCAAAAGGAGAGATTGAATTGGCTAATGAGTTATTGACTAGAGAATTTCTTCTTACAGGAGAAGTGGTTAAAGGAAAACAATTAGGTAGAACTATAGGATTTCCAACAGCTAATTTGAAAGTAGATGAAAATCTTGTTTTGCCTAAAATAGGAGTTTATTATACTAATGTAGATATTGATGGGGAAATTTTTAAGGGAATAACATCAGTAGGGAATAATCCTACCGTTAATGGAGATAGAATAACTGTAGAAACTTATATTTTAAATTTTTCAAAAGATATATATGGAAAGCGTATAAAGGTATATTTTATTGAGGGAATAAGAGAACAAATTAAGTTTAATTCTCTTGATGAATTAAAAAAACAATTGGAAAAAGACAAAATGTTTGCTTACAATAGAAAAACTCAAATTATTTTATAAAAGTTTGTTTACAATAAAAAATACTTTTGTTATAATCATATAGAACCTAATCCTAAGATTTTGGGTACCGCCTTATTCTTGGAATTAGGGGATCAAATATACGGAGGTGCTTATTAATGGATAAAGCAAGAAAGCAAGAATTAATCGCTAAATATGGAAGACATGAGGGAGATACAGGATCACCAGAGGTTCAAATCGCTCTTTTAACAGAGAGAATAAACTCTTTAACAGATCACTTAAGAACTCATAAAAAAGACCACCACTCAAGAAGAGGACTTCTTATGATGGTTGGACAAAGAAGAGGATTATTAAACTACTTAACAGAGCAAGATATCGAAAGATACAGAGCTATAGTTAAAGAATTAGGATTAAGAAGATAATCTTTTTGTATATAAAATAAATTTAGTAGAGCGGGTTTATTATACCGCTCTATTATTTTAAGAATATTAAATTTATAAACATTTACCAGTTGATTACCGAAAGGAGGTATTCAGTATGAATAAAACACATGAAATACAGTTAGCAGGTAGAACGCTAAAAGTTGACTTTGGAAAAATAGGCATGTTATCAAACGCAGCTATTTTTATGAGTTATGGAGATACTGTAATATTAACAAATGCAAATGCATCAGAAAATCCAAGAGACGGAATAGATTTCTTCCCTTTAAGTGTTGAATATGAAGAAAGATTATATTCAGTTGGAAAAATCCCAGGAGGATTTATCAAAAGAGAAGGAAAGCCTTCAGAACAATCAATCTTACATGGTAGAGCTGTAGATAGAACTATAAGACCATTATTCCCAAGTGGATATAGAAATGATGTTCAAGTTGTATGTACTGTAGTATCAGTTGAGAAAGATAACTTACCAGAAATATTAGCTATAAATGCTGCATCAACAGCTCTTTGTTTATCATCAATTCCATACACAATACCAGTTGCAGCTGTGCAAGTTGGATTAATAGGTGATAAATTTATAACAAACCCTACTTCAGAGCAAAGAGCACAAAGTGAAATGGAATTAACAGTTTGTGCAACAAATGAAAGAGTTATGATGATTGAAGCTGGTGGAAATGAAATACCAGAAGAAGTTATGATAAATGCTATAAAATATGGATTTGACGAATGTCAACCAATAATTAAATTCCAAGAAGATGCTATGAAGGAATTTGGAAAAGAAAAAATGGTACCAGAACTTCATGAAATAGATCAAGAAGTTTTTGTTGACGTTAAAAATTTTGCTTATGATATGATAAATGAAGCTATGCACATTAAAGACAAAGATGTAAGAAATGTTGCAATAGATGAAATTAAAGATAAAATAGCAGAAGAATTTAATGAAAAATATGAAGATAAATTAGCAGATATAGCAGAAGCTATATATACAATTCAAAAGAAATCTGTTAGAAATATGTTATTGAATGAACATGAGAGACCAGATGGAAGAGCTTTTGATGAAGTAAGAAATATAGGATGCGAAGTTGACATATTACCAAGAACACATGGTACAGGATTATTTACAAGAGGACTTACACAAGTTATGACTGTTGCTACTCTTGGTGGAGTTGGTGAATACCAAACTTTAGATGGTATAGGTGAAGAAGTATCAAAAAGATATATGCATCACTACAATTTCCCAGCTTATAGCGTTGGAGAAGTTAGACCTTTAAGAGGACCAGGAAGAAGAGAAATAGGGCATGGAGCTTTAGCAGAAAGAGCTTTAGAGCCATTAATTCCTTCAGAAGATGATTTCCCATATACAATAAGATTAGTATCAGAAGTTTTAAGTTCAAATGGATCAACATCACAAGCATCTGTTTGTGGAAGTACACTTGCACTTTTAGCAGCAGGTGTTCCAATAAAAAGACCAGCAGCAGGAATTGCTATGGGACTTATCACATCTGATGATTTATCACAAGAAAGTGTAATAACTGATATTCAAGGAATAGAAGATTTCTTTGGAGATATGGACTTTAAAGTTGCAGGAACAGAAAAAGGTATTACATCAATACAGGTTGATACAAAAATTAAAGGTTTATCAGAAACTATAATAAGAGATGCTATTACAGATGCTAGAAAAGCTAGAATGCATATTTTAGACAAGATAAATGAGTGTATACCTGCACCAAGAGAAGAAGTATCAGATTTTGCTCCAAAAACATCTACTCTTAGAATAGATCCAGAAAAAATAAGAGATGTTATAGGTGCTGGTGGTAAAGTTATAAATAAAATTATAGCTGATACTGGAGTTAAAATAGATATAAAAGAAGATGGTTTAGTATTTGTTTCATCAGAAGATTCAGCTGGTGTTAAAGAAGCTATAAAAATCATTGAAGGTTTAACAAAAGAATTAAAACCAGGCGAAATTTACCTTGGTAAAGTTACTAAAATAACTACATTTGGAGCTTTTGTTGAAGTTCTTCCAAATAAAGAAGGTTTAGTACACATTTCTAAACTTGCTCTTGAGAGAGTTAATAAAGTTGAGGATGTAGTTTCTGTTGGTGATGAAATTTTAGTAAAAGTTACAGAGATAGATCAACAAGGAAGAGTTAATCTTTCAAGAAAAGATGTATTAGAAGACGAAGCTAAAAAAGGTGAATAGTTAAAAGGCAATTTATATTGCCTTTTTTTATTAAACTTTTATAGAAATTTTAATCATATGCTTTAATATATCTTCATAATTTAATATAATGAGGGGGGATATATTATGAGTAATATAAAATATCTAAGTGAAATTGAAAAATATGAAATAATAAACATTAATGACGGAGAAAAATTTGAGACTCTTGCTGATAATGATATAGTAGTTGATGAAAAAGGAGAATTTAAGATATTGCTTCTTAACATAGGTGGGGGTAGATTTGGTTTTTTTAATAATACTAGTGAATTTTATGAAGTTGACTGGGAATTTGTAAAAAAAATTGGAGCTAGAACTATTATATTAGACGCTGAACAGGAGCTTATGCGCAAAGTAAATTTATAGGGGCGTGATTTTATATGGAAATTATAGTACAAAAATTTGGGGGTACATCAGTATCTACACCAGAAAGAAGACAAATGGTTATACAAAAGGTGAAAGAGGTATTAGATCAAGGATATATGCCTGTTGTTGTTGTGTCAGCAATGGGAAGAAAAGGGGAACCATATGCAACTGATACACTTTTATCGTTAGTTGGAGATAATTTTAAAGAAGAAAATAAAATGGCTACTGATATGCTTATGGCTTGTGGAGAAATTATAAGTACAGTTACAATGAGTAATGATTTTTTAACTGCTGGAATACAAGCAGTTCCTTTGACAGGAGGACAGGCTGGAATTTTGACAGATAGTAACTTTAAATCAGCAGAGCCTATTGACATAGATCCTAAACATATTTTAGAAGTTGTAAAAGATGGTAAGGTTCCAGTAGTTGCTGGATTTCAAGGTGTAAATAGAGATGGATTTTTTACAACTTTAGGTAGAGGTGGTAGTGATACTACAGGAGCAATACTTGGAGTAGCTGTGAAGGCCAAAGAAGTTCAAATATTTACAGATGTAGATGGAATGATGACAGCAGATCCAAGGATTGTTTGTGATGCTAAATTAATTAAAAAAATAAGTTATACAGAAGTTTTTGAGCTTGCTGACCAAGGGGCAAAAGTTATACATCCTAGAGCTGTAGAAGCAGCAATGAAAGGTAATGTACCATTAGTTATTAAAAATACAATGTCAGATTGTAAAGGAACTATGATAGATAATATTGGTGATGTAGATGCTAGAGGTGTGATAGCTGGTATAACTCATCAATCTGGTAGAATACAAGTTTCTATAAATCTTGATGAAAATATAGAGAATAAAGAAGCATATAAAACTGTACTTTCAAAATTAGCTGATAATCAAATAAGTTTAGATCTTATAAATATTTTCCCAAAGGAAAAAGTATTTACTATAGCTGAAGATAAAAAAGATTTATTTGAAGAAATAATGAAAGAAAATAATTTAATATATAAAATAACAGAAAATTTAAGTAAGATTGCTATAGTTGGAACTAAAATGAGAGGAATTCCTGGAGTTATGTCTAAAGTTGTTATTGCATTGGATTCTAAGGGGATTGAAGTTTTACAAAGTGCAGATTCTCATATGACAATATCTTGTCTTGTTAAAACTGATGTTGTGCAAGAAGCGATACAAGCATTGCATACTGCATTTTTGTAAAAGATAGAGCAAATGCTCTATCTTTTTTTGTGTATAAATTTAATTCTTATGGTATATGCTAAGAATACTGTAAGGAGTGATTTTTATGAGTCTAGATAAGGATAAAAACAAAAAAGAAAGTGTTGAAATTTCAAAGAAAGAAAGTGAAGAGGCTAAAGTTGAAAAAATCGAAGAAATCAAAGAACTTGGGATGATTGATAAGACGGAAAAAGAAGATGAGAAAAAGAATGAGGATAGAATACAAGTAGTTAATATAATTGGTTTGATAGAAGGGCATGCTGAAGCAGCACCACAAACTAAGACAACTAAATATGAACATATGATTCCACAATTAATAGAAATTGAGCAAAGTGAAAAGATAAAAGGTGTTTTATTTGTTTTAAATACTGTTGGAGGGGATGTAGAAGCTGGTCTTGCTATGGCAGAAATAATTAGAAGTATGAGTAAACCAACTGTTTCTATAGTCATAGGAGGAGGTCATTCAATAGGAGTTCCACTAGCTACAGCATCAAAATATTCATTTATTTCTCCTTCTGCTACAATGATTATACATCCTGTACGAATGACTGGATTAGTAATAGGAGTTTCACAAACTTTTAAATATTTTGAGAAAATGCAAGAAAGAATAGATGATTTTATAGTTAGAACATCAAAAATATCTAAAAAAGATTTGAAAAAGTTAATGTTAAGAACAGATGATTTGTTAAATGATATGGGATCTATACTAATAGGAGAGGAAGCTGTTAAGTATGGAATTATAGATTCAGAAGGAGGAGTAAAAGAAGCTTTAGCAAAATTAAATAGTTTAATTGATGAAGAGTTATAGCTTATGCTATGACTTTTTACAGTTTTTTAATTGATAGATTACTTATTTAAGAGTAAAATATTTAGTATATGTATTTTTTTAGGTTAAAATTGTAAATTAGTTTAAAGTTAGAAACGTTTTTAATTAAGGCTTATTAAAAGAATAACTATAAGAGAGTAACATAACTTTGTAAAGAGAGGTGGTTTAGCAGGATGGCAACTGCAAAGAGACCGAGTAAAAAGCCTAATATTAATAAAAATAATATTAATAAAAAAGTAGTAAATAATAAAAAAAGCAAACTAGCAGAAAAAAATAATAATGAAATATATGGAATAATAGCAATTACATGTTCTTTAATATTTATGTTTAGTTTATATACTAATAAACTTGGATATCTTAGTATATTATCAAAAAAAATCTTTATAACTTTATTTGGGGTGGCAGCTTTTGTATTACCTATTTATTGTTTATATGTATCTATTAAATATTATTTCTTAAAAGAACCTATTAAATTTTCAAGAAAATATATAGGTATAATTGGTGCTTTTATTACAACTTTGATACTAATACAAACTATGCAAATGAATATTTTTTATGTTAAAGGGAATTTGATGGACTCATTTAATAAGTTTCTTAATTCAACTTCATATTTGCATGGAGGCATTATCACATTTTTATTTGTTTTACCAATTTATAAATTAATAGGAGCATTAGGGATTTATATTTTTATAGGAGGTGCATATATTTGTTTTTCTATAATGATATTTAATTATAATATACGTGGCGTAGCTATGGATGTTCAAAAAAAGAGTACTAATATGAAAAATAAAGCTAGGAGTTCAATAGAAAAAAATCATCGAAAAACTAAAAAAGACTATAAAGATTTTGATGATACTGCGGAGCATTTAGATATAGCTAATGAAATGAGAAGTAGAATGAAAATGATAGATTTTATGAATAATTCACCTTTAGCTAATATGCCTGATGAGGATGAAGGGGATATCGATTCTAAAAATAGCGAAAGTTTAGATGATAATTGTAGCAATGAGGAAATTTTAGAAAATAGCTATGAAAATATAAAGATTCTAGCAGTAAATAAACAAGATATAATTACAGAACCTATTAGTAGCAATCTAGAAGTTTGCAAAAAACAAGAAGTAGATTCTGAGATCTTACAAGCAGAGACAAAGCCTGTAATAGAATTAATTAAAAATACAGAAAAAAATGTAAAAGAAATACATAGAGAGTTAAATGATGAAATAACTAAAGTAGAAAGAGTTAAAGAGGAAAAGACTAAAGAATTAATAGTAGAAAAAGAAAATATAGATGTAGAGCAAAAAGTAGAATATGCATATCCTTCAGCTGATTTATTAAATATTAATACTAAATCTGAAATGAATAGTGAAGAAAGACAAGAATTGTTACGAAATGCTAATAAGCTAGAAGAGGTTTTATTAAGTTTTGGTGTTCAAGCTGAACTTTTAGATGTGACAAAAGGACCATCAGTAACTAGATATGAAATTCAACCTAAGGCTGGAATAAAAGTAAATAAAATAGTTAATTTATCACATGATATAGCTTTGGGGCTTGCTGCTGCTGGGGAAGTAAGAATAGAAGCACCAATACCAGGGAAAGCGGCTGTTGGTATAGAGATACCTAATAAAAAGCAAACGCCGGTATATTTTAGAGAAATTATAGAATCAGATGAATTTAATGACAGTAGATCTAACATAGCTTGTGCACTTGGAAAAAGTATAGAAGGTAAATCTGTTGTAGCAGATTTATCAACAATGCCTCACTTACTTATAGCTGGAGCTACGGGTTCGGGGAAAAGTGTATGTATAAATACTTTAATAGTGAGTATTTTATATAAATATTCTCCAGATGAGGTCAAATTGCTGATGGTTGATCCTAAAGTAGTTGAGCTTAGTGTCTATAATGGAATACCACATCTTTTAATTCCTGTAGTTACAGACCCTAAAAAAGCTTCTGGAGCTTTGTTTTGGGCAGTTAAGGAAATGGATAGAAGGTATAATTTATTTGCAACAAATGGTGCAAGAAATATTGAATCTTATAATAAAATGTTTGAAAAAGGTAAGGTCCAAGAAAAATTACCTTATATTGTAATAATTGTAGATGAACTTGCCGATCTTATGATGGTATGTCCAGGAGATGTTGAAGAGTATATATGTAGATTAGCTCAAAAAGCCAGAGCAGCAGGAATGCATCTTGTTATAGCTACTCAAAGACCATCTGTAGATGTAATAACGGGTGTTATAAAAGCAAATATACCATCAAGGATATCATTCTCTGTATCAAGTCAAATAGACTCAAGAACTATTTTAGACTCAGCTGGTGCAGAAAAACTTTTAGGAAGAGGAGATATGTTATTCCATCCTATAGGAAAATCAAGTAATATGAGAGTACAAGGGGCATTTATATCAGAAGAGGAAGTAGAACAAGTAGTAGAGCATGTTAAAGGGCTTGAGAATACTTTAGATAACAATTACGAGGCGGAAATTTTAAAACATATGGAATCAGCGGCTACTGGAGGAAAAGGTGGAGCTAGTGGTGAAGAACAAGATGAATTAATAGATGAAGCGATAAGATTAATCGTTGATAGTGGACAAGTTTCTGCTTCATTTATACAAAGAAGATTAAAAATTGGATTCAATAGAGCTGCTAGGATAATGGAGCAGTTAGAAGAATTGGGAATTATATCTGAAAAAGACGGAAACAAGCCTAGACAAGTCTTAATTAATAAAGAAGATATAGAAAATATGTAATTTTATGAAAAGAAACATATAGACAATAACGGTGATATTGATATAATGATATATATGAATATTTTTAAATTAATAGGAATATATAAGAAATTTTATAGAATTCAATAATTGATTTAGATACTACAAGTGGGAGTGTAAAAAATGAATTTAGCAAATAAGTTGACGGTAATAAGAATGATATTTGTTCCTATTTTCTTATTATGTATGTCTACAAATATAATACCTTATGGAACATTAATAGCTCTAATAATATTTATTTTAGCATCTGCTACTGATAAATTAGATGGTTACATAGCTAGAAGTAGAAATCAAGTAACTAATTTTGGAAAGTTTATGGATCCTTTAGCGGATAAGTTATTAGTTACAGCAGCTCTTGTAACATTAGTTGGAATAAACATAATACCAGCATGGATAGCTGTAATTATAATATCAAGAGAATTTGCAGTTTCAGGGCTTAGATCTATAGCAGCGGCAAATGGAAAAGTTATAGCAGCAAGCAATTGGGGAAAAATAAAAACTGTATTTCAAATGATAGCTATCGTTTTATTACTTATTGTAGCTAATATTGCAACAACTCCATGGGTTGCAAGTCTAATAAACTCAAGTAAGATATTAATTAATTTCTTTTTATACGTGCCAGATATAACTTTATATATCGCATTAATAATAACAATAATTTCAGGAATAGATTACTTTGTTAAAAATAAATCTGTTATAAATACAAAAAAATAATTTTAAGCCATCTTAAGAAACACTTAAGATGGCTTTTTTGTGAGTAATAATTAGTGTAGAGGATGTATGCTAGTTATCTTGACATAAGAATTTATATGCTATACAATAATAACAAATACTGGTTTTAATTATATTGACAAGTATTTGAATTAATATTGATTTTTAACAAACTAAATTGCTTTATAGATGCCCCTACGCAAGGAGGTGTTTGTAATTATGGAAATTATTATAGCAATAGTTGTAGCAGTAGTGATTCTTATAATTGGTGGATTTATAGAACATACGCTAATACAAAAAGCTACCAAGGCTAAAGTTGATTCTTTAGAAAATGAAGCTAAAGAAAAACTTATTAAAGCTGAAAGAGATGCTGATGCAGCAAAAAAAGAAGCTATACTAGAAGCAAAAGAAGAAGTGCATAAACTTAGAGCTGATTTCGATAGAGACTCAAGAGAAAGAAGAAATGAAATTCAGCGATTAGAAAGAAGAGTTATTCAAAGAGAAGAAGCTCTTGATAAAAAATCTGAATTAATAGAAAAGAAAGAAGAAAATCTTTCTTTAAAAATGACTGAAGTTGAAGAACTTGAAGTTAGTGTGCAAGGATTATATGAAAAACAAAGAGAAGAACTTGAAAGGGTAGCCAATCTTTCAACAGAAGCAGCTAGAGAAATACTGTTAGATGAAGTTCGTAGAGAAATAAAACATGAGACAGCTATGATGGTTAAAGACATTGAAAATAAAGCTAAAGAAGAGGCTGATAAAAAAGCTAGAGAAATAATAACAACAGCCATTCAAAGATGCGCTGCGGATCATGTTTCAGAAACAACAGTACATGTAGTTGCTCTACCAAATGATGAAATGAAAGGTAGAATTATAGGAAGAGAAGGTAGAAATATTAGAACATTAGAAACACTTACAGGTGTAGATTTAATAATTGATGATACACCAGAAGCTGTAATACTTTCAAGTTTTGATCCTATAAGAAGAGAAGTTGCCAGAATGGCATTAGAAAAATTAATTGTAGATGGAAGAATACATCCAGCTAGAATTGAAGAAATGGTTGAAAAGTCAATAAAAGATGTTGAGAATGACATTAAAGAAGAGGGAGAACAAGCAACATTTGAAACTGGAGTTCATGGTTTACACCCAGAAATTATTAAATTACTAGGAAGACTTAAATACAGAACAAGTTATGGTCAAAACGTACTAAAACATTCAGTTGAAGTTTCATATTTAGCAGGTCTTATGGCGTCAGAATTAGGTCTTGATCCTACACTTGCAAAAAGAGCAGGTTTATTACATGATATAGGAAAAGCTGTGGATCAAGAAATTGAAGGACCACATGCGCTTATAGGTGGGGATTTAGCTAAAAAGTATAATGAATCTAATGTTGTTGTTAATGCTATAGCAGCACATCATGGAGATGTTGAAATGGAAACTCTAGAGGCTATTTTGGTTCAAGCGGCAGATGCAATTTCAGCTGCTAGACCTGGTGCAAGAAGAGAAACATTAGAAGCTTACATTAAACGATTAGAAAAATTAGAAGAAATTGCTGATTCTTATGAAGGTGTTGAAAAATCATATGCTATACAAGCAGGTAGAGAAATCAGAATTATGGTTAAGCCTGATATAATAGATGATGCAGGAGCTGTTGAATTGGTTAGAAACATTGTTAAAGATGTTGAAGAAAAATTAGAGTATCCAGGACAGATAAAAATAAATGTCATCAGGGAAACAAGAGCCGTTGACTACGCAAAGTAAATATTAGAGTTAGAGTTAAAATACATTTTGCATTTTGCAAAATGTATTTTTTTCTTTAATTTAAATACAAATATTTACTTTGAAAAATAAAAGTGCTATATTTTTAGTATGTTTATGTGTAGTGGAGGATGTGAAATTATGAAAAATTTATCAGTTAAAGCAAAAAAAATGGCAGCATCATTAACATTGGAGTTAACAGCAAAAGCTGCTAGTATGAGAAAAGAAGGAAAAGATGTTATAAGCTTTGGAGTAGGAGAGCCTGATTTTAATACTCCTAAAAATGTAAGGGAAGCAGCGCATAAAGCGATAGAAGAAGGAAAAAGTAAATATACAGCGGCTTCAGGGCTTATAGAGTTAAAAGAGGAAATTTGTAAAAAATTAAAAAAGGATAATAAACTTGAATATAATACAAGTCAAATAGTAATTTCTACAGGTGCAAAACAATGTTTAAACAATGTTTTTATGGCAATTTTAAATCCTGGAGATGAGGTGATAGTTCCAAGTCCTTATTGGGTTAGTTATCCAGAATTAATATCTTTAGCAGATGGAGAAGCTGTTTTTGTGGAAACAAAAAAAGAAAATGCATTTAAGTTAATAGGAGATGAAATAGAACAGGCGGTTACAAATAAAACAAAGGCTATAATAATTAATAGTCCTAATAATCCTACCGGGGCTGTATACACTGAAGCAGAATTACTAGATATATTAGATGTATGTGAAAAATATGATTTATATATAATATCAGATGAAATATATGAAAAGTTAAATTATTTTAATAAAGAAAATCCCCATGTGAGTATAGCTAGTTTCAGTGAGTCAGCAAAAGAAAGAACTATAGTTATAAATGGTTTTTCTAAATCACATGCTATGACTGGATGGAGAATTGGATATTCAGCGTCAAATAATGAGATTGCAAAATTAATGAGCACTATTCAAAGTCATACAACATCTAATCCTAATACTATAGCTCAATATGCAAGTATGGAGGCTTTGATAGGTGATAATAGTGAATTTAATCAAATGTTTGAAACTTTTACTTTACGTAGAAATCTTATGGTAGAGTTATTAGATGATATGGAGAATATAGATTATATAAATCCTATGGGAGCTTTTTACTGCTTTATAGATATTTCTAAAGTGTTTAATGATAATATAAAAACATCATTTGATTTTTCACGAGAATTATTAGAAAAAGAAAATGTTATGGTAATCCCAGGAATTGCATTTGGAAATGATAATTATATTAGATTATCATATGCTACTTCAGAAAAAAATATTAAAATTGGTTTAGAAAGAATAAAGAAATTCATAAATTCTATAGCATAAATATAATTTATGTTGAAATTTTTAGCAAATATTATTATAATTATATATAGAATATAATGAAACTTGTATTCATAAAAGAAATTAAATAAATGAGGTGTGTGTAATGATAACTAAAGAGGTTTTAGTTAAAAATGCAACAGGTTTACATGCTAGACCTGCTACATTACTAGTAAAGAAGGCTTCATCTTTCAAATCAGATGTAAGTTTAGAATTCAATGGTAAAAAAGCGAATGTTAAGAGTTTAATAGGTGTTTTATCATTAGCTGTTGGTAAAGATGCTAAAGTTACAGTTATAGCTAACGGTGATGATGAAGCAAAAGCTGCTGAAGAAATCGCAGATTTAATAGCAAACTTAGAAGATTAATTTTTTAAATGACTTATAGAGAAATCTATGAGTCTTTTTTATATTTAAATTTAATTAGTATAGCTCAACGACTTTTTGAATATAATGTAATAGCTAATATTATAGAAAAGAGAAATATAAAAATTTATAAAAAATGAAAATAAATTTTTAGATTTGATTTAAAAAGGGTAGGTGTTATTATGCAAGAAATAGAAGATTATTTAGAATCACGTATGGGAACTTATAGTTTTTTCTTTGAGGATTTAACTAGTGGATATGTATTTGGGTATAATGAAAACGTTAAAATGACAGCAGCAGGATGTATGAAACTACCAATAGCTATTGCACTTATAAAAGAAGTAGAGGATAGCAGAATTAATTTTTTAGATAAAATAAAAATAGAAAAGAAAGATAAAGTTACAGGAACTGGAATAATACATGAGTTTGAAGAACGTGAATATACAGTATTTGAACTTTTAGTAGCAATGTTGATACAAAGTGATAATACGGCTACTAATAAGATAATTGATATAATTGGGATGAATAAAATAAATGAAACAATACAAATATTAGGGCTACAAAATACTAAGTTAAATAGAAAAACTAGTGACGAAAAAGTACTAAGACATGATATAGAAAATATAAGCACAGCAAAAGATTTGTGTAAAATTTGGAAAAGTTTAAATGATACCACATATTTAAATGAAAAAAATTCAACTATGCTTATAGACATATTAGCAAGACAACAAAAGAAAAATAAACTTGCATTGTATATAGAAGATGATTATAAATTAGATATTTCAAGTAAAAGTGGCGATAAAAATAGCGTTGAAAATGATACAGAATTCATTAGAATAAATAAAGGTAACTTCACGTTTACTGTAATGTCAAATGATATACCGAATTCTGTTTATGGAACAATTACTTTAGCAAAGGCTGGAAAGATGATGTGGGATAATATAATTAATAATTGGAATTAAGTCAAATTTATTTATAAAAGCACAAGTGAAGTTTTATATAAATTCATTTGTGTTTTAATTTTTCTATAATTTTTTTTATACATATTCAATAAAAAAATTAATTTAAAAAAATTAATATATAAATATTAAATGAAAATAATATTGATAAAATTTTATCTTTCTTAATATAGTATATACTTTTAGTTGTTTAGAGTAGTCTTTATTAATTAATAGAATATGCTTATATTGCAAAAGGAGAAATAAAATGAAAACTTTGTTATTAAATGAATCAAAAAGATGTTTATTATGTAAAAAACCTAGGTGTAAAAATAATTGTCCTATAAATACAGAAATACCTGAAATTATAAAACTTTATAGAGATGGAGAAATACAAAAAGCTGGTGAGATATTATTTGAGAATAATCCCTTATCTGTTATCTGTGCAAAAATTTGTCCGCATGAAGATCAATGTAGTGGAAACTGTATCAGGTCAATAAAAGATAAGGCAGTCGAGTTTCATAAAATAGAATATGATATTTCATATGAGTATTTAAAAAATTTAAAAGTTAAGAAAATTAGTAAAAATAAAAAGAAGGTCGGTATTATTGGTAGTGGACCAGCGGGTATAACTATAGCTATTATTTTAGCAAAAAAAGGTTATGATGTTACTATCTTTGAAAATAGAGATAGTATTGGTGGAGTTTTAAGGTATGGAATTCCTGAATTTAGATTAAATCGAAAAATTTTAAAATTTTATGAGGATTATTTAATAGATTTAGGTGTAAAAATTAGATTTAATACATTAGTTGGTCCAATAATAACTATAGATAAATTATTTAAGGATGGATATTTAGCACTTTTTATTGGAACAGGAACATGGAATGCTAGAACACTTGGGATTAAAGGTGAAACCTTAGGGAATACTCATTATGCAATAGATTATTTAAAAAATCCAAAATCATTCCATTTGGGAAAAACAGTTAATGTTATAGGTGCAGGAAATGTAGCTATGGATGCAGCAAGATCAGCAAAATATTTTGGAGCATTAAATGTTAATGTTTTTTTTAGGGATGAGGAAGCAAATATGGAAGCAACAAAAATAGAAATACAAGAAGCTAAAGAAGAAGGAATAAAGTTTAATTATTTTAAAATACCAATAGAGATTGTTGAAGAAGGAACAATTTTTGGAGATACTTTAGTTGTAAATGAGGATGGAAATATTAAGTTTGAAGTAGTTAAAGGGAGTGAGTCTTTATATAAGGCAGATAGCACAATAATAGCTATAGGACAAATTCCTAAAAATAATATAACTAAGAATACAAATGGTATAGATATAAATAATCAAGGTCTTATAATGACTTGTGAAAAGGGCTATACATCTAGAAAAGGAATTTTTGCTTGTGGAGATGTAGTTACAGGTCCGCGAAAAGTTGTTGAAGCAGTAAGAGATGCTAAAACAGTTGCTAATGAAATTGATTTATACTGTAAAGGTTTAAATTAATTTCTTTTATGAGAACAATGGCTGGTTTAAAAAATAGAAAAATTAACAATTTAATATATTAAATCAATAGAATTAATTTGTTGACAAATAAAATAAAAACTGATAGAATAAAGTCAATTTAAGAAACCTTTAATTTGATCCAGAGAGGTCAGTAAGGAAGTTATTATTGAGATAGTTTTTATATTATCTTTATTTGTCGAATTTTAATCTTCCTTTAAAATAGGAAGATTTTTTTTTGCGAATTTAATAACTGTTCTTCTTTAAAGTAACACAGAGAGGTTAAAAAGGAGTAAAAGATATGAAAACAGAAACATTAATAGGAAAAAGTCTAATCGAGCCAAAAGATTTTACTCTAGACGAGCTAAATGATATTTTTGAGCTTGCAAATCAAATAATAAGTAACCCTAAAAAATATGCAGATACTTGTAAGGGCAAGATACTTGCAACACTTTTTTATGAACCAAGTACAAGAACTAGATTGTCATTTGAAACTGCAATGTTAAGACTTGGTGGGCAGGTTATAGGATTTTCAGATTCTAAAGCTAGTTCAGTATCAAAAGGTGAATCATTAAGGGATACAATCCAAACAGTTGGTTGTTATGCAGATATTATTGCGATGAGACATCCATTAGAGGGAGCAGCAAAACTTGCTTCTATATATTCTAATATTCCAGTAATAAATGCTGGAGATGGAGGACATCAGCACCCAACTCAAACCTTAACAGATTTATTAACTATCCAAAACCTAAAAGGAAACCTAAATAATAATACAATAGCTCTTTGTGGAGATTTAAAATATGGAAGAACAGTTCATTCTTTAGTGAAAGCACTGTCAAGATATAAAGGTAATAAATTTATTTTAATATCACCAGATGAACTTAAGATGCCAGATTATATAAAAGAAATTTTAGATGAAAAAAATTTAGAATATATAGAAACTGACAGTTTAGAAATAGGTCTTCAAGACGCTGATATCTTATATATGACAAGAATACAAAAAGAGAGATTTCAAAATTTAGAAACTTATGAAAGACTTAAAGATGTATATATTTTAGATGCTAAGAAGATGGAAATTGCAAAGCAAGATATGATAGTAATGCATCCACTTCCAAGAGTTAATGAAATAAGTTATGAAGTTGACTTAGATGAAAGAGCTAAATATTTCGCGCAAGCAAAATATGGAATGTTTGTAAGAATGGCACTTATCGCTAAGATTTTAGGAGGAAATTAAGATGGTAAAAAATATAAATAGATGTTCAAATCCAAAATGTATAACAAATCATGAGAATTATGCAAAACCAAAATTTGTAGAGAGTAATAAACATAATAAAAAATATATTTGTGAGTTCTGTAGCTTCGAGCAAGAAAAGCATAAGTAAAATTTAGAGGTGATTGTATGGACTTATTAATAAAAAATGCTAGATGTATAGATAAAACACAAGACTTTATAGGTGATATTTATATAGAAAATGGGAAAATAAAAGAAATTGCTACTAATATAGAAGATAAAAAATGTGAGATTGTGCAAGCAGGGGGAAGAGTTTTAATGCCAGCTTTTATAGACACACATGCACATTTTAGAGATCCTGGATTCACTCATAAGGAAGATATTGCAACAGGTTCAAATGCTGCTGTTGCAGGTGGATATACAACAGTAACATTGATGGGAAATACAAAACCTGTTTCAAGTACTTTAGAAGTAGTTAATTATGTGCAAGATAAGGCAAACGAAATTGGTCTTGTTGATGCATATCAAGCAGTTACTATAACTGAAAATTTAGAGGGAAAAACTTTAAAACACTTAGAAGCATTTGAAGGGAAAAATTTAGTGAAAGTTATTACAGACGACGGAAGAGGAGTTTGTGATTCAAATATAATGTATCAAGCTATGGAAGTAGCAAAGAAAAATAATTGGTTAATTATGTCTCATGCAGAAGATCATGATGTTTCAAAAATAAGTATGAGACTTGCAGAAAATATGATGACATATAGAGATGTTGAACTTGCTAAGTATACAGGAGCAAGATTACATATGTCACATGTAAGTACTAAAGAAGCTATTTCATATATAAAAGATGGAAAAGAATATGGTGCAAATGTTACAGCCGAAGTAACACCACATCACATTTTCTTTGATACAACTGTATCTAATTATAGAGTTAATCCACCAATTAGAGAAAAAGACGATATAAAATCTATAATTGAAGGAATAAGACTTGGATATATTGATTGTATAGGGACAGATCATGCACCTCATACAGATGAAGAAAAAGAGAAAGGTGCACCAGGGCTTACTGGTATAGAACTTTCTTTCTCAGTATGTTATACAACTTTAGTAGAAAAGTATAACTTTAGTCTTAATAAACTATCAGATTTATTAAGTGGTAGAGCAGGAGAAATACTTGAAATAAACAAAGGAAAAATTCAAATAGGGTTTGATGGAGATTTTGTAATTCTTGATCTTGATAAAGAATTTGTAGTAGATAGAACAAAGTTGAAATCTAAAAGTAAAAATACACCATTTGATAAGGTAAGTTTAAAAGGTCAAGTAGATATAACAATTAAAGCTGGTAAAATAGTTTATAAGGCTTAGCAGGAGGATTTTTAATGATAATAGATAAGTTGTATGAGAGAGTACAAAACAATGGAGTAGTTTGTTTAGGGTTAGACACTAGTGAGGAATATATACCAAAGTTTTTTAAAGAAAAATATAATAATAATAAGGAAGAATTTATATTCAATTTTAATAAAGAAATAATAGATAGTACTCTTGATGTAGTAGCCTGTTATAAAGTTCAAATAGCTTATTATGAAGCTTTAGGTATAGAAGGGTTAAAAGCATATAGTAGAACTCTTAAATATTTAAAAGAAAAAGAAGCTATAAGTATTGCAGATATAAAAAGAGGAGATATAGCTGCAACGGCGACAATGTATGCTAAAGCTCACTTTGAAGGAGATTTTGAGGCTGATTTTGTAACACTTAGTCCTTATATGGGACTTGATAGTATAGATCCATACATACCATACTTTGAATCAGGAAAAAAAGGTGCTTTTGTCTTAGTAAGAACATCTAATAAAGGTGCTAAAGATATAGAATTTGTTGAAAGTATGGGTGGAAGAACTGTATATAATATAGTAGGAGAAAAACTTACTGCTTTAGGAGCAAGTGTAGTAGGTGATTCAGGATATAGTGCTATAGGTGGAGTTATAGGATGTACTCACAGTCAAAATGCAGAAAAAATAAGAGATGATTTTAAAAAAATGTTTTTCTTAATTCCTGGTTATGGTGCACAAGGTGGGAAAGCTATAGATGTAGCTAAGTATTTAAATGATGGTAATGGTGGAGTAGTGAATTCTTCAAGAAAAATTCTTTTAGCTTATAAAGCAGAAAATGATGAACAAAATTTTGCAAAACATGCAAGACAAGAAGCTATTAGAATGAGAGATGAGATAAAAGAAGCTGTAGCTAGCTTATAAAAAGTATTAGAAACACTATATCAGATAAATATTATTTTAAGGAGAGCAAAGAGGATGTCTATTGAATATGTAAATACAAAAGTATTAGAAAATATAGAGCTTGTAGATGGTATTTTTTCTATGAAAGTAAAACATATAGAAGGTGTGAAACCAGGTCAGTTTTATATGCTTAAATTAGAAAAAGCATTTCTTGGAAGGCCAATAAGTGTGTGTGAAGTTGAAAATGATGTTATAAGATTTTTATATGCTGTTGTAGGTTCAGGAACAAATGAACTTAGTAATTTAAAAGTCAATGATTCAATTAAGCTTATAGGACCATTAGGAAATGGATTTGATATTGAAAAAGAATATGGTAAAGTTGCTATAGTTGGCGGTGGTATAGGTGTAGCACCACTTTTAGAACTTGCTAAAAATTTAAAAAAGAAAAATAAGTCACAAGTTATAGACTTTTATGGTGGATTTAGAGATGAGATATATCTTATAGATGAAATTGAAAAGTTTGTAGATGATGTTTATATAAGTACTAATACAGGACGTGTAGGACATAAGGGTTTTGTGACAGAACCTCTTTTAGAAAAAATAAAACATTATGATACGGTTTTATGTTGTGGACCAGAAGTTATGATGAAGAGAGTAGTAGAAATTTGCAAAGAAAATAATGTAAATGTCTATGTATCTATGGAAAAACACATGGCTTGTGGAGTTGGAGCATGTCTAGTTTGTACATGTAAAACTAAAACTGGAAACAAGAGAACATGTAAAGACGGTCCTGTTTTCAATGGGCTAGATATTGAATTTTAGGAGGGGGTTTATATGTTAAAAGTTAATATAAATGGTGTTGATTTTAAAAATCCTGTAATTGCAGCTTCTGGAACATTTGGTTTTGGAAGTGAATATAATAATTTTTATGATGTCTCAGAACTTGGAGGAATTTCATCTAAAGGACTTACAATAAACGAAAAGGCTGGAAATGACGGTATAAGAGTTTATGAAACACCAATGGGAATGATGAATTCAGTAGGATTACAAAATCCAGGTATAGAACATTTTATAAAATATGAACTTGAAGATATGAAAAAAATAGGGACTAATGTTATTGCTAATGTTGGTGGAGGAACTATAGAAGATTATGAAAAAGCAATAGTTTTACTAGATAAAACTGATATAGATATGATAGAGTTAAATATTTCATGTCCTAACGTAAAATCTGGTGGAATGGCATTTGGAATAAAATCAGAAGTTGCGTATGATGTTGTTAAACAAATAAGAAGTTTAACTAAAAAACCTTTGATGGTTAAGTTATCACCTAATGCTGAAAATATAGCTGATATGGCTATGAAGTGTCAAGATGCAGGGGCTGATTCAATTTCTTTAATAAATACTTTAAAGGGATTAGCTATAGACATACATAAAAGAAAACCAGTTTTTAATAATAAATTCGCAGGGGTTTCAGGACCAGCAGTTAAACCAATAGCACTAAGAATGGTACATGAAGTTGCGCAAAATGTAGAAATACCAGTAATAGGGCTTGGAGGTATTTCTACAGCTGAAGATGCAATAGAATTTATGATGGCAGGTGCAAGTGCTATTCAAATAGGAACAATAAATTTTGTTAATCCAAGGGCTGGAATTGAAATCATTGATGGAATGAAAAAATTCTGTGAAAAAGAAGGAATAAAGAATATAAATGAAATAGTTGGAATAATTAAATAAGTAAAAGTGTAGGAGGAATCAATTATGGTAATTGAAACATTAAAAGAAGCAGGGGCATTATTAGAAGGACATTTTTTATTATCATCAGGTAAACATTCAAATAGATATTGTCAGTGTGCAAAGGTACTACAATATCCAGATAAAGCAGAAAAGGTATTAAAAGTTGTAGCTGATAAATTAAAAGAAGCTAATGTTGAGTGTGACATGGTAGTAGGACCAGCAATGGGCGGAGTAATAGTTGCTTATGAATTAGGAAGACAATTAGGAAAGCCAGCTATCTTTACAGAAAGAGAAAATGGAGAAATGACTCTAAGAAGAGGATTTGAAATAAAAAAAGGACAAAAAGTAATAATAACAGAAGATGTTGTAACAACAGGTAAAAGTTTTAAAGAAGCTGCTGCTGTAATTGAAGCACATGGTGGAGAAGTTGTTGCAGTAATATGTATGGTTGATAGAACATCAACAAAAGTTACAGATTATCCAATGTTTAGTGCTGTAAAGTTAGAAATAGAAACTTATGATGCAGATAATTGTCCATTATGTAAGGAGAATATCCCATACATCAAACCAGGAAGTAGAAAAATAAAATAATTTTATTTAATATTTTATAAAAGAATGAGTATTAAAAATATTACGGATCAGATAAATGAGCAAAATGCTAGAAATAGTATTTTGCTTTTTTTCTGTTTAATTTAGAAAAATTTTCAACAATATTTGGTAACGAGTTTATTTAAAGTTATGGTTTGAAATATAGATAAGTAATAACTTTATAGTGTTTAAAATATATTTTTAATTTTGAATAAAAAAATAGTATTTATTAAATAAAATAAAAAAATAAATGAATATTATTTTAGCTAACTAAATTAATAATTATTAGTAATTTAGTAATAATTAAGAAATAAAAATATATATATTTAAATATTCTGTCAATTTAAATATTATATAAATAATATGGTATAATTTACTAGTAAGGATTTTTGTTAAAAAAAATACTATTTATGAAATAATTTTTTTAAAGTTAGTGGTAAGAATATAAAAAATAGCATACAATAATAGTAAATAAATGTTAAAAGATAACAGTTATTTAAAGATATATTATAGTTGTTAATAAAGAATTAATTTTCTGATATCCTTGTAAATTAAGAAAAATTAAGGGTTTAGATAATTTTAGTATCAGAATGTTAATAAAAAGTAATAAATTCCATGAGTATATTTACAATATTCACTAATAATGTTAAAGTTATATTGTAAAATAGATAAAAAATTAGTGGAGTTTACAAATAGTTATATTTTTAACAAGAAAGTTAAACTTTAGGAGGTCTTTTAGTTATGTTTAAACAATGGGAAGGATTCAACGAGGGAACTTGGACAGAAGGTATTGATGTAAGAAACTTTATACAAAAAAACTATACAGAGTATAGAGGGGATAAGGAATTTTTAACAGGAACAACAGATAAAACAGATAAGGTTTGGGCTAAAGCTAAAGCTTTAATAGTAGAAGAAGTTCAAAAAGGAATCATTGATGTTGCAACTGATAGAGTATCAGGTATAAATAATTATGAAGCAGGATATATAGATAAAGATAATGAGGTTATAGTTGGACTTCAAACAGATGCTCCTCTTAAGAGAATCGTTAACCCATATGGTGGAATGAGAATGGTTGAAAGTGCATTAAAAGAGTATGGATATGAATTAGATCCAGCTATAATAGAGCATTTCAATGAATATAGAAAAACACATAATCAAGGTGTGTTTGATGCTTATACAAAAGAGACAAGAGCAGCAAGATCAGCAGGTCTTTTAACAGGTCTTCCAGATGCTTATGGTAGAGGAAGAATCATAGGAGATTATAGAAGAATCGCACTTTATGGAATAGATTATTTAATAGAACAAAAACAAAAAGATTTAAATGCATTACAAGGCGATATGTTAATGGATTTAATTACTAGAAGAGAAGAAGTAAGTATGCAAATAAGAGCACTTGCAGATATTAAGGCTATGGCAGCTAAATATGGTTCAGATATATCAAAACCAGCTACAACTGCTAAAGAAGCAATACAAGCACTTTACTTTGGATATTTAGCGGCTATAAAAGAAAATAATGGAGCAGCAATGTCTATTGGTAGAACATCAACGTTCTTAGACATCTTTATCGAAAGAGATTTACAAAGTGGTGTAATAACAGAAGCGCAAGCTCAAGAAATGATAGATCAATTAATAATAAAATTAAGATTAGTTAGACATCTTAGAACACCAGAATATAATGATTTATTTGCTGGTGATCCTACATGGGTAACAGAAGGGATTGCAGGTATGGGGGTTAATGGTAAATCACTTGTTACTAAAAACTCATTTAGATACCTTCATACATTAATAAATTTAGGACCAGCACCAGAACCAAACTTAACAGTTTTATGGTCAGATAAATTACCAGAAGGATTTAAAAAATTCTGTGCAGAAATTTCAATAAAAACAGATGCTATTCAGTATGAAAATGATGAAGTTATGAGACCTATGTATGGTGATGATTATTCAATTGCTTGTTGTGTATCTGCAATGACAATTGGTAAGCAAATGCAATTCTTTGGAGCAAGAACAAACTTAGCTAAAGCTTTACTTTATACTATTAATGGTGGTGTAGATGAAAAGTCAGGGAAAGTTGTAATAGAAGGACTTGAGCCAATAAATGATGAAATATTAGATTTTGAAACATTAAAAACAGGATACAAAAAAGTATTAGAATATGTAGCTAAATTATATGTTGATACAATGAACGTAATCCATTGTATGCATGATAAATATGCTTATGAAGCTGGACAAATGGCTTTACATGATACAGAAGTAGAGAGATTAATGGCTTTCGGTATAGCTGGACTTTCAGTTGTTGCTGATTCACTTAGTGCTGTTAAATACGCTAAGGTTAAACCAATAAGAAATGAAAATGGAATAGCTGTTGATTTTGAAATAGAAGGAGCCTTCCCTAAATATGGAAATGATGACGATAGAGTTGATGATTTAGCTGTAGAAGTTGTTACTACATTTAGTAAAGAACTTAAAAAGCATCCTTTATATAGAGATGCTAAGCATACACTTTCAATTCTTACAATTACGTCAAATGTTGTTTATGGTAAGAAAACAGGAGCAACTCCAGATGGTAGAAATGCAGGAGAAGCATTTGCACCAGGAGCGAATCCAATGCATGGTAGAGATGCAAGTGGTGCTTTAGCAAGTTTAAATTCAGTTGCTAAAATACCATATCATGAAGTTTGTGAAGATGGAGTTTCTAATACATTTTCAATAGTACCAGATGCACTTGGAAAAGATGAAGAAAGTAGAATAAATAATCTTGTGGGATTATTAGATGGATACTTTACACAAGGTGCTCACCACTTAAATGTTAATGTATTTAATAGAGAAACTTTAATAGATGCTATGGAAAATCCAGAGAAATATCCAACTTTAACAATAAGAGTTTCAGGTTATGCTGTTAACTTTGCAAGACTTACAAGAGCGCAACAACAAGAAGTTATAAGCAGAACTTTCCATTCAGCAATTTAATTATAAAAAAAATGAAGGTATGAGGCTTTGTCTTCATACCTTATTTTTAACTTTTATAGGGGGAAGTAGCATGATAAAAGGAAGAATACATTCAATAGAAACAATGGGATTAGTTGATGGTCCAGGTATAAGATTTGTAGCTTTTATGCAGGGGTGTAAAATAAGATGTGCATATTGTCATAATCCAGATACATGGGCATTAGAGGGTGGTGAAGAATATACACCAGAAGAATTAGTCAATAAAATTAAAAGGTATAAAACATACTTTGCATCTTCAGGAGGTGGAGTAACTTTTTCAGGAGGAGATCCATTATTACAAGATGAGTTTTTAATAGAAACTTTGAAATTATGCAAATTAGAAGGAATTCATACAACTATTGATACAGCTGGTGTAGGCAATGGGAACTATGACGAAATATTAAAATATACAGATTTAGTTTTATTTGATATAAAACATGTAGATAAAGATAAATATAAAAATCTTGTAGGAAGAGATAATTCAGAGTCTTTAAAATTTTTAGAAGCTTGCAAGAGAAATAATACTAAATTATGGGTTAGACATGTAGTAGTTCCAGGAATAACAGATACAAGAGAGAATTTAATTAATGTTAAAAAATTTATAGATACACTTAATAATGTTGAGAAAGTAGAATTATTACCTTATCATATTTTAGGTGTTAATAAATATGAAACTATGGGGATTAAATATAAACTCGATGGAACAAAGCCTATGGATAAAAACCTATTAATGGAATTAAAAAATGAAATATTTGAATAGAAAAGAGTTAGACATTAAGATAATGTCTAACTTTTTTTATGCAGTTAAAGTTTAAATATAGTTAAAAGTTATATTTACAAAATTATAAATATATATTTAATTATTAAGACTATATTTACAATCAATCGTGAAGAAAATAAAAATTAAGAAAGAAAGGTGATAGTAGTTGATAAATTCTCATGAAGTAGATTATAAAATTTATGGAGATGATATGCAATTTGTAGAAATTGAATTAGATCCAAGAGAAGCTGTAATAGCTGAGGCTGGAGCTATGATGATGATGGAAACTAATATTAAAATGCAAACAATTTTTGGCGATGGTAGTAAGCAAGGTGGAGGATTTTTAGGTAAGATTGGCAGTGCTGTTAAAAGAACTATGACAGGAGAAGGGCTTTTTATGACTGAATTTTCAAATACAGGAGTTATAAGAGAAAAAGTTGCTTTTGCTTCACCATATCCAGGTAAGATTATTCCTATCGATCTTAAGGAATATAATAGGAAAATAATATGTCAAAAAGATGCATTTTTATGTGGTGCAAAAGGAGTTAGTTTAGGGATTGATTTTAAAAGAAAATTAGGAGCAGGTTTTTTTGGTGGAGAAGGGTTTATATTGCAAAAATTAGAAGGAGACGGTCTTGTTTTTATACATGCAGGAGGTACTATTATTAAAAAATCTTTAAAATACGGAGATGTTTTAAAAGTAGATACAGGATGTTTAGTAGCGATGACTAAAGATATAGATTATGATATAGAGTTTGTTGGAGGTATTAAAAATAGTTTATTTGGTGGTGAAGGATTATTTTTTGCAACTCTTAAAGGATCTGGAGATGTTTGGATTCAAAGTTTACCATTTAGTAGATTAGCATCTAAAGTATTTGCATGTGCTCCACAACTTGGTGGTAAGGATGTAGGAGAAGGTAGCATATTAGGGGCTTTAGGTAATATGTTTCAGGATTAGTTCAGAAATAAGGTATGTATAGAAAATGTCAATTCTATATATACCTTTTCTTAGATTAAATAAATTGAGGCTTAATGCATGTGAAGCTTTTATTCTAGCTAAATATTAAGGCGAAGTTATATAGAAATACTAACTATCATTTGAATAATAAACTGTTAGATAAATTTAATTTATTAAAAATATAATTTAAATTTGTTGACAATTTCCAAATAAAGGAATATATTATAATTAAATTTAATAATTTATCACTTTAATATGATAAAGCGAGGTGAGGGCAATAGAAAAGATAAAAGATATACCAAATGGAACTAGAGATATTATAGGAACAGAATGTAAAATGATAGAGTCGGTAATTAAAGATGTAAATGAAACTTTAGAGAGCTATGGGTATGAAAGTGTTATTACACCAACTTTAGAATATGAGGATACTTTTGATAGGATTTCTAGCGAGTTTGAGACAAAACATGTATATAAAATATTTGACTCAGAAGGAAAAACTATAAGTCTAAAATGTGATTCTACACTGCCTATTGCAAGACTTGTATCAAGCAAACTTAAGGATCAAAGTCTACCATTAAGATTAAAATATTCATCTAAAATATTTAGAAAAAATAAAGCTTTAGGCGGAAAAAGAAATGAATTACATGATATAGGGATAGAACTAATAGGTGAGGAAGAATTTATAGGAGATATTGAAGCAATAAATATAGGCATAGAACTTTTAAAAAATTTAAAGCTTGAAAATTTTAAATTTGAAATTGGTCATATTAAAATAATAAAAAGAATATTAGACAAGATAGAAATAGAAGACACCCTAAAGAATAAATTAGTAAAATTATTAATAAATAAAGAGCTAGTTGAATTAGAGTTTTTGGTTGAAAGTTTAAATATTACTAATACAGAAAAAAATTTGTTAGTTAAATTACCATGGCTATTTGGAGATAAACTTTTTTTAGAAAAAAATAAATACCTTTTTCAAGATAAAGAAATTATTTGTTGTATAGACTACTTATTAGAAATTTATAAGGTTTTTGAAACGTTAGGGTTGTCTGAATTTATTACATTTGACTTAGGAGCTATAGAAAAAATAGATTATTATTCAGGGATAATTTTTAATGTTTATATTGATGGGGCTTGTAGTTCTGTGATACAAGGTGGACGTTATGATAATTTAATGAGTTTATATGGCAGAGATATTAGCGGAATTGGCTTTTCTATAAAAGTTGATGATTTAACAAATATAGTTGACTCTAATCTATTTGATAATAAGGTTATTAAATATATTTTATTTAATGATAGTAATTATCTTGAAAATTTGAAAACGGCTAATTTATTACGTAAGAATAAAACAAAAGTTATTCTTAAAAGGGAGTGAAAAAATGACTTTAAATATTGCATTAACTAAGGGACGTTTAGAAAAAGAAGCTATGAATCTTTTTGAAAAAGTTGGGTTAGGATGTGAAGAGTTTAGAAGTAAAGGTAGAAAATTAATTTTAAAAGATGAATTGAGTAATTTTAATTATTTCTTTGTAAAAGCTAATGATGCTCTTACTTACGTAGAGCATGGTGTAGCTGATTTGGCAATAGTAGGAAAAGATACTTTGCTATTTTCTGATAAAGAGCATTATGAAATATTAGATTTGCAATTTGGAAAATGTAAATTTATAGTAGCAGCTATGCCAAATAAAAATCTTTTTGAAAAAAGTGGACATATAAAAATAGCATCAAAATATCCTAAAGTTGCTAGTAATTATTTTAAAAATCGTTATATGGATGTAGAGGTTATAAAGATAGAGGGATCAGTAGAACTAGCACCAATATTAGAACTAAGTGATGGAATAGTAGATATAATGGAAACTGGTGTGACACTAAAAGAAAATGGATTAGTAGTTTTAGATACAGTATGTGATATAAGTGCTAGATTAATTTGCAATAAAGCAAGTTTTAAAATAAAAAAAGATGAAATAAATTTATTATTAGAAAAATTAAAATTAGGAATTTGATTGGGGTTGTAATGATGTTAAAATTTGAGTTTTATGAAACTATAGATAAATTAAATGATGCGGTTGATAAAAGAGATAGTTATATAGATGTAGATGTTGAAAATGCAGTGAATAAAATAATCGAAGATATAAGAACACAAAAAGATAACGCACTTTTGAAATATACAAAAGAATTAGATGGTGTTGAACTTGAAAGTATGCTAATAGAAAAAGATGAGATAGAAAATATAGCTAATAGTGTATCAAAAGAAATTTTTAAAGCTTTAGAACTTGCAAAAAATAATATAGAAAAGTTTCATAAAAAACAAATACAGGAATCATATATTACATTTGAAAAAAATGGTGTGTATCTAGGTCAAAAAGTAGTTCCAATAGAAAAAGTAGGAGTATATGTTCCGGGGGGAACAGCAGCATATCCTTCATCAGTTCTTATGAATGTTATACCAGCTAAAATAGCAGGTGTTAAAGAAATTGTAATGGTTACTCCACCAACAAAAGATGGGAAAATAAGTCCAGTTATAGCTGCAGCAGCAGTGATAGCAGGGGTTGATAAAATATTTACAATAGGAGGAGCACAAGCTATAGCTGCATTAGCATATGGAACAGAAACTGTAGATAAGGTTGATAAAATAGTAGGACCTGGGAATATTTATGTGGCAACAGCTAAGAAAAAGCTTTATGGAAAGGTAGATATAGATATGATAGCTGGACCAAGTGAAATATTAGTAATTGCAGATAAAAGAGCAAATGCTAAATTTGTAGCAGCAGATTTATTGTCACAGGCAGAACATGATAAGTTAGCAGCATGTATTTTGGTTACAACTTCTAAAGAACTTTATAATCAGGTCAATAAAGAACTTAGAGAGCAAATAGAAAATTTAGATAGAAAAAATATAGCAAAAAACTCTATAGAAAATTTTGGAAGAGCAATAATATGTTCGAATATAGAAATAGCAATAGAAATAGCAAATGAATTGGCACCAGAGCATTTAGAGTTAATGATAGAAAATCCTATGAAATATTTAGGAAAAGTTAAAAATGCAGGATCAGTATTTTTAGGTGATAATACACCAGAGGCTGTAGGTGATTATTTTGCAGGAGTTAACCATGTATTACCTACAAATAGAACAGCACGATTTTTTTCAGGTCTTTCTGTAGATAGTTTTACTAAAAAAATTTCATATACTTATTATACAAAAGAGGCTATAAAAGAAAATGGAGATAATATAATGTTGTTAGCGAATGAAGAGGGATTAACAGCTCATGAAAATTCTATAAAAATTAGGATTGAGGAAAATAAAAATGAATAATATTTATTTAGATAGTAATGAAAATTTATATAATCCATACAAAGAGTTAATATCTGAAAAAATAAAAATATTAGACTTAAATAATATCTTTAAATATCCTAATGATAATTATTTTAGTTTAAGACAAGCATATGCTAAATATGTAACAGTTAAAGAAGAAAATATAATAGTGGGTAATGGTTCAGATGAATTAATAGGTCTTCTTATAAGTAAATTTATAAATAAAGATGATGTATTTGGAACACTGTCTTTAGATTTTAGTATGTATGATTTTTATGTTAATAAGAATCAAGGAATAATAGAAAAATATTGTATAGAAGAAGAAAATGTAGAAAGTTTAAGTTCGTTTATATTAGAAAAAAAGATGAAATTATTTATGTTTTCTAATCCTAATAATCCAACAGGTAGGGTCATAAAACAAAATATATTAGAGAAATTATTAATTGAAAATCCTAAAACATATTTTGTAGTAGATGAAGCTTATTATGAGTTTTATGGGAAAAGTATGATAGGAAAGATAAATGAATTTTCAAATCTTATTGTAACAAGGACTTTGTCAAAGGCTTTTGGTTTAGCAAGTCTTAGAGTTGGTTTTTTAATTTCAAATAGCAACTTAATAAAAGTTTTGGTAAAAGAAAAAGTTCCTTATAATATTAATAGATTTTCTGAAGTTTTAGCTATTGAAGCTTTAAAGAATAGTTCTTTGATTAAAGAGAGTTTAGTAGCTGTAAAAAAAAGCAGAGAAAAGTTATTTTTGCAATTAAATTCTTATAAAGATGAGGAGTTAAAAGTTTATAAGAGTCATGCTAATTATATTTATATAGAAGGAAAAAAAATAAAGGGGTTGAGCAGTTATTTAGCTGATAAAAATGTTATAGTTAGGACTTTTAATGATGAAACAATTAGAATTACCATACCAATGGAAAGGGAATTGAAATATTTAATTCAGAGTATAAAGGAGTATTTAGGGTGAGATTTGTTGAGTTGAGTAGAAAAACTAAAGAAACAGAAATTGATTTAAAGATTAATTTAGATGGAAGTGGTTTAAATAATATTGATACAGGAATAGGATTTTTGAACCATATGTTAGAGTTATTTTCATTTCATTCAAAAATTGATTTAGATATAAGAGCAATTGGAGATTTAAATGTGGATGATCATCATACTGTAGAAGATATCGGAATATTACTAGGTGAAGGAATTTTAAAATGTTTAGATAATAAGAGGGGAATAAGGCGATATGCTGATATGAAAATTCCGATGGATGAAGTATTAACAGATATAAGTATCGATATTAGTGGTAGAAGTTTTTTAGTATTTAACGTTGAATTAAAAAGAGATAAAATAGGTGACTTATCAACAGAAATGGTTGAAGAATTTTTTAGGGCAATATCTTTTAATTCTAAGATGACTATTCATATTAATTGTTTATATGGGAAAAATGATCATCATAAAGTTGAAAGTATTTTTAAAGGAGTTGCAAAATGTATAAAAGAAGCTATTTCTATAGATGAGAATTATATGGAAATTAATAGTAGTAAGGGGATTTTATAATTATGATAATAATACCAGCGATAGATTTAAGAGGTGGAAATCCAGTAAGACTTTATAAAGGGAATTATGAAAATGAGGAAATAGTTGGTGAAGACGCATTAGAAATTGCAAAGTGTTTTGAAAAAAGTGGTGCTGAATATATTCATATAGTTGATTTAGATGGAGCAAAAACTGGAAAAAGCGAAAATAGAGTGCTTATAAAAAAAATAGTTGAATGTACTAGTGTAGATGTTGAAGTTGGTGGAGGTATTAGAAAAATTGAAGATATTGAAGAGTTAATCGATTCTGGTGTGGCAAGAGTTATTTTAGGAACAGGTGCTATAAAAAATCAAGAATTTTTAATAACAGCTATTGAAAAATATGGAGATAAAATTGCTGTTGCAGTTGACTGTAGAAAAGAAAAGGTATGTGTGAATGGCTGGATAGAAGAAAGTAATATTGATTGTCTTGATTTTTGCAAAGACTTAGAGAGACTTTCTGTAAAAACTATAATTGTAACAGATATTGAAAAGGATGGAACATTAGAAGGATGCAATATAAAACTTTTAGAAAAATTAAAACAACAAGTGAGTATTAATATAGTAGCATCAGGCGGAATAAAAAATATTGAAGATATAAAAGCATTAAATAAATTAAATGTTCAAGGTGCAATAACAGGAAAAGCAATATATTCTAAGCACTTAAATTTAGAAGAGGCTATTAATATAACAAAAAATATATAAATTTTGGAGGGATATATTATGAAAAAAATAATACCATGTCTTGATATGAAAGATGGAAATGTAGTAAAGGGAGTAAATTTTGTAAATATAAAAAATGTTGGAGATCCAGTTGAAATTGCAAAAAAATATTGTGAAGATGGAGCAGATGAACTTGTGTTTTTAGATATAGCTGCAACTATTGAAGAAAGAAAAACTAGATGCGATTTAGTAAAAAAGGTAGCTAGTGTTGTTAATATCCCATTTACAGTAGGGGGAGGAATAAAAAGTATTTCAGATATAGAAGAAGTATTAAATGCTGGAGCTGATAAAGTTGGTATTAATTCAGCAGCTATTAAAGATAAAAAGTTTTTAGAAAATGCTATAAATAAGTTTGGAACAGAAAGAATAGTACTAGCATTAGATGGTAAAAGAAATGGGAATGGAAGTTGGAATGTTGTTGTTAATGGTGGAATGATAGATACTGGTATAGATGCTATAGAATGGGCTAAAGAGGCAAAAAAAATAGGCGTTAAAGAAATTTTATTAACATCTCTTGATGAGGATGGAGAAAAAAAAGGCTATGATATTAAATTTACAAAGGCTATTAAATCTATACAAGGAATAATAGTTACTGCATCTGGTGGATGTGGAGCATTAGAAGATTTTTATAATGTATTAAAGGATGATGTTGCAGATAATGCATTAGCAGCATCAGTATTTCATTATGGTGAAATAGGAATACCAGAATTAAAAAAATATTTACTTGAAAAGGGAATAGAGGTTAAAAAGTAATGGAAGAAATAGGTGTTAAAAATTTTTTAAAGAATGTTGATTTTCAAAAAAATTTAGGACTTGTACCAGCTATAATAATCAATTATGAAAATAAGAACGTTCTTATGATGGCTTATATGAATGAAGAAAGTCTAAAAAAAACTTTAGTTGAAAAAGAAACTTATTTTTATTCAAGAACTAGAAAAACTCTTTGGCATAAAGGAGAAACGTCTGGTCATACTCAAGAAGTTAGAAATATTTACTTAGATTGTGATAATGATACTTTATTAGTTGAAGTAAAACAAAATGGAGTAGCATGTCATACTGGTGAAAAAAGTTGTTTTTATAAAAAGATAAAGTTTTAGAGGTAATAATGATGGAAAATATTGTGAATGAGTTATATAACTTAATAAATGAGAGAAAAAATTCGCCTGTAGAAAATTCATATACTAAATATTTATTTGATAAAGGTATTGATAAGATCCTTAAAAAAGTTGGAGAAGAAACAACAGAGCTTATTATTGCATCTAAGGGAGAAAATAAAAATGATGTGATAGAAGAATTTTCAGATTTGACGTATCATTTACTAGTTTTAATATCAAGTTTAGACATAGATATTGTGGAAATAGAAAAATGTCTAAAAGATCGAATGAAAAAAATGGGGAATCTAAAGTCTGAAAGAAGAGAAGTTGTAGATTTATAATAAAAAATATTGAGGGAGTAGCTAGGTTGGTTACTCCTTTTAGAGTTCTTAGAAGAACTATATGTTTAATTTACTATAATTATATTATGGTTAGAGATATTAGAGATGTTTTAGCTATTATATAAAATTTGGAGATGATAAAATTGCAAGACAAATAAAAACTTAATGATTATGTTATAAATTAAATGTAATATTATGGTAATATATAAGTGTAATTGGTATATATGAAGGGAAGATGTTTATGGGGACTATTAAAGATTGGAAAAATAGTATAAATAAATATAGAAAATATATAAAAAACAATCAATTTATAATTAAGATTTATGTAAAGGATTTAATTAAAAATACAAGTTTTTTGAAATATTTTTTCTTTGATAAAAAAATAGATATGATTAAATTTATTAAATGTGTTATGTTACCAACATTTATATATAATAAAATAAATTTTAATAAGGGTATAGAAGAAATTAAAGTTCAGGAATATAAAGATGTATTAAATTTTTTTACTAGTAATTTTATAGAATCAGATAAAGAATACATAAAAAGATACTCTTTATTTTATAATAGGCTAGAGGAATTAGAATATGATATAGAAAATAACAGAGAAATTTTAAGTCTTATAAATGAGATGAATAAATATTTTGCGGCATCTGAAAATATTTACTCTAATATAAAAATCTATCTTAATACACAAGATTTATTTAAGGAATTGAGTAATAAAAAAAATGAATTAAATGAAGAGGTTATGGAATATTTAGGGACTGCAAATGATGAAGAGTTTGAAAAATTTCTTCATATATATAGAGAAAATGAGAGTGTATTAAATTTTATATTAGATATAATGGCTAATATAAATGATGAAAAAATGGAAGTAAGGGTATAAAAAAAGAGAAAGAGATTATAGTGCTATGAGTAGCTTAAATGTAAAATAGATACATTAAAGTGGATGTAAAAAAGATTAGCATTTTTAATCTAGTTCTCTTTTATTTTTATATAAAGAATTGCTTTTAAATTTTTTTATTTAAAAATCAATAAATTTTATGTAGTATGACAGTACACCATTCATTAGTTTGTATAGTTTCTAATTTTTCATAGCCATAACTTACGACATTATTAATTACAGATTCCATGCTCCATTCTACTAGACCAGATATTAATAAATTTCCAGATTTTTTTATATGAGAATTTATATAAGGCATAAATAAATTAGTTTCTTCACCACCAATATTAATATATATCCAATCAAAAGTTTGACTTTCTAAAATATCATTTTTTAATAAATCAATAGTAAAAACATCGATATTATGTAAGTTATTTAATTCAGCATTTAAATTTACTTCTCTTTCAACATCTCTAATATCTATAGCTGTTACTTTAGTAGCATTTTTCATAGCTGTCGCTATAGCTAAAATTCCAGAACCAGTTCCTATATCTAAGATATTTTGATTAGAAAAATCATGTTGTAAGATGAAGTTTAATATATCCTTTGTCGTTTCATGAAGTCCTGTTCCAAAAGCACCTTGAGCATCAAAGTTGATTCTATTAGGCAATAGGGTTTCAAGACTTGGATGAAGAACAGACCATGAATCATTAACTTGAATTTCAGGTAATATAAAGTCCTCATATTCATAGGTAGATTCTTCGGTAGTATATTCTTTTATGTTTAAAAGATTTGAAAGCATCTTTGAAAATTCAGCAAATTGTAGCTTGGTTCCATCGAAACTTATATTTAAATTTATAATTGAATTTTCTTTTTCATTATAGCCATATCCCCAGTTATCTGTGGTTATATTAAGTGGAGTGTCGTAATAAAAATTATAAATTTCGTTAATTTCAAGTTTTTCAATTATTTTATCTATATTGTTACTGTTAATTTTAAATGTTATTGTAAACATAAATTTCCTCCTTAGTGTATAGACGTATTATATCATAAACGGAGAGTTGATTCAGCTGAAGTTTTTATTCGAGCTGAGTGGGTTAGGTTAAAGTTATTGAGAAATATTAGTTATTAAATAATATTTTAAAATATAGTTTGTATTGTAAATATAAATTTTATCAATAATATTTATGTGAAGTTAATTAAAGCTGATAGTTATGCAATAAATTTTACAAGATATTACATAGAGGATATAATTAATAAAGTAAAATATTAACGATTAGGAGCAAGTATGAGTAGTGTATATGATAAATTAGAAAAAAATAATATACAATTAGAAATTAAATTATTGAAAAAGAAAAATGTTTCATTAGAAATTACAAATAGAGGAAAAGTCATTATTAGGGCACCTAAAAACTTGGATAAAAATGAATTAACTAAAATAATAGAAAAAAGATATTATTGGATAATAGAAAATGTTGAAAAGATAAGATTAGAAAATAACTTAATTATTGAGCGGAATTATGTGGAGGGAGAAAAATATTATTATCTTGGAGCGGAATATGTTTTGAAATATAATAACATTGAAAGTATAGATACTGAGAATAAAATTATATATGCTAATAAAATCAATACTAAGGAATCATTAAAAAAAGTTTATATAGATTATGCAAGTGATTATATTAGCAAACAAATAAATTTTTTTAAGGAGTTTTTTGAAGAAGACTTAAAGGAATTAAGGGTTAGAGATATAAAAAGCTGTTGGGGTAAGTGTACATATAATAATATAATTACTTTTAATTTTAGGCTTATTATGTTTAATAAGGAAATAGTAGATTATGTAATTATACATGAACTTGTACATATGAAGCATAAAAATCATTCTAAGTATTTTTGGAGTGAAGTAGAAAAATATATGCCTAATTATAAGAAACTACGTAAGGAACTAAAATTAAAAACAATGGATTTATAATATATTATTTTTAAGGGATTGTATCATTATGATACAATCCCTTTGCATAGCAGTTTAAATGCGAGTTCTTTTTTTCTTATTTATAGTTTTCTTAGTAAAATTTTTTTTCTTTTTTTCTATTTTAGTATCAATATTTTGTTTTGTAGATTTATTGTTTTTACTTATTTTAGATTTCTTCAGATCTTTTTCTAGTGGGGAATCTTGTTTTTTTGAAACATTTTCATTTAGTCTCACATTTTTTAGAATTTCAAGAGTTTCAGTTTTGCTGTTTTTATTTGAGTAACCAAAACGTCCTATTGGAGTAGCAGGTAATTCAAAATATTCACCATGTGCATATGTAATAAGATTACCTTTTTCAAATTGTAATCTACCTTTTTCATCTAATAAATTTTCATCAACATGAGAACCAAGAACATCAGCAATAAATAAATCGTGAGATCCAAGGGGGATTATTTGCTTAACTTTACATTCTATAGAAATAGGGCATTCTTTTATGTATCCAACATTTACATGGTCTCCATCTATTAAATTAAGATTTAATTCTTCAAATTTATTTAATTTTTTTCCTGTTTTTACACCAACAAAATCAGTTTCATAGGCTAAATTAGAAGAGGGTACATTTACTATAAACTCCATCGATTCTTTAATATATTCATAAGATAATCTTTCAGGACGTATAGATATAGAAAGCATAGGTGGTCTTGTACATATAGTATTTACCCAAGAAACAGTAAAGACATTATCTTTTCCTTCCTTATTTCTAGATGTTATCATTACTGCTGGTACAGGATTTAACATAACACTAGGTTTAAATGATATTTTTTTCATATTTATAAACTCCTTATATCCTTAAGCTTAAGGATTAATTTACTATGATTTAAATTTAAAACAATTTATTTTTGACTTTAAAATTATAACACATAGGATTTTTAAGGTAAAACATTCAATTTTATTATTACAAAATATGTAAAATATGGTACTATAAATATAGATGTTGACTTCAAGTTAAACTTAAATATAGAAACCAAATTTCTATTTTTATTAAATTTACTTATAGATATTAAAAGATATATAGTGGATAAATTAAAATATAGATTTTAGCTATGGAGGATAAATGAGAGAAAATTACTGTTTAAACTGTGGAAAAGAAATAAGTTTTAAAGAAGTATTAATGCAGTCAATAATGTTTGGAGTTTATTGTAAACATTGTGGTGAAGTTAATGTTGTTACAACAAGGTCAAAAATTGTATTTACCATAATATTTATATTAGGAGGAGTCATTAATATAATACTTCCTGTACATGGAGTTTTGAAAATTTTTAATGCTTTAGTATGGTCTATTGTAATGTTATGGTTTATACAACCTATTTTTTGTAAGTTTAAATAAATATTAGTGTTAAATATTAAATATAATTGTAACACTACAATATATTATTTCTGTTATAATATTAAAATATAAAATAAACAGTAAGGCAGGGAAAATATTTTGAGAAGAAGAAATCACGATAGGGGTTTTTTAGGGACAGCAGGTTTATTTATTAATTTTATAATTGAATTAATATTAATAATGATAGTTCTAATTTCAATAGGAATTATAATTCAAAGTGAAGTTTTAATTTCTTTTGGATTTATAATTGCTGTTATACTTACATTAATTTTAAATTTCATTAAAATAAAGCCTATCATAATATATTTAACAACAATACCTATAATAATTATATTAGTTTTCTTTATACCAAAGATATTAATATGAACAAATTATTGAAAGCATGACTTTTAGAAGTTATGCTTTTGATTTTGCAATATATTTAACTAATTGCTAAAAATAAAGGGGTGAAAGAATGCGGACTGCAAAAGGTAAAATTAGACTTATTAGAAGCATAATTGCAGGGATTATATTTATATTATTAATAAGTTTTTTTTATACTTATATGAAAATGGAAAGCAATTACGTAAATTTAGTGATAGGAATAGCAATTGCTATTATTTTTGTTATAAGAGGAATTTTTGAAATGAAAATTACCAAAAATAAAAATAATACAAGATTTAGTTTCTTTTGGAGCGGTGTGATGGCTTTATATATAATAATAAAAATTATATGCTTAAAATAAAAGTTTAATATTTTAAATAAAGCTCCTAAAGTTATTTGAGGTTTAGTGGTAATTTATATATTATAAGAAAAATATAGCTATAAGTTCTATGATTTACATCGTATCATATTTGAGTAGGTACATAAAATAGTACTGAAGAAAATGATTGGAGGTTTTTCAATATGAAAAATGCTAGACAAAATGTAGAAAGTTCAATTAAAGATTTAGAATGTTCAAAAAGACACTTAGAACAGGCATTGACTACTGTAGAGAAGGATGTCAATAAAAAAAATATAGAAGCATCTCTAAATGCTGTAAATAGTGCATTAGAAAATACTAAATGCACTATAGATAATTATTATGAAGGACATAAATAGCTAAAATAGCTATTTTAGCTAGAATTTTTATTTGCATTTAAATGTTAAAATTACCTAAAAGTTAATCTTTGAGTATTTTTATTTAAAAAAATAGGAAGGATAGGAACATTGACTGTCGAATAAAAATTATATAATAGTATAAAGAATTAGACTATCTAAAGTAGATGAAAGCTAATAAATATAGAATTTATTCGTTTTAGTGCTATTTTGGATAGTCTTTTTGATTTATTTAAGAAATTTTATCGATAGGATAAATATATACATTTGTTTATAAATAAACATATATGGTAGAATATTAATAATAAATTAAAGAGGAGATGAAGTTATGCATCTTGAAATAGATAATGAGTATAATGGATTTATACTTAGAGAAAAACGATATTTAAAAGAGCTTGAAGAAGAAGCTTTTTTATTTGAACATGCAAAAACAGGCGCTAGACTTATAAAAATTATAAGTGATGATGATAATAAAGTATTTTCAATAGGATTTAGAACACCTCCTAAGAATAGTACAGGAGTTGCCCATATATTAGAACATTCAGTTTTATGTGGTTCTAGAAAATTTGATATGAAGGAACCTTTTGTAGAACTTTTAAAAGGATCACTCAATACATTTTTAAATGCAATGACATATCCAGATAAAACAGTATATCCAGTTGCATCTAGAAATGAAAAAGATTTCTTTAATCTTATGGACGTTTATTTAGATGCTGTATTGTATCCTAACATTTATAAGCATAAAGAAATATTTATGCAAGAAGGTTGGCATTATAGCATAGAAAATAAAGAAGATGATATAGAATATAATGGTGTAGTATACAACGAAATGAAGGGTGTTTATTCTTCTCCAGACTCAATATTATATAGAAATATTTCTAGTAGTTTATATCCAGATACAACTTATGGTGTGTGTTCAGGTGGAGAACCAGAAGCTATACCAAATTTAACATACGAAGAATTTTTGGATTTTCATAGGAATTATTATCATCCATCTAATTCATATATTTTCTTATATGGTAATGGAGATACAAATAAAGAACTAAAGTTTATAAATGAAAATTATTTGAATAATTTTGATAAAAAAGAAGTAACTTCTCAAATAAAACTTCAAAAATCTTTTAATAAAATGGAGGAGCTAGAGCTATTTTATGGAATATCACAGGATGATAATGAAGAAGAAAAAAGTTTCTTTAGTCTTAATTTTTCAATAGGAGATGCTATAGACGGAGAGACTTATCTTGCATTTGAAGTCTTAGCATACTTATTACTTAGAACAACTGCTGCACCAGTGAAAAAAGCATTAATGGATGCGGGTATAGGTAAGTCAGTTAGTGGAGATTATGATAATGGAATAAAACAACCTTATTTTAGTATTTTTGTAAAGAATGCAAATAAAGATGAAAAAGATAAATTTAAAGATGTTGTTTTAACTACTTTAGAAAATCTTGTAAAGAATGGTATAGATAAAGAATTAATAGAAGCATCTATTAATAGAGTTGAATTTGAATTAAGAGAAGGCGATTTTGGTTCTTATCCAAAAGGTTTAATATATTATTTAAAAGCTATGGATAGTTGGTTGTATGAAGGAGATCCTTTCATTCATTTAGAATATGATAGTGCATTAGCAAAAATTAAGACTGCATTAACAACAAATTATTTTGAGGATTTAATACAAAAGTATATTCTAGATAATAATCATAGTTCTCTTGTAAGTTTATATCCTAAGAAAGGATTAAATGAAAGTAAGCAGGAAAACTTAAAAAATAAATTAACACAATTTAAACAATCTTTATCTGATGAGGAAATAAATGATTTAATAGATTCATGTAAAAATCTTAAGGAAAGACAAAGCAAAGAAGATAGTAAAGAAGCATTAGAATCTATTCCTGTGTTATCTAAAAATGATATTAATGAAAAGCCTGAAAGTTTACCAATAGAAGAAAAGATAATTGATGGAGTTAAAGTATTACACCATGAGTTCTATACAAACAAAATATCTTATATGAATATTTATTTTAGAACAGAAGGTGTAAGACAAGAATTAATAAGTAAAATAGCTCTTTTAGGTGATATGTTCGGAAAATCATCAACAGATAATTATTCTTATGAAAAATTATCAAATTTAGTTAATATAAATACTGGAGGAATAAGTTACTCACCTTGTAGTATAGCTAATGCAAAAGTTTCCGGTAAATATAATTCTTACTTTGAGGTAACAGTAAAAGTTTTAAATTCTAAATTAAACAAAGCTTTTGAAATATTAGAAGAAGTTATTAAGAATACTAATTTTAATGATGAAAAAAGAATTAAACAAATATTAGAAGAGAAAAGATCAAGAATAGAAAGTGCTTTATTTGATTCAGGACATAGAATAGTAGCTAAAAAAATACTATCATATGTATCTCAAAAAGGAGCATATGAAGAGGAATTATCAGGACTTACTTATTATTATGAACTTGTTAACTTAGTTGAAAACTTTGATATAGAGAAGTTAAGAAAAGATCTATTAGAAATTAAAGAAGCTATATTTAATAAAAATAATATGTTAGTAAGTTTTTCAGGTACAGATGATGATTATAAAGTATTTGAAAAAGAATTCAAAAAATTTATTTCTATATTAAATAATAAAGAGATAATTTATAATCAATATAAGTTTAATCCGTATGCTAAAAATGAAGCTCTTCTTATGCAAGGTGATGTTCAATTTGTTGCTAAAGGTGGAGATTTTAAAAAAGAAGGATTTAATTATACCGGAGCTATGTCTCTTCTTGAAACAATTCTAGGATATGATTATTTATGGAATAATGTAAGAGTAAAGGGAGGAGCATATGGAGTATTCTCTAATTTTAGAAGAGATGGAGGATTTTATATAGCCTCATTTAGAGATCCAAATGTAAAAGAAACCTTAAATGTTTATGATGGAATGTCTAAATATTTAAAAGAATTTAATGTGTCAGAGAGAGAGATGCAAAAATATATTATAGGAACTATAAGAAAATTAGATACTCCTATAAGTAATAGTTCTAAAGGTGAAATTGCAACAACATTTTATATAAGTGGGATAACTTATCAAGATAGAGAGAAAGAAAGAAAAGAAATTTTATTAGCGAACACAGACACAATTAAAGGATTTGCTGACTTAGTTAGTGAAACTTTAAAGCAAAATTGTATATGTGTTCTTGGTAATGAGACTAAACTTAAAGAAAATAGTGATATCTTTAAATCACTAGTAAAAGTTATAAAATAAATTTAAAAGAACTAGTTCATTTTATTATTTAAAATTGAACTAGTTCTCTTTTTTTGTTTAATAAATGGAATAGATTAAACGTTGTCTATTTTTGTAATAAACAGGGGTTAACTCTATTTCTTTCAATAGTTTAGTTGCTATATCAAAATTATTACCAATACTGTTCGAATCATGAGAATCAGATCCTAAGGTTACATATTTTCCACCTAATTTTTTGTATTCAAGGAGAAGTCTATACATAGTATTATATGCAGCTAAATTGTTTAATCTTCTAGTATTTAATTCTAGAGATTTATCTTTTTGAATTAAAATTTTGAATATTTTAGATAATAAATCTTTATATTCATCAAAATAAATTTCATTATCGTCAAAATTAGAGTATCTGCAAATATAATCTATATGTGCCAAGGTATCAAAATAATCAAAATTTTCAACGCAAAATAACATTTTTTCAAAATAATCCTTAAAAATAATTTTTTTAGAAAGGTTATTTTGCTTTAAATAAAAAAATAAATCTTCGCCATAAAGACTGTGTATAGAACCTATTATAAAATCGAGTTTATTCCCATATTTTTGATGGAATTTTGATAGGCTTTCAATAGTACTTTTATCTAAGCCTAGTTCAATACCAACTAAGAAAGTATTACTTTTATATTTTTTACAAGTTTCAAGATAATCATCTATATTGAGTACAGGAATATTAGTTAAATCAAGATCGAGATGTTCAGTAAGACAAGTTCCGATATTTAAATATTTACGTCTAGTTAATAGCTCTTCAATTTTCATTTTAGAATCAAATGAAAATTCACTGTGTATATGTGTATCTATAATCATATAATCCCCTTTAAATGTTTTTTATTAAATTATATCAAAAATTTAAAGTAGTAGTATATATTATTAAATTTATAGAATTCTAATTTTTTTGGTGAAAAAATAATTTGTACAAATAAAAATTTAATTAAGGGAAAGATTTCTAAGAGTATTTTTTAGATATCCTTATAAAATTCAGCTGTTAGAAATAAGAAGTAAAGGATAAAAGATAAAGCATATATTAATTATGGACAGTAAAAGGAAAAGTCGGTAATATATATAATATAAAGATTTAATTTTGATTAAAAATTAAAATAAGTACATATGAAGGAGTAAAATAATGAAGGAATTATTTAAAATAAGTAATATAAATTTTTATAAAGAAGATTTTCAAGATCAAATAAGTGATTATGAAGATATTATAGATATAATTTGTGAATTTCAAGATAAGTTAAAATTAGAAGAGATAGAATGTGCAGAATTAAATGATTGTTGTGAAAAAACAAAAAAGAATTTATTTGCAGAAATAATTGGAGTTTTAACTACAGAAGATGATTTCTTGACACTTGAAGAAGTGAGAGCAGAACGAGCTATTTATGAAAATGCTATATTAGATCCTTTTGGAATACAGATTTATAAGTGTTTAGAATGTAATAAGTGGATGATAAATATTTTGGAAAGTGAATAAAATTTATTGTTTATAAGGGGAGAATAGTGTGACGTTTCAAGAAAAAATAAAAGAAGAAATTAATAAATTAAAATTATGTATTAAAGAATTTTCAAATAAAAAAATTAATAATAAAGTGAAGAAAAAACTAAGTGCAAAATATACAATTTTAGGCATAGCTATTTTAGGGGTAATAGGTGTGTTTTTGATATTTAATATTATGAATGACACCAAAAAAGATGCAATAAACAAATTAGTAAAGGGCATAGAAAGTAATAATATATCTAAAATTCAAAAAATATTAGTAAATGAGAATGGAGAAGAAATTACAATTAATGAAGCTACAGCATTTTTAAATTTTTATAAAAACAATTCTCAAAGAATAACTGTTTTAGAAAAAAATTTAGAAAGTAATTCTTCAACAGATATTAAATTCATCAAGGAAAATAAATTTTTAGGATCTGACTATAAAATAGAGGTTTTAAATAAAAAAATTAATATTACAACGAATTTAGATGATGTAGTAGTTTTTGTGAATAATGAAGAGCTTACAACTATTAAAAATAAAACTGGAAGTATAAACCTTCCGGCATTTGGGGAATATGATATAAAATTAGAGAAAAAAGGAGATTATTCCACTATAAGTGCTAGTAAAAAAATAGATCTGACTAGTGATGTAAATATAAATATACCGTTGAATGGAATTTATATTACGTTAAAAAGTAATATAGAAAATGCTAAAGTGTATATTAATGATGTCAATAGTAATCTTACTGTAGCTGAATTTAAAAATATAGGTCCATTCCCAACAGATGGGACGTATAATCTTATTTTAAAGTATAATACGCCATTTGGAGAAATTTCAAGTGAGAGTGTTCCTATTAAAGATTTACCAGAAATTGAAATTAATTTAAATCTTAAGAATAGTGGCATAAAAGCAAGTCTTAATACAGCTATAGGGAAGTTTTATAGTAGTGTGTTTGATGCTATAAATACTGATAATAAAGATAAAATTGTAAATGCTACAGATGAAGCTAAAAATAAAATTTATGAGGATATAAAGAAAAATAGTTTTATATTAAAAAATATTTATAAGTTGAACAGCTCAAGCATTGATTTTGAAAAAAGTAGTGTAGAGTTTCTTAATGGTAGTTATCAAGCTAATGTTGTAGCTAATATCGATTATAATGTGAAAAAAGAACTTTTAGGGTTAGCTTTTAAAACACAAGATTATTCAGAACAATTTTCTGCTAAACTTGTATATGAAAATGGCGAATGGGAAATTTACGATATACAAAATTTTAATTTAAACACACTTGATTAAAAAAGAGATGGGAAACCATCTCTTTTTTGTATATTAATATATAACATTGTTAAGAATGTTTAATTGAGGTGATAGATATGAGTATAAAAATGATATTTTTTTTAATTGTTATATTTTATATATTAAATAAAATTTTAGATATTATTGTTAAAAAAACAAAAAAAAATAAAGAGAAAAATAAGAAAAAACAAATGATACCAGTAATGAATGTCTTAGCAACATATAGTGATGAGGAATTTAAAGAATTTATTTTAGAATATTTAGAATACGATAATTATTTTGTGAAAGAAGAGTTTGATAAATATCTTTATACAGAGAAGGAGGGAGGAGAATATTTAATTTATATAAAACATTCAAAGCAGTATTCAGAAAAAATAAATTTGGAGGACATAGGCTTAATTATTGATAAGATGCTGAATGAAAATATTGAAAATGCTTATATTATGACTAGTGGTTATATAGAAACGGAAGTTAATAAATTACTTGCAAATAGAAAAACAAATATAAATATATTAGAAGGTCATGATTTAAGTAAAAAAATAAGAGAAATGAAAAAGTTAGAGTATATAAAATCTATGAAGGAGTGTTAATATGGACTTTTATTACAATTTAGGTGGTATAGATATTTTTAGAAATTTAAAAATTATAATGTTACTAATACTAGTTATATGTTTTATCAAAATAATTTTTAATATTAAAAGCATATATTCAAATTTAAATTCTGATATTAAAGTAACAGTTTTAGATAATTTAATAAATATGAGCACAGAAGATTTTAATTTGTGGATTAATGAATATTTAGAAAGTAGAGAATATAAAATTATAGAAAAGTTTAATGAAGATCTTGTAAAGTTATATAGGGATGAAAAAGAAATTCTTTGTTTGATTACAAGGAAATATTCATATATAGATTTAAATGATGCAAAATATTTATATGGAATGGCAAAAATTCTTAGTATAAAGACAGTTAAAATAATTACAACAGGAGAGGTAAAATCAGAAGTTACTTCTTATTTAGATTCTAGAGGAATAAATGTAATAATAGAATCTAAAAAGGAATTAGATATAACTTATGATAAATTAATAAATAATACGAGTTATTTTTAGCATAAATATTATAAAAATGTCAAATAAACAGAAATTTAACAAAATATACACATTGACATTATAAAAAAAGAGTAAGATTTAAATAGAATTCAAAGTAATATGGGGGAATACATATGAATAAGAAAAGAATACTAGCTCTTACATTAGGGATTATGATGTCTTCAGCTATGTTTATAAATCCAGCTATAGTAGAAGCTAAATCGAAAGATGAAGTACAAAGTCAAATAAATGCTAATAATGAGAAAATAGATGCACTTGAAGATAAAAAAGCAGGGTTACAAGGTGAAAAGTCTGACAGTCTGAAAAAATTAGAGGAAGCTCGTAAAGTATATGATGAACAACAAAAGTTATTGACTAAAACTAGACAAGAAGTTTTAAAGTTTGAGGATGAAATAAATAATTTACAGGAGCAAATTGATGCTTTAGAGGTACAGTTAAAAGGTGTTGAAAAACAAATAGCTGACGCGAAAAATAAAATATTAGAAAAAGAAGAAGAGTTAAATGTTAAAGAAGAAATTCTAGGGCAAAGACTTAGAAGTACTTATATGAATAATATAGGTGACAGAATGTTATACATGATCATTGAATCTAAAAATTTAGGTGATCTTATAAGTAATATAGCTAATATTAATATTATAATTAAAACTGATCAAGAACTTATGAGTGAAATTAAAGCTGATAAAGATGCAATAGAAATTGAAAGACAAAATCTTGTGAAAAAAGAAAGTGAACTTAATAATAGTAAACTTAAGATTCAAAAATCTCAAGATGAGGTTAAAAATGCTAAGAGTGAAGTAGATGCATTAAATGCAGAATATGAAGCAGAAGCAGTAAAATTAAAATCTTTAGAAGATGAAAGAAGTAGAGAATATAACTCACTTACTTCTGAAGAGAAAGCTTTAGATGAAGCAATTAGAAAGTATGAACATGAAAATGTCAATTTAGAAGAATATTTTAAAAATACTAGTACAGGGACTAGTACAACACCACCACCAGTAACAGGTGGAAATAATTCTAGTTCATCGAATAATAATTCAGGAACTAGCAATAATTCAGGTGGGGGAACTTCAAATTCTAAAGGCTTTGTGAGACCAGTTAATGCACCTATAAGTTCACATTACGGTTATAGAATACATCCAGTAACAGGAGTTAAAAAGCACCATAATGGAACTGATTATGCTGCTTCTACAGGAACTCCAATAAAAGCTATTGCAAGTGGAACGGTTACGACAGCAGGATGGCATAATGCATTTGGTAATATGGTAATTGTTGACCATGGAAATGGATATACTAGTTTATATGCTCATGCTAGTTCTTTAAATGTTAGGGCTGGACAAACTGTGAGTCAAGGTCAAGTTGTTTCATATGTAGGATCAACAGGACTTAGTACAGGACCACATTTACATTTAGAAATGAGATATAATGGATCACTTGTAAATCCAGAAAGTTATATAGGATAAATTAAGACTCAAGTCAGGTGGAGTTTTTATTCTAGCTGAATGTTAAGTCGAAATTCTCTAGATTTAAGAGTTTCTTTATTTTTTATTTATAGAAGCATTATTAGAAAGATTAGCTATGAGAAAAAATGTTTTAGTAGATCTAAAAAATAGACTTATTTATTTTTATAAGTCTATTTTCTTTTGCTAGATTTTAAATTAAATATATGCTAATATAATAAGAACATAAATTAAAAAAAAATTTTTATTGTTTAAAATTAAAGATAGTGCTTTTATAGTTGCATGCTAAATTATAGTTACTTATGAAAAGAAGTTTGCTTAAGGAGTATTTGAATAATAATCTAAGAGTAGTTACTAGATAATCTTTAATTTTTTTATGTAAAAATTGAGATAGGAGAAAAGATGAGTATTAATAAAAAATCATTGTTAGCTGATATTGAATATGAAGATTATGATAAAAATATGGCTATTTTAGATAAATCGGAATTAATTAATTTAGGTATTATGAAAGCTTGTTGTAAAACAAAGAAAAAAAACAAATATCCTATAACATTAAAAAAATAATTATGAAAATTTAAGTATAGATGGGAAAAAGATAGTAGCTATAAGCCACTATCTTTTTTTGTTTGCAAATTCTATATTTACTTTACGTCTATTTAATTTTTTACCTATACAATTCTCCATTATAGAATCAATAGCAGAACTATTAATATTCGCAAAACAGAAATTCTCCATTATGTTAATATCTCCGATAGTTTTAGCTGGAACTCTAGCTGTATCAGCTAAGAATTTAACTAATGCTTTAGGTGTTAAGCCATCTCTTTTACCAACTGATATAAATACTCTTTTTTCATTTCCATCAGATACAGGAGCTGACGCAGCATTTAAGTTACCTTTTGAATAATCAACATCAAGTTGTCTACTAAATGCCATTTTAACAAGAGCTTTAGCAATTATAGTTGGATCGTAATTATCTAATAATGAATCAATGATTGGTGAGTATTTTTCAAAATCATTTTCAATGATAACATTCTCGATATCCTTAGTTACGCTTTGGAATTTACTTTCAAAAATTTCTTTTGGCGTAGGAACAGTTTCTAATTTGATATCACTTTTAGTATGCTTCATTATTTGTTTTAAGAATCCAAATTCTTTTGGTGTTACAAGAGAGTAAGCAGTCCCTTCTCTATTTGCTCTACCTGTTCTACCAATTCTATGAACATAACTTTCAATATCTTGAGGTAAATCATAGTTGAAAACATGTGAAACTCTTTCAACATCTATTCCTCTAGCAGCGACATCAGTAGCTACAAGAAAATCTAAATTTCCTTCTTTGAATTTTTTCAAAGTAAGAGATCTGTGTTTTTGAGTCATATCCCCATGCATACCTTCAACACTGTATCCTCTAGATTGCATTGAATCAACTACTTCATCAACACCTTTTTTAGTTTTACAGAATATTATAGCAGCTGTTGGTGTATCAAAATCTATAACTCTACATAAAGTTTCAAATCTATCTCTATGTTTAATTTGGAAATATTTTTGTGTTATTTTAGATACAGTTAATGAAGTTTTCTTTATAGCTACATGCTTAGTATCTTCTTTCATATATCTTTTAGCTAAGTTTTTAATTTGTGCTGGCATTGTAGCTGAGAATAAAAGAGTTTGTCTGTCTGTTTTAAGAGATTTTACAATTTCTTCTAAATCATCTATGAATCCCATATTTAGCATCTCATCTGCTTCATCAAGAACTAAAAAGTCTATATCAGATAATATTAAACTTTTACGTCTTATGTGATCAAGGACTCTTCCAGGTGTACCTACAACAACATCAACACCTTGACGTAATCCTTTTAATTGTCTATCTATAGGTTGCCCACCGTATATTGGAAGAACTGTAAGTCTATCATATTTACCAAGTTTGTGAAGTTCATCGTTAACTTGAATAGCAAGTTCTCTAGTAGGTGCAAGTATTAGTGCTTTAGGATTTTTCTTTTTATTTTTTGAAATTTCAATATTATTAATTAAAGCACAACCAAAGGCTGCTGTTTTACCAGTTCCAGTTTGTGCTTGACCAATAATGTCGAAGCCTTCTAGTGCTATAGGAATACTCTCGGCTTGTATTTGCGATGGAATTTCAAACCCCATGTCTGCGATTGACTTTAGTAAAGTTTCCTTTAAACCTAAGTCTGTAAATTTTAAATTGTTCATTCAATTTCCTCTTTCTTATATAAATTTATTATTTATTGCGTATTAATTTTCAAACAAGGCTAATAATAACATAGTATTATAATATAAGCAAATGAATATTATGTTATTATCAGATTAAAGAAGAGAGATTTACTTACTTATAAAAAGTTAAAAGAATATTAAAAAAAAATAATTAATAGTTAATTGGGTTAAATTTCTATAATAATATGTAAGAATTTAAAAAAAATTAATGATTCTTTAAATATAATAAGTTATAAATTGAAATTATATGTGCTAACTTTTGTTGCTTAAAGCATAGTAATTTATATAGAATTTAAAATTTTATTTAATGACTAATATTTTGTATATATTTATAGTAGAAAATAAAAAATATTTATTTTTTTTAGGTGGAACATTTTAATATAATTACAAATTCCAATCGATAGTATTTACAATATAATTTGGTTGAATTTTCAAAAACATTTTTATTGGAGTAATTGTAAAGTTTATTAACTGAAAATAAATAATTGAAAAAAAAAGACATAATATGTTATAATGGCATGGTTAATAGTTATTTTCAAATATTTTAAATTGATTTTGTTAAATAATTACTATTTAATTAGGAGGAATATATAAATGGAAGCTAAAATGCAAAAAATAGACACTAACGTTGTTGAATTAGAAATAAAAGTAGAAGCTAAAAAATTCGATGAGGCGTTACAAAAAGCTTTTAGAAAAAATGCTAAGAATTTTAATATACCAGGGTTTAGAAAAGGTAAAGTCACATTAAACGTGGTTAAAAAGTTTTATGGAGTAGAAGTTTTATACAATGATGCAATAGAAATATGTATTGATGGATCATATAGTGAAGCTTTAGCAGCTAATGATGTTAATCCAGTAGACTACCCAGCTGTAGAAGTTGTAGAAGTTGGCGAAGGTAAAGATTTAGTATATAAAGCTAAAGTTACAGTAATGCCAGAAGTTAAACTTGGTGATTACAAGGGTGTAGAAGTAGAAGCACCTAAAAAAGAGAACATAGAAAATATGGTTGAAAGAGAACTTAAAAATCTACAAGAAAAGAACTCAAGAGTTGAAGAAAAAATAGAAGGAACAGTAGAAAAAGGAAATATTGCAGTTATAGACTTCAAAGGATTCATAGACGGTGTTGCTTTTGAAGGTGGAGAAGGTAATGATTATCCTTTAGAAATTGGTTCAGGAAGCTTCATTGGAGATTTTGAAGACCAATTAGTAGGGGTAGCTAAAGATGGTAAAAAAGATGTTATTGTAACATTCCCTGCTGAGTATGGAAAAGAAGAATTAAATGGAAAAGAAGCTAAATTTGAAGTAACAGTTAATAGAATAGATGTTAAAGAAGTTCCAGCTTTAGATGATGAGTTTGCATCAGAAGCTTCAGAGTTTGAAACATTAGCTGAATTAAAAGCAGATTTAACTAAAAAAGCAGAAGAAATGAGTAATTCAAGAATTGAATCTGAAATAAAAGAAGCTGTTATCAATAAAGTAGTCGATAATGCTACTATAGATATGCCTGCTGTAATGGTAGAAAAAGAAACAGATGTTATGATTCAAAATTTAGAGCAAAGATTAGTACAACAAGGGTTAAACTTAGCTCAATATTATGAATTAACAGGAAGCAGCGAAGATAAGATGAGAGAATATATGAAAGAAAACGCTGAAAGAAAAGTTAAAACAGATTTAGTATTATCAGAAATTACTAAAGTAGAAAATATTGAAGTTTCAGAAGAAGAACTAAAAGAAAAAGCTTTAGAAGTTGCTAAAATGTATGCAGCAGAAGCGGATAAAATAGCAGAAATGCTTATGGCAACACAAAGAGCAGCATTAGAAGCTGATTTATTAAGAAGTAAAACAGTTGATTTATTAGTTGATTCAGCAAAAGTTGTAGAGAAATAAAATTTAAATAAGTTAAAATGATTGCCAGAAATGAATTTCTGGCAATTATTTTAATATTTTAATTAACAAAGGAAGGAAAATTCTATATAATTAAACTATAAAATAGTCATATAGCTTAATTATATAGAATTATATAAAGTTAAGTTATTATTTTTAGGAGGGAATTGTATGAGTTTAGTACCAATGGTAGTTGAACAAACAAGTAGAGGGGAAAGAAGTTACGATATATTTTCAAGACTTTTAAAGGATAGAATAATAATGTTAAGTGGAGAAGTGAATGATGTAACTGCAAATTTAGTTGTAGCACAATTACTTTTCTTAGAGAGTGAGGATCCAGATAAAGATATATATCTTTACATAAACTCACCAGGAGGATCAATTACAGCTGGAATGGCAATGTATGATACTATGCAATATATTAAGTGTGATGTATCAACAATTTGTATAGGAATGGCAGCATCTATGGGAGCATTCTTATTATCATCTGGAACAAAAGGTAAGAGATTTGCTCTTCCTAACAGTGAAATAATGATTCATCAACCTTTAGGTGGATTCCAAGGGCAAGCTACTGATATAGATATACATGCTAAAAGAATATTAAAAATAAAAGATAGTTTAAATAAAATTTTAAGTGAAAATACAGGTAAGTCTCTAGATCAAATTAAAAATGATGTAGAAAGAGATTATTTCATGGATGCACAAGAAGCAGCAGATTATGGATTAGTTGATAAAGTGATAACAAGAAGTGAAATATCTAAATAGTAACTGCTAGTAAGATAGGGGTGTATAATATGGCAAAATACGATGAGAAAAAACAGTTAAAATGTTCTTTTTGTGGTAAAAATCAAGAACAAGTAAAAAGATTAATAGCAGGACCAGGTGCATATATTTGTGACGAGTGTATAGAGCTTTGTTCTGAAATAATAGAAGATGAATTTGATGGTAAAGTAGAAGTTGAAAATAAAGATTTACCTAAACCAGTAGATATTAAAAATCATTTAGATCAATATGTTGTTGGGCAAGATAGTGCTAAAAAAGCATTAGCAGTAGCAGTATACAATCATTATAAAAGGATAAATGTTAACATTTCTTCTAATGATGTTGAATTACAGAAAAGTAATATTTTACTTTTAGGACCAACAGGTTCAGGAAAAACTTTATTAGCTCAAACACTTGCTAAATTTTTAAATGTTCCATTTGCAATAGCTGATGCTACAACATTAACAGAAGCAGGATATGTTGGAGAAGATGTTGAGAATATCTTATTAAAATTAATACAAAATGCTGATTATGATGTTGAAAAAGCACAGAGAGGAATTATTTATATAGATGAAATTGATAAAGTTGCAAGAAAATCAGAAAATCCATCTATAACAAGAGATGTTTCTGGTGAAGGTGTACAACAGGCTTTATTAAAAATATTGGAAGGAACAGTTGCATCTGTACCTCCACAAGGTGGAAGAAAACATCCACATCAAGAACTTATACAGTTAGATACATCTAATATATTATTTATATGTGGTGGTGCTTTTGACGGTATAGATAAAGCTATCGAAAAGAGAACAAGAAAAAGTTCTATGGGATTTGGAGCAGAGATACAATCTAAAGAGGATAAAGATATAGGTGTACTTTTAAAAGATCTTATGCCAAGTGATTTGTTGAAATTTGGACTTATTCCTGAATTTGTAGGACGATTACCTATAATAGTAACTTTAGAAGCTTTAGACAATGATGCTTTAGTAAGAATTTTAAAAGAACCAAAAAATTCACTTGTAAAACAGTACAAAAAATTATTTGAAATAGATAATGTAACTTTAGAATTTACAGATGAAGCTTTAAAAGCTGTAGCGGATGAAGCGATAAAGAGAAATACAGGTGCTAGAGGGCTTAGAGCTATAATCGAAGAAATAATGACTGATGTAATGTTTGATATTCCTTCAAGAGAAGAAATTTATAAAGTTATTATTGAAGAAGAAACTATAAAAGATAAAAAAGCACCAAAATTAGAAGTTTTACCAGCTGGTGAAGTTAGACCTAATTTAAATACTGAAAGTAAGGCGAAAAATACTATAGAAACTGCTTAGGTTTTAAAGGAGCTTAGAAAATTTCTAAGCTCTTTTACTATGTCAGAAGACAATAGTTGAAAAAAAGTTATAATATGTGTATACTTTTTAAATATTGGATAAGTAAACTAGGAGGGCGATATTATATATGGAGAATAATGCTTTTTTACCACTTATACCACTTCGAGGTATGACGGTTTTCCCAAGTATGATAACATATTTTGATGTGGGAAGAGAAAAATCAGCAAAAGCAATAGAAGCTGCTATGAATAATGGAAGTGACATTTTTTTAATTCCACAAAAAGATGATGAAATAGAAGATCCTACATATAAAGATTTGTTGGAAATAGGTACTGTTTGCAAAATTAAACAAGTAGTAAATCTTCCAGATAAAACAAAAAGAGTATTAGTAGAAGGTATATGTAAGGCTAAAATAATAGAATTTAAAGATGATAATGATTATATTCAGGGAATAGTAGAAGAAATTAAAGAAAATTTTGAATCAGATGCAGAGATAGAAGCTTTAGTTAGGACAATAAAGTCTGAATTTACTGTATTTTTAAAACTTACAGCAGGGCCTGTTAAAGAAGTTGTAGAGAGTTTCAATAGTATAGATACTGCAGATAAGTTGGTAGATATAATTTCTTCATACATGATGATAGAAGAAGATCAAAAGAAAAAACTTTTAATTGAAGAAAGTATAAAGAAACGTTTAGAAATGTTACTAGTATTTATAAAACAAGAAAAAGAAATAGTTTTGGTTGAAAAAACAATACGTGCAAAAGTTAGTAAAAAGACTGATAAGTCTCAGAAAGAATACTACTTAAGAGAACAGCTTAAAGTTATACAAGATGAGCTTGGAGAAGATGACGAAGATAAAAAAGCTATTGAATCTTATGAAAAAAAATTAAAAAATAAAAAAATACCTAAAAATGTTGTTGAAAAAGCAAATTATGAAATTTCTAGACTAAAATCATTAAGTTCCTCAGGACAAGAAAGCAGTGTAGTTAGAACATATTTAGAAAATTTATTTGAATTACCTTGGGGAATTAAGAAAAAAGAAAATATAGATATTTTAAATGCAAAAAAGGTATTAAATGAGGATCATTTTGGACTTGTAGATGTTAAAGATAGAATTCTAGACTATCTTGCTGTTAAAAAAATGAGTAAATCTCTTAAAAGTCCTGTTATTTGTTTAGTAGGACCACCAGGAGTTGGGAAAACGTCAATAGCAAGTAGTATAGCTAAATCTTTAAATAAGGATTTTGTAAGAATTTCACTAGGTGGAATAAAAGATGAATCTGATATAAGAGGACATAGAAAAACTTATGTTGGTGCAATGCCAGGAAGAATTGTTGAAGCGTTAAAAAAATCTAAGAGTATGAATCCCGTTATTTTACTTGATGAAATTGACAAAATGTCAAATGATTATAAAGGTGATCCATCAGCAGCTATGTTAGAAGTTCTAGATAGTAATCAAAATACAGAGTTTAGAGATCATTATTTAGAAATTGATATAAATCTTAGTGATGTTACTTTTATTGCTACGGCTAATAGCCTTGATAGTATTCCAAGACCATTGATAGATAGAATGGAGATTATAAGTGTATCTGGATACACTTATGAAGAAAAAATAAAAATAGCAAAAAATCATTTAGTGCCAAAAGTTTTAAAAGAACATGGAATAGATGCAGAGGAAATTAAAATCTCTGAAAATGCTATTAGTGAAGTTGTAAATTATTATACTAGAGAATCAGGAGTAAGAGCTTTGGAAAGAGTTATAGCAAAGCTTGTGAGAAAAGCTATAAGACAGTTCCTAGAAGAAAATAAAAAATCAATAAAAATAACTAATATAACAGTTAAAAAATATTTAGGGGATAGAATATACTCTTATGATTTAATTGGAGAAGATAAAATTGGCGTTGTCATGGGCTTAGCTTGGACTGCATATGGTGGTGATACTTTACCAGTAGAAGTAAATGTAATGGATGGAACAGGTAAGCTAGAATTAACAGGGCAACTAGGTGATGTAATGAAGGAGTCTGCTAAAATTGCATATAGTTTAGTAAGAGGGAATATTACAAAGTTTAGTATAAAAAATAAAGATTTTTATAAAAATAAGGATATACACATACATGTACCTGAAGGTGCTGTACCTAAAGATGGACCATCAGCAGGGGTCACAATGACAACTGCAATAGTTTCAGCTTTAGCTGAACGTAAAGTTAAAGGTGATATAGCTATGACAGGTGAAATAACTCTTACAGGTAGAGTATTACCAATAGGTGGACTTAAAGAAAAGTGTTTAGCAGCTAATAGAATTGGTATTAAACAAATTATAATTCCAAAAGATAACGAAAAAGATTTGAAGGAAATACCAAATAAAATTAAAGATAAAATAGAAATAATAATTGCAGAAAAGATAGAAGATGTTCTAGAAAGTGCATTAGTATAGGAGAATAAAATGAAAATAAATACATCAGAATTTATAACGTCAGCAGTGAAAAAAAACCAATATCCAGAAACAGGATTATGCGAGGTAGCATTTGTAGGAAGATCAAATGTAGGTAAATCATCAATAATAAATGCTTTAACAAATAGAAGAGGTCTTGCTAAAGTTAGTCAAACACCAGGAAAAACTAGACTTATAAACTTTTTCTTATTGAATAATGAATTTTATCTTGTAGACTTGCCAGGATATGGATATGCTAAGGTTTCAAAAAAAGAAAAAGAAAGTTGGGGAAAAACTATAGAAACTTATCTCCTAGATAGAGAGCCTTTAAAAAGAGTTATATTACTTGTAGACTGTAGAAGAAAACCAAATGAAGATGATATATTAATGTATAATTGGATTAAACATTATGGCTATGATTGTAAAGTAGTATCAACTAAAAGGGATAAAATATCTAATAATGAAGTTTCTAAGGCTGAAAAACTTATAAGAGAAACATTAGGAATGCCTAAAGATGAAGAATTATTATTCTTTTCATCATTAAATAAAAAAGGAAAAGATGATCTTATAGATAGATTATTTGGGGATATATACGAATTATAAATAGAGCAAATTTTGCTCTATTTTTTTGTTTTTATTTGTAGCATATTATACATTGATGAATAGTATATACTATAAAACAAATAAAAATAAAAAATAAAGCACAAACGAGGAGGAAAAGTTCATGGAACTAAATGAAATTCTTAATGGAGTAAATAATGATAATTGTGGGTGCAACTTACCAAACGGTTATTATGCAAACAATAATAACAATATGATGTGGTTATTAATAGTATTACTATTAGGTGGAAATGCTAATGGATTTGGTGTAAATAACTGCAACTGCTGCCACAAAACATCTAAAAAACATCACTGTGGATGTAATAATAATAATAATCTTATTTATTTATTATTATTATTAGGATGTTGTGGAAATAAAAGAGGTTTTTGCTAAAACAAAGCAATAAGTAGTTAAAAAACTACTAATTTTAATCTTATTACTTTTATAAGAGATAGCATTATAAAAGTGAAGATGGAGGATCTTTATGATCCTCCAAAAAAAATTATACATAATTTATAGGAGGAGGATTTATGTCTAGAAAAAAACATAGGGAAAAAAGAAAAGATATGAATTATGACAATAATATAGGGGTAAATCCTAATATTATGGAATTACTTCAAGGAAGTAACTTAGATATAAATAAAATTAATACTTTAATAAGTGCAATGAATCAAGATGGATTTGATATAAACAATTTAGCATCATTACTTAATAACGGAGGGGGAAATAATATACCTAATCCTAGCAATATGGGATTTGATATGTCAACAATAAATAATATGCTAAATAATTTGGATAATTATAATAATAATTTTAAAGGAAATACAAGTTATCAAAATGAAAATTATCAGAATATAAATAATTTTAAAAGTATGGATAATGATGAAAATATAGAAATGCTACAAGCAATAAAGAGCGTAGTTAATCCTAAAAAAGCAAAATTTTTAGAGAAAGTTATAGAAATGTACAAAAGAGGCGAAATTAAATATTAAAGAATAGATGCAGAGTATAAATTACTCTGCATTTATTTTTTCGATTAGAAATTTACTTGTATGTTTTTTAGTAATAATATTTAATTTTACTATTTTATTTGAATTTAATGATTTAAATCTTAAGGTCCACTTTAGTGAATCTATTAAGTCATAAGAGCTCCAAGAAATATCACAAAAAAGAGCGTCAAGGAAAATGAAATTATCTTTATTATTGAAAATATCATCTAATTTTTTTATTTCGGTACATGAACTTTTTTCAGTAAAAATATTATCATAAGGTTTTTGATAACATAAGGAATCTATTAGAGATATAATGCAAAACAGTCCAGGAATTTCATCACTAGAAAATGAGATGTTTTTATAGATATCATTTATTAACATATGTTTTTGTAAACTTTTATTAGGCGATTCAAGTGAGAATGAATATACTTTAGGTGTTTTGGAATTATTTGAATCTAATATACCGATAATATTATTAGTTGATGAAAATAAATGCTTATATGTATTCTGTTTATATGTATATATGTGCTGTATAGGTGTTGTATCATCAAATGATTGGATAAAAATTTCAGGAGAATTATCTCTAGAAATATCAAAGGTAAATATATTTGGAGGACTTAAAGAGTCGCCTGTTCCAAAGGTATTTAAAGGTTTTTTAGGCTCTAATGTATATTTGTTTTTAGTAGTATCAATTTCAATTATATATTTGTTTGATTTCAATTTAGTATCAATAGATTTTAAAAACATATTGTCATTAAATTGCAAGTGGTCTATACTAGTATATGGACTTAAAGCATAAACTTTAGGTGTAATTAAAAAAAATAAAAGCAATGTAGTAATATTAAATAATAAATTTTTTTTAAAATGCATATATATCACCTCATAAATAGTTATATGCATTTTAAAGAGAATAATTCGTAAAAAAAAGTTATATAGATTGATAATCTATATAACTTAGAGGAATCCTATTCTTCACATTCAGAACTACATTCATTACATAATCCATAGAAAAATAATTTTCTATTTAATATTTTAAATTTAGATAATTTTTCAGCTTCTCTATCTAATGCATTTAAATCAATACCGTCGAAGTCTTCAACTTTTGAACAGTTAATACATTGAATATGAGCATGGTCTGATAAGTTAGAATCATATCTAAAGTTACCTTCACCTACATTAAATTCATTTATTAAGTCAACTTCAACTAATGTTTTAAGAGCTTTATAAACTGTTGCTAAGCTCATTGTAGGGTAATCTTCTTGAAGTGCTTTATAAATAATTTCGGCTGATGGGTGATCACAAGTACCTTGTAAATATTTATAAACTGCAATTCTTTGAGGTGTTAATTTTAATTTTTTTTCTTTAAAAATTTTTGTTATATTGTCCATATTAAACTTCCTTCCTATATTGTTAATTTAATTTTATCTTAAAAAATAATAATTGTCAATTAACAAGAGTTGATTTTTAATAATTATTATTTGTTACTTTGTATATATTTTACAGTATTCACCATGACTAAATTATAGCATATAATTAAATAATAAATTATAGATGAAATTTAAAAAAAACGTAAAATAAAGTTAATTTCAAAATAATTGAAAGTAAGGAAATTATATGATAGAATAAATTAAATAAATTAATTTACTAAATCTTTAAGGGGGTGAATTTGTAAAATCTCATGTAGATTTTACAGAGAGCTATGTCTAAATATAAAGTTGGGGATGAATTGTTCATTATTAATGATCCTATTAAGGAAGAACAAAAATTAAAAGAAATGAGTAAATTAACAATAGATGATAAATATGCTAAGTTAAGTTGGGGGATTAAAGTTTTAGAAACAGAATATAATAAGCCTAATATAACGTTAACATATAAAAATGCTAAAGGTGAAGTGCATAAAGTTTTTGCTGTATGTACAGATATTGAAAATTTTGATACAGAGAAAGTTTTAGAAAAAGCTTTATTAAAGGCTTTTCAAAATGAATTAATAGAAATAACAGTATTAAAAAATTCTGGATATTAATTAGAGTGTAAAAAAACTGAGTTCAACTCAGTTTTTTTTTATTATAAACTATATATAATCTTATAATAATATAAAATTATAAAATAATGAGCAGTAAGAAACAATTTAAAAAAATAGAAACAAATTGTAAAAAAAACAAGAAATATATTTCTTTTCCAAAGGATATTAAATATAATGTAAATATATACATTATATGGTATTGGAGTGAGGGGTTTGGAAAAATGTCCATTTTGGTCAAGTGACAGTAAAGTTGAAATTTGTAATAAAGATTGTCCGATGAAAGCTCTTAGTGATGAGGGATGTATATTTCAATTATTTTCGATTGAAATATCCGATAATGAAGAATTTGAGCTTGATTGAATAAAGAACTAGAGTACTAGTTCTTTATTTTTTTTATTAAAATTAATATAATAGTTATTATATGTAAATAATTAATTAATGGAAATAGATATTAAGGAGCAAAAATGAAAAATTTAGATGAATTTCAATTAAGTGCAGTTAAAGGTGATTTAGAAAATACTTTAGTAGTTGCACCACCAGGAAGTGGGAAAACAACTGTAATAGTAAATAGAGTAGCTAGATTAATAAATGAAGGAATAAGTCCGGAAAATATAATTATTATAACTTTTACTAAAGCTGGAGCTGATAATATGAAAGAAAGGTTTTGTAGAGATTTTAATGTTACTAAGGCACCTTTTTTTGGAACTTTTCATGGGCTTTTTTATAAAATACTTATTAGATATTATGGAAGTTTGAATTTAATAAATACTTTTGAGGCATATGCTGTTATAAAAAAACAATTAGAGAGAGTAACTGATGATATAAGTGATGAAAAAGTGAGAGAAGTTCTTAATTATATTTCTTTAAAAAAGAGCAATATAGATAAAGATATTTCAAATGAAATATCAATTCTAAAAGAAATTTTTGAAAGTTGTTATAATGCATATGAGTCTTACAAGGAATATAAAAATTTATTGGATTTTGATGACTTGCAGATAAATACTGTTGCATTATTGAAAGAAAATGAAAATTTAAGAAAATCATATTCTAAATTATTTAAATTTATTTTAGTTGATGAATTTCAAGATTGTGATGATTTACAATTAGAATTTTTAAAATTAATAAACACAAGTGTATTTTGTGTTGGAGATGAAGATCAATGTATTTATTCATTCAGAGGATCAAATCCAGAAAATATGGTGAATTTTGAATATTTATTTGATAATAGTAATAAGGTATATTTAAAATATAATTATAGAAGTAAAAAAAATATTGTTGATTTAAGTAAGGATATTATTAATGAGAATAAATTAAGATATCAAAAGGAAATTATAGCTAATAAAAAAAATGAAGGTGTTTTCAGTATGAAAATTCCTTTAGATGAAAATGACGAAGGGAAATTTATAGTACAAGAAATTAAAAAAAATATTTCAAATGGAAATTTATATTCTGATACAGTTATACTGTACAGAACTAATATGGAATCGAGAAGTATAATTGATAGATTAATAAAAGAAAAGATTCCATTTAGATTACTAGACAAAGAGTTTAATTTTTTTAATCATTTTATATGTAAAGATATTTTATCATACTTGAGGTTAGCAATAGATTCGACTGATAAAGAATCGTTTTGTAGAATAATAAATAAACCTTATAGATATATATCTAAGGAAGCAATATTTAAACTAAATAAGAATAATGAGGTAAAAGATTGCTTTGATATACTTTTAGATGGTGGAGAAATACATCCATTCCAAGTAAAAAAATTAGAAGAACTTAGGAAAGATATAAATGGATTGAATAGATTAACTTTAAGAACGGCGATAGATTATATTTTGAGTGATTTAGAATATCTAGACCATTTAAAAGATTATGCTAATAAATATAAGCAAAAAGTAGAAGAGCTTCTTGAAATAGTAGAAGAATTTAAGGCGGCTGCAAAAGATTTTAAAAAGATAGTTCAATTTTTTGAATATATAAAAGAAACACAGGAAACAATGAATAATGCGAAAAAAGTAGATATTGACTCTGTAATATTGAGTACAATTCATGGCGTTAAAGGAATGGAATTTAAAAATGTACACATTATAAACTGTGTAAAAGATGTTATACCACATAAAAGTGCCACTAATATAGAAGAAGAAAGAAGGATTCTATATGTAGGAATGACTAGAGCTATA
>JBOGCE010000022.1:0-80495 GCA_051656585.1 Sarcina sp. | reverse complement strand
TTGCTTTCCATTGTGAACTAAAGTATGGATTTCATAATCTTCAAAGAATTTAACACTTACTCCCTTTTCAATATTTAAACTTTCCTCTTCTTGCTTATCCCCAAATATATATCTAATTTCTTCAATAGTAATCTTATTTTTATAAACTAAAAATTCAACTAATCCACTTTCGTAAAATAAAACTAGCTTTGGTGATTGTCTAAATTTACTTATCCCCATTGATGCCAATGTATCTTTAAATTCTCTTAAATCATTTTGTGAAAGTATTAGATAATCTTTACCTTCAACTAATTCACTTATAGATAAAAAGTAATTCACTACCTTTGATGGCTTATCATAGTCTAAATGTTCAGCTATTTCCATAGCTACCCATACATATTCTCCTTTCCAGTTTACTTTGATAGCATTATTCATAATGTTATCTAATCGTTTAATCATATACATCATCTCCCAATTAAAATTGATGATAATAGTATTCGCAAATTGAATTCTAATTATTACTAAAATTTATAAAATATAAATTTTTTTGTTATAAAAATCCTTATTAAGGTCAATACTACCTTTAGAGGTGATTATATGGCTGAAATCAAAAAAACTTATTTGAAAAATAGAACACCTATCGGTAGTGCTATGGATAATAAAATTTATTATGAAATGAAAGAATACTCAGAGAAAACTGGTATTCCAATTTCTAAAATGCTTGATAGAGCTATGAGTATGTATTTAAATACAATGAAATAGAAAAAGAGTTTTCAAATGTAATTTTACTTTTGAAAACTCTTTTAGCTTTTAATATCTAATCTCCTTAAATTCAAAATTTTCTTTAATATCTCTAAACACCTTCATTTAACTTTTATCCTTAAAGCTTTGCTCTAACCCCATTCGTCTAACTTTATCAATCCACTCATAAATTTCATCTGGATGATATTTAAGACTACCGTCACTTTTCTTCATTTTTTCTAGTGCTAATGCCATTAAGGCATATTCATTTTCTAGTAAAGTATCAAAGACACCTTGATCATCAGTATTTATGGATACAAACATTTTCGTCTCATTTTCTCTATAATTTTCTACTTCATGCAAGTTAATAATTGGATGTTCATCATATCTATCAAATGTACTTATAAGTATATTTGATGATGGATTACATTCTATTCCTATTCCTTTTTCCGTAATATCTCTTCTCATACATTTTTGTACCTTATCAACTGCTTCAATTATGTGTCTATCAAATTTAAATCTTTCCTTCTTGTTTCCTTCCGCTCTAACATTTGAGTCGTAATGATATCGCCTATATATCTCTACAATTTTTTTATTATTTCTAAGTATTGTATCATCTTGCTTTCTATCACACCTATCCCAAAAAGACAAATTTTCCTTCTTATTCTTTTCTAAATATATTTCTGGTGCATCTCCTCTTAATTTCCATGCTTCCATATATATATCTACATGATTTATTGATTCATATAGTGATAGGTCACTCTTTGAAATTATCTCCAAGTTTTCCCCCACTTCACACCGTACGTGAGTGTTTCCAGCTCATACGGCGTTCCAACGATTTATAATTCCAAATTAAATATCTAAATTTACTACTCGCTATCTATTTGTAGCTTTTCTTCAAGTTTGTTTTTAGGTATTTTATCCCTTAGCATCTATTAGTCTTACTCGAACCTTGAACTATTTAGTATTTAATTATTTATATTTACAAACCGTCTAGTGGCTATTGCTAAAATATTATTGCAATATTTATAACTGCTTCATGCCACCACTCTCACTTGGATTAAGATAAGTTATACTTATTGTTTTCCTTATCAATACTTCATAGGGAGCAAACCTTCCATACTCCAAGCTTTCCTTGTTCCATTATTACTATCTTTTCATATATCTGTAGGTCATCGGTATAAGCCTGTAAACTTGATAATGCCTGTAACATTATATGGATTTTCATAATATAGAATCTTACTCATCCACACTTACCTCACAACTTAGTTGATATATTCATTTCTGAATATCTGAAATTTAGACCCGTACATTCCCGATTTCGTCAGTTATTTTTTAACATCCTAACCATAGATATTTTATAGACCCTAGCCCTATCATATACTCGACTACCTCTAGTTCGCATTTCGTGTAGGTATTATATTTCTTCTACTTACGGTATACTCTCAGACCATTTAACGAGCTTATAACCCTTGATTATTTACTTAATCAAACGCTATCCGTATCCTTTGGGAAGGCATTTCAAGGCGTTACCCTATCATTCTACCTATCATAATAACAGTTCTAACTACTATTTGTAGTTAGGCTAGTTTTGTAATAAACCCTCGTTTATCTTTGTCTAGCAACAAGTCGCACCTATATTTTCATTTTCATTTGTATTAGCATAAATTTCAACATAATACCTGCTATATACAATCATTAGTTTCTCTATGATATCTATATCTAATTTTATATTATAATATTTCACCTTACTTATTAGCCAAGCTACATTATCTAAAATAGCTTGTTTACTTAAATATACTTTATTAAGTTTTTTTCTATACCAGCTTTTAACATCGATTCCCAAAGCAATAGCATGTCCCAATCTATCTCCATAAGTTAAGTCTAAGAAATAAATCGCCTCATCAATCGCTCTTAACCCATCAACAATATCTAAAAAGTCTTCTCCTACATGATAAGTTAATCTTAATCTCTGCATTTTCTCAGTTTCTTCTGAAATATTTTTTTTGCTTGGAATATGCTTTTTAAGATATCTAAAGCTCTGTCCAAAAACTTCGGGTCTCATGACTAATTCATTTGAACAAGCATCTATTCCTAAAATCCGCGCTGCCTCTTCTTTATTCTTTTCTCTTAAATTTTTAATTGCATAACTCATCGCTTTAATATATTTTCTATTTTCATAATGTCTACATCTTTGTATTTCAGAACTATCTTTTTGGTCTAAACTATCTATTTTCTTAGGAAAATGTAAAACATAAAATAAACGTTGTTTAATCAACTTATCTACATATTTTTTTCTTTCTACTTTATATTTTTCATCTATTTCAATATTTTTATCTATTTCTTTAATCCATTGATTATTTTCATCTTCGCAAATATATTTAGATACAATTTTATCTATTTCTTTTATTTGGTTACTTATTCCACACTTACTCATTGCCGGTATTATTCTAGCTTCTAGCGATAAAATATTTTGGTTTTTTATTGATGTTAACACCGCTGTTCCAGATATACTTTCATCCAATATAGTATTCTTTTTGATATACTTACTCTTTCTCTCTTGATAATCAGAGAAATTAGAGAATCCTACTTTCTCATTGTTCTGAATTAACTCCGCTCTAAATTTATTCTTTATAATTAAATATACATAAAACAAATCTGCATATTCCATAAACTCAGTGTCATTACTATATATTTTTTTAAAACATTTATACAATAAACATCTTTCTCCTTGAAACACTTCAGTTGCCTTATTACTTCCACTTATGCAAGAACCTAATGCATAATCTACTTTCACTTTTCTACCATTATAATTCATTTTTTTTGCATACTCATGCTTTAGTCCATTTATTTCATTCATAATTTTTCTAGTGTTAATTTTTATAAATTCATAATTAATAGTATTATTTTCAAAATCTAAAATCTCATTTAATAATTTTTTTATATCGTTAATGATATTTTTAATTTCTTCTTGATTTACTTTATTTAAAGTACTGTAAAATAGAATAATCCTTATTATTGTTGCAACTACAATTGCACCTTCCATATTTATTTGCTCATCGATATCACTGCACAGCCTGTCTTTATTAAATTTCAACTTATAATTTTTTTGCATATTTATATCATTCATTAATGAAACCCAATTTAAATTCAAAAATGGTGATGAACCCTTTAAATGAAAATGATTTTCTGCCATTCCCTTATTCAAAATATTATTAAGTCTAATATTATCACTCTTAATAACTACATCCCATCCAAAAAAACGTCTCTCTCTTCCTATCAATATATCTTTATGTGCAAGATATGCTGCTATAAGAATTTCTTGATTAATCTTTAGAGTTAACATTCTCCACTTTAACAAAAATTTATATTTACAAAAAATATTTTCTCTATCAATCTTTAACATCCTATCAGTATAGTTTAAAAATAAATTAAATATATTTTTTTCATTACTATACTTTTCTACACTCACTCTTAGATTTTCAGTAATAATATCAAACGCATTTAAACATTCATCTTTACTACATTGTGGTTCTAGATTCTGAATTATTCTAATAATTTTATCTCTTTCGAGCTCTTCACAAAGATATTTTTTTCTAAGATCTTTATTTAAATAACTTAAAAGAATTTTATAAGGATTCTGCTCTTTAAATATAGCCACTAAGGCTACATTATAAATATCCATCTTATTTTATTCCTCCAAATCATGATTTTCTTCTTTATCATGATTTTCTTCTTTCTCTATTAATTCTTCTACACTCTCTATATTCTTAAAAAATTCTTCTATCACCTTTCTTCTATCTTCTTTACTAATTTTTTGACTATTTATCGTTTCATATTTATTTTTCATATCTATTTCTAAAATATCAAACCTTTCACCATAATCACTATTTTTAAATTTTAGTCTTAATTCTTTTATAAACTTTTCAAACGATTCTCTTAACTCTTTTTTTAACTCAACTTTAAAAATATCAGATTCCCTAATCTCATATAAAACCTTTTTCAACCTACGTTTCATCTCTAATTCAAAAAGTCCTAAATTAGTTAGTTCATTCCTTGGTATATTTCTTCCAAGATTATCTGATAAAAAGTTCCAATTAAATTCTTCCATAATTAAATCTGGATCAATCTTCAAATCAATCCTCTTAGAAAATATGTCTAAAATCTTTTTAACAAGTCCTTTATAAGTAGTTTCTCTTAAAGCAGTTTCTATATTACTCTTCATAAGGTCTAAACCAAACATATAATCACTAATGTTCATAAACTTTTTTAAATTCTGCTCACTATAAGTTTTCTTTTCTACTAAATAGTTTTCATAAATAAAAATATTTATAATCTTAGTAATCCTAAACTTAAACATACTTCTTTCTAATCTATCAGAAAAAAAACTACTATTCTTTTCACTTTGACTTTCACATTCATTTGTTAACAATTCTGGTATCATATTATAGTCTTTATTTAATTTTAGTACTTCTAAATATTTATCATTTTTCCACTGTTCATGTCTCATATATATCGGCTCTAATAGTACAAACAACTGATATATTGATTTATAAAGTTTGAAATCCTTTTCTTTTATATCTTGAAGTCGAGTTTTTTTAAGCGAAAATTCTTCTTTATTTATTTCTTTAAAGATTTCACTATTATTTATATCAATTTGTAATATTTCATAATCGCTTTTTCTAAAGATAATTCCTCTCAAAGAATTATTCTGCTGTTTATAATATACTTTAGATAGTTTATTAACCTGACTTACATCTAATATCTCAAAATAATTCCAAATCAAATCTTGTCCTAAAACGCTCTTTAAGTCATCCTTTTTATTTTCGTCATACATCCTATACAATCTAAGAGTGTATATAATCTTTAAAAGTGCTATAAACTTTTCATCTACATTATCTGAAACAATCTCATACATCTTAACCCAAGAAATAACCATTCCTAAATTTATATTATTTCCGTTTATAATAAATTTATTATCATGATAATCAAATACTATTTTTTTAATCATATTATCTTCTGAAACTTCTTTTACTTTCGAATAAATCAGTTCATTTAACTCACTTAAAATTATCTTATTTAATTTTTTATTTTCTAAATTAATAAGTTTTTTTAGAATCTTATCCTTTTTATCATCATTACCTAAGAAAACAATTCCTATATAACTAAGAAATATATTTATATTTTTTACTCTCTTATTTTTTTCTTCCATCCCTTCAGTTTCATCAATGTCTTGAAGAGTATTTATCATAATATCGAACTCTATAAAACTTCTTAAATTTTTAGGAATTAAATTTTCATACTCTTTATCATTAAATTCTATTCCTAATTTCTTCTTTAATAACTTTCTAATATTCTCTTTTATATCTTTAACTTCTTGCTCATTTTTATCACACTTCCGCTTTATTGAATCTTCTGTAATGTTTATACTATGTAAATATATTCTTCTAGCATGCGGAATTAATTTTTCCAGATATTTTTCTATCTTCTCATCTAATTGTGGCTTAAAAGAAATATTTTCTTTATTATAAAAATCAATAACTTCTTTTAATTCTTTTAAAGTCTTTTTCATTATAATATTTTTAAGCTGAGTTATTTTAACAGCTACTAAAATAACAATATTAGTTGCTCCTAATATATTAATCCTCATATCTTCTAGCATTTTTTCACCTGAATATAAATTCATATCTAAATCATCTATAGAAATTACCAACGTTTCCTTTCCTATAAATTTCAAATAGTCTTTAACTAACTCACTAAAACTTTTCTTCAAATTTATACTAGAACCTAACTCTTCTAAAACTTCTAAATTATCAACATTATCACTATAAATATTTTTCTTTTCTCTATTTATAGCTCTTAAATCATAAAAAACTTCTTCAAATTTTCTAATGAGCTCTCTTTTCTCCAAAAACTTTTTATTATCTTCTTTTTGAAAATTTTTAAATAATTTAGCTATAATAATTTCTGTTAAAGTATCCTTTTCAATAAAATATGTAGGATCTATAGTATCCATAATTTCATATTCTTTTCCTTCTATAGACTTTTTAAAACTTTCCATTATTGAAGTTTTACCTGCCCCCCTATCTCCAACAAAAGCAATTAGATTATTCTTTTCTATATTTGTATATCCTTCTTCATTTGCCTCTTTTTTGATTTCTTCTAGACATAACTTTGCTTTATCATACTCTTCTTTGAAAAATGAAACTTTAAAATCTTCCTTTTTTTCAATTTTAATTTTAAACTTATTACTTGAATCAATTATTATTCCCATAATACAACCCCTCTCTTTTTACCTAATTTTACCATATAAAGATTTTTATTTCATTAAAGTTAAAATAAAACACCAAAATAATTATTTGAAAATTCATTTCATTTTCAAAAAAAAGAGTCAGCATTCAAGCTAACTCTTCAATCATTATTTTGTTAAATTATACTAATTTTACAGTCCAATAATCATACCTTTAAGAAAGATTTCTATATAACCAATTATTAAAATTTTCTTTTAAAAATTCCTCAGATACCTCTTTATTAATATCATCATATTTAAAAACAAATAAATCTGGCTCTCTTTTTACTAAGTCTTTCTTTGCTAAGTTTTCTTGGATATACTGGGTTTCTCCATGCTCATAATCTTTTGTGTATGCACCCGGAAAACATTTTTTATATCTCATATCTTTCCATAGATTATTTTTAATTTCATAATCTGTATAATCTATACTACTTTGATATAAAATATTTTTGTACCGTATTATCATAATTAAATATGGAACCTTATACTTCAAAGGGATAAGTGCTTCAAAAACATCTTTTCTTTTATAGATTTGTATATCCATATTCTCGTACGGAGGAGGACCTGGTGTAAATGCTTTATATAGGAGTAACTCCTTAAAATTATATTTATCTACTCCCATATCACTAGATATCCACTCAACAGCCCAATTAACCTTCTCTAACTCACCTTTTCCTATAAGGCTTAATATCATTTTCACAAAAGCCTTATATACTTGAATAGGAATATATGAATCTTTTTCTCCTCTTATAGTTACTTCTTTTTTAGTTTCATCAAAAATTATACTAGGTTGCCCTATTTTTTCTGTATTAACTTTTTCTTCTACTATTACTAGTGTTTTTTCTTTTCCCATTATTTTTAAATTATTCTTTTTATATTTAGGGATACCTTTCTTCCCTTGTATAAAAGTACAAACTCTACTAAATCCCAAGTAACTTGCTAAATGATTTTCTAATATTTTCGAAAACTTTTCATTACATCTATCGCACTCATAGTTACTACCTAAAATTTTATTTCCCATTAAGTTTGATATTGTATGTGCAAATTTTTTAAATGACACCTCTGGTTCTTTCTTTTTACAAAATCTACACGTTTTATGAGCTGAATCTCCTAAATATATTTTTTTTGAATTTACTAATATTTTCTTCTCTATATTTTCATAATTTGTTGCAAAATATTTTAATCTTATATAAATATCTTGATCAATTTTCATATTTATTACAGCCTCCTTTTTCATGTCACTTTCTCCCATAAGTATAACAATAATTTCTATTTTTAGAAATTTGAAAACAAAGAAAGCTGATAAATAAACTAACTCCAAAGTAAATATTTTAGTATGTTATATACTTTACCACCTATTTTAAAGATTTAACTCTAAATATTTTTTAATATTAGAAAGTAAATCTGCCTTACTTTTTAATTTGATAGGACATTTTATATCTTCCTCTATTAAATCTTCTAATGAAATAAAATAAATATTCATAGGAACACCTGCATTTTCCTCTGAATTAATACGCTTTATATCACTTTTTGCATCAAGTGATAATTCATTAGCTACAATTATTCCCGTAAAAATATCTTCTCTTTCCATATTGTTTTTAAAAGCACCTAATAAATCTCTAGAAAATTTAGATTTTTCAAGCTTTATATTAAAAGCAGCTAGTTCAATTCGTTCTTCTATAGTTCGCGATAGTAAATACTGTTTATCTCCTTTTTCCTTTCTTTTCTCAATAATAACAGTATCATAAATTAGTATCCTTCCATCTATTCCGCCATCAGCATTACCTCTTCTTTTAGGCAAGTTTTTGACTTTTTTTTGTGGATCTCCACCTAGCATTTTAACTATTGCATTCCCTATCGCTTCTTTTTCCTTTGGAGTTCTACTTAATATTTCTTTTATTATGCTTTCTGTTAATTTTCTCATCATTCAACTCCACTGGTATTAGCTCACCCATCAATTCTATGATGCTTTTCATGATTATCTCTGTAAATGATTCTTTCGTCTTAGGTTTAGCATTACTAATAGCTATTAATATAACCCATCTAGGAAATTCAAACTGATAGTACTCCTTTTTATCAAATATATCTGACTTTAAATCTTCATAAATTTTAAAATACTCATCAGTTATTTGTATATGTTCTAATAAACTTTTCCCTTGTTTTAATTTTGAGGCAGTATACATTGTTATACTTTTTTTAAATGCAGTGTCAATTCTTTTTTCACTTGTAACAATCTTTAAAACTCTTCTTTCATTTATGTCCAAACACTTTTTATAAAATAGAAATTTTTCTTTTTCATAATACTTTCCTTGAGATATAATTTCCTTATCTATAGCTCTCATAAAATATTCTCCTCCCAAAGTTTTTTTAACTGTTCATAATATTGCTGATCCCCTAAAAAATATGGAGCATACCCTTTATAACCGCTGCATACTATATTTGTTGTTAAATATCCCTCTATACCTGCTTTTTTCATTTCTTTTACTATCTCACTACTCACCTTAGTTGCTATTTTACTAGCTTTATTTTGAAAAATAACAATATTTCTTCTTACTTTCTGTAACACTTCCATTTGTCCAATTTTACTGAAATCATCAATGATACGAGCTCTTTCTTCATAACCATTAATAAATGGTACTAATAATACAACTTTAGAAGCTATCTTCTCACAAGCATTATACAGTTTAAAGAATATATCATAATAATCATCAGTATCAATTACAATATATTCAGGTTTTTCATCCTTTATTGATTTTTCAAGACTCTTGCTAATTCCTTCCTCTAATTCATCTGTTATAACCATTATAGTTTTTTTAGATTCTTCAATTCTTTTAGTATATAAACTCCCTTGAGCAATATCATATCCTAGAACTTTTCTAGCTTCTTGTTCTAATAAAAGTGTTAGATTTACAGCCGTTGTTGTTTTTCCAACACCACCTTTAGGAGCATTTACAATAACTATTATTGGTTTCATTACTTCTCCTTATATCATAGTTCTCACTAGTAATTAATATTCTTCCTAATTATTTCTTATACATAATCTCTGCAAGAATATATAACTTTTTGTTATATAATTTTTCTATTAAATATTTTAAGCATTAGATTACTAACTTCACTATCTGACTCTTTTATGCATTCTGCAATTTTTTTCTTTTTCTCAGCAATTATTATCTCTGCAAATATTTTTTTTTGCATTAAATCTAATTCATATCTTATTTGATTATCATTCATATTAGGCTCTATAAGTTTAGTAATTTCTTTGAAAATACGTTCATCACTTTGCAAAACCTTCCCAGCTCCTTCTAAATTTTCTCTAATATACATTGACTCTAATTTATATTTCTCTAATATCAATATATAATCATCTACAGCATCATTGATTTGTGGAACATACCTATGAAACTTTTCTTTAATAAAAACATCTATCAATTTTTTTGTAGATGGATTTGGTTTTGCATACGTCTTGTAATTATCAAAGAACTCAATAAGTCCTTCTTCTTTCATTTCACTTTTAACCTTTATATAAGTTCTCTTTGTTCCTCTATTTGGATTATCAACTAATTCATAAAAATCTCCATCTGGAATAAATCTGTACTTAGTTGCATTTCCTCTAACTCCTACAGTATCCATTAATGTATCTATTGATATTAACTCCATCTAAACATCACCTCAAATTTTTAATTTTAAATACATATCTATATTGCCTTCAACCTCTTCATTTTATTCATTAAAATAAAAAAACACCTCTACAATGAAGTGTTTTATCTCTTTATACTAAACTTTATATTCAGTCCTAATTACTTTTTTACCCTCTATCAAAATATTTTCAACTATAGCAAGCCATTCCTTTCTACTTAATGCGTTCTTAGGAATATTGATTAACTGATCTTTCACTTTCAATATTCTAGTTCTTAATTCTCTTTTATACTTCTCTCTATCCTCATTTTTAATCTTTACACCATTATATTCTTCCTCAATTTCTCTAAGTCTTTCTCTAACTATATCTATTTTTTTATTTACTATATCATCCAGCTCTGTATCTGCATCCATCTTCATAAACTTATCTATTAACTTATCCAGTTGATTATTAAGTTTTTCTCTTTCACACTTTAATGTAGCTAACTTATTATTTTGAGTACTAATGTTATCCCTACTCATACTAGCAAGCTCTTTTTCAAGAGCTTTAATCTTATTCTGAATTTGCTTTTTTATATTTTTATAGTAAGACTTTCTTTCCTTTTCAATATAAGCATCTAAGATTTCAATATTGATATTCTTTGCATCACAATATGACTTTGAATATTTCTTTTTGTTAGAGCAAATTAAATAATGTAATCCAACTCTCTTTTTAGTTATCTTATTTTCAACTGCTCTAATATAACTAGCACCACATTTAGCACACTTAAGTTTTCCTCTAGTGTCATAAGTTCTAGCATTTCTTCCTTTATTTCCACAGATACATCTATGTGCTAATGCTTGCTGAACCTTCTCCCATAACTCTTCTGATACTATTGCTTCTATTCTATCTGACTTCCGTACTATCCATTCTTCTTTTTTAACATACTTAGTTTTACTTTCTGTAAATAGATTCACATTATTAAACTTCTGTCTAACATTGAACCCTTTATATTTAGGATTAATTATCAAAGACTTTATTGTACTTGCTGACCAAAGATTTCCCTTCTTAGTTCTATAACCTTTTTCATTTGTTAAATTAGCAGTTACTCTTAATCCAAACTCTAATGAAGTCTCATATATAAATTTAACTATCTTAGCTTCTTCTTTATTCATCTTTAAATAATTCATTTCTTTATCAAAGTCCCAACCAAAGATGCTATTATTTATAATCCTATTTCTAAATATAGATGTTTTATTTCCCCTTTTAATTCTTTTTGAAATTTCAGATACTTCATTTTCAGCCATAGTGAAGATAACTTCTTAACATTCAAGCCAGCATCATACATCATTGACTGAAATCCTGCCCTTTTAAAATTTGTACCAGTTCCAATATCACTATCATTAATCTTTATTGTTACCCAAATGATTAAAAAGTTATCCTTAATCTTATAAACAACTAACCCTTTAATCAAAATCAATGGAATCAAACAAAATCCTCATAGACAAGGATTTGTTTCAACTATCCTAAATCCTAATAACTATAAATATCCCTATAGCCTTGAATACAAACTTTCAGCAACTAAATCTCTAATCATGAAGATGAGAGAAGCACTAGATGTAATTGATCTAGATGCTCAAAATCTTAGCAGAATAGATATCGCAACTGACTGTAATATGGTATTTCAAGATAATAAAAAACTTCTTGGATTAATACACAAATGCATCCGAGCTAATAAAAATGGTTCTGCTTGGATTAACACAATTGAAGAAACTCTAGACTACTCAAATTTCAGATTTTTAGATAAGCCTAGACTTGGAATTGAATTCTATAACAAAAACTTAGAATCAAATGGTAGATCCTACTATGGAACTAGACTAGAAATAAGATTTTTAAGGCCTCGAACTAAATTTATAAACTATGAAAAATACATAAAAGATGTAATTAAATTGTGGGAAGGAATGCCTAATAAACTATCTCTAGTAGAAGATAAAATGATTACACTTTTAAAAGAAAAATGGCAAGAAGAACTACTTAAACATAAGAATCCTAACTTCACAGCATTCGTACATAAATATGAAGATCATATCTACACTAGAAGAATTCTAAATGAAGTTTATAAGGAAGTTGGATTTAAAAGCAAATTAACTTCTTGGCTATCTGATTACAAAAAGAAATATACTATAAATTTTTATAAAAAAACAGATCTTACTACCATATCCAAACAAATAGTAAGATCCCTTAAAAAGTATATGAAAAATTAGGATAAACCCTATATTTTCATTTCACCACAAAACACTTATACATACTGATATAACTTGGTTTACAGCACCTTTTAAACATATGCATTGGCACTTTAAACCACATACTTAACATAACAATAGGAGATGACAACAATGGCAAAAAGAAATAGTAAAACAGGAACATCAATGGGAGGTGGCTTAGTCTACACTAGAGTAACAGCTAAACTAAAAAAGAATAGCATACGTAAAAATAAACAAGCCGCTATTTGCAGAGAATGTCCTCATTATAGCTTCGAGAAAATAAAATGCCTTAAACATAATGACAAGACAGCAAACTTATATAACTCTTGTCCTAAAACTAAGAACATTAAATAATACATATCAAGTACTTGCTTCATACTATAAGCAGGTACTTTCTTTTATACTAACATCTATCTAAAATATATAAACACTATATTTTAATTCTAAGCGCATCTAAACTATTAAGCTTAATAATCTAACACAGAACTCTCAACTGAAGCTCTAGCATACAGCTCCTGCTCATATATGCATATTAAATTCTAAGATTATTTCCCTAAAGCTAACACTAATATTATAAAAAGTAATATTTATAGCTCACTTTCCACTGACACTCTTTTAGTACCATGAAATTTATTTAAGGTACCTACCAAAATGATAGGCACCTCAAACTACCTCTCCTTATTTTAAATAAATAAAAAGCTGACTTAAAACGCCAGCTCTCCAATATGATTATTATTTCCCACTTAATATTTCTTTTAAAAGTTCAATAGCACTTTCTTCTTCTGGATTATTAGTTCCAAGTTCTCCTCTAAAAGCTTTTGCTAATATAGATTTTTTGATAAGTTCTATTTGATTTTGCTGACTAATTAATTTTTGTGCTTTAATCTCAGCATTTAATAGCTTATCTAAAACTTCAACTATTTTCACCTGTTCTGCTAAGCTAAATATTGGTATTGGTAAATTTAGTAATATCTTTTGATTGATTTTAGGCATATTCCCTGTTGTTCCAGTAGCATTAGTTGTAAAATAATATTTCCCATATATTGAATTTATCCAATACCAAAGCAACTTATCATTATATAATTTTTTATTTACATTAAATTTCATTATTAAATCTGGATATATAAACTTATTATCTTCACCATTATAAATAGCTGAAGTTCCAACATATTCAATCGAATTAGCTCTTTGTATTAAAAAATCACCTTTTTTCAACCATAAATGTGAATCATCAAGTATCTCTTCATCAATATATTTATACTGACTTGAATCAAAAGTTCCTTTGGTAATCGCACCTAATTTTAAAGTTCTAACTGATGTTTCATAATCAACAGCCTTTGGTGAATATCCATTCCTCGGTTTACTCAGAATTATATCCTTAAATGTAGCAAAGCCTCTTTTACTATGCATCATTTCAAATTCTATATTCGGTTTGATTAAAATTGTATTATCATCTTCCTTTATATCAATTAACTCACCACGAAATGCTTTATCTAATATAGCTGCCTTTCTATTTTCAAAGTCATCTCTAGCTTCTTCTATTAACTCTTTAGCCTTATCTAACTTTTCAAATAAACTTTCTATTTTATCAACTATTCTTTCTTGTTCAAGCATTGGTGGTATTACTATTTCATATTCTGTTATATTTCCTAATTTTATATAATTTGTTGCTGATCCAAATTGCTTATTTTCATTATATGCTTTCCACCCAAATAGTAAATTATAATATATATATTTTCTCAAAATCTTTTTAATTTTAAGTGTATATGTTCTTTGATACGCCTCAAATTTACCATTATGTTGAAGAACCATTCCAACGTTAGCTCCATTTCCAGGTAATATTATATACTCTCCATCAAAAGTATATGTTGGACTTTTTATAGGTTCACTAGCACAAGTATAAAAAGGATATTTTCCATCTTCCGTACCATGATTAGCATCTTTTCTTCCTGTTTTTATATCACTTATATACCCCAATTTAGTCCTTATCCAATTATCTGGTACTTTATAAGGTACCTCACTAACAATGGCCTCTTCTAACTTTTCATCTAATGTCATTTTCTTTTTAGCCATTACTTTTCCTCACTTTCAAGTGCCTTTAATTCTTTGATTACACTCATAAGTAAGTCTGTTGCTTCTTCTAGTTTGGCTACCGCATCTTCTGCACTCTCTATTGGATCTGGTAAATCTTCATAGTCTAATATTGAATCATCTTTAATTAGTCCTAAATCAAGAGTATCACCTTTTTCTCTTATCTCAGCTCTAGTGAATTTATTCCATCTTTCATCTTCAACTGCTTCTCTATTTTCTGCTGTATATGCTTTAACAAATTCATCAAAGTGTGATTCTTTTAATGAATTACTTTTATTGAAGTTTTTCATATTAGTTCTTAAATCGTAGAACCATACTTGTTTTGTACTATCTTTTTCCTCTTTCTCTCTTGTGAAGAATAATACATTTGTTTTAACTCCTTGAGCATAGAAGATACCAGTTGGAAGTCTTAAAATAGTATGAAGGTTACACTTATCCATTAAATCTTCTCTTATTCTTGTACCATCACCATCTTGGAATAATACATTATCAGGTAAAACTACTGCTGATCTAGCTTTCCCATTAGCTTTTAAACTTCTATATATGTGTTGTAAGAAGTTTAACTGCTTATTTGAAGTCATAAATGTAAGGTCATCTCTTGTAGCTCTTTCTCCACCTTTTTTTGTCCCAAATGGAGGATTAGATAAAACTACATCTAAATCTTTCATTTGTTTACCTACATTTGTTAGTGTATCTCCAAGTAAAATATTACTTTCAATATCATGCAACATAGCATTCATTAGAGCAAGTCTATGAGTTTCATGAACTAACTCACATCCTGTAAATGCTTCTGTTCTTTGGAACTCTGCTAAGTCTGTATCTAAATCAAAATAATCATCAGTTTTCTCTTTTAAATAATGGTCTGCTGCAATCATAAACCCAAAAGTTCCTGCTGCTGGATCATTACACTTCTCACCAACTTTAGGATCTGTAAGTTTAACCATTACATCAATTAATACTCTAGGTGTAAAGTATTGTCCTGCTCCTGATTTCTTCTCTGAAGCATTCTTCTCTAAAAGTCCCTCATATAGGTTTCCAAGACCTTCTTCCTTAGCTGAATACCAGTCTAAGCCATCTATTGTTGCTATTATTTTCTCTAAGTTTTTAGGCTCTTCTATATTAGTAGCTGAACCTTGGTATATTTGTTGTACTATCCCTGTTGTTTCTTCTCCAAGATAGTTTAAAAGTTCTTTATAAAACTTCTTAAGCTCTATTCCACTTTTTTCTTTTAAATCATCCCACTTATATCCTTTTGGAAGTTTATCCTCCGCTCCTGTTTCCTTAGCCATTTTAAGGAATAAGATATAAGTTAATTCTGTAACGTACTGATGATAGGTAATCCCATCATCTCTAAGTACATTACAAAGGTTCCAAAGTTTGCTTACTATTTCTTGTGTATTCATTTTCTTTCTCCAATTCTAGTTATATTTTAAGCTATATCCCCAAACATATAAGTCTTAATTTTTGTAATTATTTCAGTTAAGTTACCATCAAATACTTTTTCATTAAGTCTATTAAATCCTCCACCTTGAGCTTTAAATGCTCCTGTATCTAAAGTATCTGCATCTATAATAACTTCTTTAAGCATAACTGATTCTATTCTCTTTAGCCAGTTATCTTGTGGTTTAGTTAATTTATACTCTCTTCTAATTCGTTGCATAGCTCTTTTAACTCTCTCTTCATTAGACTCTAACGGACTTCCTAATGCATTCTGTCTAACAAAAGCAATTATATCAGCAACTATATCTTCATTAGTAAAATCTTTATATGCAGTTTTTATATATTCTTCACTAAATCCATTTTGGTCTAATATAGCTTTAAGCTGTTTTAGAGTTTCCTTAGTTAAACTTTGTGGTCTTGTACAAAGAATTTCTAAAGCCTGAACTTTATTTTTATTATTTTGAATAAACTCATTAAACTCTTTTAAGTAATCTTCTGGTTTCTTACCTTTACCATAACCTCTTGTATATGAAACAACCTCATCTTTTTCCTTAGAAATTATAAGTACTGTTTCACTATCATATTTTCGATCTAGATATTCTATAAGAGCATTGTTATTTATAATTTCCTCTACAGCTTTATTAGTATCCATATTTTTAAGATCATTTATAAATTCTTCTGGAGTTCTATTTTGTGTAAAACTCTTAAATACTAATTTTTCATCATCTTTAACTAATTTTTTCTTTCTCTGAAGCTTTGCGATAACTCTTTTTACAGTTGCATCTTTTTCTTCAACTGTTTCGGCCTTTTCTAAAGTTTCCTTTAATATTTTAAATGAAGCACTTTTCCCTGCTGCAACTGGCTTCATATCACTTACTTCCTTAAGCGCTTCATAAAGATTTACACAATCAAATATTTCAAAATGAGTCTTTGATATTTCATCACACAGTCTAGTTGCTCTACCAAGCATTTGCTCGTAAAGTATTCTTGACTTAACTCTTCTTAAAAATACTATCTTATCAATTTTAGGAACATCTATTCCTGTTGATAATAAATCTACTGTTACAGCTATATTAGGATAAGTTTCATTCTTAAACTTTTTAATAGCAAGAGCAGGATCTTTCATATTTCCTGTAATTTTCAGAATAGAATCATCATCTACTCCTCCCATGCTTTCTGTATATATATCTTTAAGAACCTTAACTATCATATCTGCATGAGCATCACTAGCTGCAAATATAAGTGTTTTTGACTCATTACTTTCAGGATCTATTTGATCTGCAATCTGCTCAAGTGCTGCTCTTGTATGAGATTCAACAACTATTTTCTTATTAAAGCTATCAACTTCAAAATCCACATCATCTTCTAATTCTGCACCATTTATAAGTTCTCCTGTTACTGGATCAAACTTCGCAACTTTATCACCTTTTTTATAATGAATTCCTTCTCTAGTAAGTAAAGTTTCTATAATATGAGGTGGCTCATGATCTACTAGGTACCCATCTATAACAGCTTGTCTATAAGTATAGTTGTATACTGCTAAGCCAAAAATATTTGTAGTATGAAGTGCTGGTGTTGCTGTTAATCCAACTTTAAAAGCATCAAAATAATCTATAACTTTCTTATACTTACTTAAAAAGTCTTTACTATCTCTCCACTCTACTTCACTATCATCCATCTCTTTATCTAATGTATAACCTCTATGAGCCTCGTCAATTATGATACAATCATAATCTCTAACTGATGGAATAGTTTTAGCATCATCATTATACAAAATTCTTTTAACCATTGATTGAACTGTTGCTACATGAATTTTTGTTTCTTTATCTATTAACTTATCTGCCAATCCATTAATATTATAAATTTGCTCTAGTGTCTGTAAATCTTCTATTTTAACTTCACTAAATGTATCCATAGCCTGTGAACCTAAAGCTGTTCTATCTACAAGAAATAAAATCCTATTAAATCTTTTTGCTTTAACAAGTCTATATATAAGTCCTAGAATTGTTCTAGTTTTTCCTGTTCCAGTAGCCATATTTAATAATGCAGTTCTTTTTTCTTCTTTAATAGCTTTTTCAACTGCTTTTATAGCTTCAACTTGATAATCTCTTAGTCCAATACTATTTGAACTTTTTAGATACTCAAATGTCATATCATCAAGATTTTTATTTCCTTTATCTATATCCTCTTTCAGCATCTCTTCAATATTTTGTGGTGAAACCCATCCTTGAAGTACTTTTGAATTATTTCTTGGATTCCTACAATCTAAAAAGTGTAATCCACTTTTACTTTCAATTTCTTTAATATACTTTCTTCCATTAGTAGTAAATAAAAATGGTACATCATATCCATTCCAATTTGAAACTCCATAAGTTTCTTTATGTTCATTAAGAACACCTTTTGCATAAGTCTTTGATTCTATCATTATACCTGCTGCATCTTTTGAATATCTTTTGGCTTCTACAAATCCAACAAGCTTTTCACCAATGAATAATGCATAGTCTACCTTACCATTGCCTTTTTCCTCTGAATATGTTGGCCACTCTGCAATAGCTAAATTTTTTCCTTTTTGAGGTCTTGTCCCATTTGAATATCTTATATTATTAGTATCAACTTCCCATCCAGCATCCCTCATCTGCTTATCAATGATAAGTCTAGTTTCCGGCTCTGAAAGATCAATCTTTCTACTAGCTCTTTTTCCTTGAATCTTACGTCTTTCTGATTCATCTTTTGATATAGTTTCAGATTTTAGAACATCTAACTCTTTCTCTAATTCTTTAACTCTTTGCTCATACTCATCATTCAATTGTTTAAGATTTTCTGATTCATCTATCATTGATGGCTCAACATAGTTATAAGGTTCAAATTCCCAATCACCATATGTTTGCATAAACCAAACAGCAAGCTTATATGCTAACTCTAAGTGAACCTTTGCCTCTTCTGTATCCTCATAACAAGAATGAGTTGCTGTATTTCTTGTCTTTCTTAAAGCATGAAGTATGCTCTCAATATCATCTGGAATAAAATCCTCTTTCTTTAAAAGTTTGATTCTATTATTATGACTATTATCATGTGAAATATATGTTGTATCTATACTATCAATAGAAATCATATATTGCACTATTGTTTCTCCTAACATTCCACACTTTATAAATGTAGTATTTGAATCTATATAAAGGTTTCTCTCAGCAAGTCTACCTAAGTTTTCAAGTATAGGCCATCTTTCTTTTAAAAAGCTAAAATTACTCACTTTACCACTCCTAAATTACATATTTTTCATAGTAAAATTATAACATAAAAAAAGAGCTGTTTAACACGCTCTTATATCTTACTTATAATCCTGAAACATATTCATTTAAATCAGCTAAGTCAGCAACCTTCTTTTTAGGCTTTTTATTAGAAGATGTTTTCTTACCTATTTTCTTAGTTATTCCTTTTTTTCTACTATTTAAATTCTCTTTTATGTATGCCTCTTCAAAGTCATCTAATATTTCTTTTAAAGTACATGGATTAACTTCTAATTGTAAAAAAGTTCTGTTAAACAATACCTTTAACTCATTATAACAATCTGAGTATTCTTCGCCTATAAAAAGTTCTCCAATTTCTTTTATCTGCAACCTAACTTCTTCTGTTGTAGCTTCACTCTTATTAAGTTCTAATACCTTTAAAAGAGAATTCCCCATTAGATAATGTATAAATGCTCCTAATTTTTCATTATCTTCTGATTTATATGATTTAATTCTTGTTTTAGTGTTTTCATTTAATAAAAAATATTCTTTTATAACAACTTTTTCGATTTACTTTTCTTTAAGTCTATTAAAAATGTTAATAATAATAGCAAATAACTTTTCGTTATCTGTGTTTAATACCTCTGTCGGATTATACTTTTTACAAACAGTCATTTCTAACAAAAATAAATAAAGTCCATAAAACATAACTACTTGCATTCCATTTTCAAAATTTCTTTGCTTTGCATTCATACAAAATGCTAACAACAAACTTATTATAAGTGACCATATTATTATTTCAAAATAATGAAACCTATTACTTTGGCCATTCAAATTTTCATTTTTAAATGAAGTGTGTCCCTCATTTGCTACACCTTTAAATTTTCTAGCTTCATTTAAATTTTCCTTTATACCATATAACCATATATAAATAAAACTCAAAAAAATCTCAAGACAAACAAACCAGTCTTCAGATATAATATTTAGCAAAAATTCCAATACCTTAGCCTCTCTTATTCTAAATCTCTAACGTGTCTAGCTTCTTCTATGTGTATTTTTTCTCCTCTTCTATTATCAGACCAAAATATCTCTTTATGCGAATAATCTGACAACCTGCTAGATGTCCAAAAGTCAAATTTTGATAAAACTAACTCCATTACCGCAATTTCATCATCTGTATATAACCTATCATCTAATTCTATTTTAGCTTCTATTTTAGTTCCTAAATTATCTCTCACTAACTCAAGAACTCCTCTTCCTTCAAGTTTGATTAATAATTCATTCAAGTTCTTTAAAACAGGTCCAAAATAATCATAGTAAAAATCTTCTTCTATTAATTTTATTCCCATTCTTTTATAGTATAAAAATTGTACATAAAATATTAGTTTATTTAACTTAGTCTTATATATTTCTTTTTCAGAATGATTAGACAAGTAGACAACTATCTTTATAAACTCCTTCATACTTTTTTCCATAACACTTTCCCCTATCTTTTCACTATTATTATAAAAATTTATAATCTTTCCCATATTATTTACTTAATATTATAATTCTACATTACAACATTAAACTCCTTTTTAAAATTATATTAATATTTTATTTATAGTCCTCTCCAAATATAATATTTATTAATCAAATTCACTATAAATATATGCAAAAAGTCGATAGATTTTAAATCTATCGACTCTTAATTTCTTTCTTATAGTATTTTAAGTGTCCAATCCTCACAGTTCCAAACATCTGTAACAACGTCTTGATAGAACTCTGGTTCGTGGCATACCAATAGTACAGAACCCTTATATTCTCTTATTGCTTTCTTTAATTCTTCTTTAGCATCTACATCTAAGTGGTTTGTAGGCTCATCAAGAATAAGTATATTTGTTTCTTTATTTATAAGTTTACAAAGTCTTACTTTCGCTTGTTCTCCTCCACTTAATACAGCTACTGAACTTTCTATATGTTTAGTCATAAGTCCACATTTAGCAAGAGCTGATCTTACTTCATATTGTGTCCATGAAGGGAACTCCTCCCAAATTTCTTCTATACATGTTCTATAGTTTGCTTCTTTAATTTCTTGTTCAAAGTAACCAATCTCTTGATAATATCCAAGCTCAACTTCACCACTTATAGGCTTTATAAGTCCCATCAAACTTTTTAAAAGAGTTGATTTTCCAAGACCATTTGAACCAACTAAAGCTATTTTTTGCCCTCTTTCCATAGATATATTAATAGGTTTTGTTAAAGGTTCATCATATCCAATAACTAAGTCTTTAGCTTCAAAAATCAGTTTACCTGAAGTCTTACCCTTTTTAAAGTTAAACTCTGGTTTTGGTTTCTCTTCCATAAGCTCTATTTTATCCATTTTATCAAGCTTCTTCTGTCTTGATTTAGCCATATTTGATGTAGCAACCCTTGCCTTATTTCTAGCAACGAAATCTTCAAGTTTTGCAATCTCTTTTTGTTGTCTTTCATAAGCTGCTTCAAGTTGTTTTTTATTAACTTCATATATTCTTTGGAATTCATCATAATCCCCAACATATCTTGTAAGTAATTTATTTTCAACATGATATATTAAATTAATAACACTATTTAAGAATGGAATATCATGAGATATAAGAATAAATGCATTCTCATAGTTATTTAAAAATCTCTTAAGCCACTCTATATGCTCTTCATCAAGATAGTTTGTAGGCTCATCTAAAAGTAAGATATCTGGTGTTTCTAAAAGTAATTTAGCAAGAAGAACTTTAGTTCTTTGCCCTCCACTTAAATCAGTAACATCCTTATCAAGACCTATACCTGAAAGTCCAAGCCCTGAAGCAACTTCTTCTATTTTAGGATCAATAACATAGAAACCATTATTATCTAAAGTATCTTGAATAACTGCTGTCTTTTCAAGAGCTTTATTCATCTCAGCCTCATCCATTTCTCCCATTCTACCATAAAGGTCATTCATTTCTTGTTCCATATCAAATAAATACTTAAAAGCATCTCTTAATACATCTCTAATTGTTTGTCCCTTTACAAGTTCTGCATGCTGGTCCATGTATCCAACTCTAACTCTATTACTCCAAGTAACCCTACCCTCATCTGGTGTAAGTTTCCCTGTTATTATATTCATGAAAGTTGATTTACCTTCACCATTAGCTCCAATTAAGCCAACGTGCTCTCCCTTTAAAAGTCTGAAAGACACATCTTCAAATATGGCTCTGTCACCAAAACCATGACTCATGTTTTGCACATGTAAAACGCTCATTAAATTTCCTCCAATTTTACTATATCTAATTTTAATTATTATCTTATTCTATATCAATATTAATACACAAAATGTGCATATCACTTTAAAGTTTTGTAAATTTAAAAATAATTATTAAGATAAAAGTCTTTCTAATAATTACTTTTTAAACCTCAATACTTTTTAAAAAACTTTACCCATTCCAAATATAATCAGTGAAAGTATAACTATATATCCTATATTAACCCAAGCAAGTCCTCTATTTCTTTTATTTTTTTTCTTTTTAACCATTCTAGTTTGGCTTCTTTTTCCAACTGTCTCCATTCTACTTCACCGCCTTTTTAAACTTCATCATATATTATAACTTAAAATCATTTATTTTAAATTATAAATATAAAAAAAAACTATCGCAAAGCAAATTTTAATTCCCTATTGCGACAGTTTCTGCATATATTGTAAAGCTCTATTATTTTTAATAAAAAAGTTATATGATTTCATCTAAAAGACTTAATATTCAACTAGAATAAAATTTCACATGAGTTGAATCTTAGCTTATACTTCTAGAAATCAACTAAAAAATCCTGAAATTGCAGTTACTATACCAAGTAAACATGTTGATATATATATTATTATTAATAAAACTTTTTCCCATTTTTTCAATGCATACTTTTTAGGTAAAGTCTTAAAGCCTAATGCTATAAGGAATCCAAGCACTATAGGAAGTAAAAAAGAATTTAATACTTCAACACCTAAAGTTAATGGTACTAATGGTATTCCTGATAACACAATAATAGCTGAAATAACAATTACTGCAACATAAATCCCATAAAAAACTGGTGCTTCTTTTACTGTATTATCTAAACTACAAGGAACTTGCAACATTTCTCCTAAAGACCAAGAAACAGCTAATGAAACAACTATTGCAGCTATTAATGATGCCCCTATCATTCCTATAGCAAATAAAAACATTCCAGCAGTTGTTCCTACAAAAGGAATCAATGCATGTACAATTTGTTGCACACTATTAAGTGGTTGATTAGGATTAGTTTTTCCTATTGTTGCTGCAACTGTAATAACTATAGCAATAACTATTACTTGAGTTACTATTGCTCCTATTAAAGTATCCAACTTTGAAGATTTTAATTTATTCTCATCTAATTTTTTATCAACAACAGCACTTTGTTGATAAAAAATCATCCAAGGCATTATTACAGCACCAACATTAGCTGAAATTATTAACCAATAAGATGCACTAGCTAAATTTTGATGCATCATTCCTGATAAAATTTCTGAAGGTGATGGCTTAACAAGAAATGCTATAATAAAGAATACTAATTCAAATAACCCAACAAATATTGCAATTTTTTCTACTCTTTTATATTTTCCAAAAATAGTTATTCCTATTAATCCTATTGCTGCTAAAGGTACTGTAATATATGGTGATATTCCAAATAATAAACCAACACCAAGAATACCTGTAAATTCTGTAATTAAAGCTCCAACTACTGCTACAACTAGTGTCAGTACAGAAAACACCTCCCACTTTTTACCAAAAGTGTCCCTAATTAGTTCCCCATGCCCTTTTCCTGTTGCAATACCTAGCCTATTTGTCAGCTCTTGAACAAAATATAGTATAGGTATTAAAATTAAATTTAAAAGTATTAATCTATATCCCCATTGTGCTCCTGATTGAGCTGCTGTAATAATAGATCCTGCATCAGTATCAGCTAACATTACTGTAATACCCGGTCCAAATGTAGCTAATAATAACATAAATTTTTTAAAATTTGATTTCTTATTCCTTTCTCCTTCAAAGCTTACAACGCCATTTTTCAACTTACTCACTCCCTCTATTTAAAAATATAGTAAAAATTTTTTTAAAATTAGAAATTTTTTATAGAAAAATAGCTTTATCTAATTTCTTAGATAAAGCTATCAAAATTAGTCTTTTAATTTTCAATTATGCAAGATATGCGTTTAACATCCAAATACTCTTATCATACTGAGCAATATGACCATTTATCATATCTACTATTGATTGTTTATTTTCTTTTTCTGCAAGTTCTAATATCTTAGCAGAATCAGCTCTTAATAATTCATAATCTCCTAAAACAACTTTCATTGCTTCTTTAGATGAAATTTTCTTATCTCCAAGCTCTTTTACTGTAGCTAATCCTAGTTGCTCTTTTAATGAAGCTACTGGTTTCATTCCATTTGATAAAAGAAGTTCTGCTATATCATCTACTAGCCCAGCTGCTATATTGTATAATTCTTCAAGTTTAGCATGAGCTGTAAAGAAGCCTTCTCCTGTTACGAACCAATGTAAGTTATGTAATTTCATATGCATAACACTTTGGTTTGATAAATATACGTTTAATTCTTTTTCTAATTTCATAAAAATTCCTCCTTGGTAATTATTTTATATAAATAATTACTTGTTATTATTTTCTCTGTTTTTCATATTTTTATTATACATCAACATATAAATAATTACTACTAAATAATAATAATTATTTGTTATATAAAATATTATTAATAAATCATTTTATAAAAAACCAAACTTTTATTATATTGTTAATCAAATTAAGTTATTACAAATTATTATTTTATAAATAAATATCTGTAAATTTTATTGGTTTTATAAATCAATTTTGTTCAAAACTTAATTAATACATTTTTAGATCAGGAAAATATTTCATATTCTAGAAAGATAAATATAAACTATAACTAAATTAAGGTGAAGTTGTCACTCTACATAGATATTACCTGAAGTTGTATAGTAACGTATAAAAGGCTGTCGAATTAGCTAAAATTTAATTAGCTAATTCGACAGCCTCTTCTAATATAAAAACATACGAAAAGTTGAAAAAACAAATAAGAATATTTTGAATTATAAATTATGAACATTTAACTCTTTTTAAGAAAAATTATGGTATATTAAAATTAGAAAATAATAATTATTAACTTATATTTAAGGAGGTCTTCATGTATAGAATTATAACAGATACTAGGCTTGTTAACAGCTTTATAAATAATAATAAATCCCCTTTAAAAAAAGGGTACTTACTAATTAAAGGTAACTATTTTTATTTTTCTACAAATCCAATTCCTAATTCTTTATTAGAATTATCTGAAAAGGATTTAAAAGAATATATAAAAAAAACATATACTAAATCTGCTGTAAATTTTTCAATAAATAAATGTAATTTAAAATTAAAAACTAACACTAATACTGAATATAATTTTTATGATGTAGCTTTTGGTTCAAAAAAATTTTTAATGCTACACGATTATGAAAGAAAAAAAGATTCTTCTTTTAAAAATATTAATTTCAATTCTATTACTCCAGTTTTACTTAATTATAATTCAAAACCTTTAAATTTTGCTATTAATTTTTCTTATTTAATTATTACAATAATTTATGGTATCTTCATATTTAAACTTCTTTTTACTCATACACTTATTGCCTATCTTCTTATTATATTTTGGGGAATTTCTTGTATTATAACTGGTAAATATATATTAAACCTCATTGCCAAAAACATACAAAATTCATTAAAGTAGAGTAATATAAATGAAGAGAAGCATTTGCCTCTCTTCATTATATTACTAAAAAATTGATTTTATCATCTCACTAAATCTAAGAACAACCGCTGAAACTGCTGCACCAATAGTTGTGGCAACTACTCCAGATATTGCTGCTCCTATTTCTGGAATTAATGGTGTAATAATTAAACCTAAAGCCATTGCCCCTAAAATAGTACCAGCTGTTTCTTCTGCTTCTGTATAAATATGTTCTTCCCTAATTTTAAATTCACTTAAAACTTCCTGCCAATTTAGCTCAAATGCGTTAGATACATTACCACTTGATGGCTTAACAGGTAACACTTCCATTGTAATTATTAAACTATTTCCAAATTCTACTGTATCATCAGAATATTTATATACACTATTAAAATATACTTTTAATTCAGATTTATTGGTAACGGAAAACGTTATTGTTCCTTTATTTATACTATAAGCTATTTCTTGAACTTCTTTTTCACCTAAATATGCCGTAATATTTCCAGGTAAATTTCCAAAAACATTAAATTTCCCATCACTTATATTTAATGTTGGATATCCTGGTGCAGATGTTTTTGCAAGAGCTGTTCCAATAGCTCCAGATATTTTTACTATAACAGGTGGAACAACTAACTCTACTATTTTATATCCTAAGTCTGCAGTAACTTCTCCTCTAAACCCCAATAGTGATGCAATTGTTTTGTATATCCCATTTTGTTTTGCTAAAATTTTTGCTTTTTCCTTAGCCTTTTCCTCAGGTGTTAATATAATGATAGGTGGCTTAATATGATGTATGTTTTCAAAGATTTTAACTTCTTCATCTAATTTTTCCATTGTTTGATTTCCTACAATTCCATCTACAAAAAGTCCATGTGTTCTTTGAAATTCTTTTACTGCATTTAAAGTTTCTTGTCCAAATATCCCATCTATAGAAACACTTAATCCTATATATGCTAATTTAGATTGTAAATTAGTTACGGCAACTCCATTAGAACCTAATGTTAATATACTAGAATCAGATATCTTAGTTGCTTCACCTTTATCATTTATTTGATATCCATCTATTGTTGTATTTTTATACATTGCACCTGAATTATCAAATATATATGTCTTTCCTTCTATTTCGTGTATTCCTGTTAATACATTTCCTTGTGAGTCTGTGTAATACCAATATCCATAAATCTCATGCCATCCAAGTTCTAATTCTCCACTATCAGCAAATGAATACCATTTTCCATTAATATTTTGGAATCCTGTTACCATACCACCATCATCTTTTAAATAGTACCATTTATCATTATCTTTAATCCATCCTATAGCCATTGCTCCATCTTGATTTAAGTAATACCAAACATCTTTAGATTTTACCCATCCTATTTGCATAACTCCATTTTCATTCATGTAATACCAAGTTCCATTTAAATTTAACCATCCTTTAGCATAACTACCATCAGAGTTAATATAATACCACTCATTATTTATCTTTTTCCAACCTGTACTTCCATCCGCACTTGTTCCGACAGTTCCCATAATATTTGATAATGCATTTATAACTTTTTCTTTATATCTACCATTCACTACATCTTGTGGTGAATAAGTACTAGTTGGAAACTCAAATAAAGCTGATGTTATACCTATTGATTGAGCCCACTGTGCTAAAAATCCTCTTGGATTACCTAAAGTTTTTTGCGTAACTCCAAATTGGTTTACAAATTGTCTTCCAATCTCTGTATTACCAAGTACAGATCCTTCCCATCCATGCATATCAATTAAATATGTTTTTCCACTTGTATTATTTTTTACTCTTCTTAAGAAACTAGCAAGTTCTCTTGATTCAGGCACACTTAAAGGTTCTGATCCAGTATAATTTCTTGGTGATCCATAACTAGTAAATCCAATAGGGAAATCTCTATTACAATCTACTCCACCTACTACTGAACATCTTCCTGGACCATCATTTGTCCATCCTTGTGATAATCCATCGGGATTTACTGCGGGTAAAACGTATAATGTCCATCCATTTAATGATTGATTTTGAAAATGCTCTATTACTGCATTACCGATTTTAGTTATTTCTATTCCATCTGCTGGCCAATGATCTTCCCATCCATGTATAGCACATGTCACAATTAATGTATTAGCTCCTGAACCAACTTTATATGCTCTTAATGGATTTCCTTTACCGCTATAACCATATGTCTCTAAACTTGCATTATATGCATTTGGATAAGGAATATCTACATAAACAATATTTGGAGTTCCTCCTGCATATCTAACAAATCCTGATTTTGTATTTGGTCCTTTATCTGTGTTATAAACAACCTGTGTTAATCCATCAACCTCAAATAGTTTTGTTGCTACCTCATAAGGATTTAATGTTCCAAGTGATGATCCATCATAATTAATTACTGCTTCTGGTGTACTACCATTGTAATAATCTCCTTGATTTTTATAATCAATAAATTTTGCTGTAACATATCCTTGTTTTATTTGGTTTCCTGATACAGGATATTGAACTAATGCAAGTTGTCTTGAATATCCAACATCAATTACTGTTAATTCATCTCCTTTACTAACACTTCCTGAAATAACATTTCCTTCACTATCTCTTAAGTCTAAGTCAACTCTTGCTGTAGCGTTTACGGGGTAACTACGCCCGTCTGGTACAATACTTCCTGGTACAATTTTTAAAATGTCTAAATAATTCATTTTTATCTCTCCTTTTCTCTTTTGTTTTATTTTTTTGTCTGCTTCAAATGTCCCTTCACTATATAAACGATTTAAAGTATCGTTTTAGCAACTTTTTAAAATAAAAAATTTTTATTTTTTTTAAATTTCTTTTTTTATCTTATAAATTTCCTCTTTTAAAGCAGATAAAACTTCAACTAATTCTTTTAAATTTTCTTGATATCTAGCATCTCTCTTGCTCTGTTCTCGTAACATATAAGTCAATAAAATATAAAAAAATATCGCAAATATTCCTTGGCTGCCTATAATATCTAAAAAATTTTGCACGACCAATTTCACCTCCTTCACTATATAAACGATTTAAAACTATCTTTTAGCAACTTTTTAAAATAAAAAAAGATAAGAATTTTTAAAATCCTTATCTTTTTCATTTAATAAAAATATTTTATTTGGATACATTTCCCACTTATATATAAGATTTATTACTTGTATAATTTATATGAGGTTATATCACAACCTCATATAAAAATATTTGATTAACGTCAATATCATTTTGAGTCAAGTTAGCTTTAATAGCTTTCTTGGCTCTATTTTTTAAATTATTTATGTCTTGTCTTTGTACATTTAAAATTGCTGCTATTTCTTTTTCTTTTAGACCTTCTAAATATATAAGTTTCATAACTTCTTTCTGTTTTCTTGTTAGTACTTTAATAAATTCATTAAATACATCTTCAAAAGAATTTTCAAACTCAAATATTTCTTTTAAAGTAATACATTTATTCTCTAATTCAAAGAAAGGTATAGCATATTCATCTTTTAAATCATTACGCTCCTTTTTCTTTTTATCTTTTAAGCTATTATCAATAGCTGTTTTTAAATAAGATGATATGTCTTTATCAGGCGAATTTAACATTTTATCTAGTTTATGGTTCATTAATAAATTATAAATTTTTATTCTAGCTTCCTGCTCCATCTCGTCTCGTTCTCTAACTGCATATTTTTCAATTGATTTTCTTATCTCATAAGAACAACATTCCAAAATTTCATTAAATATTAAATCTACTTTTTTACCTTCATAATATTTTTTAATTAAATCGTTTAACCCTTGAGCCATTGCTAATCCCTCCTAAATTTTCATTTCACTTTATAAACGAAAATTTAGAAGGAATTAGCAACTTTTACTCAAAATTTAAATTGTTAATTATTATTTTTCCATTTAAGGCTATATAAGGATTTTTTATTTTTACTATGAAATTAAACCTTTCTTAGATAGCTAGCATACATAAATCCACCATGCTCTCCGTAGTAAACTGAATACCAATCACTTACCTTACAATCTAATTTGATTTTTTCTCCTTGTTTTACTTGTCCAATAATAGGATATTCAAATCCTGCACCTTGTCTTACGTTGAGAACGCTTGCTGTAACTATTGCAAAGCCTTGTTCTGGCTCCTGAATATTTTTATTTTCTTCAACTTCTTTTTGAGTTGTTGTAAGATTAATTTTTTCTCCTATAACTCCCTGAGCAATAAGTTTTCCTATCAATGTTGGTCCTTTTTCTTTATATATTTTTATATCTTCTGTAGCTTCACAAAAACATACTTCTATAATTATTGCTGGCATAGTCGTTTTCCTAAGCTCGTATAACTTAGGGTTTTCTCTAACCCCTCTATCCTTAAAACCAGTACCAGCTACCACAGAATCAATTATTCTATGTGCAACCCCTTGTGCATCACCTCCACCACCAAAAATCCAACACGCATGCCCTAAGGCACCTTCATAACTGTCATAGGCTTTATCAAAATGGATTGAAAGAAATAAATTTGCTCCAAATTCTTCTGCCTTATTAACACCATACTCTAAATCTGTAATAACATCACAATTTCCAGGTGTCACATCAATTACATCAAATCCATTTACTTTAAGCTCTTCTATTAAGGCATCTTTAACTTTTCTATCCTCTGTTGTTTCATCAATTAAAGCACTAGCTCCTGTTGCTTCAAAGTTGTGACCGCCTCTAACCGCTATTTTTTTAATCATGATAAAATTCCTCCTTTGTTTTTATAATTATTTTCCTGGTAAGTCTAATCCTGTTGTTGTTGGATTATTTAAAATTCCTAAAATAACTAAAATCGAACATATGGCTTTTACTGTATCCATAATTCTTTCACTATCAACACTTATATGATTTACAGTTAAAATAACTATAATCAAACTTACTATAGAAATAATTGACCCTGTATTATTTAACTTCTTAAAATATTTCAAAAACTTTTCTTTCATACAATCACTCCTTTTCTCAAAATAAAGGTATTTAAAACAATAAAAAAAGCCTAGTAAAAAACCCGTTCACTATATAAACGATTTTCTACTAGACTTTAGCAACTTTTTTATAAATTTTTTTTAGTTTTTATTATTTTCGCTTTATTATTTTCCCTAATTAATGTGCTTTTGCTTATCCCTGTTGCTTTCACAACCTCTGTATAACTCATAGTACCACCATTTATACTTAATAAACTTAATGCATGATTTAAAGTAACCTCTTTAAACTTCTTAGGTCTTCCCTCTTTAAAACCAGCTTTAGTTTTAGCGATTTCTTTTCCCGCCTGTGTTCTCTCTATAATCATGTTTCTTTCCATTTCTGATACAGCTAACATTGTTGTTAAAAAGAACTTACCCATTGTTGTATCTTCTAAAAGTCCTATATTAAGCACATGTACCGCTACACCTTTTTTAAATAGCTCTTCTATGATTATAATTCCCTCTTTTGTATTCCTCGCAAGTCTATCGAGCTTAGTCACTACTAAAACATCACCTTTTGATACTTTTGACACTACCTCTTTAAATATTGGTCTTTCCGCTGTAATTCCTGTAAATTGCTCTTTTACAACAAATGCATTACTATATTTTTTTAGTATCTCTTGTTCTTGCTGCTCTAAACTATTATTTTCAAGTTGACCTTTACTACTTACTCTACAATATCCAAAAATTCTATTTTCTTTAATTTCTTTATCTCCATTTGGTGTCATAAATATTTTTGATACCTCTTTAAATTCTATAATCACTTTTCTATCTGTATATTTATAGCTAACCTCACCTATTTCTCTGTACTTATCAAATAATTTAGAGTACTTTTTAGCTGTAATGTCTATTTGGAACTGTGTATCTATTTTTAAAGCTGTAATCGTCATTTTCTCATCAAATTGATGAACATAAACTGTTATACCATCTTTATCAAACTCTTTTGATCTTCTTCCCTCTATTTTCTTATCAAATTCTATATAAATTTCATTCATTATTTCTTTTAATATCCTTAGCATATCGTACTCCTTTTCTATATTTATTTTAACACTAAGTTATGACACTATTTTAGATATAATAATACAGTATTGACACAATCGGTGTCAATACTGTTAAGTTTTGAACTTATTCCTTAGTATAGATTAAATATTTTTCATTTGTTTTTTTATTTACTAAAAACAATTTATAATTTTCTAAATTTTGATCTAATACCTCAGCACCTGAAAACCTTACTCTAATTGCATTCTCTGGAATATCACCTCTTAATTTTTTTACTTCATCTAATTTTTTAGTTGTATCATTAAAACCTAAACCAGGTAAAATTGTACACTCTCTAATTTTATTATTATTAACTAATTCAATATTGTATTCTGCTAAGTCACTCTCGTTATTATCAGTTGTTAATGTAAAATCTAAAATTGAACCAAATTCAAAATTTATTAAATTATTAAAATGAAATATTGTATTATCTATTTTTATATTTTTATTTATTTTTATTTCATTTTCACTTGTTTTATTAACTTGTACTATTTTATCAAAATACTCTGTTTTAGAATTTCTAGCTGTTTCAAAACTATACTTTATATCTATAGTATTATCATTTTTCTGTTTTGCAAATATACTACAAACCTCCCAAACTTCATATTCACTATCACTTAATTGTTTTTTTATTTTATAACCATCATACGAATAAGCTATCACTCCATTTGGATCACCAACAAATAATGAAGTTTTATTAAGATCTATTTTTTCTCCACTATTATTTTTAATATTATATTGTGTAATCAAATAATTATTATGATATGTTATAGATTTTATAGTAATTACATCAGCTCCAAAAGTTTGAGTTATAGGTAATTCTGCTATTGTTATTATATTTTTTTTAATTTTTAAATTTTTAAATTCTCCATAAACACCCATAAATACTATCAAAAAGGTAATACAAGCAATCATAATAATAAGAGTAGTACATGTCTTTTGTAAACAATTCTTTAAATTCATCTTGTCACCCCAATAATTTTATCATTTGTTCAGTATATATTAATTATATCTGATATTTTCAAGTATTACTTTTAATAATATCTAAACAATCGATTAAATTAAATCGACAATCTAAGATTGTTTTTTTGGGGAGATAATTTCAGATTATAGAAAAAAGATATATTTTTTAATTTTGATAGTATACCTTTTTTCAATATCATATATAATTAGGTGATTGCTTTTTGATTATTTCCACTATTAGTATGGTGTTAGTATAAAATAGTGGACACGTTTTACCGAACTAAGTAAAATAATATTTAGTAAAAGAAAGGAAGTGTTCTACTATGGGTAGAGATAAAAAGTATACGGATGATTATAAAGAAATGATTTCAGATTTATATAAATCAGGAATGACAATTACAGAAATAAGTAGTGAATATGGCATGGCATAGCAAAATCAACAATAGCTGGTTGGGTTAAAGATAATTCTAAGATAAAAGTTTCTGAGGATGAATTTATGACTATGAAAGAAGTTGCTCAGCTCAAAAAAGAAATTGCTAAAATCAAGGAAGAAAATGAAATACAAAAAAAAACTATGGCCATATTTGTGAAAGAAAAATAGATAAAACTATCCAATCTATAAATAACAACAAAGAAGTTCCCCGTGTGAAAAAGATGTGCTCTATCCTAGGAATACCGCGTAGTACGTATTATAGTAAAGTGAATTATAAAAAATAATAAACCCATTGAAAACAGCTGATTTATTTGTCTTAGCGTTGTAAATCCTCATTTTCCTGACGCTACCCCAAATACAAAATAAGAAATGAATTATTAAAGTTCTTTTACTCGCTTTGGATTTAACAAATTTTCTTTAATTGTTTAACAATATTTTAAATTGATTTAGTTTACGAAAATCCATCCCCAAAAAGTATTTACTTACAAATACAACTTTACGGGGATTTCTGTTGAATAGAATCAAACTTTTAAAATCAATATTTTCAAGAATTTCAAAAAGTTTAGCTTCTAGCAAGTTGCTCTCAATCCAATTATATTCATTATAAAAGTAAAAAATTATATAATATTTTACGCTTTAAAACATCCACACAAATATTTTTCTATAATATGAATTTTAGAAATTATTTGTTTATTTGCCTATTTTAATCTACAAATGGTATAATTAGGTAAAATAATGTAGGAGGTATTATTTGAGATATAAGGGTATTTTTATAACTTTATTTATTTCTTGTTTTTTACTATTAAATACTGTATATTCTAAAAATTTAGAATATAAAAAGTATCTTAATTATCAAATCCCAATGAATATAATTCAATTTAATTCAAATTTTGATAAGGCAATACAAAATAATAATTTTGAATACATTTCTAATATATATTTTCTTGAATATATTTATTTAGATATGTCTTATATTAGTGATTTTGCTGGAGAATTATATCCTTTAATAACAAATGAAGTTACTAATGAAAATGATTTGAAAAAATTGAAATTAGTAAATGAAAAATTAAAAGATATAACAACTTATTTTAGAGATATAAAAGTTGGGTATACTGACCGTTTAAATCATGGATATGAATTTATTGATAGTATTCAGAAGGATGATTTTCTGAAAAATACTTATGAGAAAATTATTTCTATCTTAAAAACATAACTTTTCCGACTAATAAAAAGTGAATTTATATATAAATTTATTTATATTTCAGACAAAAGGTATATTCCTACATTTAGGTTTTTTTCTCATCTTTGGGTAAATATAATTAAATAGTTTAATAAAAAGAGAGGCTTAATAACTAAAATAGAACCTATAAAGTAGACACTTATAAAAAAGAGTTTACTATTGTAGGTTCTTTTTTTTTGTACAATAAATTATAGAGGTGAGTCGATGAATAAAAAAATATTTTCTGATAAAGAACTAGAAATCTTAAAAATAAATTAGTTGCTAATAAAAATATAAAATTACATAAGGATGTATTTATCCATTCAGATCAAGGTTCTCACTACACAAGTCCTAAATTTCAAAAGTTGTTAAAGTAATATACTATTGGACAATCAATGTCTAGACGTGGAAGTTGTTGGGACAATGCACCACAAAAATCTTTCTTTGGACATCTGAAAGATGAAGTGAATTATAAGAGTTGCACAACACTAGAAAAAGTAAAATCGACTATCCGTAAATATATGAATTATTATAATAATTATAGATATCACTGGAATTTAAAAAAGCTGACTCCAGTTCAATACCGAAATCAGCTTCTAGCTGCATAGCTCCTTTTTTTAAATGTCCTTGACATAGGGTCCACTTTATATTCTAACTCTACTTTCTATTAACTATAATTTTCAATATTAATTGATGTTGATGGAACCCACCCCTGGAATATTCCATGTGATGTACCAAATATTATTCTTGTAAATCCATTAACCTCTGCATCGGCAACAACTTTTAATCCTTTTTGAGTAATTTCATTTCCTATGGTATTACTTGTTGGAATCTCTGCTGGTTCATCTCTAACTGGAACTTCATCTTGAATAACTGTTGCATTTGCACAAAAATACTGAATATTTCCTCGTTCAAATGTTATATTATTTTTAAGGCTACTTGCAGAAACATATACTGTTGCACCATTTGAATTAACAGCGATTATTATCCCGCCTTGAATATATCCAATTGCTGTCAAATTATTTTCATGTCCGTTAAATACTGTTTGTGTTGGATTATTCTTATTTAAACTTTCAGTTGTACTATATCCCCCATTATTTAATTTATAAGGGTTTATAATATAATATTTATATAAATTATTAGCTCCTGAATATTCTACGTATGGTGTATTAACACTTATAGTGACTTTTCCTTCCGTAACTGGTGATGTTGTTTGTTTTACAAGACTTATAAATTTTTGAGCTGATTTTGGATATATAGCTCCTTGTATTTGTATTATATTAAAACTTATTTGATTAGTTCCTGGAATTGCATCTCCATAAACTATTGGATTTCCATTCCCTGTTGTTGCAGTATTTTTCGCAACTGTTGTCCCTTTTTGTGTATTATTTGGAGTGCTAGTATTAGAAGTTGTGCTAACATTACTAGGCTTATCATTCTTTTGACCACTATTTGTATTAGAATTTAAATTATTATCTTTAGAACTAGTATTATTAGAATTTGTATTTCCTAAACTTTTTATAGTACTACTATTATTTGATGATTGTGTTGCTGTATTACTTGGCTGTACATGTCCGATTTCTGTTGTTGAAACTTTTGTCGGAGTATTACTTGATGAAAACTCCTTATAAGCTCCATAGCCTACGCCTCCTAGTATTACTAAAATTATAATTACTATTATGCCCTTTTTCATATCTACTACTTATCTCCTTTTTAGTTTTCAAATTTAAATAATATATTAAATATACTTTTCTCTTAACTTTAAATATATATAAGCAAACATATTTTACCATTTAAAAATGCTAAAAAAGTAGAATTTAAATGCCTTTGTGAATACAGTTTAACTACATTTCTTACAAATAAATTTATACTTCCCATATATCTCAAAAAATAGCTATTTTAGATTATTCCTAGCTAATTATTTAAAATAACTACTTCTAACAAAAAAATACTATTAATTTCATCTATGCAATCCAAATTTGAAAGTACTATAATACGAATGTAAACTTTTAAATAAGGAGAACAACATGACAAAACAACAAAAGAAAAATCTCACTCCATGGCTTTTAGCATTACCAAGCTTTGGACTTGGACTAGCATGGAATATGAAAAGCACAGTACTGCCTCTATTAGTTAAAAGTATTACTACTTCTAACTTCAAACTTGGCTTATTAACTACAGTTGGTCCTATAGCAGGAATAATATTTCCTTATCTTGCTGGAGTAATAAGTGATAGAACAAACCTTAAAATAGGTAAAAGAAAACCTTGGGTATTAGTTGGTGGATTTTTAAGTGCAATCTTTCTAGTAGCTTTAGGTTATTCACCTAACTACATTCTTATGTTTATATTTGCCTTTGGATCATACGCCGCTTTAAACTTTTTCCAAGGTGCATATAATCCATGGATGCCTGAAGCTGTAGAAGAAAATGAGATTGGACGAGTAAATGGACTATCTAAACTTGTTTATTCACTTGGAGGAATGTTATTTTTCTTCACAGCAGTAAAGTTATTTAATATAAATAAATCTTTTCCCTTTTTACTTATTTTAGTCTGTGTATTAGTACCTTTGCTAATTACAACTATATTAGTGAAAGAAGATGACAGTAAATTTAAGGAACCCTCTAAAATCAGTTTAGATTTTTTAAAGAACCTTCCAGTTATGAGAGTATTCATGACTGTATTTTTCTTTTATGCTGCATATGGATTGATAACACCTTTTTGGATTCCTTACTTTTCAGCTACTGATCATTTTAGTGGTGTCCAAATTAGTTATGCATTAATTGGATTCACTATAGTAGGACTAGTACTTTCAGTATTTATAGGAAATCTTTGTGATAAATTGAATAAGCAATACATACTTTTAACCTCTTGTATTTTATATGCAATTGCATTTATATTAGGTTGGTTTGTTAAAGATCTTGCAAATCTTTGGGTATTTGCAATAATATCTGGTGCTGCATTCATCATTCTACAGATATCTTTTTATGCAATAATTCCAGAGATTGTTCCAAAAGAAAAGATTGGTGAATATATGGGAATAAACAATGTATTTATATGTGTCCCTCAAATTGTAACTAGCCTTCTTGGAGGATACTTACTTTCTATTCACAAAGGATTTTTAATTTTTCCAATTTCTATAACCTTTGCAATAATAGGTTGCATTATTATCGGCTATGGAAAACTAATAAAGAAAACTACCGCTACTACTTAATATTTCATTAGTTAAAAAGTTTAAAGGAAGATACTTAAAAGTTTGTTCCCTTAAACTTTTTTCTTATTATTAAAAGGATTTTATTAGTAACAATGAAAATTTTTATTAGTAAACTATCTGTAATTTCAAAAAAAATAATTTGTGATATCTTTAAAACTAAGAATAAAAGAAAATATTTAACATAAGGAAGTGGCAATAATGTCTAAAAATAAACTTATAGCAATTATTACTTGTGGAACATTATTTATTGGAAGTATTAGTGCTAGTGCGATAATTACTGATAATACAAATACAAATATTAAAGAAATAAATAATCAAATATTATTATCAGCACCAACATCTAATAATCAAGGTGTAGTTATAAATACGAACCAAAGTCCGTTAGTTTTATATACACAACCTAATACTAATTCAAGTGTAGCTGATTATTTAAGTATTGGTGAAATGCTTACATATCAGACAACTAGTAATCCAAATTTTTATAAAGTAACTGTCCAAGAAACTGGTGATACAGGATATATTTCATCAAATAATATTCAGATAATATCAAGTGGCGTGAATCAAGGATTTAATCCTTTAAGCGAACAAGGACAAGTTATAAATGTAACTTCAAATGTTAGATTAAGATCTCAACCTGATATGCAAGGAAGTGTTTTAGCAACATATAAAAACAACACAAATATTAATATATTAGGAAAACAAGGTCAATGGTATAAGGTAAATATCGACGGTCAAATAGGATATTTATATCAAGAATATATTGGAATAGCTACTAATAAATCAAATATTACAAATACTACTAAAACTTCTACAAATATTACTAAAAATTCAGATGTTAATGCCAATAATTCAAATAGTAGTACAAGTACAAATATAACTCCAAACACCACAAATACTACCCCAAATAGCACTAATAATCTCGGAACTATAACATATAATGTGCCTAATAATTATTTATTAAATACTGTACTTATAACTAATACTACTGGAAAAGCTATAACAAGTAGTAAATTAAATCAATTTTTAAGATCTTGGATACTTAACGGACAGTATAATAATTCTACAATTTCATCAACTATGGGAACTCAATGGGCAAGTCCTTGGCTTAATAAGATAAGTAATCAAAGTTTAATGCAAGCTTTCATTAATGCAAATGGAGAAAAAGCCTTATCACAGAATATTACAGCAAATGAATTTGTAAAAGCAACTCAAAATTTAAATACCATGACAATAAATAATGTTCCTTTTACATTAACTGAAGCTAAACAACTTATACTTAATATGCTTAAACAAAACGGTTATGCAAATCCAAGCGATGTTACAAGAATAGTCTTTGTACCTGGAAAACCCGCAGTCTATCAAGTATATACCAAAAATTCAGGTAATAATGTATTTTGGACAGTTGCTGCAAATACTGGTAATGCACAAGGATAATTTAAATTAAATGCTGCTTTAACTTATTTGGTGTCACATTGATTTCTCTAAGGGTAATTTTAGGATTAGTTGTAATTCTATAGTAAAAGACTCCTCTTCCTACAATATTTTTTTATAATTTCACAAACAAAATTTGACTAAATTATATTTATAGGTGTTGCATTTGATTTAAATGTAATTGTTTGGGTTTTATTAGAAATTAAATTTTTATAACTACCTGTAGCTTCTAAAACCCCTTGTAAATTTCTAGTTACAATAAAATTATCATATGTGGCAACCTTTTTTCCGTTCAAATATTCTATTGCATTAAATGTATCATTGCCTGTTGCTGTTAACTCCACAGTTGATTTACCTTTTAAAAACAACGGATTTATACAGCTCATAATAATAGTATTTTTATTTAGAGGTCTAGATGTTGAGGTACCAAATGCAATTTGGTTTACTCCTGTGGATATTATTCCATTTTGTTGAGTTAAAGCCTCTATAACCTGATTATTCATCTGAACATCTTTTGATGTTTTAGGTTCACCATTATAGACTTTGTTAGGATTCCACTGACCATTCTCGCCCATATAATACCATATTCTTCCTATTTCATTCCATCCTTCTTGCATCTTACCTGCTTTATTTAAATAATACCAAGAAGGCTGATATGTACTATCTTTTATAAAGCCTGTTTGAGGATCACCATTTGAATTGAATAAATACCAATTACCATTAATATCAGCCCACTGCCCTCTAATCATTTTACCACTGCAATACGGACTAAAATATTTTAGTTGATTATTTACCTCTATCCACCCTGTTGGAAAATCTATATCATCCTCTATAAATGTATTTATACCTGCTGTTTGCATTACACCTAAATCATTAAAAACATATTCTTTTCCATCAATTTTTTGCAATCCTGTAACCATTGCTCCTGAGTTATCTAAATAATAACTATTACCATTTTCTTTTATCCAACCTTTTTGCATAACTCCATCTTGGTCTAAATAGTACCACTTATTATTTATTTCCTGCCACCCTTTAACCATAGCTCCAGATTTATTAAAATAATGCCAATCCCCCTGAATCTCTGTCCACCCTTTATCCATACTTCCAGATTTACTCATATGATAAACTTCACCATCATTTTTTAACCACCCTGTTACCATTGCCCCTGTTTTTTGAAAATAATACCATGTGTTATTTATTTCTTGCCATCCTGTTTGCATAGTCCCACTATTGTTGAAATAATACCAACTTCCAGAAATGTCTTGCCATCCTGTTTGAGGCACCCCCTCCTTATAATAAGACCAAACATTATCTTTATTTATCCATCCATTTTGATTTTCATTATTTTTAGCTAATAAAAGATTGTTTTCAACACATTTAGCAGACTTAGCATCAGCTATTCCTGTTGAAGCAAGAACTGTAATCATAGTTCCTGTAAGAACTAAACTTATCAATTTTTTATTTTGCATGTCCCCTTCTGCTACTCAAAATATGGACAAATATACCCCTATCGAGATTTTTACTGCTTCTTAGCACCTCATTTTGCCTTAGCTACTCTGATTTGATATAACGCTCCACAGTCCTAAATTCCGAATTAGCCATCCGTACATATACAAATATCCATTTTACGTTAGATAATTTGTATCGAGTAGACTCTCCTTTCTTTCAAATTATTCAAACAAAAATATCTTAACACTTTTTAACAATTATTATATTTTTTTAATTTACTCTTTTTTTATAAAAATACTTCAATATTCAAAGATTTAATTATCATATTTATTCTTTGTTATTAAAATATCTAAAATACTAATAAAAAAATATATTGTACCTAAAGTAATTCACAAATTGTATTAATTAACTCTTTTTTATATTTTATATAATTATGTAAAGTTATTTATATTACTTATTATATTTTTTAATACAATTTAAAAATTTATAAATTCATCTTCAATTTTAAATTCACTTGAATAACCACATATATATTTCTAAAACTTCAATTTTATTTGTTAAATAAAAAATGGCTAACAAGTATATTTTGAATCTACATATCTCCAAAACATAAAAACTCAATTATAAAAAAAGCTTAGCTTTAACATTTATAGTGTTAAAGCCAAACTTTTATTAATTAGGATTATAATTTCCATATAAAGATACATTGTATGTTTTTGAATCTGCTTGTCCTGGTTTAGTTATAAATGTACCATTACTAACATTAAAACTAGGATTAGAATTTGACATAGGGAATAAATATTCTCCTGTTGTAACACCATTATAACTTTCAACAAGCCCAAGATCATTTTTATTCAAGTTATAATCTACTTTAAGGTTAAATATGTTACTATCCCCTTGATATCGTTCTATAAAATTATTGATTTTACCTGTTACTGAAATATTTACTGGTGTTCCACCAATTGTACAATGATAGAATGGATAACTTCCTAATGGCCATCCTATATTTTGATTATTTATAACATTAAAATTTATTCCTTCAAGACTATTAGAATTAGGCTTAGAAAATGTTCCACTTAAACTTGGTACAACTCCACTTTCCAGATTAGCTTTTAACTTAAATGTACCTATAATATTACCATTTAAAAATTCATATGCGTCATAATTCCCATTCCCTATAGAACTTATTTTCAATTGAAGTACTTCATTTAAATTGTTTGTTGAATACGCTGGTAATATTAATTGATTACTGCTATTAATACTGCCACCTTGAAGCGGAACTATTATGCTTGTTCCATTTAAAGTTCCAACCATATATTTTGAACCATTTATTATCTGATCAAAATTACCCGTACTCTTTGCCTCTCCATTATTAGAATTTGCATTATTACTGTTAGTACTTTTATTACCACCATTTGTATTTGAACTATTACTTATATCATTTTGCTTTGGTGCTGCATTATTTGTATTACTTAAATTTTGATTTGTATCATTATTTGCTGACTGTTTATTACTCGTTGTAGTTATAACAGGTTTAGCTTTTCCCACATTATGATTATTTGAATTATTGCTACTTACAACCATATATGAAATACCAATTGCTGCTATTCCAACAACAATGACAGCTCCTATTAACCATTTTAATTTCATTTTTAAATCACCTCTATTAATATTCTTAGCAGATAATTACATCTAATTATACAAATTTTAATAAAAGTAGAATCAACATCAATCAGAAATCTTAGTTATAATTTTATACTTTCTACTTTTCAATTAAATTACATTTATTACAAAAGTCATTAATATTGGGTTACTATTTATCTATTTATCTATTCAAATACAATATAATTTAAACTATAATTTTTTTGTGATTTAATATTGTTTATATCTAACGAGTGCCTAATTACAACAGTTCAATCTTAACTAATATTATATTGTGTTATATACTAAATCTAGCTAAAATATGAGATGAATATTAACTAAAGGAGGGCTAAGCAAGGATTGGAAGAGTTGTTTTTTAGCTAAATTCTCTCCCACCTACTACTTTAAGAAGGCAGTATCTTTGCGATTTTCAGATGAAGATAGACAACATTGATTTAGAAATAATAAATCTTTTAAAAAATAATTCTAAAATAACCTTTAAAGAAATAGGCGAAATTTTACATATGACAGGACAGGCAATAGGTCTTAGAGTCACTAAATTACAAGATGAAAATATTATTCAAAATTTTACTATTAATATAAACAAAAACAAACTCGAAAATACTATAACTTCATTCATTACAATTTATATGACAACTGCTGATCATAGCAGAATAAAAAATCTTATAACTAAAACTCCAGAAATACAAAAGGCTTATAGAGTTGCTGGAGATGGTTGTTATATTATAGAAATAGAAACTACAGATAATTCTATTATAAATAAAATTATCAAAGATATTACTGAATTTGCTAACTATAAAATTTCAAATGTTTTAGCAGAATTAAAGTGATACTCCAATAGATTAAAGACCTAGTCGCTTCTATTAAATGACTAGACTAAGTTTTAATAAAAAAACACTGTAACATACTATTTTATAGTAATATTACAGTGTTTTTTTTATTAAAGCTATATTTATATAAATTTTATCCTAATCAATATGCCACTTAACAATACTATGTCTATTTTAGCCAATCCATATACTTAATCTTTATAAAATAGACCATCTTATTAAATTTTATATTATAAATAATCTATCTTATAGTACAAAATTCAAATTAAAATTAATAGTCATTGTTTGTGATTTTCCTGTTTCTAAATTAGTATAAGTTCCTGTAAAATATTTATTATTTTGTGTTGATTTAGTCATAACAAAATCTTTATAAATACCTACTTCTTTACCATTTACAGATTCTGTTGCATTAAATCCATTTGTTCCATTAGGAGTTAAATAAATATTTGAATTATTATAAGAATTTTGAGTATTAAAATCCTTGTTAAATCCATTAAACTCTATTCCATTATTTAGAGGAACGTTATTTGGTATATACCATTCACCAGTACTTAAAAGTGCTTTTGAAGATTCTGATAATGTTCCAATTAGAGTGTTGTTAGTTTTTACATTCTCTGTAACTGCTTGTTGATTAGTATGAACTGCATCTTTTTCCCATACACCATTTTTGTTCATATAATACCATTTACCATTATCTTGTATCCAACCTGTTTGCATTTGACCTTCATTATTTGTATAATACCATGCATTTGGATTCAATCCATATTGGTTATTTACCCAACCAGTTTGCATTTCTCCTTTGATATTGAAATAATACCAATCTCCATTAACGTTAGCCCATTGTCTAACTAACATTTGATGTGAATTAGATAAGTAATACCATTGTCCGTTATCTTGTATCCAACCTGTTTGAAGATCTCCATTACTATTTGCATAGTACCAAACTCCTTCAACTTTATACCATCCAGTTTCCATTGCTCCTGAATTTGTAAATGTATACCAATTTCCATTTATCTCTTTTTGTGTATTTGCAAGCATTGCTCCTGATGTATTAAGATAATACCAGTTTCCATTTGTTTGTTGCCATCCTGTCTGCATTGCCCCTGAGTCATTTAAATAATACCAAGTATTATTTATTTGTTGCCATCCTGTTTGCATTGCTCCTGAATCATTTAAATAATACCAAGTATTATTTACTTTTTGCCACCCTGTTTGCATTGCTCCTGAATCATTTAAATAGTACCAAGTATTATTTACTTTTTGCCATCCTGTTTGCATTGCTCCTGAATCATTTAAATAGTACCAAGTATTATTTACTTTTTGCCATCCTGTTTGCATTATTCCTGAGTTATTAAAATAATACCAAGTATTGTTTATTTGTTGCCATCCTGTTTCAGCTTGTCCATTTTCATAGTATTCCCAGTTATTATTTGCTTTTTGCCATCCAGCTTCTTTAGTTGTATTTTCTGATAATAAAATATTATTGCTTTTAGTATTTACTTTATAATTTGATGAATGATTTGCTGCTACCCCTGTAGAACCTAGTATTGTAAGCATAACTCCTGTTATAACTAAACTTATTAATCTTTTGTTTTTCATTATTAAATTCCTCCTTTGCTTTTATTTTCTTAAGCAAACTTATTTTAGCACTTATGGAAAAATAATAAAGTTTGTATTTTTATATTTTCTTTTGAAAAAATTACAAAAAATATATATAAATTCAATATACTAACCTTTTGATTATCAAACAATATATTAAAAGTCGCAAAAAATTTTTTTTCTATAATTAAACTTCTAAAAAACACTTCTAAACTCCGAAAAAAAAATGCTTTTATGATTGTATTTACAATCTAAAAGCATTATAATATTTAACCCTTTTCATACTATCGATTAATTATCAATAATTTATTTTTCAGGTTTTCTTTTAATTAACTTCTATTAAATTTTTTATAGTATAATGCAAATGCCAATATCCCTGCTAAGACATATGTTATAGCAATTAAGAAAAATGCTAAGTGATATCCTACTTGATTTGCATACAAATAATTTTTAGCCCAGTAACCTACAATTATTGCTACTATAGCATTTATAAGTGTTATAATTCCTGAGAATATAGGTCTTCCACCTTTTGTTACTAATGTTAGTGGGAATGACTCTGTTATTGGATGCGTAGCATGTGTAAGTCCCCATCTTCCAAATGCAAATACTGCCATAGCAATAAATACATATGGTCCAAATATTTGTCCAACTCCAAGAAGAACCATAAGTGGTGCTGCAAGGAATAAAAATACTGTAAGTGAAGTTATTTTTCCAAGTTTTTTAATTATATATGGTGCTATTAATACAAAGACCATCATTCCTACACTTTTAAGTGACATTATAGTTGATGTTGCCCCTCTTGATATGTGCAATATTCTATTAAAATACACTGGTAAATGTGGTGTAACAATATTTGAATCAAGTCCAACTAATATTGAAAATATAACCCACCCTATAATATATGGATTTTTAAATACTGATAAATTAATATGCTCTTTAAAGTTTTGTACTTTACCATTAACACTATTTTTATAATCAAGCTCTACTTCATTTGTTGCCAATACTAAAAGTATTATAATTGCTGCAATAATTGCCCCAATCCAAATTATCATTTTGTATGAATCCATATAAGCAAGCATTGTACTATGATTAAAATGTTTAACATTTTCTGTTAATACATTTGCTTTATCATAAGTTATACCTAAAAGACTCTTAAATCTATAAACTACAATTTTACCATCAAAGTAACTTGCAAGTGCTTCTCCTAAAACATTGAAAAATATCGCATATGAAAACACTTTAATTCTAGTATCTTTTTTTGTATATGCCATTAAAACAATCGCTATAATAACTTCTGCACCTTTCCCACCAAGTTCTATGAATATAAGCAAAATTTTAGCAAGATTGTGATTAGTCGTAAACATAAGCCAAATCATACTTATTATAAACAGTATATTAATTAATACTATCATCTTTTTAAATCCAAACTTCCCAACAAGTAAGATTGCAAAAAACATGATAAGCATAGAAATTCCTATATAAATCGAAATTCCTTTAGATAATGTTGGCATTGATAGATGTATATAGCTCATTAATCCATCTCCATCAATCCCTTTAACTAGTCCCATTAAGAAATACACACTTACGAACAGAATAATATTTCGTAAGTATCTTCCATTTTCATCTTTAAGTTCTAAATTATTCAATTTTGTGTTCCTCCTAGAAAATAAGTCCCTCGTAACTTCCCTAAGAATGATATCACAATTGATAAATATTTTCAATAACACTCAATAATCATTTTCATAATGTGTATTGATTTAGAAACTTAAAATAAGATTATTTCTCTAAATTTTATACATTTAATCTACATAATTAAGAATAGGTTTACAAAGTATAAAAAATATTATTTATTATTTAATACTGACTTAATAAGATTATTATATTGTGTAGTTATAGATTTTATTTAGACTAAACATTCAAGGGGGACATATGAAAACATATAAAATTTTAGCCATAACTGCTGCAATTGGAGTATTAGGGTTTTTAGGGAATGTACAAGTACAAGCACTTGACAATGATACAAGTGATATTTCAAATTACGAAATTCAAAAAATACAGTTACGTGAAAATACTGATTCAGATGATGATGAAATAACTTTTGAACTAAGAGATAGAGCTGAAAAAATGTTTAAGAATGATCCACGAAATTTAAATCTTAAAACAACAGAGACAAACTATGGAAATGGTTTGATTATAAAAAATAAAAATTTACAATGGAATGGCGAACTTGATTTAACTAATAAACCTAAACAATTAGTATTACATCATATAGAAGCAAGTAGGCCAAATTCTAATATACCTGTTGAGGATGTACATTCTTGGCATTTAGCTAATGGTTGGAGTGGCATAGGTTATCATTTTTATATAAATAAAAATGGGGAAATATTTAGTGGTCGACCTGAAAATGCTATAGGAGCCCATGCTAAAGGCTTCAACACTAACAGCCTAGGAATTGCTGTTGAAGGTAAATATGGTTCAGAAACAATGAACTCAATTCAAAAAGAGGCAGTAATTAAATTATCTAAGTATTTAAGACAAAAATATGATATAGATGATATAAAAGGACATGGAGAATTAATGCCAACAGATTGTCCTGGAAAGAACTATCCATTAGATGAAATTAGAAATAGTATCAGACAAGAAGTAATCATTGATGGAGATATCACAACTTGGAAATTTATAGATAAAAATTGGTATTATTTAAATACATGGACTGGCGAAAAATTAACTGGTTGGCAATTTGTAAATAATGAATGGTATTATATGGACTCAAGCGGTATAATGCAAACTGGTTGGCAACTTATAGATAACGAATGGTATTATTTACATGAAAATGGTTCTATGCAAATTGGTTGGCAATTTCTAGAAGGTGAATGGTATTATCTCCATGAAAACGGCTCTATGCAAACTGGTTGGCAATTTATAAATAACGAATGGTATTACATGGACTCAAATGGTGTAATGCAAACTGGTTGGATTAAAATTTCAGGGAAAATATACTACTTAGATTCAAATGGGCAAATGTATAAAGAAGGATGGCATAAAATAGATAATAATTGGCATTATATGTTTGAAAATGGATCATTAGCCCAAAATGAAATAATTCAAGGAATTACAATTGATGCTAATGGTATAGCTAAAATTTAAATATCTACTAAAATTTTAAAAATAATAACTCCCAATATACAAAAATACAAGGCTTTATAATTTAACAGCCTTGTATTTTTTAATTTATAACTTACTTTTGCAATTACTCTATCTTCTTTGAGCTTCATAACTTAACAATATAGAGTTTATATCTCAAGACTTTTAAAAATTTAAATCAAATAAATAAGCTACCCCAAAACATAAGTGCAACTAATGCTAAAATCCCCAAAACATTTGCCCATGTTTTGAATATAACCTCTTTTCTCGCTACTAATTTTTCTTTTATGTTTTTCCATTTTAACATTATAGCTTTTTTTCTATCATTTTTAAAAGATACATCTCTAATTTCTCTTTTTTCAAGAATTGTGTGATTCACTCGCATAACCTCTCTCTAAAACTTACTTTAAATATCAAATAAACTTATTCTTAATTCTTTTAATTCTATTGCTACTATATTAGAATTTATGATTAAAACGTCTAACTGCAAACCTTTAAATAGAAAAAGTCATTTTTATTTAAGAAAAGATAAATTTTAATAAATCTAGATTCAATTTAGGTGTAATTTTCATCCTAGCTGAAGGTTAAAGCAACATTATTTAGAAACACCAACTATCAGGTAAAAAAATAAGCAATTTCTAAAAATATAAATAAAAAACCATTTATATTTATTAAAAATTGCTTAACTAAACAAAAAGTATACTATTCTTTTTTAATTCAAATTTAGAATTTATCCTCATAAGTTACAGTAAATTCAATCCCATCATTACCTGTAACTTCCTTAACATCTAAATAAATTCTTCCTGATAAATCATTTCTAACATTCTCATAGAAAATGTGTGGCTCTTTATCATCCACTGTAATTCTTAAATCCCTATCATCAAAAATATCTTTTGTTGAAATTGTTTCTAGTTTACTATCACCTGGCTTAATTTTTTCAATCATACACATTCTGCTTCCACAACCTACAGAATAGTCTATTTTAATATCCTTTAAGTCCTCCTGCGTCTGATTTGAAATTTCTATATTCAGTATCCCGGGCAATAAGTCACCACTAATCATTGTATATACACCTCTCTAATAATTTAAAGTTTTTTAATTGATAATTAGTTTCTTATTAGATTATCGTATAAGCACAGACTTAATTCAGTTAGAACCTTTATTAAAATTCTAAAATATAGTCAAAATTATCTAATATTCTTATTTCTTTATAAAAATACTATCTACTAGATAAAACAGATTCTAAATAAGTACTAGCTTATCAATTAAATCTATATTTAATTAAATCTATACTTGCTAACAAAATATACATATTTTAGTATGTATATTATATATTATAAAGCAAAAATGTCAATTTTCAATTAAGACCTAATTAAAAGCTTATTTATAATCCTATTTTTCTAAAGTTATTGCTATTATTTCTTAAATATATTTCCCAAAGAAAAATAAAATTATTTAATTTTTTGTGAACTTATTGCATATTGTATATTTTTGTTTTAGTGGCTTTTTCTTTAAAATAATTTTTAATTTGACTCTCCAGTCACACCTATATAAACTCTAGAAATTGCATACCAAGTTCCATAATTAACTATTCCAGTTTGTGGAATATTAAAAATACTTTGAAAAACCTTTACTGCTCCTTCTGTTTTTGGTCCATAAATTCCGTCTACAACAAGCTGTCCTATAGCTGGATAATTTTGTGCTATTCTATTTAACTGAGTTTGCACAGTTTTAACAGGTTCTCCACTTGTCCATAAATTTAAGTAATATCCTGGATATGAATCAGGGTATCCTGTTACTGTTTCAGCTGTTACAAGATTTAAGTTACCACCATAATAGTATGTTAAAATTTCATATGGTGTATAACCTTGTGTCCCTAAATACTCACTTCCCCATTGACTGAGCCATCCCGGACACACAGAAGTTGTTCCATTACAAAACTGTGAAAACATAGGATAATCTGTTCCTTGTTCTTCTATATATGTTGAAAATAGTTGATCTACTATTGTACTAATAGAATTATATATAGTTCTTCCATATACAAAAGCTTGGTCATAAGCAGTATCATTTGTAATATCAAAGTCATATCCTCTTGAAGGATACCATTCTGTATATACTCTATTTAAAGCAAATGATACTATACAATAAATATTAGCTCTTAAACAATCTGAGTTCCAAGTAGAGTAAAGTTCTGAACTTCCAACATTTTTGATATAATCAACAAAACTAACTGTGTAATTTGGTGCTTCTGAGTTCGTTGGTGCTCCTGTATGCACTGTTATATATTGTGGAACTTCTGGCTGACTTAAAACTCTATATCCCCTCTTACATGATTTTTTTGTTTTTTCTTTAATCGGTTTTTCTTTATTTTTTTCTTTTTTCTTAGGAGTTATTTCTTTAAATTTAGTACTATAATCTACATTTGAACATTTTGAGCATTCTTGATTGACTTGTTTATGCTCTGGAATAGTTATTTCTCTTATTCCACAGTTTCCTTCATCACCTTTTTCCATTCTGCAATATTGTATTGCAACTCTGTTTGGAAATACTTGAACACCCTTTATAACAGATGTTTTAAAGCCATCTTTAGAACAAATTAAATTATAAATCCCATAAGGAAAATCTTTGCTCTCTCCATTCTGCTCTGTAGAATTATAAAATGCATCTAATTCTATATCACTTACAATTCCATGATCATTTGTTGTAACTTCTTTAATTTCTTCTACATGATTAAAGCTTCTATCTCCTCTTAAGATTTTAACTTTAACATCTGTAACTGGTATTTGAGTATCCTCTAATAAAGCATGTATTTTTAAAGTTCCTTTTGGTTTCATAAAATCCCCTTAAAATTTATTGTTACTATTTTATTATATGAAGTATATAAAACAAGTTGTTAATATAGATATAAAAACTTTTAAATCAAGAAAATTATCTATTTTCTAATAAATTAATAAATTACCATACTATAGAAGTTAAAAACTATTAATTTCTCACTCCTATATCAATTCAATAATTATTTAATAAATGTTTTCGATTACATTTAAATAAACTTTATTGTAATTTTTGATTTGTTAATAAATTATCAATGTCATTTTTAAATAACTTGAATATCATGTATTTTTTTTTCTATTAAACTAACAAAATTATACACTAAAAAATGATAATCATAAGTCTTATATCGTTTGTCTTTTAAAATACTAAGTGATATATTTTAGGCAATCCAACAGACAGGAGTTGATTAAAATGAGTACTAGAGAATTAACAAAAGATATTCAAATTAAAGGAGTATCATTCAGAGTTTATTACAGATTAGAAAACAATGAGGTTGTTTTTGATAAAATGTACAAGCTCCCTATGTTAAAACTTCTTAAAGAAAATAAAGATGGTGATTATGTAATTAACGTACATGATGGAACATCTCAAATTTTGGTTCGTAAGACAACTATATTAGAAAAAATTAAAGAAGACTAATATATAAAGCGTAGACTCAAATTCAGATGGAATTTTAATTCTATCTAAATGCTAAGCCCTACGTTGCCCTACAAGCTAGTGTTTCTGAATAATCAAATAATAAAAATATTAGAAACACTAGTTATCAAATAAAACATTACTATCAATAAAATACTTGAAATTACCGAGGAGGAAATCACATTATGGACTTTAAAGATATTAAAAAACAAGCTGAATCTTATCAAAAGGATATGACAAAATTTTTAAGAGACCTAGTTGCTATTCCTGGTGAAAGCGCACAAGAAGAAGGTGTTGTTAAAAGAATAGCTAAAGAGATGGAAACTTTAGGATTCGATAAGGTTGAAATTGATGAAATGGGAAATGTACTTGGTTATATGGGAACAGGAGATAAGCTTATAGCATTTGATGGACATATCGATACTGTAGGTGTTGGTGAAATCAGCAACTGGAAATTCGATCCTTATGAAGGATATGAAAATGATACAGAAATAGGTGGTAGAGGTACTTCTGACCAACTTGGTGGTATCGTTAGTGCAACATACGGAGCTAAAATAATGAAAGATTTAGGTCTTTTATCAGATAAATATACAGTTTTAGTAACTGGTACTGTTCAAGAAGAAGACTGTGATGGTCTTTGCTGGCAATATCTTTACAAAGAGAAAAAAATTAAACCTGAATTTGTAGTTTTAACAGAACCTACAAACGGTAACATATATAGAGGACAACGTGGACGTATGGAAATCAGAGTTGAAGTTAAAGGTATTTCATGTCACGGTTCTGCTCCTGAAAGAGGAGATAATGCTATTTATAAAATGGCTGATATTCTTCAAGAAATTAGAGTGTTAAATGATACTTTACACTATGATCCATTCTTAGGTAAAGGAACTGTAACTGTTTCTGAGATATTCTTTAGTTCTCCATCAAGATGTGCAGTAGCTGATATGTGTGCTATTTCTCTTGATAGAAGACTTACAAATGGTGAAACATTTGAATCAGCTTTAGAAGAAATTAGACAATTACCATTTGTTAAAAAATATAATGGTGTAGTTACTATGTATGACTATGCTAGACCTAGCTGGAAAAACTACACATATCCAACAGAATGTTATTTCCCTGCATGGGTTCTTCCAGAAGAACATGCTGCAACTAAAGCTGCCGTAAAAGCATTTGAAGGAATGTATGGAACTCCAAAAGTTGATAAATGGACATTCTCAACTAATGGTGTATCTATAATGGGTAGATTTAATATTCCTTGTATCGGATTTGGTCCAGGTAAAGAAGAAGAAGCTCACGCTCCTAATGAAAAAACTTGGAAAGAAGATTTAGTTAAATGTGCGGCTGTTTATTCAGCTATTCCAACAATTTATTGTGATAAATAATTAGAAAATTAATTTTAAATTTATAATTAAGTGGAATGAGGTAGATTAAAAATGGAAAATTTCGAAAAATGCATAGAAACACTAGACAATCTTAACTTTGAAAATATGTTCAATAATGACTTTTTTCTAACATGGGAAAAAAGCAATGATGAATTAGAAGCTGTTTTTACAGTTGCTGAAGCTCTTAGAAATCTTAGAGAACATAATATTTCAACAAAAATATTTGATAGCGGACTTGGAATTTCATTATTCAGAGATAATTCAACAAGAACTAGATTCAGCTTTGCATCTGCTTGTAACTTACTAGGATTAGAAGTTCAAGATTTAGATGAGAAAAAATCACAAGTTGCCCATGGTGAAACTGCAAGAGAAACAGCTAACATGATTTCATTCATGGCTGATGTAATAGGTATCAGAGATGATATGTTTATTGGAAAAGGAAATAAATATATGAGAGATTTCTCTGAATCTGTTAGATCAGGTTACAAAGACGGAGTTTTAAAACAAATTCCAAGTTTAGTAAACTTACAATGTGATATAGATCACCCAACTCAAGCAATGGCAGATGCCCTTCACTTAATTAATGAATTTGGTGGAATCGAAAACTTAAAAGGAAAAAAAGTAGCTATGACTTGGGCTTACTCACCTTCATATGGTAAACCACTTTCAGTACCTCAAGGTATAATCGGTTTATTAACTAGATTCGGAATGGATGTTGTTCTTGCACACCCTGAAGGATATGAAGTTATGGAAGAAGTTGAAGAAGTCGCTAAAGAAAATGCTAGAAGATCTGGTGGTTCATTCACTAAGACTAATTCAATGGCAGAAGCTTTTAAAGATGCTGATATAGTATATCCTAAGAGCTGGGCTCCATTTGTTGCTATGGAAGAACGTACAGACCTTTATGGTAAAGGGGATTTTGATGGTATAGATGAACTTGAAAAAAGACTTCTTGCTCAAAATGCTAATCATAAAGATTGGGAATGTACAGAAGAACTTATGAAAACAACTAAAAATGGAAATGCACTATACCTTCACTGTTTACCAGCTGACATATCTGGAGTAAGTTGTGAACAAGGAGAAGTTGAAGCTTCTGTATTTGATAGATATAGAGAACCTCTTTACAAAGAAGCTGGCTTTAAACCTTATATTATAGCTGCAATGATCTTCCTTAGCAAAGTTCAAGATCCACAAAAAGTTTTACAAGAACTAAAAGATAAAGGAACTCCTAGAAAAATGAAATAGTTTATAGTATTCACTTTATCTTGTGGCTATTTAGATAACTTTTAACTCTACTACTCTACTCCTGTATAAGTGTTAGCAACAGTTAAAGTTATAATAAATAAATAGCCACATTTATATTTAAATTAATTATCTATTATATTTATTACGAGGTGTTTCTTATGAAAAAAATAGTTATTGCATTAGGCGGTAACGCTCTTGGTAAAAATTTAGAAGAGCAAAAACAACTTATTAAAGTTGCTGCTAAAAATGTTGTTGATGTAGTAGACGCTGGTTATCAAGTTGTAGTTGTTCATGGTAATGGACCTCAAGTAGGTCTTATAGCTACAGCAATGGATAGCTTTATTAAAAGTAATCCTGAATATAAAGATTGTCCATTATCTGTATGTGATGCTATGAGCCAAGGCTATATCGGCTATGATCTTCAAAACAGTATAAGAGAAGAACTTTTAAATAGAAATATAAATAAAAATGTAGTTTCTGTATTAACTCAAGTAGCTGTTGATAAAAATGATTCTGCATTTAATAATCCAACTAAACCAATTGGAAGGTTTATGAATAAAGAAGAAGCTGATGCCCTTTCAGCTAAAAATATTCCTGTCATCGAAGATGCAGGACGTGGATATAGAAAAGTTGTTGCTTCACCAAGACCTCAAGAAATTATTGAGCTTGATGTAGTAAGCACACTTTTATCTAAAGATACTATTGTCATAGCTTGTGGTGGTGGTGGAATTCCTGTCGTAAAAAATGGTAATTCACTAAATGGTGTGTCTGCTGTTATCGACAAGGATTTAGCTGCTTCACTACTTGCAAAATCTTTAGATGCTGATATTTTAATGATTTTAACAGCAGTTCCAAATGTATATATTAATTTTGGAAAAGAAAATCAAGAAGCTCTTGGAAAAATTGAAGCAACTAAAATAGAATCTTTTATTGAAACAGGAGATTTTAAAGCTGGTTCAATGCTTCCTAAAGTCGCTGCTGCTATTAGTTTTTCAAAACACGCAGCTAAAAATGTTAGTATTATAACTGACTTAGATAATGCTCTTGATGCTGTAAATCAAAAAATTGGTACTATTATTCTTTAAGCCTATGTAATCCTTTAGGAGATGATTTTATGAATAATTTAGAAAATCAAATTTTAGAAATGTTACATCAAAATATGAGCTATAGAGGAATATTAGCAAGCTTCCATGGAAAGATTGCAGACCGTGAGATTAATGTAGCTTTCCATGGACTAAACTTAAAAAATCTAGTTTCTTTAACTTATATAGATAAAGAAATTGATAAAGCTTACTTAACACCCCAAGGGATAAAACGCCTTACTCCCAAAGTAAGCTAAAGATTATTAATATAAATTTTAGAATATCAAAATTCATTATTACTTATTTAGCACTAAACTAATCCGTTTAAAATGCAAGAGAATAGCTATCTAGTTCGCCTCTAGATAGCTATTCTTTTTTTGTGTAAAATATATGTCAATAGTATAAAGACAAAATTTAAATAATAAATTCATTAAATTATTCGTATCAAATTGAAAATTTAATTTTAATTGAGTAAATTTTATATACTAATTGAAAAGTTTAATTTTATGCCTTGTACAACTATTCATAAATGGCTAAAATTATACTAAATGTTTAACTATCTAAAATAGTTACACATTTAGTATAAATTTTATTAAGAGGTGTTTCTATGAAAAAAATCGTCATTGCATTAGGGGGAAATGCTCTTGGTAAAAACCCACAAGAACAAAAAGAGCTTATTAAAATAGCAGCTAAAAATGTTGCTGATGTAATTGAGCTTGGCTACAAAGTTGTAATTGTTCATGGTAATGGGCCACAAGTCGGATTTATATCAACAGCTATGGATAACTTTGCAAAAGAAAATTCCGAATATAAAGATATTACTTTAGCTGATTATGATGCTATGAGTCAAGGATATATAGGCTACGATCTTCAGAATGCGTTACGTGAAGAACTGTTAAATAGATCTATTGATAAGAACGTTGTTTCTATCTTGACTCAAATAGAAGTAGATGAACATGATCCAGCATTTAATAATCCAACTAAACCTATAGGTAGATTTATGGATAAAGTTGAAGCTGAAAGCTTAATAGCTCAAAATATTGCAGTAATGGAAGATGCAGGTCGTGGCTATAGAAAAGTCGTTGCTTCTCCAAAACCAAAAGAAATTATAGAACTTAATATAGTTAATACATTGATAGAAAATGGCACTATTGTTATAACATGTGGTGGTGGTGGAATACCTGTAATAAAAAAAGATAATACTTTAACAGGAGTTCCGGCAGTTATTGATAAAGACTTTGCTGCAGCATTACTTGCTAAATCTTTAGATGCTGATATTTTAATGATTTTAACAGCAGTTCCAAATGTTTATATTAATTTTGGTAAGGAAAATCAAGAAGCTCTTGGAAAAATTGAAGTTGCTACAATTGAAAGTTATATAAAAACTGGCGATTTTAAAGCTGGTTCAATGCTTCCTAAAGTAGAGGCTGCTATTAGTTTTTCTAAATCTTCTGATAATAAAATTAGTATTATAACTGATTTAACTAGCGCCGTTACTGGTGTTAAACAGGAAATTGGGACTATTATCAAATAGCTATTTATTTAATGTTAATGATATTTTATTTTAGAAAAAACAGCTATCGAGTTTGCTCGATAGCTGTTAATTTTTTATTATTTTTTTACATATTTTTCTAAAAAATGTTTGATTATAACTTTATTATTCAAAGAGTTTTCTCCAAGTTAAACTACATCCAACTACTGCTATAGCCATAAATATATATGAACCAAATGGAATAAAATAATCAAATAAAAACTGTAAAATAGCTGCTACAAATATAGTTACTGTCACTATAAGACCTTTTCCCATTTTACCTTTAGCTCTATCATTTGTGAATACAGAAAAAGGTAATGTCTTAGCTGAATATTTATAATTTACTGGTATTGCTAATAATGTTATTGCTATTATTGAAACTGCGTCTGGTATTCTATCAACACCAAAGAATACAACTATAATGATAAAATAAACTATTAATACAGGAATTATAAATTTAGCTGCAAATGCTTTTAATGCTCCTGTATAAGGACTACTTTCACTCTTTAATGGAACTACATTATATATCCATGCTCCCTTATTACTAGCTGAATATTTAATCATATAACTTATTCCTACTATAGTTAATGATCCTATATAAAACACTAAAAACCAATATCCATTTTTCATACTTTGGAAAGTTTGATTCTGAGAAAATATAAATATAAAAAATATTGGAGATATTATTCCTTGTATAATTTGTGGATAAACTTTTTTCTTAAATTCTCTTTCATTTTTCATAATAGAAGCTGAAAACTCAAAGAAAATTTTTTCTTCTTCATTTCTACAAATCATATTTTTTATTATAGTAGCAAATGAATTTTTTTTCTTTAGCTTACCTTTGCTTACTTTATCTAATTTAGCTAAATATGCTTCAAATTTTTCAATCTTACTTATATAAATCCCTATAATTAAAATTGGCAATGCAACACCTATAACAGTTGCTATTATAGTAAATGTATTTCTATTACCTTCTAATAAGTCGTATGGAGCTACATACCAATAAGTTGGAGCAATTAAAAACCATGTATGAAAACTAGCATCATTTATTCTCTTCATTCCTGCTTCTAATAAATATGCAAAATGACTTAAAATAAAAATTATTGCTGCTATTAAAATTTGTACTAGAGTTAAAATATCTTTTAGTTTTTCTCCATCAAAATATTTCAATACAAAATAGTATAATACTGCTACTATTCCAACAATAAACATAGGTACTAATATAACTTCTACAAGTAAAATAAGAGCTGATACTATAGAATATACTATTGCCGATACTATGATTGGAATAATCATCATAGCAATTGCTAAGACTGCTATATAATAAATAGAATATAATGCTCTAGCCACTGAAAGAGTTTTTTTATCTACAGGACGCGGTAGTAGCATTTTTGTGTCTGTTGTATTTAAAATAGATGTTGAAAATATAGTAATTATTCTAAGACTTAAAAATATCATATATAGAGTAATTACAATTCCTATAGATGTTGATTCTTTTATTGGTGCTAGAAAAATTAAAGAATAAAACCCTCCTAATATTAAATATAAAATAGAATATAAATAAGTTTTATTTCTTTCTTTTTTCTGCTTATTCTCACTATAAATTAACCTACCTATTAGTGAACGTTTACGTACTAAGCTTGTTAAATTTGAATTAGTCGTACTTCTAGAATCAAGTACCATTTTCAATTGTAATATTCGCCTTAGCGTTTGATAGTCTACATCTTTCGGGAACATAAATTTAAATAAATCTAAAATTTTTAAAGATAAATAATTTTTCATAAATTTAGTCCTCCAATATAGACAAGAAATCATTAGAACGCTCTTCATGATTTGTAAATCCAGTAAGCTTACTAAATATACTTTCAAGAGATCCTTCTTGTGCCATATTTTTTAATTCTTCTATTGTTCCATCTGCCCTAACTTCACCCTGATCTAATAGAATTATTCTATTACTTATTTTCTCAACAACTTCCATGATGTGTGACGAGTAAAATATTGTCTTACCTTTTTTAGCTAGTGAAAGAATAATATCTTTAAATATCATTACTGAGTTTGCATCTAAACCTGTAAGTGGTTCATCAAAAAATAGAATATCTGGATTATGTATAAGACTTGATACTATAACAGTTTTCTGTCTCATACCTTTTGAAAATGATGCTATTCTAGAATCATATACATCCTTCACACCAAAAATATCCATCATAGCAAGTCCTCTTTTATCGATATCTGCCTCTATAACACCATATAAGCCCCCTAAAAATCTAAAATATTCTCTAGGCGTTAAAGCATCATAAAGATCTGCTACTTCTGGAACATAACCTATTCGTCTTTTATATTCAATTCCCTCTTTTATATTTTCCCCAAAAATATTTATGTCGCCTGAATACTCGTCTACAAGCCCTAACATTAGTTTTACAGTTGTAGATTTACCAGCTCCATTACTACCTATGTAACCTATAACCTCCCCTCTTCTAATTTCAAGATTTATTCCTTTTAAAACCTCTCCCTTATCGTAAGATTTTCTAAGATTACTTATAATTATAATACTTTCATCTTCATCTCTTAAGTGACCTTCTATATCCATAAATACTCCTTTTCAAAGCTAATAATTTAATAGCAAGTAACCTTACTAAAATACTTTGTTTAAGTCTACAGCCTAACTTAGAATTTTTCAAATAGAACAACTTATTAAAAACAAAATTTCACATTTCTATATTTTTCTAATTATTATGTAATTTTTATATAAATTAACAATTTAACATCTTTTCATTCTAAATTACAAATAAACATAGAAATACAAAAAAGTTAGATTTTTTAAGTAATTTAAAAAATCTAACTTTCTAATATATTTCAATAAATATTTTTACAATTATTTAGCTTCGTACATACCTTTTTCTACGTCAATAAATACTTTTGCTATTTCACCATAAGCTTTACCCCATGCTTCAATAACTTCATCAGTAGCTCCATCACCTAAAACTATCTTAATAGCATTTAAAACACCTTGTCCAACTATTGGGTAGTGTTCTGGTTTAACATTTACGTTCACATGCTTTTGACCAATCTTATTAACAACTGGTAAAATAGCTTCTAAATTATCAATATTTTCAGCAGCAGCAAGAATACTCATAGCAAGAGCTTTAGGTTGTTCACCTGTTCTTTGCTTAGCCATATCAAACATTGGTGCTACTTCTGGGTGTTCCTTAAATAAGTTTTCATAGAATACTGTAGTAATCTCAACTCCATGTTCTTTTAATACTGGAACTGTACTTTTTACTATGTCTATTGTCTTTTGATCTAACATTAAAATCATCTCCATTATCTTTAGTTACATACCCATATGTTTATGTTTATATTCCATATATTATCATAAAATTTTAAAATGTGCAATTTTTTTACCCTTTTATTTTTTTCCATATCTAAATTGTTTCTTTCTTCATAACAAATTCATTAGGCTTTCATTCTTATTATATTTTGCACCGTTATTATATATCTTGTAAGCAAAATACAAATACAAATGCAAATACTAAAAATTTATAAATGATATAGTGATTTTTGCTCTCCCTGTTAATTTCACTATATCAAAACAAATGAAGACATGTAATTTAATAATGAGGTGAAAGAGATGAATAAAAAATTAGTTAGTCTTTTGATGGCTGGCGCTATGATTGGAGGCGTTGGAGCAAGTGCAGCTGCTACTGTAAACACAAGTTCTTCGCCAACTAAAACTGTTGTATCTAACCATACACTTTTAGCAGCACCTAGCTCATCAAGTAATACAACTACTAATAAATCGACTACAGCTACAACAACGACAGCAACTACTAATTCAAACAACGATCAACATAAAACAGAACATAAAGGTGAACATAGAAGATTCCATGTTGATAAAAAATTAGTCAAAACAGAACTTGAGAAAGGTCAAACTGTTTCTCAAATAAAAGAATCATTAGTTTCTACTTTTAATTCTAATATGACTAAAAGAGTTGCTGCAAAAAAAATCTCTCAAGATAAGGCTACTCAAATAGAAAAGGACTTTGCCGCTCATATACAAAAAACTGATATTTTAAGAGGAATTGTTGTAAATCAGAATATAGCTAAAGAGTTAAACTCTGGAAAAACTCTTCAACAAGCTACACAGAGCTTTTTGGCAGCTAAAACAACTGAGTTAAACACTCTAGTATCACAACATAAAATAACACAAGAACAAGCTACAAAAACAGAAAACAATTTGAAAACTCAAATGTCAAAAGGACATGGTATTTTCTTAAATGAAGATATGGTTAATAAAATACGAAAAGATATAGATAGTGGAATGACTGTTCCTCAAGTAAAACAAAACTTAATTAAGCAAGCAGACGCTAAAGCTCAAAACTTAGTAAAAGAAGGTAAAATTAAATCTGCAAACTTACCTAAAGTTGAAAAACATATTGAAAACAGAATAGACCATAATCCAGCATTTAAAAATCTTTCAAATGTAGGATGGGTTCAAAAAGCTTTAAACGAGGGGCAAACTGAAGCTCAAATTCAAAAAACTATGACAACTAAAATAAATCAAAAAGAAGCTAAAGTTGAAGCTAACACAAAACTTAGCCAAACTCAGAAATCAAATATTAAAACACACTTAGAAAATCTTCAGAAAAATATCTCTGCAAAAGGAATATTTTCAGGATTAATGGGGTTTTAAAATAAATATTAGTTTAATATAAAAATTACTCTATCTACCAGTTAGTATTTTACCTTATTCCCCCTGTTATATAGAAAACAGACTGTAGAAAACTAACTTCTAGATAGATGCAATATGCTCAATTCGGGCTAAATCATGATTCATATAAAAATTAATACTTTACATAGTTACTAAAATATTAATTTACAAAACTCTCTTTAGAAACACTTTAAAATATACCTAAAACAAAGGATATTTTATTTGTCTAACGAGAGTTTTTTTATTACCTATAAGATTTTTCTTTAGTAGAAATCCATTAAAATTAAGATTGAAATTAGCATATAGACTAGCATCTAACTTTAGTCGTAAGAGTATCAAAATATACTACTTTCTTTAAGGCAAAATTCATTATCTACAATTTTAAAATAATTTTTTAATCCACTACTTAAAACAACTTCTTTACTTTTTAATATACAAATTCCTTCTATACCGTCTAATTGTTCTATAATTTTTAAAGCTTCTTTCAAGCCTTTAATAAAAAGTCCTGTTGAAAGTCCATCACCATCTAAAGATTTATTGGTTATTAAAGTTAGACTAAGCATTTCATTTTCTACTGGATATCCAGTTTTTAAATCTATTATATGACTATAAATTTTATCTTCATAAATAGAAAATCTTTCATAACTCCCAGATGTAACTATAGATTTGTTAGATAAACCTATTACTCCCATATACGCGCCTGTTTCTTTTAATGGATTTTGTATTCCAACAGTCCAAGCTTTTTTCTCTTGTGTATGCCCCATAACAAAAATATTTCCACCTAAATTTATAATAGCATCTGTTATTTTGTAGTTACTTAATATTTCAACAACCTTATCTGTTGCATATCCTTTTGCAATTCCTCCTAATCCAATTACTTGACTCTCTCCTTTAGATACAGCTAAATTTCTTTTATCTATTTTTATATTTTTATAATCAACATATTTTAATGCATTGTTTATATCAGACTTTTCCTTTATTTCAAAATTATCTTTTCCTATGTTCCACATACTCACTAACTTTTGTGCAGTTATATCAAAATCACCTTGAGTGATATTTGAATAATATATAGATTTATCTAAAATATCAGCAAATATTTCAGTGCATTCAAACCATATTTCTTTTGTTTTATTAAAATTATTAATCTCACTATCTAACTCAAAAAGTGATAACATTTTATGTAATTTTTCTAAAAAAACAAATGCTTCAAGTACAGACTTTCTAGCCTTTTTACCATATGCTTTTATATAACAATTAGTTCCAAATAGGCTCTTACTAAGCTCATACTCACTCTCTTTATCATTAAGAAAAATATTTTTTAGCCTCATTAATCTGCCTCCTCCAAAAATTATTTAATATACTAAATATTATTCTTCTTATTAATTTAAATCTCTTTCTTTTTTATGTAAAGTATCTTAACAAACTATAATTTAAAATATAAACATGAAATTAATTTAATCACCTCAATATAAAAGGCGGTATTTAATTATGAACAAAGTTTTAAACTTAAAGTACTTAAGGATACTAATACAAATTATCTTTTTAATTTTTTATCCTGGACTATTTGCTTTAGCATTTTCGGAAATAGGTGATGCTTGGTCGATGATCATAAACCGGCATTTCAACATATATTCGTTACTGCTAACATTACTTTTGGCTATTATATTAATAATCATTACAGCAATTTTAGGACGTTTTTTCTGTGGTTGGTTATGTAGTTTTGGTACTATATGTGATTTTTTATATTATATAAATATTAAGCTATTCAAATCAAAATTTAAAATAAATGAAGATTTAGACTCCATGTTAAAGCTAGTAAAATATATAGTTTTACTATTTATTTTTATATTCATCTGGACATTACAACTTAAAATTCCTTATGATGTAAATCCTTGGAATTCATTTGCAAAATTAATAGTCTTTCCTCCTGTATTACCAACACTAAGTATAGGATTAATTCTATTAATTGCTATTGCTATAGGAAATTTTTTCATTGAAAGATTTTTCTGTAGATACCTATGTCCTTTAGGTGCAATTTTTGCAATTTTATCTAAAATCAAAATAATTCACATTAGAAAACCTGTTGCTAACTGTGGAAACTGTAAAGCTTGTACAACAAAATGCTCAATGGGTCTTCAATTATATAAAGTAGATAAAGTAACACATGGTGATTGTATTAATTGTTTTAAGTGTGTTAGTGTTTGCCCTATAAAAAATGCAAAAGTTTCTATTTTTAAAAGAGCTATTAATGTTATAGCTGTTGCTTTTATATCAATTATATCTTTCTTTGCTTTATACAGCTTTAAAAAACCACTTTCAAATATTTTGAACAAAGAAATCTCAATAGAAACAATAAATAATGCATTTTCTCAATTTCCTAATAACACAACTACAGCTCAAGAATCAAATAATACCAATACATCTACTACACAACAACAATCTTTAAATTATAAACCTGGGACATATCAAGGTGAAGCTATGAGTTTAAATAGTGAGGTAGAACTAGCTGTTACTGTTTCATCAAACGCAATAAAAAATGTTCAAATTATAAATTCTGGCGGAAATTCATATTCTGATGCAGCTAAACAAATGGCACAAGAAATTGTATCAGCACAATCAACTGATGTTAGCGTAATTTCAGGTGCTACTTATACATCAAGTGCAGTCCTTACAGCTGTACAAAATGCATTGAATAAAGCTCAGTCTTAAATTACTATTATTTTATTAAAAAAATAAAATTTTAATTATTAATTTTATAGCTAGTGTTTTTAATATTTCTTCTTTTTCAAATAAGAAATAACAAAACACTAGCCATAAATAACAATAATTTTATATTTATATCAAAAATAAATTGATAATATATTAAAAAATAAAGGATATTTCAAGTTTAATCACAAATATTTTTTCATTTAATTTTAATTTGCATAAAAAAATTTTTTTTGAAAATTATATCTAGATTTTTTTTCTTGAATATGATATCTTATTAATTGTACATAAAATGTTAATAAACTATTAACACACTACATTCGAAACACAATTACATACACATACAATATTTTTATCAAGAAGGTGGAGGGACTGGCCCTATGAAACCTAGCAACAGCTCATACATGAGAATTGTGCTAAATCCTGCAGATTATTATCTGAGAGATAAAAGTAAAGTTATAAATTACTAATTTCTAGCTATCTTTTATCATTGGATTTAAGATAGCTTCTTTTTATTTTAAAACTATTTCTAAAAAGATTTTAAAAATAGTTTTAAAATAAATTTATTGTCATATCTTAAATCAATGATGTTAATTCATTTTATCTTTCTCCTATATTAGGAACTCAAGTCAATAATCACTCTTTAGGATTAACCCTTATTTTTAGTAAGAATGCTTACTAATTTTAATTTTTATTAAATAAAAATTTATCGTATGTGAAATTTAATAAAAAGGAGTTATACTAATGACAAAATCTAAAAAATTAAGTATGTTTGGATTCTTATTTCTAACAAGTTCTATATTGATAGAAATTTATGAATATCCAACATTCGCCACTAGTGGTTTCAGTTCTATATTCTATTTAATCATCGGAGGAATTTTATGGTTTGTTCCAGTTTGCTTGTGTGCAGCTGAAATGGCAACTGTAGATGGATTCCAAGAAGGCGGTGTCTTTACTTGGACAAGCAAAACCTTAGGTAAAAAGTTAGGCTTTGCACATATCTTCTATCAATTTATAGTATTCACAATAGGTGCAGTTACTATGATTTACTTTATCGTTGGTGCTATTTCTTATGTTACAGGAATTTCAGCAATAAATAACAATCCATTAATTAAATTTATTTTTGTAATAGCAATATTTTGGATAATGATATTTGTTCAATTTAAAGGTATTAAAGAAACAGCTCTTATCGCAAAAATAGGATTCATTGCAGGTATCGTGATTCCAGCAGTTGTATTATTCGCACTTACAGCAATTTACCTAATAAAAGGATATCCTGTTCATATTGCAATATCAGCTAAAACTTTTATTCCAAACTTCAGTAATGTAAGCTCACTTGTTGTGCTTGTGTCATTTATGCTTTCATATATGGGACTTGAAGTTTCTGCAACACATATTAATGATATGAAAAATCCTAAAAAGGATTATCCCAAAGCAATAATAATAATTTTATTCTTATGTATTTTACTTAGTAGTTTTGGTGCATTATCTATAGGAATTGTAGTTCCACAAAGTGCTTTAAGCTTAAATCAAGGCGTATTCCAAGCTTATTCAATATTATTATCATATTTTGGACACTTTGGATTCATAGTAAAAATACTAGCAATTTTATTATGTCTTGGATCAATAGCTGAAATAAGCTCTTGGATTGTTGGCCCAAGCAAAGGACTTTCTGTAGCTGGAGAACATGGATTCTTTAGCAAAAAATTATATAAAAGAAATAAAAATGATGTAGCATCAAATATATTAATTATCCAAGCTGTTTGTGTTACTATTTGGACTGCTGTTTTAACATTTGGAACTGGTAGCTCAAATAACTCATTCTTTATGGCTATGACACTTACTGTTATTGTTTATCTTCTTGCTTATACATTATTCTTTATAGCTTATATAAAATTAACTATTTCAAATAATGATTTACCAAGAAAATATCAAATAGCTAAAAGTAAATCACTAAGACTTATTATTGGTATAGTTGGGCTAATTTTCACAATAGTTGCCTTTGTAATATCATTTATTCCTCCATCTGGAATAAAACCTGGACAAGTTGCAAATTACACAGACTTGCTTATTATAGTGTTTGTGATAATAGTAATTTTACCATTTATAATATCAGCTATTAGAAAAAAACATCTAGTCGCATAAAAAAGATAGGAAACTTTTGGAATTTATTAATTCTAAGTTTCCTATCTTTTTTTAATATTTAACTTATTGATTCTTTTAACTTATTATAATCATTTTTAATTTCTTGCTCATTACTTGTATTCACTAAATAATTTTCACCTTTAGTTTTTATTAACAAACTTGGAGCTTGTAAGTTTTCAACATAACAATACACCTGTCCAAAATTATTAACAACATCACCACCAAATGCTTTGTTTCCCATGGTACCACCCATAACATGACCAGTAACGTCTAACTTTTGAGTTACATATTCAACTCCAGTTATATCCTTTAAATTTATAATTGTTTGTGTATTAGAAAGTCCATCTAAAGTTACTGTTTCATTTGAAATATTTATTGTCACTGGATTTTTACTACCAACATAAAAATATACTAAAAGTCCAACTGAAAATATGATTACTACAATAATTATAATAGAAGAAAATTTTTTAACCTGTGGATTATTTTTCGCTTTCATTATCCACACCTCCAATAAATTAATTCTATTAACATTTAAACATTTTCTAGATTATACTCTAAACCTATTACATTCTAACAACAAAAAAATAGCTCCATAAACACATGAAGCTACTTTTATTAAAATTCATTATTACATTTTATGCTTGTGCAGTTTTTCTTAATTTATAAAGATTATAAAAATTTATAATTAAAATAACTATGTTAGCTAAGGCGACAGGGTATGCACCTACTATCAACGCATAGATAACAAATAATAAACAACCAATAGAGTTTATAACTCTAAGCTTTCCCATTGATGTCATAAGTAAAGAAATTACCACTACTATTGAGGCTAGATATCCAATCCATTCTATCAACATAGGATAATACATTGAAAAATCAACCATAATATACACTTCCTTTCTTGATCATTAGAAATTGTTTACTTCTATTTAAATATTAAACATATTTTATGAACTGAGTATGAAGATATGAAATTTTTAATACAAATAAATTACAAAAAAAATTTAAACCCTCTAAGCTTTATTTTAAAACTTAAAGGGTTTTTAGTCTTATTTTTTAAATCTCTTTTTTGCTTTACCTTCAAATTCCGCTTTAAATTTTGCATTAATCATAAGCTTCATTTTTGGGAACTTACTAATTCCAAGAGCTGAAACAACTCCCATTATAATAAGTGCTGCAAGAAAACCATTTTCTAATCCTATCATATTAAACCAAGCTGAACTTGTACCAAGCATTAAAAGCATTGCTAATACATAAGTAGCACCTAGAAGATAATATGCTCCATTACCATTTTTATATCCTAAAAGTATATTCCACTTTTCTCCATCCATAGACCAAATTTTAGATATAAGTTGAAGAACTCCCATCAAAACTCCTACAAATACTACAGCACTTAAAATACTAATTACTGCAGCAGATATTCCAAAAGTTAACATTGAACCGCCTCCTAAAAAAATCTCTATAATTCAGTGTATTTGTACACTTTAATTCTTTTTTTATCTTGATATAAGTCTATCAAAATCAGCAAAAATATAAACTATTTTTACACTATGTTTACTTATTTCATTAAACATTTAAAACTATCTTATCAGTTCAAAATTATTAATTTTCAACACTTTTGAATTAAAGTGATTTGTAAATTCAAACTTAAATCCCTCGTTACTTGATACAAATTTTATTTGTATATTAAAGTACTATTTAAAATTGATTTACCGTTATGAATGTTTTTATATGAATGCTCTACATCAGCTTTAAATTTTATAGAATCAAATTTCTCTAAAACATAAACTTTATCTCCTACTGTTAACTCTATCTTTCCCTCCATAATCATAATAGTTTCTATACATCCCTTATTATGTTCTTCAGTTAATATAGTTTCCTTAGGAGCTAAATAAACTCTATAAAATTCAACTGACTTTGATTGATTTTCTTTAAACATAAGTTCTATTCTAAAAGCATTATTTTCATTTTCTACTGTAATATTTTTATTTGCCCTCGAAATAGATATTTCTTCACTCATATTAACTAATTGTGAAAATTCAATTTCTAAAGCAATACATATTTTCCACATTATATTAAGAGTAGGATTAGCAGTTCCTTTTTCTATTTTTGCAAGAGTGAGTCTACTTATTCCAGTTCTTTTAGCTAACTCTTCTAAATTCATTTTCTTTTCATTCCTTACAGATCTTAAAATTAAGCCTATTTCTGCAATAAAATCTTGTGACTGTAAATCCATTTATATGCACCTTCTTTCTTAATATTTCCCTATTTCTATAATATATCAAACGAATTATCATTACAATTTTTAAATTATAGTTTACATTTATCTCAAAAAGGTATATTATAATATACATAAAGAGAAACAAAATTTATAATACATATAAAAATAAATTTAATTTATATAAAAGGAGGTAATCAATTTGTTAGCAGTAATTATTGGAATAATTTCATCAATATTCTTCTCAGCAACTTTTGTTGTTACAAAAATGATGGGAATGGGAGGTATCAACTGGGCTTGGACAGCATTTTTAAGATTCGCTTTAGCTTTACCATTCTTATTTCTTATAGTTCTATTTAGAGGTGAACTTTTAGCAGTTTTAAAATCTATAAAAAACAACTTCTTCACATGGCTACTTTGGGGAAATTTAGCTGGAATTGGATTTTATGCTCTCTTAAGTTTTTCTTCTGATTTTGCTCCTTCTTGGTTGGTAGCAAGTACTTGGCAAATAACTATTTTAGCTGGATTACTTCTTTCACCACTATTCTTTGTAAAAATAAAAACAAAAACTGGTGAAAAATTAGTTAGAGGAAGAATCCCTATAAAAAGATTATTTATTTGTTTATTTATATTAGCAGGAGTTATTTTAATGCAAGTTAATGAAATGTCAGCTATTTCTCTTGGAAACCTATTAAAAGGCTTTATTCCAGTTGTTATAGCAGCATTCTTCTATCCTTTAGGTAATAGAAAATTAATGAATAAAATTGGAGATGAAATAAGTGGTTTTCAAAGAGCATTTGGAGTAACTCTAATGAGTATGCCTTTAGGAATCTTATTCATGATTTATGGATACTCTAAAACTGGTGGTATTTCTAAAATGGATTTTGTACAAGCTTTAATATTAGCAGTATTTTCAGGTGTTATAGCAACTATAACTTTCTTTATCGCTACTAGCAAAGCTAAACATAACCTTTCTGAACTTGCAGCTGTTGAATCTACACAAGCTGGTATGGTAATATTTACAGCAATCGGATCTGTTATTTTTATTGGACAAAGCTTCCCTACTGGACTTTCTTTAGTAGGAATGATAGTTATAATAGTCGGAATGATTTTAAATTCTTTCATCCGAGAAACTTAATAATAAAAAACAAAAAAATGGGTAACTTTATTATAAAGTTACTCATTTTTTCACTAAGTCAAAATATTTATTTACTTCAAAATTTTTTTATTTTAATTTTATTATTTATTTAAAGCTGCATCTATAGCTGGTCTATCAAAACCAACAACTATTGTTCCATTAATATCTAAAGTAGGAACTCCCATTTGTTTTGATTTAGCTATCATTTCTTTTTTAGCTTCTTCATCTTCCTGAACATTATATTCAACGAAATCTACACCTTTTTTCTTTAAATAATCTTTTGCTTTAACACACCAAGGACATACTGCTGTACTATATATTTTTACCATAAAACTCACTCCTCATTTTATAAAGCGACCTAAATCACTTTCTATTATATTTATATTAATTTAATTCTTTTAACTTATCTAATACTTCTTCTATATCTAACCTCTTAGTATAATCAGCATTTACAAATGATAAAACTACTATACCATCTTTATTTACAACATACGTTGCCGGCATTGGTAACTCTTTACTATCATCACCATTAGCTACTTGAAGATCAATACCAAATGTTTTATAGATTTTTTCTACTTCTGAGTCAACTTGAAATACTAAATTAAATTTTCTTGCAACTTTACTGCCTAAATCACTTAATATTTCAAAGTCTAATTTATCTGAGAAATCTTTATCTGGCAATTCTGGTGAAATAGCTACCAAAGTTGTATCTAAAGCTTCTAGTTTATCTAAAGCACTAGCATATTCTTGAAGTTCTAAATTACAATAAGGACACCATTTCCCTCTATAGAAATTTATAACAAGTGGACCTTTTTGCAACAATTCATTTGAGCTTACTTCTTTTCCATAAGCATTCCTAAGAGTAAAACTTGGAATTTTATCTCCAACTTTTAACGCCTTTTCCTCAATGCTAGTTGCCTTTAATTCCTCAGTTACCTTCTTAAAAAGGATATTTATTTCTTCAGGCTTCTTCTTAGCCGATTCATTAGCTAAATTTATTAATTTTTCTGATAACGTCATATGCTATTGCTCCTTTCAAAATAATTATATATTTCTATCAATACATGACCAGTCGTCATATTATTATTTAAAAATGAAAGTTCTATTTAAGTAGAACTCCATCTAAAATTCTATAAAAATTATTAAGTGATTCTCGCTGCCTTGTACATTTAATTCTAATTAATGTACCTTGCCAACTATTATAAATGAACTCTGCTAACTCTTCTGAGTTTATATCTAAACTAAGTTCTTTTTTTTCTTTCGCTTCCTTTATATTTTCTACAAGTTTAGCAATTATATTATTTTGAATCTCTTCAGTAACTGTTCTTATACCTTCATTACACCCACTGACCTCTTGTGTTATTTTACCAAGTAAACAACCTCTTTTTAAGTCCTCATCAGTAAATGAATCAATCATATATTTATAAAATGCTTTAATTCTTTCAACTGGTTTTAAACTTTGATCTTTTAAAAATTCAAATTGTTTTCTATTACATACCTCATAATAATAAATCAATGCCTCTTTTAAATAATCTTCTTTATTTTCAAAATAATTATAAATAGATCCTTTTGGAATTCCTGCTGCATCAGCTAAGTCTTTAACACCCGCACCATTATATCCCTTTTCAAAAATAACCCCTATAGATTTTTCAATTATTTCTCGTTTTTTAATTAATTTCTTGTCCATAATTTAATTATATGACCAGTCGTCATATTTGTCAAATAAAAAAAACTTTTATAAGCAAAATTATATACTTATAAAAGTTTTTTTCGAATATTAACTTTATCTAAAATTTAATTTTAACTATTAAATTCACATAGTTTTTTATACATAAAAAATTGATACATATTATATAAATTAGTAATTTATTAATTTAAATCTTCTGAACATACATGCTCTGGTAAAACTGGTTTTGACTTAGCTTTTAGACATAAGAATAGTAATATAACTCCAAGAATTACACCTATAAATAAAATCACAAAAACTGCTGTCCATCCAAAATCTTGAGCTACTATCCCAAGACCAGTATCTGCAATAGTTTCACCTATAACATATCCACAAATCCCTGCAAATCCAATAGAACCTGCTGCTGCAAATTTAGGAACAACATCTATCATTGCTATTGATACTAGTAATTGAGGTATATAGATAGCTCCCCCCATTACTGCAATAGAAATTAAAACTGCTACTTCATTTGTAGATTTATAATATACTATTAAAGCAATACCAACTATAATTAAACCAATTATAGATAATGGTGCACGCTTACTTTTAAAATATTTATCAGATAACCATCCAGCAAGTAAACTTACTGGTATAGCTGTAATCTCAAAGAGAAATAGCCCTAGTCCTAAAGCACTAGTGTCAAAATGCTTAACTCTTTGAAGGTATATAGGAATCCAGTTTTCTATACCTTCTCTTAAGAGATATACAAAAACATTTGAAAAAGCAAAAAACCATACATATTTATTTCCTATAATATAGTGAGTAAAAATTTGCATTGATGATAATGAAGTTCTTTCAACTGTTTGATTTTTATCTTCAACTTCAACATTTTTATACTCTTCAATTGTAGGAAGCCCTTTTGAACTTGGTGAATCTGCTCCAAAGATAAATATTAAAAATGCAATTATAATACAAAAGATTGCTGGTATATGGAAAATAGCTTTATAATGAGCTACTCCAAAAATTAAAATACATAAAGCACCTATAGGTCCAATTAGTGCTCCTCCTAAGTTACAAGATGTATTCCATCCTGCAAAAGTTATTCCACGCTCTTTCTTAGTAAACCATTTACTAATTACCATAGTAGAAGCTGGTGCTCCCATCGCTTGGAAAAATCCATTTATAACCATTAAAATAACAAACGATATAACAGTACCTGCTATACTCCCCATTAAAATACTTATAATAGCTGAACCTAATAAACCTAGCCCTATAAATTTTTTAACATTTCCTTTATTCTCTAAATTTCCTACGAATAATTTAAATACTCCATAAGAAATAGCTAAAGCAGTATTAATATACCCTACATCCTCAAGAGTAAAATGCAAATCATGCATTAAATATGGAGATGCTATTACAAAGTTTTTTCTAACTAAATAATAACAAGTATATCCTATAAAAATCATCAAGAACACTCTTATTCTATCAACACTATATACTTTCTTGATTTTATCTTGTGGTACCTTATTAGCAGCAGGCGGTGCTGCCTTTAGAAAATCCTGTATAAACAAAATTCTTCACCTCATATAAAAATTTTTAATAATATTTAATCGTTTTCGAAAACGACTTCATTATAACATATGTTGTTCATTATAACATATGTTCATTATATTAATTTAATAAATTAAATGCCCTTTATTTTATATTATAGTGTATCATACGTGGTTCATTTAAAATAAAACATTTTTTTATGTATTTAAAAGTTATAACAGATTAATTTTTCATTAAAATCTTCCTTATTAATAGTTTAAATTTTCTGAACATTTGTATTATTTATTAACATTTGAAAACACAAAAGAATATAGTATAGAAATTTTTGTAACTTCTACACTATATCCTTTTAAATTTAATGCCTTAATTAATTTTATTATTTTTGAATAATATATCTCTTTTATGCTATCTTCATATAATTTTTTACTGTCTGTTAATGTTACTTATTGTCTAATTTCAATGCTTTAATCTTTTGCTTTAAAACGCTTTAATATTAGATATCTTTTAAATTTTTATAGGCTCCTTTTTCTTATAATTCAAAAGGTTCAATAGCCCTGTCAATTATTCCAACTAAATAAGCTAAAATAATTCCAAAATTAGTTATTGGTACCTCTCTTTTTTCACATTCATTTACTCTGTTTATAACTGTTTTTCTATTAATCATACAAGCTCCACAATGTATTATAAGCTTATAATCTTTAACGTTATCTGCAAAATCCATTCCATTTTTAAATACAAATTCAAGTTCTCCGCCTACTCTTTTTTGTAAAAGCTTTGGAATTTTAACTTTTGCAATATCTTCATGTGAAGTATTATGGGTACAACTTTCAGCAATTAAAATCTTGTCGTTAGGTTTTAAATCTTTAATTATTTTAACCCCATCAACGAAAGTTTTAAGTTCTCCTTTTTGTCTAGCAAAAAGAATAGAAAAACTAGTTAATTTAATATCTTTTGGAACTATTTCATCAACTTTTTTAAAAGCTTGTGAATCTGTTATAACTAAATCAACTTTTCCTAATTGCTCTAATAAATCTTTTAATTCAGTATCTCTTGTAACATGAACAAAAGCCCCAATATCTAGACATTCTCGGATTACTTGAACTTGTGGTAATATTAATCTTCCTTTTGGAGCCTCTGAATCTATAGGAACAACTAAAACAATATTATCCTTTGCTTTAACTACCCCTTCTAACAACCCTCTATCTTTCTCATTAAAAGATTTTGAAATTTTCTCTATCAAATCATCAAATCCAACTTTTTCTTTAGCTGATATGAAAACAGCTTTTTTATATTGTTTTTTTAAATTTGCTAGAGTTTTTTCATCTACTTCATCAATTTTATTAAATACTAATATAAGATTATTTTTATACTTTTTAATATGTTCATTAACTTCTTTGAACGAATCTAAACTAACATTCTTAGCATCTAAAACATATAAAACAGTATCTGCACCCTTTAAAGAATCCAATGACTTATTAACTCTTTTAGCTCCAAGCTCATCTTCTTTATCATTAACTCCAGCTGTATCAATAAGAACTACAGGACCAAGACCTAAAATTTCTATCGGCTTTCTAACAACATCTGTTGTAGTCCCACTTTTTGTGGAAATTATTGATATTTCTTGCCCTGTTAGAAAATTCATAATAGATGATTTCCCTACATTCATATCACCTAAAATAACTACATGTTTTCTATTTCCTGATGGTGTATTATTCATCTTAAATCTATATAAAGAGTGGTTTTACCACTCTTTATATTTTACCTCCTAATTATAGATATAAATCTCTTTGACCTTTTTTAAGTTTCTCGATATTTTTCTCTACAATTTTTCTAGTTTTTTCATTTTCAATTTTTGATGTTACTTCTAATGCAGTTTTCATAGCTTTTTCTTTAAATTCATCATCACCGTAATCTAATGAATATTCAACTAGTGTTGTTATTGCATTAGGCTCACAAACATTTTGAATTTCTCCACTTTTAGCAAGTTCCATAAATCTATCGCCTGTTCTTCCTTTTCTGTAACATGCTGTACAATAACTTGGAATATATCCATCATCTAATAATTCTTTTATTACTTCTAAAGGACTTCTTTCATCTGAAGTTTCAAATTGCTTATCATCACAACCTGTTTCTTCTCTTTCTTTATATCCTCCAACTCCTGTGCTTGAACCAGCTGATATTTGTGATACTCCGTATCTTAATACCTCTCTTCTCATAGCTGCAGTTTCTCTTGTTGAAAGTATAAGACCAACATATGGAAGTGCAATTCTAAGAACTGCTACAAGTCTCTTAAATTGATCATCTGAAATTAAATGAGGATAATTTTCTAAATCCATACCTTTAGCTTTTTTTAATCTAGGAACTGATATTGTATGGAATCCAACACCAAATTTTTCTTCTAAATGGTCATTATGTTGAAGAAGGCCTAATACTTCATATCTATAATCAGCAAGTCCAAATAAAACTCCACCACCGACATCATCAATTCCTGCTTTCATAGCTCTATCAAATGCTGTTAAATGATATTCATAATTACCTTTAAGTGATTTTTTATGCATTTTTGCATATGCTTCTGTATCGTAAGTTTCTTGGAATAATATATAAGTTCCTATTCCTTTTTCTTTTAAAAGTGCATAATTTTCTTCTTTTGTTGCTGCTATATTAACATTAACTCTTCTTATAGCCCCATTTGCATTTTGTGTTGAATATATAGTATCAAGACATTCTAAAACATATTCTATTGGTGCATGAACTGGATCTTCTCCAAGTTCTAATGCAAGTCTTTTATGTCCCATTTTTTCAAGAATTTTAACTTCTGTCGCAACCTCTTCTTGTGTTAATCTCTTTCTATTAAAAACATTTGCTCTTTTATATCCGCAGTACTCACAGTCATTAACACAGTAATCGCTGACATATAAAGGAGCAAACATTACTATTCTCTTACCGTAAATACTTTCTTTTAATTCTAAAGCTATTTTGTACATTTCCTCTACTATTTCTTTATCTTGTATGTTAAGTAAAATAGCAGCTTGTTCATAGCTTATTCTCTTTCCTGATTTAGCTACAGCTAAGGCTTCCTTAGCTGCTTCTATACTTGGGTTTTCTGTATTTTTAACAATCTCTTTCAATCTTTTTTCATCTATAAACATAACAAACTCCTCCTAAACTAATTTGAAATTATCTGCTTTTTGCATTTTCTTAGGCTCTGGTTTTGGCTCATAAGTCTCTGCCCAAAGCGGATTATCTCCTCTATTAACTTCTACTTGATATCCAAATTTTTTAATTCTTCTTTCTATACATTGTCTACACTCTGCTGCTTCATCACCAGTACATATTTTCCCATCATAAAGTGCATATTTATCTCTAACTGTTGTTGGTGATAAATTAGGCATAACAACATTACCACCAGCTCTTATTCCTTTTTCTCTACCAGTTGGATCTATTGTTCCAAGTGCAGTTGTTGCAGGTAATAAAACTTTTGGTAAAAGTAGTCTTACTAAAGATAAAATTTTAATAGTTTTTTCAAGTGTTCCCCCTTCTTCATTACCAAGAGGTGTATCTTTTTGTGGTATAAATGGACCTATTCCGCACATTGCAGGATCAAACTCTTTTACAAAAAGCAAATCATCAACTAAATCTGCATCTGTCTGTCCTGGAAGTCCAACCATAAATCCAGCTCCAGCTTGAAAACCTATTTCTTTTAAATTTCTCAAAGCCTGTCTTCTTTCTTCTATATTTGTTCCCGGATGTAGTGCATTATATATTCTAGGAGTTGCTGATTCATGTCTTAATAAAAATCTATCAGCTCCTGCTGCATATAAAGTCTTATATGACTCATAACTTCTTTCTCCTAGAGATAGTGTTATAGCATTATTAGGATACCTTCTTTTTATTTCTTTTATTATTTCTACCATTCTTTCATCAGTAAAGTATGGATCTTCTCCACCTTGTAAAACAAAAGTTTTATATCCAAGGCTATCCCCTAAATCTGCACATTCCATTATTTCGTCAAAAGTTAATCTATATCTATTAGCATTTTTATTACTCTTTCTAATCCCGCAGTACATACAATCTCTCTTACAATAATTTGTAAATTCTATGAGTCCTCTCATATAAACCTTATCGCCATATACTCTTTTTCTAGTAATATCTGCTTTTTCTATTAGATATTCTAAATCATCACCTTCGACATTTGATAGTACATATAACAACTCTTCCCTTGATAGAATATTATTTAAATACAATTTATCTATAAGCTCCCTAATCTCCATTCGGCCTCCTTTATTGAATGACATATATTATCAAAATGGTTTTAAAATCTTAAAATATATTTACTTAAGTTAAAAATAAAACAAACTACTTAAATGGTCATTAGACCATATAATAATTATATACTATTTTTATATTTTAGTTATTTCAAGAATAAATAATTATTGCAAATTAAATACTCATATTAATAAATTAAACCTTTTTAACACATAAAATCAAACTTTTTCATATAACAATCCGCCATAAATTACATATAAACTAATATAAATTAATAAAAATTACTAAGAATATGATTTACTTGTTTATTTTTTCATGAAGTACTAAATAAAATTAAAAAATAACTCACATTGCTATTTTTTTCACAAATAAAATCATTTTTTTATTTAAACTCTTCTTTAGATTCTATTAAATTTCTACCTGTAAATTATCTGTCAATATTTTTAATGCTAATACACTTTTTTTTGTAATTATTCCAAATATATTAAGTGCTAGTATTTTAATTGGACAAAAACTTAACAAGGAAGTGATTGATTTGACTAAGGCTAACAAATTTAAAGGTATTCTGCTCATTATAATTTCAGCAGTTTTCTTTGCTATTATGAATGCTTTTATAAAAGAAGTTAAAGGTATTCCACTTGGAGAAAAGGTTTTCTATAGAAACATTATGCTTTTTGTAGTTTCACTTATATTAATAGCTAAAAATAGATCTTCTTTATGGGGTACTAAAGGAAATAGACTAGCTCTAATCGGTAGAGGTGCTTTTGGAACTTTAGGAATTTTAGCTGGATTTTATGCTTTACAACATATGATCTTACCAACTGAAACAATTTTTGCAGATCTAAACATATTCTTTATTATCATATTCTCATTCATATTTTTAAGAGAAAAAATCAAACCAATACAAATTTTAGCAATTATCATAGCATTTAGTGGTATATTTTTCATAGTTCACCCTGGTAGTAAAATGCCTATTTTTGCTGTTATTGTAGCAATAATTTCTGCTGCTTTATCAGGTGGAGCCTATACAATTATCAGAGGTTTAAGATCTAAAGAAAGACCTGAAACTATAGTATTTTTCTTAGCGTTAGTATCTCTTGTATTTACAGTTCCATCAATGATTTATCACTATGTACCATTAAACATGACACAAGCATTATTACTTTTTGGAGCTGGTTGTGCTATTGCTGGTGCAGAATTAAGTGCTACTTTTGCATATAAATATGCTCCTGGTAAAGAAATTTCTGTTTTTGGATATACTGAGGTAATTTTTGCTGCATTAATTTCATTATTCCTTTTTGGAAAATTACCTGGAGACATTCAATATATTGGTTATGCACTAATAATTATCGGTGGATTAATAGTATTTTTCTATGATAGAAAAATGTATAGAAACTCTTCAAAACTTTTTTCAAATTAGTTTTAAAACATACAATTATGTTAAACTCTTAGCTAAAACATGCATATAGTATATTATCACTTTATTATTAATTAGAAAGTAGGTGATATTGCTATGAAAATTCATGATAATGCTGTAGAGTATCTAAAAAACTTAACAAAACAAAATACAGATTCTAATAAAGTATTAAGAATTCAACAAAAAGGCTGCTCTTGACATGCTACATGGGAAATTGTTCTGGATGAACAAAAAACAAGTGACATTGTTTATTGTGATAAAGGAATTAAGTTAATTGCTGATAAATCCTTATCTCATAGAATATGTTGTGCTACTATAGAGTATGTTAAAACAATAAGGGGTTATTACATCCGCCTTAGGTAGATTTTATCTTAAGACTCTATTAAAATAATATTAATATTAAATTTAATGGAGGGATACAAATGGTTATTAAAATACATTATAATGCTTTAAAGCAAATTCAAAAAATGTTAGATGATGCTAAAAGCACTGAAAACACAATAAGAATAACAGCTAATGGACATTCATGAAGTGGTGTCAATTGGAATATTGTTCTGGATGAACAAAGAGATGGGGATGTAGTTACAGAAGATAAAGGTATTAAAATATTAATACACGAAAATTTAGCAAAACTTATTTCTAATGCAACTATTGAATATAAACAAACTTTTGCAGGATATAAATTTGTTCTTAAATAGCTTTATGCTTATAGAAAAAGGGCTATCGCTAGCTAATTAATTCTTAGCTAACGATAGTCCTTTTTCTTCATTTATGAGATCTAAAATTTGAGAGCTTTATTAATAAATACTTAGTATGTTTGTAGAAACATAAGCCTGTTGAAATTGTGTTCCTGAGATCCCTACAAAAATAGATGACCATCCATTAGGTAAATTACTTCCTTGTTGAGCAAAGACTAATGTACCACTAGGTATATTTGAATTTTTGTATGTTTGAGGATTTAAATTTATAGTTACAGAATTTTTTGAAGGTTTTGAATAAAGTTTGGTTGATGTAGTTACTTTTTCAAGGACATATTTTGTACTAGAATTTTCAGTATATGATGAGTTTGGAAGATAACCTGCTCCTACAGCTAGTCTAGCTAAGCTCCATCCTTGTTGAACTGTAGAAGTTGGATTAACAAATATTGTTAGTCCTTTTTGTAGTTTCATAGATACTTGTCCCCCATATTTAGGAGTTGCATCATATAAAGAACAATTTTTAGTTATTGTAGCTAGATAAAATGTAAAATCATTTATTAACTTTTTATTTGAATTACTATTGTTATTCAGGTTATTAGTTGTATTAGAAGGAATTGTATTGTTGTTATTCGGGCTATTAGTCTTATCAGAAGAGTTAGAGCTAATATTCTCTCCACCAGGTATAGTTCCATTTTGCATGTTATCTACATGTGGGGTAGTATAAGGTGTTGAAGAAGTAGCAGTTTTAGTATTTGGACTATTATTAACAGTTGAATTATCAAGCCCTACATATTCTTGATATATATAGCCTGTTTGGTTTCCAATTTCCACTTTATACCACTGTCCTTGTTTTCCT
>JBOGCE010000021.1:0-34274 GCA_051656585.1 Sarcina sp. | reverse complement strand
TAAATTTTCAAGTAACGCAGCTTAATTTTATCCATTTTTTGTAATCATTCGTATCCACGGTATGGTTTGTTTGCCATACCCTTTTTTAAGAAAAAATAATTTTCAACATTTTACTTGACTATTATTAGCTGGTCTATTAGATAAAAATTTTCTCTCATGACTATAATAACACTTAATTTTAAAAAATACTGTCAAAGTATGATGGATATTTTGTAAAAAAACTTTTTTCTTTTTGACATTTTTTTCTTTTTATTATGTATTTTTGTGCAATAAATATTAATTTTCAATTTTTTTTAGTTTTTTTTGTCGAATAATAAATAAAAACTTCCATTTTTTATTTTTTATTTAAGATTTATTTTTGTTCATTAATAAAAAAATCGTTTTTTGTTAATACTTATTTATAAAATTTTATACTATAATATAAATATGAGTAAATAAAAAGCATTATTTATTAATCATATATATTTTCAAATAACTCCCATTATTTGAAAATCAATACTTTATGTTGGAAGGGGGAAATATCACATAAAAGCCTGATAACTACAGGTCGTGATAAATAATTATGAATTATACTGAAATAAAAAACAATTTATATTGGGTTGGTGCTCTTGACCCTGAATTAAGAGTCTTTGACATTATAATGCATACACCATATGGTACATCATATAACTCATATGTACTAAAAGGTAGTGAAAAAACTGCTTTATTCGAAACAGTTAAAGCTGAATTCTTTGACCAATATATAGAAAGATTAAAAAGCTTAAACGTTAATTTAGAAGAAGTTGCTTATTTAGTAATAAGCCACACTGAGCCTGATCATGCTGGTTCAATAGCTAAAATGTTAGAGCTTTGTCCTAATGCTAAGGTAGTTGCTTCTCCAGTAGCAATAAAATATCTTAAAGGTATTGCTAATAGAGAATTTGAAACTATTCCAGCAAAAGACGGAATGGAATTATCACTAGGTGATAAAACACTTCAATTCTTATCAGTTCCAATGTTGCATTGGCCTGATACAATATACACATATATAAAAGAAGATAAAACTCTTATTACTTGTGATTCTTTTGGAGCGCACTATTCATTTCCTCAAGTTTTTGATGATTTAATTGAAAATAGAGAAGAATATTTAGACGCATTAAAATATTACTTTGATTGTATTATGGGACCATTTAAGCCATTTGTGCTTAAAGCAATTAATAAAATCAAAGATTTAGAAGTTGAAACTATTTGTCCTGGTCATGGACCTGTTTTAAGAGGACACATTTCAGAAGTTATTTCATTATACAAAGAATGGTCTAAACCTGCTCCTTTAAATGAAATACCAAAAATAGTTGTTCCTTATGTAACAGCGTATGGATATACTGGTATGATTGCTGAAGAAATCGTAAAAGGATTTAAATCTGCTGGGACATTTGATATAAAGCTATACAACGTTATAGAACACAATGAAGCTGACATTCTTGCTGAAATTGCAACTTGCGATGCTTTAGTTGTTGGTACACCTACTATTCTTGGAGATATGCTTGAACCTATTAGAGTTTTACTTGCAAAACTTAACCCTATTATACATGGTGGAAAAGTTGCTGGTGCATTTGGTTCATATGGTTGGAGTGGAGAAGGAGTTCCAAGACTTCAATCAAGACTTAAAGAATTAAAAATGTATTTACCTTTAGAACCTATGAATATAAACTTTAAACCATCAGATGATGAATTAAAAGCTTGTTTTGAATATGGTGAATCTTTAGGAAAAACTCTTTTACATGAGTTTTCATGTAAATTAAAATAGTAAAATAGGCTGTATCACTTCATTGTGACACAGCCCTTTTTTATTGATTTTCAGTTACTTTTTTATATGGATTTATTTTTCTAAATTCATCAACAGAAACTTCAATAAAATATCTACGTTTCCCTTCTTCATCTTCATAGTTTCTAGTTATTAACCTTCCACTTAACGTTATTGAATCACCTTTTTTCAAAAATTGACATGCAAGTTCAGCTTTTTTCTCCCACATTATAAGTGGTATAAAATCTGATTTTCTTTCTCCATCCAGTGATTTATAATCTCGCCTTATAGCGATTGTAAATTTTGTATATACCTTTCCACTACCCTCAACTACTTTTAATTCTGGATCTTTTACTAATCTTCCTAACAATACTATTTTATTCATATCAATACTCCTCCTAAATTAACATAGCTTAATTCTAGCCATAAAAATAAATTTTATTCATAGTACTAATATAAAATTTTCAAATCTTTATTCTACTAAAATAGCATTAACCTCGCCTCCTAGAATTAAAATAAACGAAGTTAAAAATATCCAAGTCATAAATATAAAAACTGCTCCTAAACTCCCATAAAACCTAGAATAATTGCCAAAATGGTTAACATAATAAGCAAATGCTGCTGAAGCTGCTATCCACCCTACTGTTGTAAATGCTGCCCCAGGAATGACATTAAGCCAACCTAATCTTTTACAAGGAATCAATTGATACATTACCATAAAACTAAGTACCATTAGCAGTATTAAAACTATATTTTTTGCAACAGACCACATATCTAATATCAATTCAGGATTGTGTATATATTCTTTTATTAAGCCTGTTATAGTATTACTAAAGACAAATAAAAGTAATGTTGCAAGTATTATTATTGCCAAAATTAAGACAGAAAAAATAGATATCAATTTAACAACAATAAATGAACGTGTTTCCTTTACTCCATAAGCTTTATTAACTCCTCTTATAACTGCTGAAAACCCTGAAGATGATGTCCATAAAGCAAGAAGTATACTAACCCATAACAAACCACTCTGCTGTGTATTAATGACTGCTACAACAGTACTTTCTATCAATTGATACGCTGCTAGCGGCATAACTCTTCTTAATAAATCTAACACTACTTCACTATTTAAGTTACTATAACCAATTAAAGTCATTATAAACATTAAAAAGGGGAAAAATGCTAATATTAAATTATATGCCAATTGAGATGCTAGAGCATATATATCATCTTCTATTATCTTTTTAAAGAAAACATTTAAATTTCTTATTACTTTATATATCATATAACTCACCTATTCTAATTTTAATTTTACTTTTCTTAAAAGCTAAATCTATGCCTTATTATACACAAAATATGGTTTATTTTATAATATAAAATCTAAAATTATATTATCTTTATATTTAATCTCCCTTATTTTTTAATATCTTAAAAGCTATTAACCATCTTACTAAACTTATTATAAACATAACCTCAACTAATTATTTTTTATTAGGCATTAATTAATATTATGTCGTTATATTTTAATCTAGACTCGAATTTTAATTAAACAAAATTATAATATAGAGTCTATTGTTTATCTACAAAAATATCTAATTTGATATTATAATTAGTTTAGATTAACATATATTTATTTTAGATGAACCTTTAATAATCTAAAATTTTAAATCCTGTGTTATCCAATGGTAGGATATTTTAAATTTACTACTAATAAGTTATAAAATAGACTATCAGCTAAATTTTAAAAGGGGATGAAAAAATGCTATATACATTAAAAAATGAAATTTTAACTATTACTGCACATGAACATGGTGGAGAGCTCCATAGTATTACTGGAAATTCAGATAATACAGAATACTTATGGAATGGTAATCCTGAATATTGGAAATATCATGCGCCTATATTATTTCCTATCGTAGGAAAAGTAAACAACGGAAGTTATAAAATAGATGGAAAAACTTTTGAGCTACCTCAACATGGACTAGCTAGAGTATCAGATTTTAAACTTGTAGATAAAACTAATGATTCGCTTAGTTTTGAGTTAGTCTATTCTGAAAATACACTTAAAGTATATCCTTATAAGTTTTCATTAATTATAAAATATACACTTATTGACAACAATGTAAAAACTGAATATATGGTAAAAAATTTAGATAATAAAAATATTAATTTTTCAATAGGTGCTCATCCTGCCTACATGTGTCCTATTCTTCCAAATGAAACAATAAATGATTATTTCTTTGAGTTTGAAAAAAATGAAACTTGTTCTTTAATGGTTCTTAACACACAAAATGGATTATTTACACATGAACAAAGGTCATTCTTAAAAAATCAAAGTTCTATCAATTTATCAAAAGAATTATTCAAAGATGATGCATTAGTATTTGATTGCTCAACTCTAAATTCTAAATATTTAAATTTAAAAAGTAAAAAGAATTCTAAATTTATTTCTTTTAATTTTGAAGGGTTTTCTCATCTTGGTTTATGGGCACCAGCACAAGGAGCTCCGTTTGTATGTATAGAACCTTGGTTTGGACATGCTGATTTTGAAGATTTTACTGAAGAGTTTAAAAATAAACCAAACATTATAGAATTAAAACCAAACGAAATATTCTCTTGTTCATATACTGTAAGCGTTCATGAATAATATGTTTCTTTTTCTTTTACTCACGAAAATAGAACTATTAGAAACATTATTCACCATATAAACTGAAATTGAATTCTAGTAGAATTTTCACTAGTGCTAAATGTTAAAGTTCGAAGTTCTCTAGAAGTCTGTATTTCTTTGTCTTCTGCTTATAGAAAAGAAGTATTAAAAAAACTAGCTATCAGACAAAATATAAAAGGTGTATCTAAGAGGATTTTAAATCCTTACTAGATACACCTTTTATTATTTTACTAACGTTGTAAAACATTAGATAAATTATCGATAGTTATGCTTAACTTTTCAAGTTTAGCTTCTATACGCATCAAAAGATACATAGTTATCGCTATTGGAAAACCCACATTAGCTATCAAATTTATTAATCCATCCATAAAAAAACCTCCTTTTATCATGAATATATGCATAATAAAAGGAGTTTTATCTAAAACTTTTTTGAATAATCATTTACTATTTTTTGTACCATCTTTTTAGTCGCACTAGCTTGTGCTACTAATGACATAACAACAATAAAAACTTTTATTCGTTCTTCATCTTCTGATTTTAGGTCCAATTCGCTTATTTTTTTATTTAACTTTTCATCATCATATGCAGGTCCTGAAAGAAAATCATTAAAACTTTCTTGTTGTATTTCTGAGAAAAGTTTATAAGCCGCTCTCCATGATATAATATCATCTTCTCTGTTATTAATATCATTGAATGCTAAATTAAATACACTTTTAATCTCTTCAGTAGTAAGTACTGGTCTCATATAGCTCAATAAAACTAATTGTGCTAAATGATCTTTTGTATACCCTCTTTTCTTTCCATCAACTGGTTTTGCTATAACGTCACTTTTTATATAATTCTGAACTATATTATTTGTATAATTATCCCCCGAAAAAGCATCATTTAAATAATCAATTACTTGTGATAAAAACAAATCATATTTTGGTAATTCATCATACGAAACTATTGTATTATGTGACATCTCAGTTGCTAAGTCTAAAAAATATTCTTTGTCTAACCTTTTAGATTCCATGCTCACACCTCACACTTTTTACTAATTTAATTATATAGTATAGATAATCACATTACAAGTTATTTTCAATTTCTTTATATATGTTTTATATAACTTCATTTATTATTTATACTATGTAATACGCTTTTTATTATTTTTCACCGTTTATTGATTTTAATTCACACTTTATATATATACATTTCCCTTTAAATTACATTTATGTAAAGCATAAATATTATTTTTTTATGCAATTAACGCATAAATACTCGTAAATACAATTTTCCAGCTACTAAAATTGTATTATTTTGTTAATTTTAAATCGTTTTTTTGTATTAAACCATCCATTTTAAGTAAAAAATATCTATAAAATAGCATTTTTTGGACAAGTTCTACTGATTTTTTTACAAAAAAAGAGTTTTTTGTCTTTATTATGTTGACTTTTCAATTTTTTGGTAGTATATTCAATATATAATATATTAAAAGTAAAAAAATTGAATTTAACTAATTACTTTTTCCAAAAAAAGTGTTGACTTTATATGTAAAGATTGTTAACATTATAATATATTTTGTCGAAAAATGTAGTTTGCAAGGAGGATAAACGCAATGAAATCAACAGGTGTAGTAAGAAGAGTAGACGAATTAGGGAGAATAGTTATTCCTATAGAATTAAGAAGAACATTAGATATCGCAGAAAAAGATGCTTTAGAAATATATGTAGATGGTGAGCAAATCATATTAAAAAAATATGAGCCAGCTTGTATCTTCTGTGGAGATGCTAGAGATGTAGTTAACTACAAAGGAAAAAATATTTGCAAAAACTGTCTTGACGAATTAAAAAAATAATTAGTTAGCATATTATTTATAAATTCATAAAAAACGTCTATAGAAGCTATAGCCTCTATAGGCGTTTTTTGTTTCTTACACTATTAAATATCTCCAAATTCATCAGTAATTTTACTTCTTAAAGTTTTTGATAAACTATTTATATAATCTAACACACTATTTTTTTCAGAACCTTCCAAAGGTGTTGGAACATAATCATTCCAATTTGATTTAGAACTTATTCTAACTGGTATTACCTTATATTTAGTTTCCTCTAAAATATTATCCTCAAAATTAAATTTCACTTGTATAATAAAACTTCTTTTGTCATCTGGATTAAAATTACCTCCAAAGCAAAAATTTGACAGAGAATATACTATAAGTTTATCTTTATAGTTTTCTAAAGTTTGTATAACATGTGGATGCGAACCTAAAACCATATCAGCACCACTATCAATTGTATATCTTGCTAAATTTTGTTGATATTCATGTGGTAATGCATCTCTTTCTATTCCCCAATGAAAATATGGTATAACTATATTAGCTCCACGATCTTTCATTTTTTCTATATCCGCTTTAATCTTAACCCTTAATTCACTATTATCTGACCATGCTTGATATCCTAAAAATCCAAATTTTATTCCCTTTATATCTTTTAAAATTTTATTTTCTTCACCACAGTATTCTATCCCTTCCTCTTTTAAAGTTTTTATAGTTTCTTGATATCCACTGCTTCCATAGTCATATATATGGTTATTCGCTATAGTAACTCCCTCAATACTTCCTTCTGTTAGAACTTTTGCTAAACTCGGGTCACCTTTAAAATGAAAAACTCTTCCTTCCCCTTTGTCAGCCTTCTTATTTGTTTTAGTAAAAGGATTTTCTAAGTTTACTATAGTATAATCATCCTTATCAAATATTTCTTTTACATTTTTCATAAAATAACTATAATCATTATTTTGTTGTTTTAATACTGTTGATACTGTATGTGCAGCATTAAAAGCTGAATCTTCACCAATAGTACAATCTCCTGCTGCACTAATAATTATTTCTTTTTTTTCCTTTTCAGCTATTATCTCCTCTTCTATAGTCTCTTCCTTTACCACCTCGTCACTTGTCTCAAAAGATTGCTTTTTTTGATTATTTTTTGCTAGCATATAAGTCCCTGAAGCTGATGCTATAAAAATTATCACAGCAACCGATATAATTACTCTCTTTCTCATAAAAATTCTATTCCCCCCATAAAAAATAAAAGACCTAAGTAAACTTCTCTATGAGCATACTTAAGTCCTTTTATCTTTAAATAAATTAAGATTTTTGTAAGATTTTTTAATAGTAATTTTTATTATTTAATAAATGTAATTTTAGCTTTTAGCCTCTACAATCACAATACAAATAATTTTTGAATCTATTCTACATCTTCGATCAAATCCATATCTAAATTTTAATTTTCTTTATATATCTAATGAGTATTTATATACTTCTGATTTTGCTATTCCTCTTTCTTTAGCTACTAATTTTATAGCATCTTTTTTTGAATTCCCACTTTCTATGTAAGAAATTATATGTTCTTCTATACTCATATGTTCCCATTTTGCTTGTTCAGCTAAAGCTATTGCTTCCTTGCTTTTTCCTTCTATTACAATAACAAATTCTCCTCTTGGAGCATTTTCTTTGAAAAATTCAATTGCTTCTTCAAAAGTTCCTCTATAAATACTTTCATGAAGTTTTGTAAGTTCTCTACACACAGCTACATTTCTATTACCTAAACCCGCTCTTAAAGAATCTAAAGTATCTAAAACTCTATAAGGAGATTCATATATTATTATTGTTTCAGTTCTTCCTTCTATATCATCTATAAAAAGTTTTCTATCTTTATTTTCTCTTGGATAAAATCCTTTAAACATAAATTTACTAGTATCAAGCCCTGAATAAACTAATGCCGTAGTAAAAGCTGTAGCTCCTGGTAAAACCTCAAATTTCACGCCGTATTCTATACACTTTCTAACAATAACTTCTCCTGGATCAGACACACCTGGAGTTCCTGCATCACTTACTACTGCAATATTTTCACCATTTCTAGCTCTTTCTATAAGTTCTTCACCCTTACCTTGTTCATTATGCATATGATAACTAATTAAAGGTTTCTTAATTTCAAAATGATTTAAAAGTTTTAAACTTTGTCTTGTATCCTCAGCAGCTACTACATCAACTTTTTTCAATGTTTCAATAGCTCTAAGTGTTATATCTCCTAAATTTCCAATTGGTGTTGGTACTAAATATATAGTTCCTGTCATTATAAACATCCTCTCTATCTTCCGTATATTTTATTTATCTGTTCTGAATAATTTCCTTTTTCATCATAAACATATATAGGAGCCTCCCATTTTAAAAATGCTCCTCCATCTCTTTGTCCCTCTACTAAAACAATATTAGGTGCTTTTGTAGTATTAGGATGTATCATTTGCACTCTTTTAGGTTCTATTTTATATTTTCTCATCAAAGTAAATATATCAGCTAACCTTTCTGGTCTATGTACCATAAACATTCTTCCACCATCAGCTAATAATTTTCTAGATGATGCTATTACATCCTCTAACGTACACATTATCTCATGTCTTGCAATAGAAAGTTTATCTGTCTCATTAACTATTCCTGCATTTCTGAGTTTATATGGTGGATTTACTGTTAACACATCTGCTTTAGGAAGTTGCTTTAATAATGTTTCATTTTTTAAATCTCCTAAAACAAATTCTATATCTTCCCCAAAATTGTTTATAGCTTTACTTCTATTTGCCATTTCTACAAATTCAGCTTGTATCTCTATCCCTATAACCTTCTTTGGCTTTTTTTTACCTTTTATAATAAATGGTATGATTCCTGTTCCAGTGCATAGATCAATAACTGTGTGTTTAAATTTTACATTAGCAAAATTTGCAAGTAAAACTGCATCAACTCCAAATCTAAATCCATCCTCTTTTTGTATAAGATGAATACCATCTATCTGCAAATCATCTAAACTCTCATCATCTTTTACTAAACTCCTATCCAATTCTTTTATAGTCATTTATTCACGCTCTCTTTCCATTAACAAATTTATTTTACCTGATAGCTACTAGGTGTTTCTAATATTCTTTCTTCTAATTTTTAACCTCTAAATCTTATTATATAAAATAGCTAGTTTTTTTTCCACACTGTAACACATTGATTATATAGGTCATATAATTTATTAAAACCTTTTCATTGAATTAAAATCCTAACCCCAAACTTTATTATATAAAAGAGCAAGCTACTCCCCCTAGCTTGCTCTAATAAATATTTTCAATTATAAAATTCTTCGTGCTGTTACATATCTATATACACTACTAACTTTAACACCATCTCTTGGATTAGAAGCATGAATCATTTGACCATTACCTATATAAACTCCTACATGTGTTGGTGATGATACTGAACCTTCAGTAAATACTAAATCACCTCTTTGTAATTGATTATAAGGAACATGCCTACCTTGTTTTACTTGAGTAAATGTAGTTCTAGAAATACCTACACCTGCTTGTCTATAAATATATTGAGTAAACCCAGAACAATCAAATGCATTAGGGCCTGTCGCTCCCATTATATATGGTTTACCTATATGTTTATAAGCTTCTGCTATAATTCTATCAACAGTACTACCTGATGCTGGTGGTGCTACTGTTCCACCATTTCCTGTATTCTCAGAAGAACTTCCATTCCCTCCCCCTGCTGTTGGTGGTGGAGCTATTGGAGCGGTCATTTGATTAATTCTATCTTTTCCTTTTTCAATAGCTTGTACTATTTGTTTGTCTACATTTGGACTTACTATTTGATTTCTAAGTCCTGTAAGTGAATTAATCGCCGTTTGAATTTGCTCTTTTGTACTTGATGAATTATTTATGATGTCTATTAATGGTTTTGCAAGAGGACCTTCTAAAGCATCAAGATTAATTTTAACATTTTTTCTTTCATCTTCTAGCTGATTCATAACTTTCTCTTGCTCTTTTTCTAAAACCTTAAATTCTTTTATTTTTTCTTCATTATCTTTATTAAGTTTCTCAACTTCAATTTTTTGATTTTCTAAAGTTTTAATTTTATCATCTAAAACTTTTTTATCTTCTTTTATCGTTTCTATCATTTCATTATCCAATCTCATGATAGTACTTACCGCATTTATATTACCTAAAAAATCTCCAAAACTTTCAGAAGTTAACAGCATAGAAAGCATATTCATCTGACCACCAGATTTATAAACTCCACTTATTCTTTGACCTAAAAGAGCTTCCTTTTCTTTAATTTGCATTTGCAATTTTGGTATCTCTTTTTCTACTTCTTCTCTTTGTTGCTTAATACTCGCTATTTTTTTATCATTTTCTTCTTTTGCTAAAAAAACAGGATTCATATCTGCTGTTAGTTTCATAAGCTCTGACTCTAATTTTGAAATTTTAGAATTAAGCTCTGTATATTCACTTCTCGTTTCTTCAATTTCTTGTTTCTGTCCATCTGATATAGGAGTCGCAAATGCTTGGTAACTTGTACCTGCTACAAAAGTTGCAGCTAACACTATTGATATTACTTTTTTATTCATATTTGATTGCTTTTACGCCATGACACTCCTAAATAGCACCATACCGTACAAAGCTTTCCCTCCCCATACTTGATTTAAAATTACAGAATCAATTTCCATCGTCCATTTTTTACGATTCTTAATATAAAAATTAATTTTGTAATAAATTCTTAACCTTTGTGTAATAGTATACAACAAAAGTGCTCCTATATCAAATACTTTTTTACTTTTCTTCCTTTTTTTTCTATTTAAATTTAGATTTAACTATTAATTGTACTAATGCAGTAATAATTGCAACTCCCAAGAATATTATTATTACTATATTTTTATCTATTTCGACAAATTCATATATTACCCCTAGTATAATACCAACTAATCCCAAAATAAGATTTCCAACTCCATTTATTTTTGCGACTTTTGAATTATCTTTCATTATCCTCTTACTTGCTACAATTAGAAATATTCCAACTATAACTAAAAATAATCCTGCTAATATAAGCACTAAACTTACTGTATTCATTAGTTTCTCTCCTTTGTATATGATAACTACTATTTTTTAGTTATATTTTTTTACTACATTATACCACTTATACATAGATAAAAAATTTATTTTAATATTATGAATTTTTTGTTGACTTTTCCATTTGTAACTAGTATAATAATATCTGTTAGCGGGGTGTGGCGCAGATGGGAGCGCGCGTGCTTTGGGAGCATGAGGTCGCAGGTTCAAGCCCTGTCACCCCGACCATTAAGAATTGCAAATGCAGTTCTTTTTTTATTTGCAGAACATCCTTAACACACTAAAAAAATCCTAGCAACAACTAGGATTTTTTTTATTCTGCTTATTTTTTTTCAACAGTTCCACCTATCATTTTCACAATATCTCTCAAAACTTGTTTTTGCTTACTCACATTTTCATTCAATTCAACATTTCGTTTTTCTAAAGATTGTTTATCTACTTCAAGCCCTACAATTTCTTCTTTTAAAACTTCTAAGCTTTTATAAATTTGATTATACTCTTTACAAACTTCTTCTAAAGTTCTTCCCATTAAAACTACTTTAGATTTAAACTCTCCTATCTGTGTTTTTAGTCCATCTATACTTTCTATGCTTTCCCTAAAAACATCTTTTGTTTGAGTTTCTAATATTTCATAATAGCTTTTAAGTATATTAATACCATATTCAGCATCTGAATTCCACTTTCCTGAAAGATTTTCAACATATTTGCAAACTCCAAACAAATATGAAAAATGTCTAGGATCATTACTTTCTTTGTTAGGATACCCCTTAGCTCCTGCATATAAGGCTAAATGATCTAAATGTGCTTCTACACCTTCTCTCCAAGACTTAAACTTTTTACATTTTTCATTCTTATCTTCCTTTATTCCAGCAGGGTTAAAATAACTACTACTGTTTTCATTCAACAATTCTCCTCTATTCATCTCTATAATAGCTTGAGAATATGCTATTGCTGGGTTTACATTTCCTCTTTCATTAGCTAAGTTCCAATATAAATCTACTAAGTCTATTATACTTTCATCCATATTTTTATTTTTTGCCCATTGTTTAGCTTGATTTCTATCAGGTATTTCACCACCTAAAATATTTGTAAGTGTTTCTAAATTAGTTGTAGCTTCCATCTTATTAATACTCTCCCCTTCATCATTTCCAAAATTCAAATTATCCATATTAGTACTTTCTTCTGTTTTCACTTTGAAAATGTTATCATTACTCTCATCAACTTTTAGATAATTCATAATACCTTCAGCTAAAAATCCTGCAATTTCTTGATTAAAATCTCTATCTAACAATAACTTTTCTTCTCTTGGATTAGTTATAAAACAAACTTTAACCTTTGCTGCTGGAATTTTTATTTCATTAAACATAATCGAATCGGTTTGCTTTATTCCCCTACTATTTAATTTAGTAGTACCGCTTAATGATTTTAATATATTCACCGAAAGGTCCTTTTCTTTATCCATAACTCTAGAAGTTACAACTTCTATTCCATTTTCTCTTCTATCATCAGATCCATTAAGATGTATACTTACAAAACATTTTGCCTGATTTTCATTTGCAATTTTGCTTCTAACTTCACTTTCAATTAACTCATCTGATTCTCTAGTCAATCTAACATTTAACCCTTTACTCTCTAAAATATTTCTGCAAATTTTAGCTATGTAAAGAGTACATTCTTTCTCTTTAGTCCCAAGGATTCCAATGTTCCCTAAGTCATTCCCCCCATGACTAGCATCTAAAATTACATCAATCACTATATACCTCTACTAAAAATTGTTTCACTTTAAATATATTACTCTTTTTAGTAAATAATTCTTTCCATAAGAAAATTAAATATGTTAATTTAATCTACTAATCTTCTTTATCTCTTTTATTAACATCATCTAATAATTTATCCCCTCTAGCTGCACCTTTAAATAATGCTAGATAAAATAAAACTCCTAATATCCATAATATTATTATCCCTATTGTCCATTTCATAAAATCACTCCTCTGTCATACCTTTCATTGATTATGTCCTATACACACTATTTTTATAACATTTATATACATAAAATAAATTTAATGTTCAATTATGCTTCTTATATGATAAAATTATTAAACAGGGGGTGGACAATTTGATGAATAATAAAAAAGCAGCAATATTTGATCTAGATGGAACATTAGTTGATTCTATGGGTATTTGGGTCGCAATAGATATTGAATACTTAAAAGAAATTGGCCAATTTGATAATGTTGATTTAAAACAACTAAAAGAGGAAATTAATCATTTAAGTTATAGAGGAACAGCCGAATATTTTAAAAATAGATTTAAAATACAAGATTCTATAGATGAAATATGCAATCGTTGGCATAATATGGCTTATGAAAAATATAGTAAAGAAGTTGAGTTCAGAGAAGGTGCGCTAGAATTTCTACATTCACTAAAAAATGCAGGCTATAAAATCGGACTAGCTACTAGCAATTCTTTAGAACTTGCAACTGCTTGTCTTAAAGGAAATAATGCTTTGGATTTATTTGATAATATAACTATTACAGGTGAAGTTTCCAAAGGGAAAAACTTCCCTGATGTGTACTTACTATCAGCTAAAAGATTAGGTGTTACTCCTGATGAAGCTGTAGTTTTTGAGGATATTCCTGCTGCTGTAGAAGGTGCTAAAAAAGGTGGCTTTACAGTTGTCGGAATTTATGATAATCACGCTGCTCATCTTGAAGAGATTATGATAGAAAAATCTGATAAGTTCATAAAATCATATAATGAATTATTAGAAAATATACCTGTTTTAGCTAATTAAATCCTATAAGTGCTAGCTAATTTTTAACTTTAAAAATTAGCACTAGTAAATAAAAAAGATTTTACGTTAAAATTAAATGTATAAATCTGAACTTTATAAAAAAGAATCTACCTTGTAGGTTCTTTTTTATTTTCTACAATATATTTTTTTAACATTTAAAACTATTTTTAATAAAATATATAAGAATACTTTTTAAGGAGGGGCTATGAATAAAACATCTTTAAACTCTTGTTTTTATAATGAAACATTCATTTGCTTACTATTTGACAATACCATGCAAACTACTGGTAGGAACTCTATATTAAATCCTAAAAATTTCACATTATTTCAAAGTTCCTCTAGCATTTCACTAGATGATTTAGTTATTAAAATTAATTCTTATCATAGCAATTATGTAACTTTTTTACTCAATAAAAATGCTTTCTCTATTTTAAAAAACACTATATATATAAGGTGCTGCTCTTTTAAATTAAAAGAAATTCTTTATATAAAAGATTTTAATAATAATATTTTAGATTTTAATTGTCCAACCCCTATTAAACTGCAAATTAATAAGCTTTCTTTTGCTTCTTATATAGCTAAATTAGTAAATATTCATGAAGTAATATTGGAAAGTTCTACTATTATGCAATATAAAAAATTATATCCATCTGATTTTTATATAGAAAATTCTGGAAACATTTATTTTCCCACTCATATAAAAATAAATAATAATTATTCTATATCATTTATATTCGATGAACATTTAATATTTAAGCGTTCAAGTATTATAACTCTTAAAAGCATAGAAATATGTAAATCTACAGATTTAATTGATGAATATATAGCTGGAAATGATTCTTTAAACATCCTAAATGCCTTAGAACCACAACTAATTAACATAAGTATTATTTCTTATAGAAATGAGACTTTAAAATTGATATTAGAATTCACAGATAAATTATTAAGGTTTAATGGCAAAGATTTTACGTTTATTTATAATAATAAAAAAGTTTCTTCTAAGGATTCCTCTAGATTTTATAATAATGATTTTTTAGAATTAACATTAAACAATATTTCAGATTTTAATCCCCTTGTTCAAAACTTACTATTATTAGAAAATAGGAATACTTGCATTTACACTATAGATGAGCAATATCAAGCTATTAATTTCCCAGCATTTCCTGTATCAGAACTTTTTTATTGTCAAAGAGGTATTATTCTTCCACTTCCTACTCTAGGGCATTATAGTATAGAAATTGCATTTAATAAATCTCTATTAAAAACCTTAAATGGTTTTAGTAGTTTTGCTACAGCTTCTTTAATCACTACTTCTGAGCTTACTATTAACTTTGATATTTTAGGTTATATTACTATTTTTGGTACTAAACTTTCTTTGGTTAGAGACAATGTTAGCTTTCCTTTTAACATCATCATAAATGATAATATTCTAATTATTACATTGGATTTATCATCACAAAATTTAATAAACATCAATCAAAATAATATATCTTATATAGATTTTACTCCAAATACTTCAATTAAAAACACCCAAAGTATTCATGCATTTGAAAGTTACGAATGTCCAATTATCTTCAAAAAAGAAAAAATTATTATTTGCTCTCCCGAAAATCAGAGTGACTCATGGTCTCTTTTGGGACAAAATATATATTTAAATACAATCTTGCAAGTTGATAAGCAAACAATAAATAAGTTTTATGGTTCAAAAACAACACCAACTATTTTTCATCAAGACTTACGAATAGATGATTTATCTGCTCCACTAGATGCCTCTGCAAATAATATAAGCCTAATAAATATACAAGGTTCAACACTTTATATAAATGCAACTGACAATACAAATTTAGATATAATTGATTGCAAATTTCAATCAATTGAAATTATAGAGGAGGATTTATGAGTACCGAATTAAAAATTTTAGATATCTTCAACTATTCAATAGATTCTATAGATTTTACTTTATCTGAAAATGTTAATTTATCATCAGTAGATTTTGTAGTTTATATAGATAATAAAAAAATTACTAGTGATTCATTTTTTATAAATAAAGTATCTACTTTAGAAAACACCTTTACTTTAATCGTATCTAACAAAAAAATTTTACATTCAATACTATTTTTTATAAGTTCTGAGCTTTATAGTTCAAACATCTTTATCTATTTTGCTAGATTAAATTTGGTAGGAGATAATCTAAATCAGTTAAGTTTTTTAAAGTTTATAATCCCTAATGAACTTAAAAGTGGAAACTATCAAATACAAGGCTTTAAATACAATGATAATTTTATTTCATCCAATGATTATTTTTTAAATATTTATGCTGGAATATCAAGTAATTCAACACTAAAAAAAATTTCCTCTTCATCTACTGAAGATATATATGAAATTTCATTAAAAGATATATATGAAAATTCTATTCCTGATGGCATATATGAATTAGAAATTTTCTTTAAATAAAGGAGCACGTATGTTAAAAATCTCATTAAATAATTCAACAATTTCTAATGCTACTGTATCTAATACTATAACTAATAAGCTAACTTCAATAGACTCACTTATAAATGAGCTTGTTATTACAAATTCAGATGTAATTCTAGCTGGAACATTTAATACATCTATCACTTTAGAAGATACATCTTTAGTTCACCTAGATAGTACTATCCATTTAAACAATTCTTTTCTTACACTAAAAAATACTACCAAAAATTTTAAAACTATTTCTATTAGTGGACAAATTCTAAAAAATGAATTTTTAAAAATAAATATAAACCCTAACATTTATTTAAAAATAAATGTTGCTGCACCAAACAACACACAAATTGATTTATTCTGTCTTAATAATAGTGATTTATTACCTACTAAAATAGAAAATTTATCTCAAACTAAAATTAATTTACTGCCCCAAACTAATAGCGATATTACTATATTGGGATTCTTTAATAATATAAATTTTTCTGATAGTACAAATATAAGTTTATCATTACCACCTAGTGCTACAGTATCTAATTATCAAAATATCCATAGTTCAACATTTAATAAACTATCTGGTACACAGGATAATTTAAACTATCTTTCTTCTAATACTACTGAAAATATACAGGACTATATCACAAGTATAATTTACACTTTAAACGTAATTAAAAATAAGGCATTATTAACTATCCCTAAATCATCTAGTTCAACCTTAATTGATAAGGCTTATATTTTACTTAACAATAAGTCATTTTTAATATCTATAGAAAACTAACTAGTCATTTTGACTTTAACTAATTTGATATTATCATGAAATCTAAATACTTTTTATCGCAAAAATAATAGAACTCCCTAGTAACAACTATATCAAACTCAACATAACTTATTATATAAACTAAAATATAACTCAATAATCTAAATAACGTTATGAAAGGATAAGATATATGTTTGTTAAAATAAACAATATAGATTTTTCGACTATTACAGCTACAGTTGTTAATCTAAGTTTCTATTCTAATAAAGACTTAAGCATTGGTAGTATAATTACTTTAACCGGTAAAGATAACACTGTTGTAAACTGGTTACAAGCTATAAAATTAACAACTTCTGATAATTTAAACACTCCTCTTACTTTAAGTTATAGTGCTGTAACTGCAACTTCTTTAAGTTTAACTTTTGATGCAACTACTCCAACTGCTGATAAAACTTTTATAATTTCTCAAAATACTAAAGTTGCAAAAGATACTTCTGCTTCACCAAACCTTAATATAGGTTTTATAGAAAACACAGCATCTTATAAAAGAAGTTTTGATAGATACAACAATGAAGTTAACCAATCTCAGGAAGCTGTAATGACACCATCTTATCGTACAGAAACTTCTAAAGATTATGGAATAGTTTTAGAAGTGCGTGATCAAAGCACTGGTAACTTAATTTCAACAACTTCTTTAGAACCATCTGTAAAACTTTTTTCTACAACAGCTGCACCAATAGATACTATAAATGTTGTTGTAAGCAATGTTTCTCCAGGGACTGCTGAATTGGTAACTTGTACTATAACTTATTTAAGTGGTGGCAACCCAGTCACTCTTGATCCTTATTTAGGTGGTAAAGTATGCATTTCATTAAAGGATATGACTCCTTAATTTAAAAATAGAAAGCCTAGATAGGATAATACTCCCATCTAGGCTCTTTTTTATCTTAACATTTCATCCTTAATAACCTCAGCTCTATGATCCCACGTATTGTCATTAGCTTCAATTCTTAAAATATTGATATATTCATCATCATCTCTAAGCTCTAACCCTTTATCAACTAATGATATAAATTCATCATCAGAAGATGCTATAAGACAACTTTTATATTTTTTACATTCATTTATATCTGTTGTTACTATTGGCTTCTCTAAAGCCATATATTCAAATAATTTAACTGGTGAAGTTGAATCTGTTATATCATTTTTTATAAACGGAATCATTGCAATATCAAAGTAACAAGCATATTCTCTTATAAGCTCATCATATTTGATAATTCCTAGATAACTAACATTATCAAATTCCAATATTCCACTTCTTTCAAGTGTTCCATCATAATCAAAACCAATAAGAACTATTTCATAGTTTTTTCTTTCTTCCGCTAATTTTTTAATTTTATCATAATCAAACCAACTAGCTAAAGCACCATAATATCCTATGATAGGCTTATTTTTATCAACTATAGATTTAATTTTTTCACCAACTACATTCTTTAAATTTTTAAAATCAAGCAAATTAACACCATTAGGTGCTAAAACACTCCATCTATCAGTTTTTCTAATTTCTTGTGCAATATTTTTCAATTTCTCTGCTGTTGAAACTACAAGTACATTGTCTACATCTGATAAAAGTTTATTATGGTCTTCTTTAATTTTATCAGTAACTTCAATTCCACTTATTTCTTCTGAAAGTTCATCAACAAAATCATATAAGACTTTAAATCCCTTATCCATATAGCATTTTATATCTTCATATGGAACATAATATAATCCTGTAGCATAAACATGGACAAATTTATTTTTGATATTTCTTTTTTCTATTGCCTCAAAAATTAATTCTCTAACTAATTTCATTTCTAAATTAACTACATATAAATTGCTTTTAATTTGTTTTATCGCATATACATCTTCATCTTGTCTAGCTAAAGACTTATATAAATATAAGACTTTTTTATCTGCGAGTGCTTCTGCTAAATGTTGTGGTCTTTGCTTAAGTTCTATATTCCAGCCAAATCCAGCCTTAAATATTACCACAGAGTCATAGTCTTCTTCATCAAATATTTTATTTATTCCAATATTAAACTGATCAAACTGTGTATTATATAGAATAGAATTTAATGAACCTTGTATAATGTTAAAGGTATCAATATATCTTCTATAAAATTCTCCTTCAAAAACTTTTTCTAAAAAATCCTCTTTACTATTACCATAAATAGGATCCAATGTAACTTCAGGAAAAGCGATTTGAATTTTTTGATTCAAATCTATCTTTTCATTATCAGTTAAATTTTCATATCCTTTATCAACAGCATCCTTAATAACATCTGAAAACTCTCTTCTATTTTGAATTTGTAATTTAATTTTAGATAATTCATCTTCTAAATCTTTTATTTTTTCATTCTTACTATTGATATCTTCATCATATTTTTTTTTGCTAATCAACATCGCATTCTAGTCCTCCCATTCTTCTTTTAAAAATGCGAATCCTTGAGCCTCTCTTTCACTATTAACTTTAAACGAAGCAGCATTCTTATTAGTACTTAATGCGACAAGATCCTGACTCTCTGAAAAAATTATATCTATATAATATAATCCATCAGTGACTCTTAAATTATCAAAAGAAAACTTCATTTTATTTATTCCTTTATTCCAAGGAATTGAAAATTTATCTACATTACTATTAACTGCACATATAAATTGATCAAAATTTCTGTATTCACAAGGCTCTTTATGTGCTTTTCTAAGCTCTACACTTATTGATGGAGCTTTAATATCATCTCTTAAAACATCATATTCTATTTCAAAATTAATTTTATCACCATATCCATATTCTTCTTTAGAATCTATGATTGAAACATTTTGAAGCTCAACAAAGTTTTGTTTTTCTGGAACTTCTTCACCTTTATCCATCATACTTTTATAATAATGTTCTACAACATCAAAAGCATCTCCAATTTCTCTAACTTTTCCTTTTTCAAGCCATATTGCTCTTTCACAATATGTTTGAACTGTTGTTAAACCATGAGATACATATAAAATTGTTTTTCCTTCATTTTTGAATTCTTCAAATTTATTCATACATTTTTGTTGGAAACCAACATCTCCAACGGAAAGTATTTCATCAACTATAAGAATATCTGGGTTTATATTTATTGCAACTGCAAAAGCAAGTCTCGCATACATACCACTAGAATAATTTTTTACAGGTTGATGAATAAACTCACCTATGTCTGCAAACTCTATTATATTATCTTTAACTCTATCAACATCTTCTTTAGTAAGACCCATTAAACTTCCATTAAAGTAAATATTACTAATTCCTGTAAGTTCAGGATTAAATCCAGTTCCAAGCTCAATCAAAGAAGAAATTCTTCCTTTAACATCAACTTCACCTTCATTTTGGAATGCAACACCTGAAAGTATTTTTAATAGAGTAGATTTCCCTGCTCCATTATTACCTATAATACCAACAATCTCACCTTTACCAACTTCAAAAGAAACATCTTTTAATGCTATAAATTCTCCTGGTTCTTTTTTAGAAAATGGATTCATAATCATAGCAGTTTTATTTATTGCACCACCATAAATTTTATACTTCTTAGTTACATGGTCTACTTTAATTGCATAAGACATTTTTCAAATACCTCCATACTAAGAATTTAAAATAAGTTCTTTCATATCAATTGCCTTTTGTCTCCATGTATTTTCAAGGCCTTCTTTTCTTAAAAGAGCTTTATACGCTTCATCATTTTCAAGTTCTGTAGCTTTTTTAATATTAGCTATAAACTCTTCATGCGAATCACTAACAAGAGGTGATTCATACTTTCTACACTCTGGAAGTGCAGTTGTAACAATAGGCTTACCAAGTGCCATATACTCAAACAGCTTAACCGGACTCGTTGCTTCTGTAATATCATTAATAACAAATGGAATTGTTGCTACATCAAAAAATTTAGCATACGTTGGAAGTTCAGTATAATTTCTTGTTCCTAAATAATGCACATTATCTAAATTTAATATACCGCTTTTATCAAGAGATTTGTCATAATTTATTCCTATAAGAATTATTTCATAATCAGGTAACTGCTTAGACATCTCTTTTATAAGATCATAGTCAAACCATTTAGCTAGAGCTCCAAAATATCCTATAATTTTATGACCACTATCTACTATAGATTTTATTTCCTCAGGAATCTTAGTACATTTTATATCTGAAAAATGCTCAAATTCAACTCCATTAGTAACAAGTTCGACTCTTTCATTTCCACGTATTTTAATTACTTCATCATAAAGCTTTGTAGCTGTCGTAACAACATACACATCATCTTTATTTGTAAGCATATTTTGATGACTTTTTTTAACTGATTCTGGGATTTTAAATCCAGCTATTTCATCTGATAAGTCATCAACATATTCGTATATTATTTTAAAACCTCTATTAGTAAACTTTTGCATATATTTATCATATTCTGTAAAGCTAGTAGAATATATTTGTCCATAACAAGGAATTCCACTTTCTTTAATAATGTCTAAAAGCCCTTCTTGTAACCAATAAAGATCAGTATTTACAAGATATAAATTTTCTTTTATTTTTTGACTAACTTTGATGTCTTTATCTATTTCAACATATGGAGATGCCTTATAAAAATATAATATATTTTCCTTAGCCATATTTAATGCTATATGTTGTGGTCTTTGAAACATCTTAACATTAAATCCGAAATAGACATCAAATATAACTATAGCATCATACTTACTTCCTAAGATAAGCTCCTTCATTTCTCTATAAAAATCATCTTTTTGATCCTCTTGTCCCCTTGACCTCATTTTTTGATGTAATGGGATTGCAACTGGTCTAAAGAAATTTTGTATAGTTTTAATTATACTCATCATTCCACCTCTTATTTAATATTTTTCTCTACTAAATCATATAAAATTTCAGCCTTTTTAGTCCATGTATTATCTAAAGCTTCTTCTTCTAACCACTCATAGTATTCACTATCTTTAGGTATCTTTAACGCTTCATCACATTTTTGAATAAAGTCTTCTGTTCCTTTACCTATTAAAACAGATTTATATTTTCTACACTCTCTCATATCTGTTGTTACTATAGGATGCGCCATTGCCATATATTCAAATAATTTAACTGGACTTGTTGATTCTGTTATGTCATTTAATAAGAATGGTATTGTTGATACATCAAAAAATCTTCCGTATTTAGGTAATTCTTTATAATCTATAATTCCTAAATAATGAACATTTGGCAGTTCCTCAACTTTACTTGCTTTAAACTCTCCATCATATAAAAATCCTATAAGAACAATTTCATAATCTGGTCTTGCTTCTGCAAGATCTCTTAAAAGCTTATAGTCAAACCATTTAGCTAAAGCTCCAAAATATCCTATAATTGGATTTCCTTTAGCAACTATATCCTTAAGTTTCTTTGGAACTTCTATATCATGTTTAATCCAATCTTTATATTGCACACCATTAGTTATCATGGCAACATTTTTATCTCCACGAACCTCTCTAATTTCTTCTATTAGTTTATCAGCTGACCCGATCGCAAAGTTTTCAGTATCTTCTAGTATATGCTTATGTCTATCGTATACAAACTCAGGTAAAGCCCCTGATATTTGATCTGACATTTCATCTATATATTCATAAATAATGTGAAATCCTGCATCTGTATACTTATCTTTAATATAAGGCTCATCTAAGTAAATATCTGTTGAATATAAAGATAGAAACTTAGGTCCTTTATGAGCTCTTAAAACATCAAACATTGCATTATTAAGCGCATAATTAGCCATATTCACTATATGTAATCTATCTTTTAATTTTTGTGTTTCTGTTATATCCTTATCAAACTGCTCTGATGATCTATAAAAATATAGTAACCCTTTATCAGTAAGTTCATTTGCCATATGTTGAGATCTTTGAAAAAGAGGGATGTTCCATCCAACTCTTGAATCAAAAACTACTACAGCTTCATATTTTTCTTCTGCTAAGATTTTTGTAAAATGTGCATGATATCTATTATAGTTTTTATTGTATGTCATTCTAGATTTACTTCTAATACAATAAATTCTATAACCAATATCATTGCATATCTTTTTTAGAAGAGCCAAAAACCCTTCTTCTTTTATAATCCTTTTAAAGTTATCCAATACTACTCCCATTTGTGGGGCCTCCTCACAAACTACTTATTCCAAGAATGTTCCAATATTAAAAAGCCTTCTCCTCTGTACTTATCTTCCATAGTGAAGCTAAATGCGTTTATCTTTCTATATACAGTTTCATCCTTATCTAAAATAATTACATCAAAATAATAAACTCCAGCAACTAAACTTATGTCTTCAAGATTCAATTTTATTTTATTTAATCCCTTTGTACCTTTTAAATTAACATTATTATCTATACTATCAAAAGCACAAACAAATTGGTCACTTCCTCTAGTAGTTCCTGGCTCATAATCTGTTTTTCTTATTTCAAATATAATTCTAGGTTCTTCTAGTTCCTGTATTAAATCATAGTGAAAATCTAAATCTAAATCTTCTTTATAAGTTAAAACATTCTTCTTTGATGTTAATTCAATTGACTTAACAACATCATTTTTTCCTTCATCAATATTTTCTATTACAGCTGGATTGAAATTTATATTATAATATCTTTCTACAACTATAACAGCATTTCCATCATCTACTACTTGACCTTTTTGAAGCCAAATAGCTCTATCACAAAACTTCTTTACAGTTCCAAGTCCATGTGAAACATATAGAATAGTTTTTCCAGCTTTTTTGAAATCTTCAAACTTTTCCATACATTTAACTTGAAATCCTACATCACCAACTGATAAAATTTCATCAACTATAAGAATATCTGGATCTATGTTTATAGCAACTGCAAATGCAAGTCTAGCAAACATACCACTTGAATAACTCTTAACTGGTTGATATACAAAATCCCCAATATCAGCAAAATCAATTATTTCTTGTTTTACTGCATCAATCTGTTGAGTTGTAAGTCCATTTAAAGTCCCGTTAAAATAAATATTCTCTATACCTGTAAGTTCAGGATTAAATCCTGAACCAAGTTCTAGCAGGGAAGAGACCTTTCCTTTTACTTCTAATTCTCCAGATGTTTGAAAAGCAACACCTGTTAGTATTTTTAAAAGTGTTGATTTACCAGCACCATTATGCCCAATAATCCCAACACACTCACCTTTTTTTACTTCAAATGATACACCATTTAAGGCATAAAACTCTTCATAATGTTTCTTTCTTAAAAAAGAAAAAATCTTTTCATTATTATTGCCATACATTTTATACATCTTTTTTAGATTTGTGGCTTTTATAACTACTGACATATTCTAAACCTCACTTTATAGAACATCATCAAATTCTGGTCTAAATTTATTAAATACTCTTGTTCCAATTAAGAATAAAATTATAGTTATTATAAAGAAGTAAACTGTATATGTCCATCCAGGCATTCCAAAGAATGGCTGTGAAACCCAGCTACTACCAAGATACGCATCCCTAAACACTAAAACTAAATATGTTAAAGGATTTAACTTAACTATATTTATCAATAAATGTAATAATTGAGGGTTACTCTTAAATCCAGTTACTAATTGACTTAAATCCCACATTACTGGACTTAACCAAAATAAGAACTGCATAGAAACACCTATACCATGCATAAAGTCTATAGACATTACAACCCATGTAGATAACATTCTAGATAATGCTGATAAGAATATCATAGTAACTATTATTGCATAAATAAGATACAACCAGTTTATATGTCCTAACCAACCGTAAATAGTAAATATAATAAAGTTTATCACTAAGAAAATAAGGAAGTTATAAAAACTCATCATTTCCCTTATCCATGGTAAAATTTCGACTGGGAATTTTACTTTCTTAACTAAAAAAGCACTATTCCTTATCGAACTAGCCCCTGCAACTATGTAGTCGGAAATAAATATCCAAGGAACATAACCTGCAACAAGCCAAACTAGATATGGAACTTTTTCACCTTTTACAACTATAGGTGCTCCAGCGAATACCATACCAAAAATAACCCAGAATACTATAATCATCGCGACTGGTCTTATTATTGACCAAAGTATTCCTAGTCTTGAACCTGCGAATTCCTTTTTGAATTCTTTTTTGGAGATGTTTAATATCATTCTCCAATGAGAGAAGATTTTCTTCTCCATTTCAATCCATTTTCTCAAAAAATTTCACCTCTACTCACTAAATGTTAGCTTCGTAACGTTTAACTTAATTTAAGCTCTTTTAAATATGTAATCACAAAAAATTACATATACCATTATAGCACAAATTAATCAACCTAACTCTTAAATTTTAATCTCTTAATAATATGTCTATTTTTATTTTTCACACTAGATATTCAAAACCTTTTCACCGCAAAAATATCAGTTCTTTAGTTGTTTTTTAAACATGTTTATTAAGCATATATTTATAATTTTTTCTTTTCTATAAACTGCCCTTCAATTCATATGAACTTTTCAACTCTATTTAAATATTAAATTGAAGTTATTTATAGACTAGTACTTCTAATGCTCCTACTTATGGAATAATGAGTCTATCACATAAAAAATAGTCACAATACAAAGCGTACTGTGACTATAAGTTAGAAACTAATTGAATTTATTAGTTTTTTCTCTCAACAGGATATTGCTTTTCAAGTTCTGTAAGCATTCCTATATATTTTTCTTGTTGTGCTGTAGCTGATAATTTTCTTATAACATCATCTCTAACAGCATCAAATGCTTGAACTGAAGCATCTTTCTTTTCTTCAACTTTGATTAAGTGGTAACCAAATTGTGTTTGAACTGGTTCACTAACTTCTCCAACAGCTATATCAAAAGCAACTTTCTCAAATTCTGGAACCATCATTCCTCTTGAGAATTCTCCAAGATTACCATCTTGAGCTTTTGAAGGACATGTTGAGTTTTCTCTAGCAGCTTCTTCAAATGAAATTTCACCTGCAACGATTTTATCTCTTAAAGCTTTAATATCTTCTTCACTATCCATTAAGATATGCTTAGCAGCAACTCTTTCTGGTTCTTCAAATTCAGCTTTATTTTCATTATAGTAAGCTTCTGCTTCTGCATCTGTTACCATAACTTTTGATAAAACATCATCTACAGTTTTTTGTATTAATAATTCTTTTTTGAATATTTCTAATTGAGCTTTGAAAGCATCTGTTTCATCTAGCTTTAACTCTAAACCTTTGTGATACATTAACTCAAAACCAATTGCTTGCTCTAAGATAGCTTTTCTAGCATCATCTGAAGCAAACATTGCTCTTTGTTGCTCTGGGTATCTTGCGATTATCATATCGATGTCTCTATCTGTTATTTCTCTTCCAGCTACTACTGCTAAAACTTTATTTTCCATTCTTTTAACTCTCCTTTTAATTTGAATTCTACTAAGAATATAATAACATATTCATCAAAATTTAAAAAGTTTTCTAAACAGAACTAATATTATCAGATTATGCTATTTTTATGCAAAAAAAAAGTTTGGTTATTATAACCAAACTTTTGCTGGTGGCTCGAGCAGGAATCGAACCAGCGACACGAGGATTTTCAGTCCTCTGCTCTACCGACTGAGCTATCGAGCCATGTCCTTAAGACATTTACTAGTATATCTTGCTAACTATACTTTGTAAAGTCTAAATTTAATTAAATTTTTAATTTAAAGTTTATTTACTTTTAAATTCTTCAAAATTCTCTATTTTTTAATAAAAATGTAAAGTTATTGATTTTGTGTATAAGTTCTATATTCTTTCTCATTCATAGTATACTCGTCTATTAGTATATTTTCTTCCATTTTCATTTTTCTATACTGCTGAAATTCTTCTCTTTCTATACTATAACTCCCTAATGCTATCATTTCTAATAAATCTATTGCTACACAAACGTGCACTTGTATTCTCTTGGTTGAAATTTCCTTATAAAACAATATAGATTCCCAATAATCACCTTTAAAAATCATATTACATAGTGCACCTAGAGTTTTTATTTTTATTTTATTTCTTATAATTATCTGAGCAATTTGATATTTTATTTCTTTAGAAATAATTTCATCAATAGATGTTCCTACTTCTAAAACTTGATATAAGTATTCATTTTTATTATTCTTCACTAAAGTTTCTAAAAAGTCTAGTAATTCACTCACATCTGTCATCTCCAATAAAAAAATATAAAAAAGAAGCTTGGTTATCACAACCAAGCTTCGTAATGGTGGCTCGAGCAGGAATCGAACCAGCGACACGAGGATTTTCAGTCCTCTGCTCTACCGACTGAGCTATCGAGCCATGTCCTTAAGACATTTATTAGTATACCTTTTACATAAGATCTTGTAAATCAAAAAATATCTCATTTAAGAAACTTAAACTTTAAATACTCTCAAATAATCTTTTTTTCTCCCTAATTCTATGTAAGTCAAAAAGTATTACCATAAAAATTTTTTCTTAGCATATTTAGTTAAAAGTTCCATTACAACAATTAAAAGTACGAAAATAACTACAAAAACATAATCATTTAAATTAAAAAATAAATAGTTTAAAACAACAAATAAAGCTAATATCAGTCCTTTCACTAAATTTATTGTCATCTGTGTTTTAGGTCCAAAATTACTGCTAATAATAAACACCACCTCTTTTTATCTTCTAAAGTAATTATACTAAATATAATTTTATTCTCAACTTTTTTATTATGTTTTTAATTTTCACTACAATTATCTCTATAATTACAGATAATTTATTTTTATTTCCCAAGAAATATTCTTCTTTTATATTTTTCGACAATTTAATTTTACATCTTTTAAGCTTTACTAAATTTCATTTCAAAAAGTATTTAAAATTCATTACTATTTTCAAAGTTTTTTAATCTAAATTATATTATTATTACTTTTATAAGGTATATAATAATAATATAATTATAGTCTTTTGAAGTATAAATTGCTTTTGTATTTTGACATTTGTAAGGATAGAAAGGAGACGGGAATTATGAATGCTAAAATAAAATATAAATTTTTGAATAGATATACTTTGCCTATTATTTTTTTATTTATCTTAGCAGCCATTTTTGGTAATTCTCATAATGAGGTATTAAATAGAATAAGCTATGCTTTTGATATCATAGTATTTGCTCTTATTCTAGTTTATATAGGTATGCAAAAACATTTAATAAAGTAAAGTTAAAATGACTGTACTAAATAAAACTCGCTTTTACCTGTACAGTCATTATCATGTGTTAATAAAATTATTTATTCAATTCTAAAAAATTTTCAACTTCTAGATTTAAATATAGTTCATAAATATTCTTTGAAAGTTCTATAAGCTTTTCTGAGTAAACCTTATGTTCACTTTCTTCAAGTTCAAATAAATCTTTAAGAGTTTGTAATTTTAAGTCCATATCAAGTTCAAAATCAAAATCTATTTTATTCATAACTATTGCTCTTGCAACATGTACTGCCATAACTGTATCAAAATCAGTTTTACAATAACTTTGTGCTACTAATTCATCTAACCCATAGATAATATCTTCATCTCCAACAATACCTATATAACCACTCATTTTTACCCAAGGAATTATTATAAATTTATCTATTTCATCCATAACATCCTTAGATAATTTTTCATTTTCATTAGTAAATTCAAGATTAAAATGCTCTAGTTCATGCACTATTTTTTTAACTTCATAATCATATATTATTGAAAACATGTAACTAGTCATTTCATAAACATAATCTTTAGCAGTATATTCTCTACCTTCAGTAACTATCTCTGAACCAAACTCTGCAAGAAATTTATAAATTTGGGTATCCTTTCTTGGAATTAATCCTTCAAATTTATTTCCTTGTATTTTTTCATATTCCTCATACAAATTTATGCCAAACTCTACGTCAAACATATCTTTCTTATCACTATATTTTTCTAAAGCTTTATTACAATAATCTCTATATAAAAGTTCATCATAATATATACCTTGTTTTCTTAATACTAATTCATCTATTCTCTCAAAATTTTCTTCTGATAAAGCTATCACATTTTCGCTTTCAAGTATATGATTATACCTATCACCAAATTTTGCTGGAATTTTATTTAAATCTATATCTAATGTTTTAAATTTCATTATATTATTCTCCTCTTAATATCAAGTGATCTAAGCTACTCGATCTTTTTATTAATCATTTTCTATTTGCCAATTTATAGGCTCTTTATTTATACTTTTCAAAAATTCATTAGTTTTTGAAAATGGTTTTGATCCAAAAAAGCCTCTTGATGCTGATAACGGACTTGGATGAACTGATTTAATTATGAAATGTCTTTCATTAGTTATTAATCTTTCTTTTGATATAGCATTTGCTCCCCAAAGAATAAAAACAACTGGATCTTCTCTCTCATTAAGTAATTCAATTATTTTATCAGTTAATATTTCCCAACCTTTGCCTTTATGAGAATTTGGCTGTCCTTCTCTAACTGTTAATGCTGTATTAAGCATTAACACGCCTTGTTTTGCCCAAGATTCTAAAAAACCATGATTAGGTATATAACACCCAAGGTCTGAGTTCAATTCTTTATATATATTTCTAAGTGATGGAGGTATTCTAACACCCTTTTTAACTGAAAAACTAAGACCATGTGCTTGACCCGCACCATGATATGGATCTTGCCCAAGAAGTAATACTTTAACTTCCTTGAATGATGTATAATGAAGTGCATTAAATATATCATTCATATGTGGATATATAGTTTTTGTTCTATATTCTTCTTTTAAAAATTCTCTTAAATTTAAATAATATTCTTTTTCAAATTCATTTTGCAATAAAGGCTTCCAATCATTTATTAAATTAACGCTCATTTTTCACCTTGCCTTCCTATTTATATCTAAAATAAATTAACTAAATATAATTTTAATTTTATCCTAATAACATATTAACACTACTAAAATTATAATCTACCTTTTCTCGGTAATTTATAACATAAAAATGTTTTTCAAATCCACTTTTTTAGGAAACATAATTAAAAATGTGTACCAAATTTATCATAAAAAATATCTCTATTCAATATAATAAAGTATAATGAACAATCTCAAAACATGAGAATATAGTAATTATATAATTATTAAAAATGGGGTATTTAATATGAAATATGAGAACATAGATTTACTAAATAATTCATCTATTGACGACTTTGATATTGATGATGATATAGACAGAAAAAATATACACAAATATTTTAATACTAGTACAAGCACACACTCTACAATGCCAATGAACTCTATACATCCACTTGCCCAAAATTCTTGTGGAATTCTACCACATAATAATAATTTAAATCAATTTCCATTTGGAGGTTTTGCTTCAATTAGTGCTGCAAATATAATCACTACTCCAATAATAGGAAAAAAAGCTTCTGAACTCTTTGATTAGAAAAAAATCCACACTCAAATATGTAGAGTGTGGATTTTCTTATTTTTAAATTAAGAAAATTATCTCATTCACACACTATAAATAATAAATAAATGCCTTTATAGTGTATGGATACATTTGCTTATTTAAAATTAAAATGGTAAATTTAGGGAAAATATATTTATTGGGGGTATTTTAATGGAAAAAATATTTTGTGAAGTTGCAGAAAGTTTAAAAGGAAAAGTAATAATGGACGTTACTAACATTGAAGAGGCAAAAATTGCACAAGAAGCTGGAGCTGGTGCAGTAATGGCACTTGAAAGAGTTCCTTCTGATATTAGAAAAGAAGGTGGTGTTGCTAGAATGTCCGATCCATATATGATTAATCAAATACAAAATGTAATATCTATACCTGTTATGGCAAAAGCTAGAATAGGACATTTTGTAGAAGCTCAACTTCTAGAAGCTATAAATATTGATTTTATTGATGAAAGTGAAGTTTTAACACCTGCTGATGATACAAATCATATAAATAAGAAGGATTTTACTACTCCATTTGTATGTGGAGCTAGAAATCTTGGTGAAGCCTTAAGAAGAATTAATGAAGGTGCTAAAATGATAAGAACTAAAGGAGAAGCTGGAACTGGCGATATAGTTGAAGCTGTAAGACATATGCGAACTATGAATAAAGACATAGAAAATCTTAATAATTTATCAGAAGAAAAACTAGCAACACTTGCAAATGAATATAAGGTACCTTTTGAATTATTAGAATATGTAAAAACAAACCAAAAACTTCCTGTTATTAATTTTGCTGCTGGTGGTGTTGCCACACCTGCTGATGCTGCTCTTATGATGCAACTTGGTTGTGATGGTGTTTTTGTAGGTTCAGGAATATTTAGATCAGAAAATCCATCTAAAAGAGCTAGGGCTATTGTTTTAGCAGTAGAAAAATATAATGATAAAACTACTATTGCAGAAGTATCTATGAATCTCGGTAAATGCCTTGATAGCATTCCATGTAGCTCTCTTAAAACAACTTATGCACAAAGATAATTAAAAAATTACTAAAGCCCCTTACAGTATTTTAAGTCTTGATATATAATTGTAATTAAATGGTAAAAATAAACAAAGGGGTAATTAAATGAATAATTCACTTAAAGTAATTTTTAACGTTGTACTAATAAGCATTTTAGGATTCTCTTTATTTAATATCATCTCAAAAATAATAGACTACAACAAAGCTAATAAAACTTATACAGAAATACAAGATGTTTTCAATAATACTACTGATACATCTATGGCAGATAAGTATATAAAACTAAAAAATTTAAATCCAGACTATAATTTTTGGCTTACAATTGATAATACAAATATTGATTATCCTGTTGTTCAAGGTAGTAATAACTCTAAATATTTAAAAACAAACTTTAACGGACAACAATCAGCTTCTGGCTCAGTATTTTTAGATTTTAGAAATGATTTTAAAGAAGATTTTAATTCTATAATATACGGACATAATATGAAAAACAAAACAGTTTTCAATAATATAGAACATTATAAAAAGAAAGAGTTTTTCGATGAAAATAATAAAATTTATATAACTGATAATAGCCATAAATATACTTTTGAAGTATTTTCTGTTTATACTACAAATGGTAAGAATAATGCCGATTCACATATCAAAATCAATTCAACTAACGACAATATTATTCTACAAAAGTATCTTAATACCTTAATTGATAATTCTCTTTTTAAAAGTAATCTTAAAATAACTCCTACGGATAAAATTATTACACTTGCAACTTGTAGCTATGAAACTTTGGATATGCGAACTATTATACATGCTAAATTAATTAACTTAGAAACTGTATAAACTATTCATCATTTTTTTAAATATTATTTTTATCTAATAGCTAGAGTTTCTACTAGGCCTTCTTTTATAAGTAAGCGATAAAAAACTCACAGCCCTAGATAACTTCGATTTAACATTCAGATAGAGTAAAATTTCTACCTAAATTAAACCTTAGTTTATAAATTCTAAAAAGCTCTTACAAACAATTCTGTTTGTAAGAGCTTAATTTTAATATTTTCTTCTATTAATAATAAATAATCCAGCTATTGAAATTAATGCTAATATTGAATAGCCTGTCATACCATTATCTGAGGTTTCTGGCCATATCCCACCTTCATTTTTATCACCCTCTGGTTTTACTGGTGGTTCTGGTTTTACTGGTGGTTCTGGGTTTACCGGTGGTTCTGGGTCTACCGGTGGTTCTGGGTCTACCGGTGGTTCTGGGTTTACCGGTGGTTCTGGGTCTACCGGTGGTTCTGGGTCTACCGGTGGTTCTGGGTCTACCGGTGGTTCTGGGTCTACCGGTGGTTCTGGGTTTACCGGTGGTTCTGGGTTTACCGGTGGTTCTGGGTCTACCGGTGGTTCTGGGTCTACCGGTGGTTCTGGGTCTACCGGTGGCTCTGGGTTTACCGGTGGTTCTATAGGTGGATTTATAACTTCTTTTTTATTAGTAACTGTTGCTTGAATAACTTCACCCTTATCTGTTATTTCAAAATAATGTTTAGTACTATCAATTACATATCCATTTGGTGCTTTTATTTCTATATAACAATATTTCCCTGCACCTAATTCATCAAATACCAAAATCCCTTCCTCATTTGTAACACCTTGACCTACAATTTCTTGTGAATCATCTTTCATAATAATAAAATTTGCACCTGCAAGAGGTTCTTTAGTTTCTTCATCCAATTTTAATATTTCTAATTTTCCCTTTTTTTCTTCTATTGGAGGTTCAACTTTTTCTTTCTCATTTTTCACTAATAAATTTACAACTAAATTATTTTCAGTAATTTCAAAATCAAATATAACTTGTTCACCAAGTTTATATCCATCTGGTGCTTTTATCTCTTTTGCTGTGTATTTTCCGTATTCTAAATTTGAGATATCTAATTTTCCTTCTTTATTTGTTGTCCCTTTTCCTACTACTGCCTTTCCTTTATAAACTTCAAACTCTGCTCCTTCTAATGCCTTTCCATCTGCTGCATCTATTTTTTCTATTACTAATCTTCCGTTTAACGGTGTTGGCTTTACTATTTTTTTATTTTCAATTGTTTTTGTTACTACTAAATTTTCCTTTGTTATCTCAAACTCGAATTTATTTAATTCATTCAACTCATATCCTTCTGGTGCTTTTACTTCTTTCGCTGTGTATTTTCCATATTCTAAATTTGAGATATCTAATTTTCCTTCTTTATTTGTTGTCCCTTTTCCTACTACTGCCTTTCCTTTATAAACTTCAAATTCTGCTCCCTCTAATGTTTTTCCATCTGCTGCATCTATTTTTTCTATTACTAATCTTCCATTTAACGGTGTTGGCTTTACTATTTTTTTATTTTCAACTGTTTTTGTTACTACT